>JAUTXP010000073.1 GCA_030837965.1 Acidimicrobiaceae bacterium | reverse complement strand
AGGCCGACGGGGCCTGCGCACCGGGCAACGCCTCCCTCGGGGCCGTCGCCAAGCCGTCCAACCTGCCGGAGCTCGCCACCGCGGCCGGAACCGTGGCCACCACCGTCGACGCCCAGGCCGGCGCCCTTCGCGCCGTGGATCCTCCCGGCGGCGACAAGGCCGTCATCGCCGGCGTGATCGGCGCCCTCGCCGAGGTCAGCGCGCCGGCCCGCGCCCTGCAGGACGCGGCGGGCAAGACCGACGACGCGGCGACGGGCCGGGCCGCCAACGAGCTGAAGGCCAAGGTCGACGCCGCGGCCATGCAGGCCACGTCGTACGGGCTCCTGGCCTGCGGCGCCGGCCTCCAGCCGCCGGTCAACACCGTCTTCGAAGGGGCCCGGACGGTCATCAAGGCCGGGTTCGTCGCCCGCGCCGACGCGTTGTGCACGGCGGCGGCCCGGAAGGCCGCGGCGCTGAGCGACCCGACGTCGCTGGCCGCGCTCGGCCGGTTCCTGGTCGCCTACATCCCGATCGAGGAGAAGCTCCTCGCCGACATCAAGGCGCTGGCCGTGCCGCCGGGCGATGAGGCCGCCGTGGGCGACATGGTGGCCGCCCAGGACAAGGTCATCGCCAACGACAAGGACATGCGGGCCGCAGCCCAGAAGGGCAGCGCCGCCCAGGCCGACAAGTTCGACGAGCTCAACACGACCCTGATCACCGCCGCCCACGCCAAGTTCGACGCCTACGGCCTCCGCAACTGCGGCAGCCTCGGCTCGTTCTGACCCTCCGCCCCGGCGAGCCGATCGGGCGGGGCCGGCGGGCGCGCCTATCTCCGCTCCCGCGATAGGCCACAGTGGAGGCGGCATGGGCGTCGCCATCACCCTCCGGGGCCTCACTCACACCTACCGCACCTCCGACGGCCCCCTGACCGTCCTCGGCGGGCTCGACCTCGACGTGGCCGACGGCGGCTACGCGGCCGTCACCGGGCCGTCGGGCGCCGGCAAGACGACCCTCCTGTCCCTGCTCGGCGGCCTGGAACATCCCCAGAGCGGCCGGGTCGAGGTCGGCGGCCAGGACCTGACCGGCCTGAGCGGCGACGAGCTCGCCGCCTATCGGCGGGCGACCGTCGGGTTCGTCTTCCAGCACTTCGGGCTGATGGAGACGCTGACCGCGGCGCAGAACGTCGAGCTGGCCGGCACCCTCAACCGGAGCAGCCCCACCGAGCGCCGGGCCCGGGCCCTCGAGCTGCTCGACGCCGTCGGCCTGGCCGAGCGGGCCGGGCACCGGCCGTCGCGGCTCTCGGGCGGCGAGCGCCAGCGGGTGGCCATCGCCCGGGCCCTGGTCAACCGGCCCGAGCTCCTCCTGGCCGACGAGCCCACCGGCAACCTGGACGACGACGCCGCGGCCATGGTCATCGACCTGCTGGAGAAGGTCCGCGGCGAGCACGGCTGCACCCTCGTGCTGGTCACCCACAACCGCCACCTGGCCGAGCGGGCCGACCAGCGGGTCCCCCTCGACCGCGGCCACCTCATCCCCGCCGTCGTATGAGATCGGGTCCCAGGTGAGATGGCGAGACGCCGCCGCCATGGCGGCCACCAGCATCCGCCGGCGGTTCGGCCGCTCCGTGCTGACCGTCGCCGCCGTGGCCCTGGCCGCCACCCTCCTGACTGCGCTGGTGACCATCGCCGGCACGGCGCGGACCAAGGTGCTCTCCGAGCTGTCCAAGGGCGGGCCGCTGTCGGGCATCAACGTCGCCGCCGCCGAGGCCGACCCCTCCCAGGTCGACACCGACGACCCCAAGCCCGGCCCGCCCAAGGACCTCGACGACGTCATCCGGTCCAAGATCACCGCCCTCCCCGACGTGACGTCGGTGCTGCCGATCGTCGCCGCGGTGGTGAACGTCGTCGTCCCCGAGCCGCCGGCCAACGCCGAGGTTCTCAGCCGGCTGCCCCCCCTGCCGTCGACGCTGGCCCCGACCACCACCGCGCCCCGCAACCCCAACGTGACCGCGCCCCGGCCGGTGGTGCCCGGCCTGACGACGCCTGACCCGTTCCCCGAGACGATGGTCGGGATCGACCTCGACCACGCCTCCCTGCTGCCGATCACCATCCTCACCGGCCGGCTACCGGTCCCCCACTCCCTCACCGAGGTGGCCGTCACCCAGGGCTACCTGACCCGGATGGGCCTGACCAAGAAGCAGGCCGCGGCCGTGGTCGGCACCGAGGTGCAGCTCGGCGCGCCCCGGGTGTTCTCCGACTCCGGGCTTCCCCAGCGGTTCCGCAGCCGCTGGCTGCGGGCCACCATCGTCGGCGTCGTCGCCCAGGAGACGGCGCCGGGCCAGTTCATCGTGTCGCTGGAGCAGTCCCGGGCCGCCCGGGCGTGGACGGCAGCCGGCGGCGACGCCGGCGGACGGGTCCAGATCCCCACGTCGCCCTACAGCGGGCTGTTCGTGATCGCCAGCAACCTGGACAAGGTCAACGAGGTGCGGCGGGACATCACCGAGCTCGGCTACTCGACCAGCGCCCCGGAGAACCTGGTGGCGTCGGTGCAGCGGTACCTTCGGGTGGTGGAGATCGTGCTCGGCGCGATCGGCGCCATTGCCCTGGTCATCGCCTCCCTCGGGATCGCCAACGCCCTGCTGGCCGCGGTGCGGGAGCGCCGGCGGGAGATCGGCGTGCTCAAGGCAATTGGCGCCCGCGACCGCGACGTGCAGCGGGTGTTCCTGTTCGAGGCCGGCGTGCTGGGCCTGGTCGGCGGGACCGTCGGGACCGCGGGCGGGTTCGCCACCGCGCTCGGCGTCAGCGCGGTCGTCAACCAGTACCTGGCCGCCCAGGGGCTGGCCGGGGTCCACCTCGGGCTGCCGGTCCTGGTCCTGGTCTCGGCCGTGCTCGGCTCCACGCTGCTGGCCCTGGTCGCCGGTGCCGTGCCCGCCCGTCGGGCGGCCCGCATGCCCGCCCGTGAGGCCATGGAGGCGGCGTGAGGGCCCGAGCGGCCCTGGGAGCGGGACGGAGGGCCCGAGCGGCCCCTGGAGCGGGACGGAGGGCCCGAGCGGCCCTGGGAGCGGGAGGGAGGGCGCGAGCGGGTGTCGCTGTCGTTGCCCTCGTCCTGGCCCTCGTCGCCGCCGGCTGC
>JAUTXP010000004.1 GCA_030837965.1 Acidimicrobiaceae bacterium | reverse complement strand
ATAGGTCACGCCGTACCCGCCCTCCGGCGTCCGCCTCCGGGCGATGGCCGCTGCACTCCCCGCTCTTGGCGGCTTCGCCGCCGGGCCGCTCGGGCCACGGGCTCGCCTATCGGCTCGCCCTCATAGCCCCGCGAATCGGGGGGCTCTGTCCTCCAGACGAGGAAAGAACGGCTAGGAGGCGCGGCGCTGACGGGTCAGCCAGGCCTTGCGCAGCTTGCGGCGCTCCTCTTCCGAGGTGCCGCCCCACACGCCCGACTCCTGGTTGGTGGCCAGGGCGAACTCGAGGCACGCGGGCTGGGCGTCGCAGGCATTGCACACGGCCTTGGCCGCCCCGATCTGGTCGAGGGCGGGGCCGGTGGTGCCGACCGGGAAGAACAGATCGGGGTCGGTGTCGCGACAAGCGGCCTTGACCCGCCAGTCCTCCACGTCCCAATCAATTGTCCGGCTCCAGGTCAGGGCCACGACGGGGCCTCCTCGGCGTTGCTGGTCGGCCACCTGGGGCCGACGGTTCCGTTCATGTGATTTCGTTCACATGAGCCGCGATTCCTGCGTGCGGCTTGCGAAAGTCTGCTGGGCGTACGCTAAAACCAAGTGCTCGCAATTGCAAGCAAAAGTTAGGACAGAGCAAAACGTTGGTTTCGGTCATTGGCCACCGGGGCGCACCAGCCCACGCAGTCGAGAACACACTGGACGCCTTCCTGGCTGCGGCCCGGCTCGGGGCTGACGGGATCGAGCTCGACGTCCGCCGAGGCGCCGATGGCGCACTGATCGTGCACCACGACGCCGTGCTGCCCGATGGACGGCCTGTCTCAAACCTGTCCCGGGGCGAACTGCCCACCTGGGTCCCAACCCTCGCCGATGTGCTCGACGCGGTGGGTCCCGGCCTGCTCGTCGACATCGAGATCAAGAACATGCCGAACGAGCCGGACTGGGACCCGCAGGACTCGGTGGCGCGGGCCGTGGCCGCACTGGTGTCCGACCGGGGGCGCCAAGCCACGTCTTTGGTTACCTCGTTCAACCTGGCTGCCATCGACACGGCCAGGTCGGCCGAGCCGTCCGTGCTCACGGGGTGGCTCACCCTCTCTGGCTACGACCAACTCGACGCCCTGGCGACGGTGGTGGAGCGGGGTCACGCGGCGCTCCTGCCGAGGCACGAGTCCATCGATGCAGCCTTGGTCGAAGCGGCCCACGGCCACGGCGTGCAGGTCATGGCCTGGACGGTCGACGACCCGGCCCGGGTCAAGGAACTGGCCGCCCTCGGCGTGGACGCGGTGATCACCAACGCGCCTGACATGGCCCGGACCGCCCTGGCCTGAGCTGCCCCGGCCTGCGCTGCCCCGAGGTCAGGGGACGAGCAGGTCCAGGCAGTCGGGCTCGTGTCGCAGCGACAGGTGGGTCACCTCGCCCAGATAGTCGCCGTCCACTTGATAGGGGAACGGTCCGTGGCCGGTGACCGTCACCAACGACACGCCGTCTGCGGCCACGACCTGTCGGTTGGGGCGCACGCCCTTGCCCCGCAAGGCGCTGGCCGCCGCGCCCACCAGCGAGGCCAGACCCAGCTTGCGGAACACGACCAGCGACAAGGCGCTGTCGAGCCCGGCCGCGGGGGCCACGTCGAATGGCCGGTTGCCGAGGAACGTGTACGGGTTGGTCTTGAGGCACAAGGCGAAGGTGGCGTCGTCCACGACCGTGCCCTGATCGGTCCGCAAGGCGAAACGCGGTCGGGAGCGGTCGTAATGCCGCAGCCACGTTGTGACCGTGGCCCAGATGAACAGCGGGTGGCCCGCGTAGCGCTTGAGCCCGCTGCGCTTTTCGACCTGCTCGACCACGGCCGCGTCGAAACCCATGCCCACGTGGAACAGGAAGTAGCGGCCGTTCACCGAGCCCAGCCCGATTCGCCGACACGAGCCGCGGGCCATGGCCGCGAGCAACTCGCCCGTGGCCTCGATCGGGTCGTTGGTCATGCCCATCGTGCGGGCGAACACGTTGGTCGACCCGCCGGGCAGCACGCCGAGCGCGGTGGACGTGCCCGCCAAACCGTTGGCCGCCTCGTTCAAGGTGCCGTCACCGCCCAGGACGATGACCGCGTCCCTGCCCTCGGCCGCCGCCCCTTGGGCCAGCCGGGTGGCGTGGCCCCGCCTGCTGGTCTCGGCCAGGGTCACGTCGTGATCGGCGGCCAAGGCCTTTTGAATGACGACGCGGGTGCGGGCCGTGACCGACGAGGCCGACGCGTTGACGAGGAGGAGGAGGTTCACTCCTCGGCTGCGGCCCGCAACTGGGCCAGGCTGCGGGCCAGCAGTCGGGACACGTGCATCTGGCTGATGCCCAGTCGGGACGCGATCTCGGACTGCGTGAGCCCGTCGAAGAATCGCAGGTGCAGGATCGTCTGCTCGCGCGGGGGCAGCTTGGCGATGAGCGGGGACAGGGCGGCGCGGTGCTCGGCGTCCACCATGCCCGCGTCCTCCTGGCCCAGGTGCGACCCCATGCTGTCGCCGTCCTCGTCGCCGGGCGACGGCGCGTCGAGCGAGGCGAAGCGGTACGCCTGCCCGGCCTCCAGGGCCTCGAGCACCTCTTCCTCGGACACCTGGGCCTCGGCTGCCAGTTCCGGGATGGTGGGGGAGCGGCCCAGCTCCTGGCTGAGCGAGCTGACGATCTTGCCCAGCCGCAGGTACAGCTCCTGCATGCGACGAGGCGCCCGCACGGCCCAGCCCTTGTCGCGGAAGTGGCGCTTGAGCTCGCCCACGATGGTGTGGGTGGCGTAGGTCGAGAACTCCACGGCCCGCTCGGGGTCGAAGCGGTCGACTGCCTTCAGCAGACCGACGGATGCGACCTGCACCAGGTCGTCGAGGGGCTCGCCCCTATTGCTGAAGCGGCGGGCCAGGTATTCGGCCAGGCCGAGGTGCGCTTCGATCAGCTCGTCGCGCAGCTTGGGGTCGCGGCTCTCCGCGAACTGGGCGAACTTGCGACGCAGCTCCTCGCGCTGGCCCGCGTCGAAGGTCATCGCTCCTCGGGGCGGGCCTTGCGCAACCGGAATGACGGCTCCCCGCCGTTGGCGACGAAGACGTCGTAGTCGTCCACCAGCGCGCCCAGGATCTGCTTGGACAGCTCCGACAGTACGGGGGCGGGGTCGCCCGGGGCCGACCCTGCGAAGCGGGCCGCGCCCTCGATCTCCAACGCGCCCTCGGGCATGGCGTAGCGCAGCGACACCGTGCCCTCCTTGCCCTTGCTGCCGATGAGGGCGAAGCACAGCTCGTCGATGGCCAGGCGCAAGTCCTCGACGTCGTCGTAACTGAAGCCGAGTCTGCTGGCCAGGCCCGTGGCCGTGACCCGGGCCAGTCGCAGGAACTCCGGGGTGGCAGGCACAACCAACCGCACCTCTTCCTGCGTGGGCACTCGTGCTCCTCCCTGACCCGGACCAGTCGGTCGAGGCGGCAACCTAGCAAGCCGTTTGGCGCTCTTGGGCGTGCAGCGAGAACAATCGCGAGCATGAACGTCGCCGTCTGTGTGAAGCAGATCCCTGACCCGGCCACGCCGGGAAAACTGGATCCGAGCACCAAGACCCTCGTCCGTGAGGGCAAGCTGATCCTCGACGACTCGGATGCCTATGGCGTCGAGATGGCCCTCCAGTTGGTGGACAAGGCGGGCGGTGGCGAGGTCACCCTCGTCTCCATGGCACCCAACTCCGAGGTGAGCGGCCTGCGCACGGCGCTGGCCATGGGCGCCCACAAGGCCATCCTCGTCAGCGACGACGCGCTGAAGGGCTCCGACGCGCTGACCACGGCCAAGGTCCTCGCCGCCGCTATCCAGCGGGCGGGCGCCGACCTGATCCTTGCGGCCACGGAGTCGACCGACGGCTACACCGGCACCACGCCGGTGCAGGTGGCCGAGCTGCTCGGGCTGCCGTCCGTCACCTTCGCCAAGCACATCGAGGTGGACGGCTCGACGGTCAAGGTCAACCGCCAGACCGAGGCGGGCTTCGACGAGGTCGAGTGCCCGCTGCCTTGTCTGGTGACGGTCACCGCGGGCGTGGTCGAGCCCAGGTACCCGTCGTTCAAGGGGATCATGGCGGCCAAGGGCAAGCCGGTCGAGGAGTTGAAGGCGGCCGACCTGGGTGTGGAGGTCGCGGTGGGCCAGCAGGTCACCGACGTTGCGCCGGCCGAAGAGCGTCAGGCGGGCGAGGTCGTGGTCGACGAGGGCGACGCCCACGAGCGCATTGTCCAGTTCCTCGAACAGCTCAAGGTGATCTGAGTCACAGGCGAAGGGCACGTCCGCCTGCGAGTTCTGTCGTGCTCTGGCCGACCGGCAAAGCCGGACCGGCCTCGGCGCTGAAACCATCTAGGAGAGACATGGCATTCCAAAAGGTGTGGGTTGTGGCCGAGGCGTTCGAGGGCAAGCCGCTCAGCGCCACGCTCGAGCTGTTGACCAAGGCCCGCGAGCTGGGCGCGACGGTGGAGGCCTGGTGCTGGGGCGGGGACGTCGAGGCCTACGCCGCCGGCCTGGGCGAGTACGGCGCGTCCAAGGTCTATTCGGTGGGCGACGTGGGCGGCGTGCTGCCCGGCGTGCCCGTGGCTGCGGCCATGGCCGAGGCCGTCAACGGTGGCAACAAGCCCGATGCCGTGTTGTTCTCGACCGGCTACGACCCCCGCGACATCGCGGGCCGGCTCTCAGCCAAGCTCAACGTCGGCGTGCTGTCCAACGTGGTGGGCCTGGCCGAGGACGGCACGAGCGAGCACGCCGTTTTCGGCGGCACCACTGTGGTGCGGGCCGCGTTCAGCGGCGACACGCCGTACCTCTACCTCGTGCGGCCCAAGTCGTTCGCGGCCGAGCCGGGCGGCGGCGGCGCGGCGACGGTCGAGACGGTGTCGGTGCCCGACGCGGGCGCGGCCAACGGGGCCAAGATCGTGCAGCGCCACGTGGAGGAGCGAACCGGGCCGAAGCTGGACGAGGCCGCGGTGGTGGTGTCGGGCGGACGGGGCCTGGGCGAGGCCGAGAAGTTCTCGATGATCGAGGAGCTGGCCAAGCTGCTCAAGGGCGCGCCGGGCGCGTCACGGGCCATTGTCGACGCGGGCTGGGTGCCCTACTCGTACCAGGTGGGTCAGACGGGCAAGACGGTCAAGCCCACGGTCTACATCGCCTGCGGCATCTCCGGCGCCACGCAGCACATGGTCGGCATGAAGGGCTCGAAGAACATCGTGGCCATCAACAAGGACCAGGAGGCGCCCATCTTCTCCATCGCCGACCTGGGCATCGTCGGCGACGTCCACAAGGTGCTGCCCAAGCTGCTCGACGCGCTCAAGAACCGCTCCTAACCGCCCGCCTCTTGCCGGTCTGGAGGACAGAGCCCGTCGAATCCGCAGGCCATGTCCTCCAGTCGGAGGAAGGGGTGGGTCAGGCGGTGGCGGTCAGGCGGTGGCGGTCAGGCGGGGGTGACTGAGATGGCGCCGACCACGCCGGACAGGTTGGCCGTGGCCGACCCGCCCTGCACGATGACGGCCGTCTCGCCGACGGTGTCGTTGGTGGTCCACACGCCCTCGCCGCTGAGCGCGCCCGCCGAGCCCTCGCCGTAGATCAGCACGGACGCGGTCCGGTTGACGGTGAAGTTCACCACCGCGGTGGCCTGTTCGTCCTGCACGCGGTCCAGGCCAGGGAAGGCCCGCACGATCAGCAGCGGCTGCGAGTTGACCTGTGAGCACTCGGAGCAGTCGATCGAAGCCAGCACGTCGGCCGACGAGGCTGCCGCGCCGGTCGAGGCCGCTTCGCCTTTGAGGTGCTCGAACCTCACCAGCCCGGTGTAGGTGCCCGGCGCCAACGTGAACCGCTTGCCGGCCGTGGCGTAGCCGTTGGCGAACCCGTACTTGTCAGTCAGCGCCGGACCCGCAGCCGTCAGCCTGGCATCGACCGCGAAGGCGCCCGCGTTGTCGACGGTGGAGTGGGCCTCGCCCGCCACGCCCGAGCTGTTGCTGGCGAACGTCCCATGACTGATCTCGTAGGCGTCGGCGGCCTGGGCCGGCCCCGCAGCCAGCAGCGCCAGCGCGCCGGCCACCGCCGCGACGCGAGTCCCCAGCCGCCCCGTCAGTGCCACGGCCGCGCCCGCCCTGTGTGCCGCCGCCTTACCTGCCGCTGGCTTGCCTGCCCCCGTCTTCCCCAGTCTCATACCGGACATTTTGCCACAGGAAGGCCAATTCCTGCCTCCTGGCACAACAGGTCGCGGCGGAGGGGCGGCGTGGGTGCCGAGACTCGGTCAACCCACAACCAGCTCGGGACTGCCAGCTACCGCTCAACAGGTCGGTTCGGGGCGCGGGGCTTCGAAGGGGAATAGTCGCACGTGGCCTCCTCCACTATGGGAAATCCTGCCTGGCACGCGTGGCGAAAACGCGATATTGCTGAGACTTCGGGAGGAAGTGGGGGCGATGTCCGGGGAATCCGACGTGGGGCACGATATGGAAGGCCCGGCTGCGCGCGCCCTTCTGGGCCGTCTCATAGCGGCCGACCGACGGTGGGCGCAAGCCAGAGTTCAGCGCTGCACGAAGCCGGTTGGCGACCTAAGGATCGATGTCGGGAGAGTGCTGGGCGACAATGATCGCCCGTCTCGGGCGGCCTGCGAAGCCGCAGCGGACGACGTGCGTGGGATTGACGGTGTCGATCTGGTAACCGTCATACCACCTCGACTCTACGTGCGGTTGTCCGCGGCGTTCTTCTCGAATGCCGTAGCCGACGCCGTGTTGTCGAGGAAGCCGGGTTACGCGCCCATCGCACATGAGCACGATGCCCGCGGCGACCGCGTCATCGTGTCGTTCTCGAATCCGAATGCGAACAAGCCCCTCCATCTCGGTCATTTGCGGAACAACTTCCTCGGCATGGCCATTGCCAATCTGTTGGCTGCGCAAGGCCTGCATCCGTATCGGGTGGAACGATTGAGTGACTGGGGCATCCACTTGTGTCATGCACTCCTCGGAATCCTCACCTGGCCAGAGGGCGACTCGCCCGAGGCTGCGGGGCTGAAGGGCGACCACTTCGTGGGTCGTCACCTCGTCCGCTTCCACCAAGCGAACCATGGCGAGCCTGCCGAGGACAGCGACGACGCCACGCCGTTGGAGCGCCAGGCCCGCGAGCTTCTCGTACGCCTAGATGCTGGCGACCCACCCCTTCAAGCGGCACACGATCGGATGACCCAGTGGGTGCGTAACGGCTTTCGAGAGACGTACGAGCGCATCGGGACTCTGTTCGATGACCATGTGCGAGAGGCCGATGGCCTGATCGGTGTGCGGGCTCTACTGGCCCAGGCGGTCATCGACGGGACGTGCCAACGTCGGGCGGATGGATCTGTCTTCATCGACCTGACAAACGCGGGTCTCTGGGACGTGACGCTCTTGCGGGGGGACGGCACTGCAACGGTGTACGCCCAGCAGTTGGGCGCCATGTTGTCCCTGTGGGAGCGAATGCCCGTCCAGCGCACGGTCGTTGTGTTCGGCCGGGACTGGGAGGAGCCCTTCAAGGCGACGTGTGCTCTCTTCGCTCGACTTGGGTTGCCGGGCGCGGCGGACATCGAGGGAATTAGCCACGGCATGGTCGGTATGCCCGACGGCCGTATGCGGTCCCGTTACGGGAACGCAGTCACTGCAGACGGACTGCTCGACACCGTTCGAACGGACCTGGTCGCTCGGTGGCCCGGACGCTTGCCCGCCTCGTGGTTCGAAGATCAATCTGCTCGAGAGCAAGTCGCTGTCGGGTTGGTGAAGTATTACCTGCTCCGGGTGGAGCGGTCGAAGGACGTTGTCTACGACGAGGAGCAGCTCTGGGACGGCGTGCTCCCTCGCTTTGCCGCCCTCGTCCGGACGTTGACCATGTTGGCGTCACGTCCGCGCCAGCGGCAGGTCCCGGACGCGGACCTGCGCCCGTTGCTTCAAGTTCTTGACGCCTTTCCAGAAACGGTGCGACGAGCCAGCGACCGGCGGGACCCAGTGCTCTTGGTCCGGTTTGTTGACGATGTCTGCCGGCACGTCGCGGCGAGCGGCGTTGAACTAGGCAGTCCGCGAGTGGCCGAGGCCGCGCTGCTCGTGCTGAGGCGCGCGTTGGACCTGTTGGGCATCGACCTGCCATCCGGTATCACTGAGGAGGTCGGGCCGCAACTCGTCGGCACGCGGCCGACACTGTCAGGCGCCACCTATGACATCGTCGGCATCGGGGCCGGGCCATCGAACCTCAGTTTGGCTGCCTTGGCGGACCCCCTTGCCGAAGTCTCGACCCGATTCTTCGAATCCTCGCCTGACTTTCAATGGCATCCGGGTTTGATGGTCAAGGATGCAAGGCTTCAAATCGCATTCCTCAAAGACCTTGTGACACCAGTCGACCCAACGAATCCCCACTCGTTCTTGAACTTCTTGGCAACTACCGGGCGCCTCTATCGATTTCTCATGACTAATCCTGAGCGCATTCCTCGCATGGAGTACAGTCAGTACTTTCGGTGGGTGGCGAGTCGATTGCCCAACATCGAGTTCGGATGTCCGGTTACCAATGTGACGGTAGAGGCGACCGCTATTGCACTGTACTCAGGTAATCGGTTCCTCGGGCGCACGAACAATCTGGTCATGGGGACTGGAAAGGCACCGAAAGTGCCGGAGTTTGCCAAGCCTCTGCTGGGAAGCCGCGTCATGCACTCGTCCTCCTTGCTCGATGTGGCGCCCGCCGGGGCAGGGCGTCGTGTCCTCGTCGTGGGTGGTGGCCAAAGCGGCGCGGAGGTCGTACGGCACTTTCTCTCGGGAGACGGTGGCTTGCCCGCTCGATTGGCGTGGGTTACCAGCCGCCTGGGCTTTTTGCCAATGGACGACTCACCGTTCTCCAATGAGTGGTTCAATCCACGTTACGTCGCTCATTTCGTGTCTCTTTCAGCAGCGCGACGCGCCGAGGTACTCGCCAACCAGATGCTGGCGAGCGACGGTATTTCCGAGGAATTGCTCGAAGAGATCTATCGGAGACTTTACGAGTTGGACTATTTCGAGGGCAGACCACTCGATTACATGTTGGTGCCAGCGAGTCGCCTCCTCGACCTCCGTGACTCGGACCGGGACGTCCTGGCCACGCTTCGCAGCGAGGAGACCGGCGAAGTCCAAGACCTAGGGTTCGACGTCGTCGTGTTGTGCACGGGCTACGAGGATCGACTCCCCGATGCCTTGACTGCCGTAGACGCCAGGCTTCATCGAGAAGATGACCGCATCGTGGTCCGTCCGGACTACTCGGTCGCGTGGGACGGCCCTTCGAACTGTCGCGTCTTCGTCCAGAACATGGCCAAGCACAGCCATGGGATCGCCGATCCCAACTTGAGCCTCACAGCATGGCGCAGCGCTGTGATCCTTAATGCAGTGGTTGGCACCGAGATATACGGGACGGCACGCGACGATGTGACCACGACGTGGCGCCCGCAGAGGACCGTCGACGCCGAGACCGAGGCTGGCACCTCGTCCTAGTCTGGGTCCATGACGTGGGCCAACTGGGCTGGGAACCAACGGTGCGCTCCAAGCGCCGTCGAACGTCCTACCAGCGAAGCGGAGCTGGCCCGCCTCGTGCAGCGCGCCGCGGCCCAAGGCACAAGGGTGAAACCAGTCGGGGCCGGACACTCGTTCACTGACATCGCTTGTACAGACGGTGTGCAAGTACAACTGGACCGCTTCAACCAGGTGCTCGAGGTGGACTCCTCGACACAGAAGGTCACCGTGCAAGCCGGCATCAAGTTGGGCGTGCTGAACGACTTTCTCTGGGACGTAGGTCTCGCCCTGCCGAACTTGGGCGACATTGCTTACCAGTCCATCTCCGGCGCCATCTCGACGTCCACACACGGCACCGGTCTGGGCCTTGGCGGTCTGGCCACACAGGTCTGCGGCCTGCGGGTGGTCGCTGGCGACGGATCTGTGTTGACCTGTTCAGCCGATGAGGACCCCGAACTGTTCAACGCCGGTCGGGTAGGCCTTGGGGCGATCGGCGTGCTTTCGACCGTGACCCTCCAGACCGTGGCCGCCTTCAATCTGCGGGCCGTCGAGGAGCCGATGCGTGTCGACGCCGTTCTGCGCGATATCGACCGCCACGCAGAAGAAAACGACCACTTCGAGTTCTACTGGGTGCCTCATACGGCCTGGGCCTTGACGAAGCGGAACAATCGCACCTCCGACCCGGTAGGCGGCCGTAGCCGGGTGAAAGAATGGATAGATCGAACGCTTCTCGAGAACGTCGCTTTTGGTGCGGTCTGCAGACTAGGGCGGTGGAACCCCTCGTTGATCCCGAGATTGTCGAGAGCATTGCCCTCCTCTGGTCGCGTCGAGTACGTGAACCGCTCCTACCGGACCTTTACATCCCCGCGGTATGTGCACTTCTATGAGATGGAGTATTCGATGCCCCGGGATGCGGTGGTGGATGCATTGCACGCGCTCATCGAGTGGATCGACAGGAGTGGCTTGCGTCTCAGTTTCCCTGTGGAAGTCCGCTTCACGGCAGGCGATGACATTTGGCTCTCGACGGCCAATGGTGGAGAGCGCTGTTACATCGCGGTACACATGTACCAGGGCGTCCCCTACGAGCAGTATTTTCGCGGCGTCGAAGCAATCATGGAACCGTTTGGTGGGCGGCCGCACTGGGGAAAGCTGCACTACCAATCGTCTGAGACGCTCGCGCCGAAATACCCCGACTGGGACAGCTTCCAAGGAGTACGCCGCCGAGTCGACCCAGAAGGCCGGTTTGCTAACGCTTACCTCGATCGGGTGCTGGGCCCGATTTGAGAGAATTCACGACGTCTAGCCAACCACGGAGATGGTCAAGCCAGACCTGGCCAGAACGGCGCGAGCTGTTCAACGAACTCGGCCGTCGCCCGGTTCTCCGACCGGAGGGCGTCTAGCAGGGCATTGACCAGCGCCTTGTAGAACACCTCGCCTTCAACGGGGCGTATCGGCTCTCCGGTGCGCTCGCGCTGCTCGGCCACCGCCCGGGCCAAGTTGAACCACGCATGCAGCAGGTACTCCACCTCCTCGGGCTCGGCTCTGCCCTCCCACACGAAGGTCTCGCCGTGGGCCGCCCCGATCCACTCCTCGAGATACCCGGCGAATGAAGCCGCAACCTGGATAGGGAGTTGACGGCTCATCGCCTCCACCACCGAGCGCGCGTAGTTGAGCCACGCCAGCGCTGCCTCGCTTTGGACGGGACCGATCCGCACCTGCACGCTGGCGATGATCGCATGCCGTTCGGGGAATGCCCACCTGGGTTCCGGTCTCGACAGGCGGCCTTCGACCATTACGGCCCGATCGAGCCGATCGTCGTCTTTTAGTCGGCGTCGACGGCGAGCACAGCCCAGGCCCTGTGTTCGAGCGGGTCCTCGACAGCCATTCGCAGACCCCAGCCGGTCCCCGGCTCACCTGCGTCCCAGGCGTACCACCGCAAGTCGGAAGCGATCTCGCCGACTTCGTCCGGCGGGACTGGCCAGAGATCGAGTATCCCTCCAAGAGCTGACAAGACCCACCAACTGTCAAAGCGTCCGGCCGCCATGCCGCGCCGCCGCCCGTGGGCACCCCCGCTTGCCGCCACCCAGGCCATCCACGCCATCGCGTCGGCTGGGCTCATTTCCACCATTCGCAGTCGGGGCGCTCCGAGGGCCGCTGCCGCTCCCATCGCATCGCCATCGACCGCGACGGCTTCGGCCCGGCCGTTCGACGCCGTGATCCACGTATGTGCGAGGTCGATGAGCCCTCGCACCGCATCGTCATCTTGAATGGCTCGATTTGGCATGACTCGATCGGCGGAGCCGCTCAGGTGTGGGAGCGGCGGGGTCGGGAAGACGGCCTCGCTCGCGGTGTACTGCGCCACTGGGTAAGTTGGCTCCCAAGGTTGAAGCGCAAGCGGAAGCTCGAGGACATCGTCCACGCGGCTATCACCTCGTAAGTCCTCACCTCGCACGACCCGTTCGTGTGCCGCTAAGGCCAATTGTGGACCGGGCCCTGCGAGCTCTTCCCACGTGTGTGTACATGCGGCGACCTCGGTCAATGGCCCCAACGCAAACCGCCCAGTTCCCAACTCCGCGACCACGTGTGCAGCCCACCGTCCGGGTGCCTCTAGAGCGAGTCGGTATTCGGCGTAGGAAGCGGCAGGCCACCACTGCTTCCCGCGTTGAAGCGCAGCGCGGCATCGGTCCCGAAGAGCAACCAACGCGTCCCAATCCCGCCGCTCGCACAAGGCATCGACTTGGCGGAGGAGGCCGTCTAATTCTGCCGAGCTCATAGTCAGACAAGCGGCCAGGGGTAGGCCCGATGGTCATCCGGTGGGTTCGGGAACGTGCCGGAGCGGATCACAGCGCGCGCTCGATGGGCCAGCATGTCCACCTCCGCGTCCGACAGGTACCGACACATCGACTCCGGCGGTTGCGTGTACAAGCGGGCCAAGCCGTCGAGCAAGTGCGATGGCACGGGCTCCCCGGCGAAGTCCCACATCACCGTGCGCAGCTTGTGCTCTACGTGGAAGCAGAGCCCGTTGTCGATGCCCCAGATGTGTCCGTCCTCGGCTAGGAGGCAGTGACCGCTTTTTCGGTCGGCATTGTTCGCCACCAGATCAAAGGCGGCGATCACCCTCAATGCGTCATGGAATCCCGAGTCCTCCAGCAGGGTGAAGTAGTGCTCGGTGAAGTCGGCCGGTACGAATCGCTGGTACGACCCTGCTCCAAATGGGCCGTCGCGTCGGATGATCGTCTCTGGGACGACAGCCCATCCCAGGTAGGTCGACAGCTCATAGGCGGCCGCCTCCCGGAGGTACAGCCCGTTTGGGAAGTCCCAGAGTGGGCGCTCACCTCTGTGGGGCTTGTAAATGGCAGGCATGGTTGTCTCGTCCAAGGTCAGGGTCACCAGAAAGGTGGCGTTGGAGCTCCACGGCATTCGTCCCTGTAGTTCGACCGATCCTGTTGCCAGGACGGTTAGAGCGTGGGCGGACGATGCCCGTTCGTCTTCGGACACACATGTCCCGCAGGGTCGAGCGGATAATGGCACAGAGGGCACGGAGGGCGCCCCGCCTCTACCAATTGGGTGCCCCTGATGGCAAGCGCTCCAGCTTGTTCGCGGGTGAGGAAGAAGCGTGCTTCGTCACCGTCTTCTTTCCCAGCGACTGCCTCCTCCGCGACAAGCAGCAGTCGGTCAAGCTCCTCCATGTAGCTGATGCCGAGCGTGCCCACTACCCACTCGGGATCACTCGGCTCTCGGAGCGCCGCCTCCTCGGGGAGTTCCCCTAGACGGGGCAACCCGCCAAGCAACTCCCCTAGGTACTCAGCCAAAGCGCGGACCTGGGCCTTTTCAACCTTGAGCGTCACCAACTCGCCGCCTTGCCGGGCTTGCAGTAAGAACACGCGGTTGCCTGGTTCGCCCACCGTGCCAACCGTGATCCGATCGACATCGTTGAGTTCGTAGGAACTCACCTTGCCACCACGTTCACGCCCAGCACGGTCGGCCCTCCGTCGTCATAAACGACTGTGCTAACCGAGCAGGGACTGATGACGATTCGTTGGAACAGGTCGAGGTGAGTGCCGAGTGCGTCGGCAACCGCCGCCTTGATGGGATCGGCATGGGATACACAGACGATGGTCTGGCCGACGTGTCCAGCCCACAGGCTGGCCAGGGTATTGACGACTCGCGCCTGCATTTCCATGAATGACTCTCCCGCCGGGAAGCGGAATCCACTGGGGTAGCGCTGGACACGGCGCCACTCAGCAAGCTTTGACAGGTCTTTTAGTCGGCCGCCCGTCCAATCCCCGAAATCGCACTCCACCAAGCCGCCTTCGACGGTCGTGCTGAGACCAAGACTCTTGGCGATCGGTGCCGCCGTTTCCCTCGCCCGCTCCAACGGGGAGGCGTAGACCGCGGCGACAGACGTGACCGTGGCGACGATGTGCTGGGCTGCGGCCTCGGCTTGGGCCCGGCCCGTGTCCGAGAGATGCAGACCCTTGGCGCGGCCGGGCAGGACGTCGCCGGTGGTGGGAGTCTGTCCGTGTCGGACCAGCAAGACGGTGGTTGGCTTTGACCTCGGCATGAGCGGCGTCAACCTACCCTCCCTGGGTGGACTCTCTGACGCGTCTGACGTCGGACATCGTGGGCTGCGCAGCTTGCCCGCGGCTCGTCGCCTGGCGGGAGCGAACTGCCGAGGAGAAGCGTGCCTCCTTCGCGCACGAGCCGTACTGGGGCAGGCCGGTGCCAGGATTCGGGGATCCGGGCGCTTCGGTGCTAATCGTCGGACTCGCTCCGGCGGCCCACGGCGGCAACCGAACCGGCCGAGTTTTCACCGGAGACCGGTCGGGCGACTGGCTGTTCGGTGCGCTGCATCGGGCCGGGTTTGCCAACCAGCCGACGAGTAACTCGGCGAGTGACGGGCTACGGCTGTCTGGCGCCTACGTCGCCGCCGCCGTTCGCTGCGCTCCGCCCGCGAACAAGCCGACGACTGCGGAACGGGATCGCTGCCTGCCCTATCTCGCTCGAGAGCTCACGTTGCTTTCGTCGGTCAACGTCATCGTTGTCCTCGGAAAGTTTGCCCTTGATGCGGTCTGTGTGTTGCTCGGCGTTCGGCCCCGACCACGGTTCGCGCACATGGCCGAGCATCTCCTGAACGACGGCCGAACGATCCTATGCTCGTTCCATCCGAGCCAGCAGAACACCTTCACTGGCAAGCTGACGGAGCCCATGTTGGACGCGGTCTTCGCGCGGGCTCGTGAGTTGTGAAATTCGGCTCGGCTCAGTGCCCCGACTCAGTGTCGTTGTTCTCAGTTCTCGGGCGTGGTCACGAAGGACCATTCGGTCGTGACGCCTTGAGCCTGCGGCTTTCCGGTGTCAGCCAACCAAACCTTGACAGTGGCGTTCTCGGCCGTGCCCACGGGAGCGTCGAGCGCCGACAGGGGCCCACGGTAAATCTGGCCGCCGTCTGTACCTTGAACCTGGATCACCAGGTCGCCGAACTGTTGGGCCTCCACGCTTCCAGGAGCGCAGTTGGTGCAGGCGGCCGCCAGCCGTAGGGGTGACGCCTTGCTGTGATCGGTGCTCGCTTGGGCCAACGGCAAGCTGGCCACTGCGACCTGCTGCGGGTCGGGGTGGGTGGACGAGGTTGGAAAGAGCTCCCTGACCTCCATCACGGCGTGGTGCATCTTCACGTTCGGCCCTTGGGCCGCAGGGGAGCTGGGAGTGGCGAGTACCTGACTCGCCACTCCTCCGGCAGCTACGACGAGTGCTGCGATGGCCGGAAGGGTGCGGAACCGCACTGAACACACGCTGCCCTCATCGGCACCAATGCGAAACAAATGAGCGAAGCACCCGTACCGCCGGACCCACTGCCGCTCAGCGCGCCAGGGCGAGGACCTCGCCAGCGGCATACAACAGCGATACGGCGCCGAGGAACGCAGCTACGGCTAGTCGCATACGTCGGTCTGTGGCCCTTATGGCTGCGGCGGCACCGATCCGGGCACCCGGTACCACGGCGACTGTAAGCACCGCTGCGAAACGCCAGTCGATGTCTCCCATGAGCGCGTGGGTCACCGTCGACGGGACGGCGAAGATTCCCACACAAGCCAAGGAGGTGGCGATCGCCGACTTCAGGGGCATGCCTGCGACCTCGGTGAAGCCCGGGACCATGACCGTTCCGCCGCCGATACCGAGGAGCCCGGACATCAGACCAGCGACTGCCCCAACCCCGATGAGAACAGGCGGACGTATGTCGAACTGGTTGTCGGTGGCCTCATGGGTGGTGTCACGTGGCCGTCGCATTCGAACAGCGGTAAACCCGAGCAGGCCCGCGGTGGCGATCATCAGCCAGTGGCCATGACCAGGGATGACCCTTGAGAGCAGGGAACCACCCACTGCAGATAGCAGTCCGGCCGGGGCAGTCCAAGTCACCACTCGCCAACGGATGAGTCCGGCTTTGGCGTAACGCGTGGTACCCATCACCGCGCTCGGCAGAATCGACGGCAGCGTGGTCCCTACCGCGACGATCGCGCTCGCCCCCAAAGCCCGAATGGCTGGAGTGGACACGACTGCTCCACCCACCCCGAAGGCGCCGGATAACGCGCCCGTGGCCAGCCCGGCGATGAGGGTCAGTGCGTCACGGGCCAGGCCAGGTTCCATTCCGCCTGTCTACTCTCAAGGTGTGGCCGCTTCGGACGTAGCGAACGTGCTTGAGCGCTTGAAGGGTACGGCGCGCGACCTTGTGTCCCTCACGAACGGCGTATCCAGCGCCGAACTCGCCAGACGAGCCACACCTCGCGACTGGTCGGCCTCGATGGTGGTCACTCACTTCGCCGATGCCGAGTTGGTCTATGCCGTTCGGGTGAAGCAGGTACTGGCCGAGGACGGCCCGCACTTCGCACCCTATGACGAGAACTCATGGTTGGTCCGCACAGCCCGCTTGGAGGAAGAGCTTCGGGACACCCTGGCGCGGTGGCGGATTCTGCGCGAGCACACGGTACGTGTGCTCGGCTCCTTGGAGGAAGCTGAGTGGCACCGGTCAGGGATCCATGCAACTCGTGGTGAGATCACGATGCGTCAGCTGGTTGGTCTCATGGCCGAGCACGACCGGACCCACCTTGACCAGTTGCGCCGTGCCCTTGCTGGCTGAGGCCGGCAGCGAAGTCCCGAAGGCTCGCGTTTCAGTCAGGTCCGCGTGGCGAAGGCGGCCAAGGGGCCAGGCCGGTCCCCGGTGAGCACCCAGTCGGCCAGGTGCCGGCCCACCGACGGGGCGAGCTTGAAGCCCACCCCGCAGAAGCCAGTCGCGAGATAGGTCTTGCCGTCTTCGCAGACGTCGATGATAGGAATGCCGTCAGGGGTGAAGGCGTCGAACCCGTCAATTGGCTCGCTCGGGCCCACGACCTCAATTCCCAATCGCCTGGTGACGGTCGTTCGACCGCGGGCAAGGAAAGAGCTCGAGATAGGACTCGCTTCCTCTCCAAGGTGAATATCGAACTCCTTGCAGTTGGTGCTGGCGAGGATTGTGTCGGCGGCTTCCCACCGAGCGTAGAGCGACTCTTCCTCGTCGATGTAGGACGGCCCGATCGAGCGAGGATGGCGAACTCGCAGCCGTTGCCACACGATGCGTCGCGGTCGGACCGGCAGCTCTGGTACGAGTTCCGGGGCCCAGGCGCCGGTCGCGATGATCACGCGGTCGGCCTCAATCGAGCCATCCGTCGTGTCGAGGTGCCCAGCGCGCAAGGCCGTCACGAAGGCACGACGCGTTTCGCCAACACGGCCGAGATACTGCCGGGTGCACTGCAACGGATCGGCATGACCCGCTTCGTCTTCCCAGACAGCCAGCGCCTCATCGGGACATCTCAGGCCGGGGAAGTGCGAGCGCAGTGCTCGTCCGTCGACGAGGGAGCCACCTGCGGCGATTCCGGCGTCGGCGAGAGACGGTTGGCTGTCGACTCGGAAAGCGCAGCCCGTGCGCACGAATGTGCTCTCGCCCACCTCGTCGCCCCACCGCTGGAACGCGGCCAGACCTTCAGCAGCCAACGCAGTCAAAGCGGGATGGTGGTGCGTAACCCGAACCATCCCGGTCGAAGTTTGTGTTGCGCCCGACGGCGGGACGGCGCCGTCAATCGTCATCACGCGCAGACCTGCCTGTGCAAGATAAAACGCCGTCGCTGCGCCGATGATGCCGGTGCCGATGACTACGACGTCTGCGGTTTCCCGGCTCACCGTTGGCTTGCGGCAAGCTGGGCATCGCTGACAGCAGCGAACCAAGGCTCGGCCGGCATAGCATCGACCGCGGCGGTGCTAGCGGGCGTGCCCCAAGGGTGGGTCCGGAGGTCGCCAGGCGAGCCCAGCACTCCCCACAGGCGGGCAGCAAACTCTGGCATGAGAGGTGCCGCGGTAGAGGCGAGGAGCGAAAGCGCCTGAGCCCGTTCTTCTGGTGTGGCGTCCTCAGCTCTTGCCGCCTCGCGCACCATGTCTGCCCAGAGAGCCGTGGCCTGGCGCATGGAAAACGCCTGCGGCTCGAGCGCCGCTCCTACCATCTGCGCTCTGTTGACTAGGTTGGCGACCAGACCCGTTCGGACGCCGGAGCCCGTAGCGGTGAGCCGGATGCAGTGTTCCAGCTCGCCTGCCAACTCGTGGTTGACCCGGTTTTGAAACTCGCGCAAGGTGAAGTTCGTCTGCTCAGTCTCCGGCCCCGTGGCCGCGAGGAAGTAGCGCACGACATCGACGGGCACGTTGCTGAGGATGTCCACACCCCATACGGCGTGGTTCCGAGTGGACGAGAACTTGGAGCCATCCAGTAGGTAGAACTCGTTGACGATGAAGTGGTCTGGCAACCGATACCCGCCATGCGCGAGGAGCAGTGCCGGGTGCAACAGAATCTGGAACGGACTGTTGTCGTACCCGAAGAACTGAACGATCTCTGCGTTCGCCTCCCGCCAGACGTCCTCCCATTCCTCTCCGAGGGTCGCGGTCGTGGCGATGTAGCCGGGGCCCATCTCTGCCCACACCCACCAGCGGTGGGAATCGAAACCAGGGACATCGACGGGCACTCCCCATGTGGACTCGATGCTGATCGGGGTGTCCGGGAGACCATCGGCCAAGAACGCCTTCCAAAGGCCGTGGGTGTGCGGTCGCGAGCGAGGGCTGGCATGGAAGTCCGAGAGTTCCCGTTCGAGCTGGCTGATCAGCAGGACGAGGCGTCTTGTAGGCACCACGTTTGGTGTGGTCCCGCAACGCCCGCAGCGTGGCTCCACGAGGCTTCCCGCCCCGATAAGCCGACCGCATTCCTCGCAAAGGCCGCCGTCACAAGCCGCCCCGCAGTAGCCGCAACGTCCTACGGCGTCGAAGTCGTACAGTGTCCGCTCACACGTTGGGCACGCGAAAGACGGGTAGTCACGGGCCTCGATCAGTCCTCGGGCAGCAGCCTCCATGAAGAAGCTGCGGACGAATGTGGCGTGGTTTGGCGAACGCCGCGGCCGTGTGAAGGCGTCCACCTCGATCGAGGCAAGCGACAGGGTGCGTTCAATGTCATCGGTGAACATGTCCGCCGCGTCGTCGGGTGTCATTCCCAGGGCCTCGGCCTTACGGACCAGGTAGCTCTGATGGTCGTCTGCACTACATATCAACGCCACGTCGTGGCCCTGCATCCGGCGGTACCTGGCAAAGACATCAGCGCCGAGATATGGGCCTGACAAGTGGCCGACATGAAGATCCGCATTCGGCGTGGGGGGCGTGGCAGAAACGAGCACCCGTCGAGTCATGCGACTGACTCGCCGTCCCACCAGATGCCCAAGCCCAGCAACTCGTCAGCCCCATCGTTTCGCACCGTGTGCTCCGCTCCAGCAGGGATGTACACGATGTCATTGGCACTGACAGCCTGGATGTCGGTACCGACGCGCATCGTCCCATGCCCACTGACGATGACCAGCGCCTCGGGCTCGACGTGTTGGTCGATGTCAGTCTGTTCGCCAGGGGCGACAATCAACCACATGCTTCCGAAGGGGGGATCGGTCACTCCCACCCATGGAAAGTTTCGCTGCGATGGGACTCCGTACTCGATTTTTGTCGATGAGCGGTCCAGTGATCTCACGTGCATGGCCTGTCCTCCCCCATTTGCAGTACGACGGAGGAGTCCAGCCGTGTCAGGATTTCGCTCGGCAGCCCGACCGTGGCTGGTTAGGCCAGGCGCTCCACGATCATGGCCATGCCTTGGCCGCCGCCCACGCACATGGTCTCGAGGCCGAAGGTCTTGTCGAGCGTGTGCAGGTCGTTGAGCAGCGTGGTCATGATCCGGGCGCCGGTCATGCCGAAGGGGTGGCCCAAGGCGATGGCGCCGCCGTGGGGGTTGAGCTTGGTCTCGATGTCGATGCCCAACTCGTCGCACACCGGGATGACCTGGGCCGCGAAGGCCTCGTTCAACTCGACGATGTCGATGTCGTTGATGGACATGCCCGACTGGGCCAGCACCTTGCGCACGGCCTCGATCGGGCCCACGCCCATGATCTCCGGGGCCAGGCCGCTGACCGCGCTGGCCACGATGCGGGCGAGGGGCTTGAGGCCGAGGGACCTGGCCTTGTCCTCGCTCATCACCAACACGGCTGCGGCGCCGTCGTTCAGGGGGCACGCGTTGCCTGCGGTGACCTTGCCGTCGGGCTTGAAGGCGGGCTGCAACTGGGCCAGCTTCTCGACCGTGGTGCCGGGGCGGGGGCCATCGTCCTGGCTGACGACCGTGCCGTCGGGCAGTTCGACGGGCGTGATCTCCCGCTCGAAGAAGCCGTTCTTCTGGGCCTCGACGGCCCGGTTCTGGCTGAGGGCGGCGAACTCGTCCATGCGCTCCCTGGACACGCCGAACTGCTCGGCCACGTTCTCGGCCGTCATGCCCATGGGGATGTACATGTGGTTGATGAAGTCGGGGCGGGACTCGTCGGTGAAGCGCAGGTTCATGTCCTCGCGGTCGAAGCCCTTGCCGCCCGTGCGGCTCACGCTCTCGACGCCCCCGGCCACATACGTGTCGCCCTCGCCGCACTTGATGGCGTGGAAGGCCATGCGGATGGACTGGAGCGAGCTGGCGCAGAACCGGTTCACGGTCGTACCCGGCACCGTGTCCGGGAGCCCGGCCAGCATGGCGATGTTGCGAGCCACGTTCATGCCCTGCTCGCCTGCGTGGTTGGCCGCGCCGATGATCACGTCCTCGACATCGCCGGGGCTGACGGCCGGCGCCTTCTCCATGAGGGTCTTGACGATGAAGCCGCCGAGGTCGTCGATGCGGGCGTCCTTCAGGGATCCCTTGAAGGCACGGCCGATGGGCGTACGGGCGGTGGCGACGATGACTGCCTCGGGCATTGCGGGCTCCTCCACGTAGGTCTGGCATCGGCCCTGTCGGTGTCGCTGGGCCGGCCCGCCGAGCCTAACGACGCTACAACTCCCACGCATTCTGGGCACGGGGCCCACGCCTGCCAGCCGAACTCATGGTGCCAGGAAGGCGAAGGGGATCAGGGCTCGGTGCCCGCGGGTGTGGCGGGGGCGCTGGGCGCGGCCGACGCGCCTGTGGGGCCGGGTACGGCTGCTGCCTTGGGCTTGGGCGGGGGGACGCCCACCTTGGGCTCGGGTGAGGCGAACTCGGGCCAGCGCCGCCGCGACACGGTGGCCAGCTTGCGCATGAGGGCGATGGCGCCCGGGTCGTCATCGCCCGGCCTCCCCTCGATGACCCCGTCCTGAAGCATCTTCACGATGATCTCCCGACCGAGCGGCGTGCGCACGACGGTGAGCGTCCAGTCGTTGAAGGCGCCGATCCCGCCGGTCGAGATGTCGGCGTGCTCGGCCGCGAAGTCGGGGCACATCTTGCAGCCCTCACGCGTCCACGCGTGGCACTCCTTCAACGGCACCTCGTGGTAGGCCCCGTCGCGCATCCAGATCTGGAAGACGCCCTTGATGTTCATCTTGACCATGTCCTGCTTGCGCAGGCCGTACTTGGCCTCGAACAGCTCTTCGAAGATGGCGTCGTCGAACGTCTTCGAGCACAGCAGCCCGATGTTGAGCGCGAACCGCCGAGCCACCTTCCCCGCCTTGCGGGCCGCCATCGCGGGCGGCGACGACGACTGGCAGCTCATCCCCACCAACGCGATCTTCTCGGCCCCGCTGGCCACCGCCTCGCCGTAGGCCATGGTGTTGGCCGAGTACGTGTAGCGCGACCCGGCCGCGGCCAGGATCTCCTCGCGGGTGCGGGCCACGCCGGGCACCGCCTTCCACGACGTGCCGTCGCCCTCCAGGTAGGAGACCAGGGCGGCGTCGATGTAGTCGTGCTCCATGGCCCACAACAAGATGGCCGACACGAGCCCGCCGTCCTGGCCCTTCTCGTGCACTGTCGCGTCGGTGGCCCGGGCCAGGATGATGTCCTTGGACACGCCGGCCATCTCGTCGGGGTCGCGCCTGCGCCCGAACAAGAACTCGTCCACCTCCGGCTCCCACGTGCGAAAGCGCGGGCAGGCCCGCGTGCACGACGTGCAGCCCTTCTCGCCGTGGATGCAATTGGCCAGGCCCAGCTCCTCCTCCAGATGGAAGGGCTTGTAGACGCCGCCTGCGTCGTTGTAGCCCAGCACGTCGTGAGGGCAGGCCACCACACACCCTGCGCAGCCGGTGCACAGGCCCGACGTCACGACCTCGTCGAACAGCTCTTTCCACTGTGCGGTCCAGCGCTGCTTGGTTTCCACGGCCACGGCGGGGAACTCTACGCAACATGCCCGAGCTGCCCGAGGTGGAGGCCTACCGCCGACTGGCCGAGCGAGCGCTTGGCCGCGTGATCGCCTCGGTCGACGCACCTGATGCCTGGTACCTCAAGCGCGGCCTGGACGCGGCCACCCTCGCCCGAGCGGTCGAGGGCGACGAGTTCCTGGCCGCCCGGCGCATCGGCAAGCTCCTCCTGCTCGACTGCGCGGGCGGCCCCACGGTGGGCCTGCGCTTCGGGATGACGGGGCGCCTGCTGGTCGACGGGACGGCTGGGGTCGACTCCCTTCTCTATTCGTCGGTGCAGGAGCTCGAACGGTTCGACCGAGTGCTCATACGGTTCGCCGACGGCGGTGACCTGCGGATTCGCGATCCGCGGCGCTTGGGCGGCGTGGAACTGGACCCCGACGAGACAAAGCTGGGACCAGACGCTCTCACCATTGGAGCAGCCGCTCTCGAGCACTCACTCGCAAAGAGCGCGGCGCCGCTCAAGGCCCGGCTGCTGGATCAGGCCAGGGTCGCGGGGGTGGGCAACCTCATCGCCGACGAGACCTTGTGGCGGGCCGGGCTCAACCCCGAGCGGGCCGCGGGCTCGCTCACCAAGGCCGAGCTGCGCAGGCTGCATCGGCACCTGAACGCCACGCTGCACGACCTCATCGAGCGAGGCGGCTCTCATGCGGGCGACTTCCTGCCGTTCCGCGGGCCCGGTGGGGCGTGCCCGAAAGACGGCGCCGCTCTGCGTCGTTCCACCGTGGGCGGGCGCACCACGTGGTGGTGCCCGAAGCACCAACGCTGACCGGTACCGTTCCGGCATGCGCCCCGCCGTGTCCGACCCGGCGCCTGCCCCGCGCCGCCGGCCCGTCCGGCCCGCTTTGCCCGCCGTCCCCACGGCCCGAGTCGCACTCGTCAGCCTGCTGCTCGTCGCGGCGGCCACGACCGCATGCTCGAAGAAGGACCGCCGCGACGCCACCGCCCCGCCCGTGTCGGCCACCGCGTCCACGGCGCCCCTCACGGCCACCACCAACCCGCTCAAGTCGGCCGTGCCGACCGTGCCCGGCACGCCCGCCGTTGGCAGCACGGCCAAGACCACCATCGTCACCTGCGACCCGGTGCCCGCGGCGGGCACGCAGCCTGCCCCGCCGGGCCTGCCCAGCCTGCCCCCGGGCGCGGTCGTCCGCTGGACCGAGTCGACCACTCAGAACGGGTCGCGTATCTATACCGCCGCGCTCAAGGAGTCCCTCGAGAACCTGCAACAGCGCGCGGTCAAGAACTGGCCCGCCGAGGGCTGGCGCGAGCTGTTCGGCGAGGCCGAGCCGGGACGAGAGATCGAGGGCGTTTTCGCCAAGGACATCACCCGCGTGGGCATGCGGGCCCGGACCGGTCTGTACTGCGATCCGGCCTGGCTCGAGGTCCGGATGGCCGTGACGGGGTAACGGGCCGCCACCGCCCGCCCGCGGGACCGGAGAGGGGATCGGGCTCGGGCGGCGAATCCCACATGATGAAACCCGGCTCTCTGCCCGAGGCTGGGACGTGTCATTGAGGGGTGCAATGCGCAAGGTCCGCATCATCGCGTCGCTGTCTGCCTTGCTGGCCGTGGCCTTCCCGGCTGCCGGACACAGCTCGACTGCAACCACGCTGTACTTCCATACGGCCACGCCGGTGGCCAACGTGGACAACACCACGGAGATCGCCGGCGAGTCGGGTCCGACCATGGACCCCACGCCGCCGATGAAGAGCACGCCGTCGGTCTCGCAGCACTCGTTGGAGAGCACCTTCCCGAAGGGCGGCATCTACGCCCCGGTGTGGGTGGCCTCGATGGCGGGCACCGCGACCGGCGCGGCCGACGTTCATTTCTGGGCCGAGTCCAAGTCGTCCATCGCGTTCCACGTGGCCCTGTACACGGACGAGGCCGCGGGCGGCGACGACCCGGTGGCGGTGGCCAGCGTGGACGTCCCGGCCAAGCCGGAGACCTCGCCGGTGGCCTACACGGCCCACTTCACGAACCTGAACGTGACCTTCCAGCGCGAGATCATGGTCGAGATCGACACCGTCAACGCCGCTGGGCAGGGCGCAGGCGAAGGCCAGGTCTTCTACGACTCGATCGACTACCCGTCGTCGTTCACCATGAACTTCACCCCCGCCGTGGTGCCGCCGCCCGTGACGGCCGCGGGCTTCGCCATCTACCCGGCGCCTTCGCCCACCATCAGGGACGCGCATCAGCCCAACGAGACGTCGATCGGCGTCACCAAGACCAACGCGGCCATGTTCTTGATGTCGAACAGCACGGCCAAGGTCACCTTCGACGACGCGGTCACGCCGCCCAAGGCCACGTGGAAAGACGTCAGCTACGTCACCACCAACCTGGCCACCCTCGACCCGATCCTCTACACGGACAAGGTCACGGGCCGGACCTTCGTCGTCCAGCTCCTGGGCTCCCACTCGGTGGCCGCCTACACGGATGACGATGGGGCCAACTGGACCAACATGGCACCGCCCTCGTCGGCCCCTTCAGTGGACCACGAGTCGGTGGGCGGCGGCCCATGGTCGGCCACCGCGCCCATCCCGCCGAACGCCTATCAGCACGCGTACTACTACTGCTCGCAGGGCGCGGCGGCCAACTTGCAGGGAAGCACCACGCCCATGCTGGGCCAGTGCGCACGAAGTGACAACGGCGGCCTCACGTGGGGCGCCCCGGTGCCTTTCACCGCCTACGACAGTTGCGAGCCCAGCCATGGCCACATCCTCGTGGACGACACCGGCGCCGTCTACGTCCCGGTCAAGTCCTGCCTGGGCAAGGGCCAGGGCGTCTACATCAGCCGTGACAACGGGATCACCTGGGAAGAGCACATCATCCCGGGCACGAAGGACGGCTTGAGTGATCCGGCTCTCGGCATCGACAAGGCGGGCCGGGTCTACTACGCGGCCTCGTCCGACGGCACGCTGGTGGTGTCGACCACGTCCGACAACGGGCACACCTGGAGCCAGCCCGTCAACGTCGGGGCCCCCTTCGGCATCAAGAACTCCGAGTTCGCCATGGCCGTGGGCGGCGACGCAGGCAAGGCCGCGGTGGCGTTCTACGGCTCGTCGGACGCGGGCGACAGCCAGGACGTGGCCTATACGGGCGCCTGGTACCTCTACGAGGCGACCACGGCCGACGCGGGCAAGACGTGGACCACGGTCAACGTCACCCCCGGCGACCCCGTGCAGCGCGGCATCATCTGCAACGGCGGCCTGGGCTGCACCGTCGGGCGCAACCTGCTCGACTTCCAGGGCATGACGGTGGACAAGGGCGGTCGGGTCGTCATCGGCTACGCCGACGGCTGCACGTCGGCCAAGTGCGTCGCAGCCACGGGCAAGAACAACACCGACGCGGACAGCTCCGACTCGTGGGGCACCATCGCCCGTCAGTACAGCGGCACCCGCCTCACCACCACCACGCCGTAACCCCGACGCCGTAACGCCCGCTTTCCTGCGACTGGAGGACATAGGTACCCGCTGGGTGTGCCTATGTCCTCCAGTCCGCGTTCGGGGGGCGGGGGGTCGGGGGTGGGAGGGGGCCTGGGGGGCTCAGGGGGCCGGGGGGCGCGGCGGGGCGCGGCGGGCGCGGAGGTGCACGAACTTGGGGTGGCGGCCGTGGGCCAGCTTGCGGGCCCACGTTGTGCTGAGGGCGCCGACCTCGTCGGGCGACAGCTCGTGGGCGTCGAGCACGTCCAGGCCGAAGGCGGCGTAGCGCGGGGCCAGCCACGACCGCACGCAGTCGACGGTGACGGCGGGCAGGTCGGCCATGTCCTTGGGCGTCGAGTCCTCCCAGACCTCGGCGTTGAACACGACCACCACCTCGGCGCCCGGCTTGGCCAGCCCGGCAATGCCCGCCATCACGGGCGCCTCGGCCAGCATGGCCCCCACCAAGAGCGCACCCCACGGCAGCAGCACGTGCACCTCGTCGGCCACCCCCGTCAGTTCGGACGGCAGGTCCTCGACGGTCGCCCGTACGAACACGACGTTGGGTCGGCCGCCCTTGGCCGGCTTGCGGGCCGCCTTGGCGCTCAACTCCTCCAACCGCTCGGCGATGGCGTCCACGCCGACCACGAAGGCATCCGGGTGGGCCGACGCGTACGCGTACGCAAAACGGCCGTCGCCCGTCCCCACGTCGATGACGACGCGGCTGGTGCCCGCGCTGCTCATGCGCTCGGCCAACTCGGCCGCGTCCATCTCCCGCCGCCGCTTGCCTTCGACGACGACGATCATCGGTCTTGCAAGCCGATGATCGACTCGTAGCTCCATTCCTCGGCCAGCGCGGGCACGTTGGCCACGGCCTGCCGAAGCGTCCGGGTCGACACGCCCTCGGCCAACAGAGCCTGTAGCAGCGGTCCGAGCGACCCGCCTGTGGCCGGGTCCACGGCCGAACTGCGCACGACGGCCACGACGCGGTCCTCTGCGTTCAGCCGCTGTTCGGGCAGGCCCATCCGCACGGGGGCGACGACCTCGCCTTCACGGAGAACCGCGGTGGCCACATCGTCGTCGGCCATTGGGCTCACGTCGGCCACGAGGTCCTTCCATGCCGGGCCCGTTGTCACTACCGCGAGGGCCGAGGCGCGGGCCAACGAGTCCAGCCACCGCTGCTGCCGGGCCCGCTTGCCCCGCTTGCCCCGCGGCCACGGGCCGACGAGCACGACGTCGCCGTCCACGCCGAGCAAGGCCCGTCCGGCGGCCAGTGCCGGGAGGCCCGGCCGAGCCAGGACCACGTCGGCCTGGCCCGCGGCCACCACCGCGTCTGGCGTCGCGTCGGTGAAGGCGCGCATGCCGTCGGCCAATCGCTCGAAGCGGTCGGTGAACAGCGCCGCGCTGGGGGGCGCGTCGTCGGTCGGCCGCACGGTCACGACGACGGGCGCGCCGTCCTGGGTCAGCGCGGCCGCCAACTCCCGGTCGAGGTCGGCCGCGCTTGCGTCGCACTCGATGGCCAACGTGTCGGCTCCTCGGTAGTCGCTCTTGCGCACCACGAGGCCCGCGCCCGCCGACCAGAACGGGGTGGCCTCGGCCTGCACCACGGCCCGGCGGCCACCGGCCTCGACGGTGATGGCCACCGGCCCGTGGAGCCGGGCCAGCGCGTCCCAGTCCGCCTGCGCCCCCACGCCGATGACGCACGTGGCCTCGGCGCCGATGTCGTCGTGCGCGGCCAGCTCGAAGGTCTTGGTGTGGGTGGCGGTGATGCGGTGGTGGCCGCGGGCGGTGATCACCACGGGCTGTCGGGTCGGGCGAGGGGGGCGGCGGGTCACTTGTGATAGGGCTCGTTGCGCAGGATGGTGCCCGCCCGATAGAGCTGTTCGGCCAGCACCAGGCGGGCCAGTTCGTGGGGCAAGGTCCACGGAGCCAACGACAACCGGTCGTCGCCTGAGGCTCGGGCCGCGTCGGGGAGACCGAAAGCGCCGCCCACCACGAAGGCCACGTCCTTGGCGTCGGCCCGCAGGCCGTCGAGGTGCTTGGCCCAGGCGGTGGAGTCGAAGGCGCGCCCGGCCTCGTCGCACAGCACCACGAACGCGCCCTGGGCCGCGTCGGCCAGCCGGGCCCACTCCCGCGCCCGGACGGTGTCGGGGTCGAGCGATCGGGCGGGCTCCTCTTTCACCTCGCGCACGTCGAGCGGCCAGTATCGGGCCGCCCGCTGCTCGTAGTCGCGCACGGCATCGGCGATGCCGGCATGACGAGGCCTGCCTACGGCGATGATGCGGAAGCGCACCCCGTCATCATCGTCCGCCCGCCCGTACCGATGCCCACCGGCCGATGGCCTGGTGCGACGATCGGGCCGCGCTGACGGTGATCCAGCCGTCGTACTCCATCCCGTCCACCGCGTCGAGCACGGCGGTCACGTCGAGGCGGCCCTCGCCCAACGGGCGCGACGCGCCGTCGGCGCCCAAGTCGTTGAGACGGATGGCGGCCAGCCTGCCCTCGCAGGCCCGGACCGTCGCGGCCGGGTCGTCGCCTGCGGCCATGAGGTGGGCCGTGTCAGGACAGGCCTGCACGGCCGACGAGCGGTCGAGCACGGCGAACAGCTCCGACGCGGTGGCGACCTCGGTTCCCCACTGGGCGCACAACGCGGCCACCGCGCCCGCGTCGGCAACCGCCCTGGCCACTTCATCGATCACTCGGGCCACGACGCGCATGTCGGGCCTGGTGCGGTGCAGCCATGCGCCGGTGTTGATGACCACGCGGTCGCACCCGACCCGCTTGGCCGCAGCCGCGACCGCGGCATGCTCCTCGACCAGCTCGCGCACGCCCGCCCAGTTGAGTCGCCCGACCGCGCCTCCGGCGTGCACGGCGGCCAAGGGCACGCCCGACTGCGATAAGGCGGCCGCCAACGAGTCGCCGGGGGCCACGGCCTCGGCCGCCGCCACTTCGGCGCCGAACCCCAACCCGCGTGCCCCCGCCAAACCCTCGGCCAGGGTGGGCCACTCGGCCAGATGGCAGGCGATGGGACGCTCGAACATGACACGGGTCATATCGGACGCGTGCAATCTCACAGGAGCGAACTTTGGCCGAATGTTGTCCGCTTTGCCCAGGCCCGGCCTGAATTGTCCGCCGCGGTTCGCGTTTTTCTGCGCGGTGCGCGGTCAGTCCGGCAGCGGAGCCGCGCCCAGGCGCGTGGCCACCCGGTCCAATGCCCGGGCCAGCGCCTCCGCTTCTTCGTCGTCCAGACGGGACCCGAAATGCTCCTCGATGCCGCGCAGATGGAGGCCCGACGCCGCTCGCAGCCGGGCGATGCCCTCGTCGGTCACGGCCGCGTAGTGCACCCGCCGGTCGGTGTCGCACAGGTGCCGTTCGACCAGCCCTGCCTGCACCATGCGGTCCACCAGCCTGGTCATGCCGCTGGGGCTGAAGAAGGTGGACCCCGCCAACTCCTGCATGCGCATCCGGTGCTCGGGCGCGCCCTTCAGGCGGAGCAGGACCTCGTACCAGGCGAGGGGCAGGTCGTGCTCGGACTCGAGTTCGGCGCTGAGCCTGCGCACGAGCGCGCTGTGGGCCCGCAGCAGGGACTGCCAGGCTCGCATGCGCTGGGCATCAGGCTTCTTGGGCACCTGCCCAGGATACGTGCGTTGCGAATCTTTGCGATCGCAATAATTAGGCTTCCTATCTTCCTCTGCGGAATATTTGCGAACGCAAGCAGTTGGACACCTCGTACAGATCGCAGATCGCAGATCGCAGATCGCAGATCGCAGAGCGCAGAGCGCCGAGGAGGCACCATGACTGCCAGCACCGCGAAGACCAGCACCGCCGTCCGTGAAGTGGAAGGTACCGAGATCCCCGCAGCCGGGCTTTACGCCATCGACCCGTCGCATACGACCGTCGAGTTCGTCGGCCGCCACCTGATGATCACCAAGGTCCGGGGTGCGTTCGAGGAGTTCGAGGGCGAGTTCGTCGTCGGCGACGTGCCCGAGCAGTCGTCCGTCGAGGTCACCATCAAGGCGGCCAGCATCTCCACTGGCGAGGCCAAGCGCGACGAGCACCTGCGCTCGGCCGACTTCTTCGACGTGGAGCAGTTCCCCGAGCTGACCTTCCGCAGCACCAGCGTGGCCAAGGGCAAGGGCGGGCACTGGAACGTGAGTGGGGACCTGACCGTGCGCGACGTCACTCGGCCCGTCACCCTCGACGTCGAGTTCGAGGGGGCCAACACCACCCCTTGGGGCGACCAGCGGGTTGGTTTCTCGGCCGCGGCCGACCTCGACCGCGAGGACTTCGGCCTCACGTGGAACCAGGCCCTCGAGACGGGCGGCGTCCTGGTCGGGCGGAAGGTCCGGATTGAGCTGAACGTGCAGGGCATCCGCAAGTAGGTCAGCAGGTCATCCACGCCTGCGGAGGTGTGGGCGGGCAGGGCGGGCCTGTCCGCCCGGCGAATTGAAGGGCATGCCTCGCCGCATGTTCGCACTCCTCGCCGCGCTCGCCACCTCCGCAGGCGTTTTGACCGTGCCCGCTATGGCCCGGCCCACCCGGCACCCCACCAAGGAGACGGCCAAGGACACGGCCCAGGACTGGTGGGGTGGGCAAGGCGAGACAGGCTCGACCCAACCCGGCACCGAGCCTGGGCCCGGGCCGGGCGATCAGCCTGCGCCTGGCGGCGACCCAGGCACCGGCGCCGGACCCGGCGGCGACCAGGGCACTGGGACCCCGCCCAGCGTTCCGGTGTTCCCCATCTGCACCGACACCGTCGACAGGGCAGTCGAGTTCAGCATCCCCGTGCCAGGCGACGACCGCTTGGCCCACGGCTTCTACGCCGTGCCCGACTCTGCGCCTGTGGGCATGGTCGTCTTCTCCCACGGCTACGGCCACTCGTCGTACTCCTGGCAGCAGCACGTGGCCCGCGTCGCCCGCGACCTGCACGTGGTGACCATCGCCATGGACGGCCGTGACCTCCACATCCTCAGCACGGAGAAGGCCCCCGGCATCCCCAACACCGCGGGCTGGCCGGTGACGTCGGCCGCGGCGGACGGGATCACGGCGGCCAAGCTGTTCCAGGCCGCGTGCCCCACCATCGGCACCATCGTCAACTACGGGGTGAGCCTGGGCGGCAACACGTCAGGGATCATGGCCGCATCGGGTGCCACCCGGATCGACGGCACGCCGCTGTTCGACTGGTGGGTCGACATCGAGGGCGTCAACAACCTCATCGAGACCTACTTCGAGGCGCGTGGTGCCAGCCCGGCGGCCCAGGCCGACATCGAGGAGGAGACGGGCGGGTCGTTCGAGTCCGACCCCGCTCCCTTCCAAGCCCGCACCAACGTGCTGCACACCCAGGACATGAAGGCGGCCGGCCTCAAGGGCGTGGTGCTGGTGCAGGGCGTGGACGACGGCCTGGTCCCGTACAACCAGAGCCAGGAGATGTTCGACGCCCTCAACGCCGTCGGCATCCCCACCCAGTACTTCACGGTGACGTTGAAGAGCGACCAGTCCGAGGCCGAGACGACGCTCTCCGGCACGGTGGGCAAGAAGGTCGACCCCTCCTACCGTTCGCCTTTGGCCGGGCATACGTCTGAGATGTCGACCACCCACATCGTGAGCCTCACCGGGTTCGACCGGCTCGACGCCATCTTCGCCGGCCATCCGCCCGCCTGCACCCGGTTGGCCGTGGTCGACGGACAGGTCGGAAGCACGCCGAACGTCGACTGCTGATCGACTGCTGATCGACTGTTGACCCGCTCGGTCACGTCGGCCGGTTGCGGCGCGAGGTCACCTCGGCGGGCGCAGGGTCACGACGGTGTCGGCCCGGCGGACGAGGTCGCGCCGTCGGGTGGCTACCACCATCGTGAGCTGGTAGGTGCGCACGGCGTCGAGGGCGTCGAGCACCGCCTCGGCCCCGTGGTCGTCCAAGCCGCCGACAGGGTCGTCGCACAGCAGCACGGTGGGTCGGGGGCCCAAGGCACGGGCCAGCGCGACCAGACGGTGCTCGGCCGCTGAGAGCCGGGCCGCGACCACGTCGCCGCGGTCTTTCAATCCCACCGCGGCGAGCAGGGCGCCCGCCCGCCGGTCGCGCTGAGCCACGTCCGACCGGTCGAGGAACATGCCCAACTGCACGTTCTCCACCGCGGTCAGGTGGGGGACCAGTTCCGGTTCAGAGCCGACCAGCTCGACCGTGCGCTGCAACTCGGATCGCCGATGGGGCGGGAGGGCGGCGGTGGGCGTTCCGTGGAGCCGGTACTCGCCCGCCTCCGGCCTGCGGTGCAGGGCCAGGATGCCGAGGAGGGTGGACTTGCCCGACCCAGGCGGGCCCACTACGCCGGCGTAGGCCCCCGGTTGGACCTGGAGGCTCAGGCCCGACAGGGCGGGGAGGGGCGGACCGCCGCGGGGCCGGGCCCAGATGTCGTCGAGGTCGATGGCCGGGTTCATTTCTGGGTGGGAGGCGACTGCTCTCGGGAGCTGCCGGCAACGGCCGGCGGCGGCTCCCGCGGCCACCACGGGTTGCCGCCGCCGAACGCCGTCCGCCGATCGGTCGCTTATGTCCGGGGAGGCCTATGGTCTTTCACCGTTCTGGGCTTCTGGGCTTCTGGGCTTCTGGGCTTCTGGGCTGTCGTGGTCATGGGGAGATGTAGACGGACGAGATGACGTCGGTCCACGTGGCGCCCACGTCGGTGTTCGAGCTCCGGGCGGTCAACGTCAACGTCGAGCCTGCGCCCGCCGTGCCCGTGGCCGCGGTGGCGTCGCAGTAGGTGTTGTTCTTCCACGAGCTGGTGATGTCGTCGAAGCTGTAGGTGGCCAGGTCGAACCAGGTCGACGTATCGCGAAAGCTAACGCTGCGGCCGCCAAACCCGGTGTTCTCGTAGAGGATCAGGTAGAGGTCGCTGCGGTTGATGCAATAGGCGTCGATGGTGTCGGTCGAGTCCAGCCGGGCCAGGGTTGCGTCGGCGCGCCCGTCCATGGCCTCTTCCATGTCGGCCTGTGTGCGATAGCACCACACGTCGTCGGGACCGTCGACCACGCAGGCCTGAGCCCCCTCCCAGTCCGCGCCCAAGTCGATCATGCGGCCTTCGTAATGGGCCGCGGCCCCCTTCGTCTCCGCCCCTGCCGAAACCGGCCCGATGAAAACCATGACCAATGCCAGTGCTGCCGCCAATGCGATCGACAGTGCCGTCGAACGGCCTGCCCTCCCCCTGCCCCGATGCCCCACGCCTTCGCCCTCTTTCTCTCACGGTCGACGGCCTGTCCGCCTGACACCTGTATCAGTGACGATTCCATTGGCGGGGTCGGCTGGCAATGTCCATTTGCGAACCATCCGAGCGAACCATGACGTGAATTGGCTCTTGTCCGCGGAAAGGTTTGCTCCCTCACCGGACATTAAGAGACGGCTGATTTCTGGCCTGGGGGTCCCGAGGCAGGACTGCGGAGGTTCGTTGACGGAGGCGGAAACCGAGCGGGGCGGGTTCGAGGCCCTCTATGCGCGGTTCGCTGATCATGTTTTCCGTTATGCCGTGCGACGCTCGGCTAACGAGGCCGACGCCGAGGACGTGCTGGCCGAGACCTTCGCCGTCTGCTGGCGGCGGCTGGGCGACGTGCCCGCGGGCAAGGAGCTGCCCTGGCTGTACGGCGTGGCCCGCCGGGTGCTGGCCAACCAGCGGCGCTCCTCCGGCAGGCTGGACCGCCTGCGGGCCCGGCTCCAGTCCGAACAGATCGTGGGCCGGTCGGGGACGGCCGAGGATGGCATGGCGCTCGACGTGCTCGACCGCCTGCCCGAGGGCGATCAGGAGGTGCTGCGACTGGCGCTGTGGGAGGGGCTGGCCCCTTCCGAGATCGCGGTCGTGCTGGGCGTGACCGAAAACGCGGTCTACATCCGGCTGCACCGGGCCCGCCAGCGGTTCGCGGCCGCCTTCGGCCAGGCCGGGGGAGGGCAGCGATGACGACGCCGCATCGTCCCGTAGACGCTCTCGCTGCTCTCGCCGCAGCCGACCCGGCCCGCTCGGCGGCCTTCGATCCGGCCTCGCCTCGGGGTCGGGCCGTGCTGCAGCGGGCCAAGGCCGCGGCGCCCACGTCGGGGGCGCGCAGGCGGCGTCCGAGAGGAACGGCGTTGGCGACGGTGGCCGTGGTCGGACTAGCCGGGCTGGTGGCGGCCACCGCCTATGTGAACACGCGCCGGCCCTCACGCACGCTCGACGTGGGCTGTTATGCCGCACCCCGCCTCGACGCCGACACGTTCGTGGTCAGGGCCGACGCCCGCACCGCGGTGCAGGCCTGTTGGCGGCTGTGGCGGAGCGGGCGCTTCTCACCCGCGCCCACGCCCGCCCGTCTGACCGCGTGCGTGCTGCCGTCCGGCGTGGTGGGCGTCTTCCCCGGTGGGGCCGAGGCCTGCGCCCGGGTGGGTCGGCCCCTGGCCCCGGCCCGCGCCCAGGCCGAGCCGCGGGTGGCCGCCCTCAACGAGCGGCTGGACGCGGCCGTGCGCGACGCGCCGTGCATGGACGAGCCAACGGCCCGCGGCCTGGTGCAGTCGGTCCTGGCCGACGTGGGGTTGTCCGAGTGGACGGTGGTGGTGGCTCGGCCTTACCAGGCCGGTCGGCCCTGCACGACGTTCGCGGTCGACGAGCCCGAGCGGCGGGTCACGCTGGTCCCGGTGGCCCGGCGGTAGAACCCGGTCGGCATCGGGGGACGACGCTGACGGCGCCGCTTTTTGGGCGTACTTGTGCACCGCCACGGTGGCCAAGTGCGCCCAAATGCCGACGGGCGGGGCGGGCGGGGTTTGCTCGGCCTCTAGCGGTGCTCGGGGTTGGGGAAGTCGAAGCGGCAGCCTGCGTCCCATTCCGAGCGCTGGTTGCCGTGGGCGGGCACGCCTCCGTTGTCCTTGAGCATCCGAGCCATGTGCAGCAGGTTCCAGGTCATGAACGTGGTGTTGCGGTTGGTGAAGTCGTTCTCCGGCCCGCCTGATCCGGGATCGAGGTACGAAGGCCCCGGCCCCGCCTCTCCGATCCACCCGGCGTCGGCCTGGGGCGGGATGACGTAGCCCAGGTGCTGGAGCGAGTACAGCACGTTCATCGAGCAGTGCTTGATGCCGTCTTCGTTGCCGGTGACCAGGCAGCCGCCGACCCGCCCGTAGTAGGCGTACTGCCCGGCCTCGTTCAGCAGACTCGAGTTGCCGTACAGGCGCTCGATGACGTGGGTGCAGACCGACGACTTGTCGCCCAGCCAGATGGGCGTGCAGAGGACGAGGACGTCCGACGCCATCACCTGCTCGAAGAGGGCGGGCCACTCGTCGACGGCCCATCCGTGTTCCGTCATGTCCGGCCACACGCCGATGGCGATGTCGTGGTCGACGGCCCTGATGGTCTCCACGGTCACGCCCTGTCGGCGCATGATCTCCATGGAGATGTCGGCCAGGCCTTGCGTGTTGGAGACCTCCGGCGACCTCTTCAGCGTGCAGTTGATGAAGAGGGCTCGCAGGTCCGAGAAGTCCCACCGGGTCTGGCGGCACAGCTCTTCCTGCTTGGGCGTCAAGGTCACAGGGCTCGATGTCATCGACCGCTTCCTACACCCGGGGCTCGGCGCCTGCAGGCGCGGTCGGGGCCTGGCGCCCGCCGACGAGGGGCAGGACGATGGCGCCCACCACCACGGCAATGCCGCCGATGACGATGCCCGTGCTGAGGTGCTCACCCAGGACGGCCACGCTGAGCAGGACCGTGCAGACCGGCTCCCACGACGACGTGATCGACGCCCATGTGGCCCCGATGCGGGCCATGCCTGCGAAGAAGGCGGCGATGGCCATGGCCGTGGCCAAGAGGGCGATGCCGACGAGCGCGATCCAGCCCGACGTCTTGGTGCCCTCGAAGTCGAGGCGGTGCAAGACCAGGCCGCCGACGACGACGAACGACAGCGCGGCCCCGATAGTCACGTAGGCCGCGGTGACGATGGGGTCGACGTCGGCCAGCACCCGCTCGCCCACCAGGATGTAGGCCGCGTACCAGCCCGCCGCGGCCAGCCCGAGGACAATGCCCAGCCCGTCGATGCGGCCCGCAGGCCAGCCGACGATGAGCGTGATCCCGCCGATGGCGAGGACCAGGCCGGCCACGGTGAGGCGGGTGGCGCGGTGTCGGCCCATGGCCACGGCGCCCATGGTGACGAGCGCAGGATGGAGGTACAGCAGCAGTCCGGTGAGGCTGGCCGAGATGCGCGACAGGGCGGCGAAGAACAGCGTGGCCTGCACCGCGTAGCCGAGGGCACCCATGGCCAGGACGCGCATGAGCAGGGCCCGGTGGAGGCGCAGCGAGCGTCCGGTGGCCACGGCGATGGCGGTGAGGACTGGCGCGGCCAGCACGAACCGCACGGCCAGCACCTCGGGCACGTCGAAGCCCGCGGCATAGGCGCGCTTGCCCAACACGGCCAGGCTGGCGAAGCCCGAAGCCGACAGCAGTACCAGCGCGAAGCCCCGCCGTCGCTCGTCGGCCATGACCCTTACCTTTGCGCACCTGAACCTGCTCGGACTGGAGGACATGGCCTGCGGAAACGGCAGGGCATGTCCTCCAGACGTGGTTGTGGGCGGGGTCAGGGGCGGCAGATGATCTCGCCGTGGAGGACGGCGAACCAGCCGTCGTCGTGGGCGGCCCAGTCCCGCCAGCCCTGGGCCAGCGCGGCCAGCTCGTCCCGGTCGGCCAGGCCCCGGTCGACGGCCTGTTGGGCGATGGCCGACTGGGTGATGCGGTCGGCCCACAGGCCGCCCCACCACGCCCGGTCGTCCGGACTGGCGAAACACCACACCGACGCAGACGACTCCACCCCAGCGAAGCCCGCCTGCCTGGCCCACGCGTGCAGGTACCGGCCCGCGTCCGGCTCGCCGCCGTTGGCCCGGGCCACGGTCCGGTACAGGTCGAGCCATCGGTCGAGTCGTGGATCGGCCGGATACCAGGTCATGGCCGCGTAGTCCGAGTCCCGCGCCGCCACGATGCCGCCGTCGGGCCGACAGGCCCTGGCCATGGCGACCAGTGCGCCCACGGGGTCGGGCACGTGTTGCAGCACTTGATGGGCGTGGACGACGTCGAAGGCGCGTTCGACGCCATCGACGGAGCCAAGGTCGTACACGTCGCCGACCGCGAACTCGACGTTGGCCACGTCGGCATGGGCCGCGGCCGCCGCGGCCACCACTTCCTCGGCCTGATCGATCCCGAGGACCGCGCCGGGGGCGACCAACCGGGCCAGGTCGGCGGTGATGGTGCCCGGACCGCACCCCACGTCCAACACCCGCTGCCCGGGCTCCAGATGGGGGAGCAGGTAGGCGGCCGAGTTCTGGGCCGTGCGCCAGGTGTGCGACCGAAGCACGCTCTCGTGATGGCCGTGGGTGTAGGCGGGCTCAGCCACTGGCACCGCCCGCCAGCACCTGCTTGGCCGCCTGGTTGCCGGGGTCGATGGCCAAGGCTCGCCGGGCCGCGTCCTGGGCGCCGGCCACGTCGCCGTACCCCTGCTTGATGAGAGCCAGCTTGCCCAACATGTTGGCGTCCCTCGTCTTCACCCGCACGGCCCGCTCGATGGCCGCCGCCGCCCGTCGGCGCAGCGCGACATCACCGCCCGCCACGTTGGCCCACGCGTTCAGCATGAGCCCGTGTTGGTAGTACACCTCGGGGTTGCGGGGGTCATGGGCGATGACCCGACCCCACCACCGGTCGCTCTCCGGGAACCGGCCGGGGTCCACGCCCTGTCCCCACAACGCGGTCGTGCGGGCCAGACCCAACAGGGCGCCCATGCTGTCGGGGGCCAGGCGCCGGGCCTCCTCGTACCGGTCGATGGCAGTTTGGAGGAAGCGGGTGCGGTCGGCCGCCGCGTCCGACTCCGCACCCCGCGCCTCGGCCGCGAACCCCGCGCCCAAGCGGTAGGTGAGCTGCATCCGGTTTCGGGACACGGCCGTGTCCCACGCCGCGCTCGACGCGGCCCGGTTCGACGTGCGCTGGGCGGACAGGGCCGACGCGTCGGCCAGCACCGGCCCGATGGCGGCCGCGCTCAGGCCCGCGGCCACGGCCACCGCCCCGGCCGCCGTCCACGGCGACACACCGTGGGGCCGAGCCGGCCGCGTGGGCTGCGTCGCCCGTTGGCGCGGGCTGCGCCCCTTGCCGCGCGCCTTGCCCTTGCCCTTGCCCTTGCTCTTGCTCTTGCTCTTGCCCTTGTGCTGGTCGGCCAACGCCGTTCGGCGGGCCACCACCGCGGGATCGGCCATGGCTGCGATGCACCCCAGCAACAGCCAGCCGGTGAAGGCCAACGGGACCACGTCGATGGAGACGAAGGCCTGGGCCAAGTAGGCGATGAAGGCAGCAACGAGGGCGGCCAGCAACAACCGCTCGGGGCCGTCGGCGTGGACCTCGGCCAATCGGCGGCGGGCTGCGGCCAACGCGACCCCGACGACGGCCAGGTACGCGGCCAGCCCCAACAGCCCGGTGTCCGACGCCCGTTCCAACAAGACGTTGTGAGGCTTGTCCGCGATCTGCATGCCCAGCTTCACGCCGTCCTCGGTCGAGCGGTAGCGGGGGAAGCGGTATTCGAAGGTGTCGGGGCCCGTGCCCAGCACTGGACGGCTGGCGATGATGTGCAGCGCGCCGGCCCACTCGCGGCCTCGGGCCGACACGCTCTCGGACCGCAACAAGTCGGTGCGGTGCGGGCCCGACGCGCGGGCCAGGCCGGGCACGAAGAGGATGAGCACGGCCAGGACCAAGCCCGCAAGGCCGACCACGACGACGGCCCTGCGAGCCCGGCGCGGCAGGTCGGACCGCAACAGCCAGGTCAGGGTCAGTCCGCCCGCCACCGCGGCCACGATCCCGCCCCGGCTGCGGGTCAGCGCCAACGCGATCAGGTCGACCAACGTCCCCAAAGCCACAGCCCAGACGAGCCACAACGACCGACGTGACCCGTCGCGCCCTCGCCCGGTGCGCCACACATGCAGCAACGAAAAGGCCAGGAGGGGCAGGGCCAATCCGAGGAAGCCGCCCGCGAAGTCGGAGTTGCCCATCGTTCCGCCCTGGAACTTGACGGCCGCGCCAGACGCCTCCTGCCAGTGCACGAAGTCCACCCCCGCGGCTTGCAGCACCACATAGGCCGACAGCACCACCGCCGCGCCTGCGCCGCAGAACGCGAGGGTGGCCAAGCCCTGGGGACGCTCGCCGTGGACCCCCATCACGAGCAGGGCCATCCCCGCTCCCAACACCAACGACAAGAGCCCGCCGTAGCGCTCGTACGAGCCGAGCAGCGAATCGGCCGTGGCCACCGACACGGCCGTGGCCACGGCCGTTATGCCCACCAACACGACGGTGGCTGTGGCAAAGCGGCTCCACGGCATCCAGCGGCCCCGCGCCCGGCAGGCCAAGACCCACCCCGTCAACGCGGCCAAACCGGTGACCCAGAGCACGGCCAGCTTGGGCAGTCCGAAGGGGTCCGCCGTTCGCGTCTCGAACGCGAGCACCGTCCCCACGAAGGCAGCCCCCAACGCGAAACGGGCGCCCACGAGGGGCGCCCGCTCCGAGATGGCCTGCATGGCCGGACCCTACCGCCGGCCGTTATGTCCGGCTGACGGTGGCCGCGGCCCCGAGGGTGAAGACGACCGTCTTCGGGGTCACCGGGTTGCCCACGAAGTCGCGGATGGCGACTGCGCCCGGCGGGTTGATGCGGACTCGATAGGCAACCCCGTTGGAGAGGGCCGAGTTCGGTTGCAACGAAGCGGACCAGACGTTGCTCGCCGCGCACGACGTGGCCTGATTCTGGTTGTCGGAGCACGTCAGGGTGAACGGCACCGCGGTCCCGTCCTGCTGGTCGAGCACGGTGTTGGCCGACGTCACCCCCTTCACCGCGTCGTTGAAGGCCACGGCCGCGGCCCCGTCCGTTGCGCCCGGCGGGATTACCGATGCGGTCAAGGCGGGGGTGACGATGTTCGAGGCCAACGACACCTTGCCCTGGCCGTTGGCATTCCTGGCCGACACCCTGAACCGATAAGGCAGCCCGTCGGTGAGACCGGTGAAGTGCGCGGACGTCTGGGGCGCGGGCACGTACATGGTGCGCGCCGGGAAGCCCGCCGTCCACGCGGTGACCTCGTACATGCTTGCCGGCGCCGTCCCCGAGTAGCCCTGGGGCGACCATGACACGTCCGCGCTCATGTTGCCGGGGGAGGCCGACACGTTGGTGGGTGCGTCGGCGATGGTCAGGGCCAGCGACGTGTTGGCCATCGCGGTCGTGCCCGCGGTCACGGCCACCACGTTGGCCGACGCCCGGTCCGCCTTGTTGGCGAACCAACTGGGGACGTGGTTGCCCGCGCCGCAGTCGGAGAAGTGCAGCTTGTAGTCGCCCGCCCGCAGGCCGTCGATGCGGTAGAAGCCGGTGAGGCTGGTGCCCGCCACCCCGATGAGGTTTCCGGCCGGATCGGTGGTCTCGACGCAAACAGAAGCAGCCCCGCCACCGGTCTCGGTGACCGCGCCCGCGATGGACCCCGGAGGATCGAGTTGGCCGCTGATGCCGGTGGTCTCGGCCCCTGCGGTCACGGCCACGGGCGTGGCGTTGGCCCGCACCGTCTTGTTGGCGTACCACTCGAAGGCGCCGCCACCCGACTGTCCGCACGAGTTGAACTCGACCTTGTAGGGCTTGGGCGCCAGGCCCGTCAGCTTGTAGAAGCCCGTCACCGACGTGGCCCCCTGGGACATGAACCCCTCGCCGTCCACGGCCAGCACGCACGTGTTCGCCGCGGGCTGGCCATTGGTCCGGGTCACCACGCCGCTGACTGCGCCCGGCAGGCCCAGCACGGCGTTGACGTTGGCCACGTGCTGGCCGGTGCCGAGGTTGATGGGAGTGGCCGCACCCCGCGACAGCGAGTTGTTCCACCACTCGGGGGCGAAGTTGGTGTCATAGAAGAAGCCGCTCCAACAGGGTTGGTAGCGCACGCGGTAGCTGCCCGCCCGCAGGCCGGAGATGGCGTAGTGGCCGTTCGAGAAGGCGAAGCCGATGGCGACGGGCTCGGCTTGTCCCTCGGGGAAGGCCATGGCGCAGACGTTGTCGATGGCGCCGCCCCCCGACTTGCTCACCGTGCCTTCGATGACGGCCGCGTCGTCCAGGGCGGCGTCGATCCCGGGCGTCTGGGTTGCTGCCGCGACCTGCACCGGCCGCGAGTCGTCCTCGGTGGCCGCGTTGACGAAGAACTCGTCGGCAAAGGGCGACCCGAAGCTGCCGCACGAATGGCTGAAATGGACCGCGTAGGTACCCGGCAGCAGCCCGCTCACCCGATAGAAGCCGGACCCGTCCGTGGTGGCTCCGCCGATGTCATGGCCTTCGTCCGCCCGGTTCTCGGTGCCCCGAATGTTCACGTGGACGCACACGTTGGCGATGGGGTTGCCCGCCTTGTCGGTCACGGTCCCCGTGATCGATCCGCCTGCAAGCAGCACTCCGTTGATGCCGGGAATCACGGTGGCTCCACTCCCGACGCCGACAGGAAGGGCCGACTCCATCGACTCGGCGTTGGGCCAGAACTGGGGCAACAGGTCAGTGCGGGATCCGCAGGTATTGAACGAGACCTTGTAGCTCCCAGGCTTCAGCGGCCCGAGTCGGTAGTTGCCGCTGACGCTGGTCGCGCTGTCGGCGTGCTCGCCCGTGGTGGTGTCGAAGGTGGCCACACATGCGGAGAGGGCCGCACCGGTGGCGTCGACCACCTTGCCCGTGATGACCGACCCCGGAGTCAGCGTGGCCCCGATCCCCACCGTCGTCTGGCCAGAGTTCACGGGCACGGGCTTGGCGTTGGCGGCGCTGGAAGCGCCTTGGTACCACTGCGGGAAATAGACGCGGTTGACGCAATCGTCGAACCCGACGCTGTACGTGGAGGGGTGCAGGCCGGTCAGGCGGTAGAAGCCGGTCACCGACGTGTTGGCCTGGTAGGTGGTGCCCGATCCGGGGTCGCGCACAGTGACGCAGATGCCCTTCACGGGTTGGTTGGCCGTGTTCTTGACCACACCTTGGACCGCGCCGGGCGGCGACACGCCGTGGGACGCGACCCACAAGCCGTTGTTGGTCGACGTCGGCGCGCCGGTCACCAACTGAAGCGCGCCGGACACGTTCGCCACCGCGGCGGCGGTGCCCTTGTTGACGATGGTGCCGTCGTAGGCGATCAGCCAGTAACCGGTCCCGTCCGGTCGGGCCACGATGCTCGAGAAGCCCCTGTTGGCCGACGTGGCGTCGCCCAAGTCGAGGGCGTCGCCCTTGGGCACGACCTCGCCGTTGACCGACAACAGCCAATAGCCGTTTCCGGACGGCGTGCGGGCCATGTCGACAAAGCCCGGAAGGCCGGCATCGGTGGCGCTGCCCAAGACCGGTGCATCGCCGAAGGCGCCCACCGCGCCGGCTTGCGTCAGCTCCCAATAGCCGTTCCCGCTCGGGGTCGAGACGATCGAGATGGGGTGCTGGCCTGAAGGGAGCGTGCCGTGGTAGCCGGCGTCGCCGAAGGCGAACAGCCCTGCGTCGCCTGCTAGCAGCCACTGCCCGTTCCCCGATGGGGTGACGGCCAGCGCGGTGAAGGGCTGGTTCACCGAGAAGCCGCTGGCGTCGCCGACGTTCAAAGCATTGCCATAGCGGTAGACCTTGCCCGCGGCGTCCAACACCCGGTAGCCGCCGCCGTCGGGCGTGACCGCCATGTCGGCAATCGGCGTGCTGAGGTTGGAGCCGGGCGAGCCGTAGAAGACGGCGTCGCCTCGGGGGTAGACGCTGTCGGCCGGGGTGGGGGCGACTGCGCTGGCGGACTGGGCCCCGGTCACGGCCGCGACCTGCATCAGGAAGAGGGCGCCGACAGCCCACAGGGCGCGGAGGTTCCGCCGTTCGTGCCGATGCTGCAAAGGGACCCCCGGTCGCAAAGGTGTGCTGACTGGGGCTTAGCGTGACAAATCTCAGTGGTCGGCGCTATGGCCCAGACGAACTATTTCTCGGACCGCCACCAGGCACAGCCAGCGGCGGCGCGACCGGCACCGCCAAGAGGAGCCAGGCCCCGGCCGCGGCGGCCGCGCCCGCGACGAACGGGGCCGCGGGCGACACGGCCTGCCACAGCACCCCGGCCCCGACTCCGGCCACGAGCACGGCCCCACCCGTGACCGCCTGGGTGACGCCCAACGCCTTGCCTCGAATCGAGTCGGGGACCATGTCGAGCACGACGGCCCGGCCGATGCCGTCGGTGGCTGCCATGTAGAGGCCGTAGCACCCGAGCAGCGGCCACACGGCCCACGCCCCCGGCGCCAACGCGAATCCCAGGTAGACGAGGGCGAACACCAAAAGCCCGGACCTGAACACGCGCAGCCTGCCCTTGCGGTCGGCCCTGATGCCTGCGGGCAGGCTGGTCGCGGCGTAGGCCAGGTTGTAGAGGGCGTAGGCCAGGATCACCTGGATGGTCGACAGGCCCAGGTTCCTCGCCCGCAGCAACAAAAAGGCGTCGGACGAGTTGCCCAGGCCGAACACGACGAGCACCAGCACGTAGCGGCCGAAGGGGCCGCGCCACGGCAGCGGCGACGGCTCCCACTGGGCCGCCCCCGCGGGCCGGTCGTTGCGCGGCAGGGTGCGCAGCAGGACGATGGTGGCCAGGCCCGGGATGAACGCCAGGACGAAGACTGGGCGCAGGTTGTCCTGGCCCAGGATGAGAAGTGCGACCAGGGCCAGCAGCGGGCCCACCACCGCGCCCGCGGTGTCCATGGCCCGGTGGTAGCCGAAGGCCCGTCCCCGCTGCGCGGGCTCGACCGCGTCGGCGATCATCACGTCCCTGGGGACGCCTCGCACCGCCTTGCCGAAGCGGTCGGTGACGCGGGCGCAGGCCACGAACCACCACCCGGGGGAGAAGGCCAGCACCGGCTTGGCCAAGGCCGACACCGTGTAGCCCACCGACACCAGCAGTCGGTTGCGGTGGACCCGGTCGGCCACGTATCCCGCGGCCGCCTTGAGCCCGGTGGAGATGCCGTCGGCCAGTCCTTCGATCACGCCCACGACGGCCACGGGCGCGCCGAGGGTCACGGTCAAGAAGATGGGGATGAGCGGATACAGCATCTCGGTGGCCGCGTCGGTGAAGAAGCTGACCCAGCCCAGGCGCTTGACGATGGCCGGCACCGGCTCGCGCCGGGCTTGGTCCGCTCGTCTCATGCCCCGACCACGCTAATTCGCCCGACTGGAGGACATACCACGGCGTATCGCTCACCTATGTCCTCCAGACGGGTGGAGGGGCCGGCGTGGGGGAGCCGGGGGGAGTGCGGGCCCGGCCGGGGGAGCCCGGGGGAGCGCGGGCCAGGCCAGGGAGGGCCGGGGAAGTGCGGGCCAGGCCGGGGGAGCCCGGGCAAGCCCGGGTTAGGGGAGATTGCCGTAGCGGTGGAGGGTGCGGCTGATGGCCTGCTCACGCACCCACCGGCGCAGCTCGACCCGGCCTTCGGCCACCGGCTGCTCGTCCAGCACGTGCACCCAGGCCGCGTTGGCCGCCCGCAGCAGGCCCTCGGCCACCGGCCCGCCCAGCACGCGGATGCGGCTGACGCCCAGACCGGGCAGGCGGGCGGCCAGCGCCTCCCATGACTCGTCCTCGGCCCGGCTGACCACCACCGGGGTGCCGACCGTGCGCGCCGCCAACAGGCACAGGTCGAGATCCTCGCTGCTGGACTCGCCGTCCTCGACCCGCACCACCACACCGGGCAACGGCCGATGCCGCAGGATGTTGGCCTCGGCCACCAACCCGCTCGCGTCGCGCTCGACGCCCATGTCTCGCCACGCCGCGGCATACGACGCCCGGGCGCGGCCGAGCCTGTCGCCGAGCCTGTCGTCCGCGCCGGTCGTGTCCCGCCAGCGGCTCAGGCTGGCCACGTAGCCAGGCCCGCCCGCCTTGGCGCCGGGGCCGACCACCGAACGCTTCCACCCGCCAAAGGGCTGGCGGCGGACGATGGCACCGGTGATGGCGCGGTTGACGTAGGCGTTGCCCACCTCCACCGAGGCCAGCCACCGCTCCACCTCTTCGGGGTCCAAGGCGTGGATGCCCCCCGTCAGGCCGAACGAAGGCGCGTTCTGCAAGCGGATGGCGTCGTCCAAGTCCTCGGCGGCCATGATCCCGAGCACCGGCCCGAACCACTCTTCCAGATGCGACCGGCTGCCCGGCCGCACCCCGACCTTGATGCCAGGCGACCACAGCCGTTCGCCCACCTGCGTGGGCTCCAACAGCCACTGCTCGCCCGGCTCCAGCCCGCTGAGCGCGTCGGCCAGCCAGCCTTCGGCCGGGCGGATGAGGGGTGTGACGTCGGACGCCAGGTCGGTGCTCTCGCCGACCCGCAGCGTGCGCGTCGCGTCGACCAGCCTGCGCAGGAAGCGGCCGTCGTCCAGCACGGACCGCTCCACGATCACCAGGCTGGCGGCCGAGCACTTCTGCCCCGCATGCCCGAAGGCGGAGGTGACCACGTCCTTCACGGCCAGGTCGAGGTCGGCCGTGGCGGTGACGACGACGGCGTTCTTGCCCGACGTCTCCGCGTGCAGTCGCAAGTCGGGGCGCCACCCCAAGAACAGCTCCGCTGTGGCTGCTGCCCCGGTGAGGATGACGGCGTCCACGTCGGGATGGGTGATGAGCCTGCGCCCGACCTCGTTGTCCGGGACGCGCAGCAGTTGCAACAGGTCGCGGGGGATGCCCGCGGCCCAGAGGTGCTCGGCCAGCACGCGCGCCGTGCGCACCGTCTCGGGCGCGGGCTTGAGGATGACGGCGTTGCCCGCGGCCAGCGCGGCCAGCACGCCGCCCGCCGGGATGGCGTACGGGAAGTTCCACGGCGGTGCCACCACGACCACGCCCAGCGCCTCTGCCTGCGCGTCGGCCTCTTCGAACAAGCGAGTCGACCCCGCGTAGTACCGGGCGAAGTCGATGGCCTCGGACACCTCGGGGTCACCTTGGGCCGGGGCCTTGCCCGCCTCGTGGGCCATGACCGCGATGGCCTCGTCCCTGCCCTTGGCCATCTCCTCGGCGGCGCGGGTCAGCAGCGCCCGGCGCTCGGCGGGCGTGGACCGGGCCCACCGTCGGCCCGCGGCTTGTGCCACGGCGACGGCCTCGTCCACCGCGGCCACGTCGGTGTGCAGCACGGGCTCCTCGCCCGGGGACCACGACGCCAGCGCCCGCTCGACCCAAGCCCGGTTGGGGGCCAGCGACCAGTCGGTGTCGGCCTCGTTGGCAAACGGCTCGTCGGCATCGAATTCGATCCGCTCGGTCGACCGGTCCTGCGTCCTGCGAGGCGCGGTGGAGACAGTGGCCCGGTCCCGCGCCGCCCGGAGGAACATGTCCCGTTGGGTCGCGAACGCGGGGCTGTCCGGTGTCAGGCGGAACAGGTCGGCCAGGAAGTGCCCGGGCGCAGTGCCCTCGTCCAGCCTGCGCACGAGATAGGCGATGGCCGCCTCGAAATCGTCGTGGCGCACGACCGGCGTGTAGAGGCGCGTGTCGCCCACGGCCTTGGCCGCGCCCTCGGCCATGCCTTCGAGCATCTCGATGTCCAGCCGGGAGCGGGCGTCGAGACGCTCGGCCAGGGTCAGGGCGAAGGCCACATCGAACAGGTTGTGGCTGGCCGCGCCCACCCGCACGGCGCCGGCCCAGCGGGCGTCGAGGGCCGACTCCAACAGCCGCTTCCATGAAGCGTCGGTCTCGGCCTTGGTCATGTACGGGGCTTGGGGCCAGCCCCGCAGCTCGGCCTCGACCCGTTCCATGGCCAGGTTGGCGCCCTTGACGATGCGCACCTTGATGGCGCCGCCCCCTGCGTCGTGGCGGGCCCGGGCCCAGTGGCACAGCTCGTCGAGCGCGTCGTGCGAGTCGGGGAGATAGGCCTGGAGGACGATGCCTGCATCCATGGAGCGGAAGTCGGGCTCGTCCAACACGCGCATGAACGACGTGAGGGTCAGCTCCAGGTCGCGGTGCTCCTCCATGTCTAGGTTGACGAAGACGCGCGGGTTGGCCGACGCGGCCTCGCGGTAGAGCAGGCGCAGCCGCTCGGCCACGCGGGACACGGAGTGCTCGAAGGCCAGCGACGAGAGCTGGGCGCAGATGGCGGACGCCTTGACCGAGACGTAGTCGACGTCGGGCCTGCGCACCCGGGCCACGACCTCGGCCAGCCTGCGCCGGGCCTCGTCGTCGCCGAGCACGGCCTCGCCCAAGACGTTGACGTTGACGCCCAGGCCTTCGGCGTGGCGGCGGGCCACGTGGCCGGTGAAGGCGGGGTCCTCGGCGGGCAGGACCACGCCGTCGGACTCGCTGCGCAGCCGGCGCAGGACGAGGGGCATCACCAGGCCGGGCATTCGGGGTGCGAGACGGGCGCCGGTTTGCAACAAGGCCCGGTCGACCGGGCTGAACGAGGCGGGCACGCCATGGCGCACCACGATGTCGTGGAAGCGGCCCGCGGCCCGGCGCTGGTCGGCGATGCGGACGACCTCGTCGGTGAGGGCCAGCACCAGCGCCATGCCCGCCCTGTCCTGCACGAGTCGGTCGAGGCGCTTGCTCCTTCGGCGCTGTCGACGGGGCTCCTCGGCCTTGGCCGCCCCGACCAGGCGTGCAGCAAGGGCCACGGCCCGCTCGGCCACGTCGTCGCCGGCGCGGGGCTGAAGGAGGTCGGTCACCCCTCTATCAAACCGCGGTCGTCTTGGCTGCCAGCCCCGCCGCAGACGGTGCTCCACTACAACGTCGCACGCTGCCGCGGGGCTGGACCGGCCACGTTGCTACTGCTTGGGCGAATCCGCCTGCTTGGCCGATTCCGCCTGAGTCCCGGGCCCACCCGCTCGGGCCTGCTTGGCCGCCCCAGATGCCAGCAGCGCGGCCAACTGGGTGGGGTCGATGGGCTTGCCGTCCGGCGTCTTGATGGACGCAGCCAGCTTGGACAGATCGAGCTCCGGCGCCTTGACCTCGACGTCGGGGCGAACGGCTCGCAACGGCTCGGTGATCTTGGCCGCGGGCCCACCCGCCACCACCGTGATCTGGTCGGTACTGATGTAGCGGGACCAGGCCTCGGCCACGTCGGACGCGCTGAGTGCGGCCAACCGGGCCCGATTGCGATCCACGTGGTCGTCCGGGTGGCCGTTGAGCACGAGGTTCTGGAGGGCCATGGCCACGGCGCCCACCGTCTTGTAGGCAATCGGGCTTCGGCGCACCATGTGGTCGGTGGCCCGCTGAACCTCGTCGTCGGTCAGCGTCTGGCTGAGGGTCGACAGCTCCTCGACGATGATCGCCGTCGCCTCGGCGGTGGCGGGCTCGTCGACCGAGGTCGTGGTGAAGAACACGCTGGCCCCGCCAATGTTCTGCATGCCCGAGAAGACGCCGTAGGTGACGCCCATCTCCTCGCGCAGCTTGGTGATGAGCCGGGACGCGAAGTACCCGGCGATCACGTGGCTGGCCGCGCTCATCGGAGCCAGGTCCTCGTAGGCGACCGGCGGCATGGCCCGGCCGATGAGGAGGTTGGTCTGGACGCCTTGCGGGAAGTCCACGACCAGCGTGCTGGGGCTGGTCGCCAAGGCCTCCAGCCCCAGGGCACCGGCCTCACCGGTCGTGCCCGTCCATTGGCCGACGGTCTTTTCCAGGGCGGTGATCAGGTCGAGGCCGCTGAGGTCGCCGGTCACGATCAAGGTCGAGCCCGCGGGGCCGACGAAGCGGTTCCACCACTCCTTGGCCATGCCAGGCTCGAGGTTGGCGACCGACTCAGACGCCCCATGGGGATGGACTGCGGCGCGGGCGCCGGGCGCGAAGACAGCCGAGTTGAAGGCGTTGAGCGCGCTGGCCTGCGGCATCATCTGCTCGAAGCTCGTCTCGTCGGCGCGCCGCCGGATGTTGCGGGCCACGTCCTCGTCCCGAAGCCCAGGCGTGGCAACGAGCTCGGTCAACAGCTCGAGTCCGGGAATCAACGCGGTCACGGGGATGCTGATGGCGGCGAACAGACCCTTCCAGTCGGTCGACGCGCCCACTCGCCCGCCCAGATGTTCGACGGTCTCGTTGAAGGCCGGGCCGTGTCGCAGCTCCGTGCCCTCGACCAACGACCGGGCCGTGATGCTGGACAGGCCCGCGAACTGCGGCTCCTCCCTGCGGATGCCGCCGTCGAACACGATCCGCACGTCGAGGACGGGGCGGTCGGGAAGGTGGCAGGCCAACACGTTGGTTCCGTTGGCGAGGGTGTGCCGTTCGAAGGCGGGGAACTGCCACTCGGGGGACGGCCCGGGGATGGGTCGAGTCCTGGTTGCCGGGGTTGAGATCGGTGTTGACGACGTGTTCATGCCGCCACCTCCTTGGCGATGGGCTCGTACTCCAAGACGGCCGCGGGCTGGTTGACCAAGTGCTCTTCGACGGCCTCACGGACGTCGGCCACCGTGGTCGCCCAGATGCGGTCGACCAAGGTGTTGATGCGGTTGGGGTCCTTGTAGAGCGTCGTCGATCGGCACAGCTCCTCGGCTCGGCCCTCCAAGCTGGTGAGCCGGTCGAGCACGCCGCGTTGGCGCATGCTCTGGGCCCGCTGGAGTTCGAGCTCGCTCGGCCCATCGACGGCGAGCCGCTGGAACTCCTCGCGGATGATCTTCTCCAGGGTCTCGGCCGTCGTGCCCTGTCGGCCGATGGCCGTCACCATGCACTCCGAGGCTCCCGCGACCCGCCGGTTGATACTGACCGAAGCGTTCTGCGCCACTTCGCCTTGGACGAGGCGGCGTTGGAACACGCTGGCCCGGCCGTTGTCGAGAACCGACGCCGCCGTGGTGAGGTGGTCGAGGACGGGGTCGCCCAGGGACGGCAGGCGGTAGCCGAGAAAGAGGGCAGCGGCGGGAACCTTCTCGCGCAGCACCTCGCGGGTATCGGCGGCCAAGGGCGCGTCCAACTCGCCCGATGGGGCTTCCGGCTGGCCCGAACCCTTCGGGATGTGGCCCATGTGCTTGGCCACCAACTCGATGGCGGCATCGGGGTCCACATCGCCCACGATGCTGAGGACGGCGTTGTCGGGCGTGTAGTACGTCCGGAAGAACTCGTGCACGTCCTCCAGCGAGGCCGCGGTGAGGTCCTCCATGGAGCCGATGGGCAGGTGGTGGTACGGATGGCCCACCGGGTACATGAGTGCGGCCATCCGCTCGTGGCCGTTGCCATAAGGCTGGTTGTCGTAGCGCTGCCTGCGCTCGTTCTTGACGACGTCGCGCTGCTTGTCCAGGCACTCCTGGGTGACGCCGTCGAGCAGACCGGCCATCCGGTCGGCCTCGAGGTAGAGCATCAGTTCGAGCTGCTCGACGGGGACGGTCTGGATGTAGACGGTCCGCTCGCTGGACGTGGTGGCGTTGACCTCGCCGCCCGCGTCCTGCACGGTCCGCATGTGCTCGCCGGTACCCACCGAGGTCGAGCCTTCGAACATCAAATGCTCGAACAAGTGGGCGAACCCGGTGCGGCCCGGCCGCTCGTGACGGGATCCGACGTCATACCAAAGGTTCATGGCCACGACGGGGGCGACCCGGTCTGGGCTTACGAGGATCTGGAGCCCGTTGTCCAGCGTGTGGTGGACGAACTCGAAGGGCTTGAACTCTGACAACCGATCTCCCAACAAAGTTGCTAGTTAGAATTGACATATTAGACGTTTGAAGTGACATTTCAAGAGCCAACCTGGGTTTGGTCCGAGTTTGTCCCACAGACGAACAGCGGCCCGTAGTCGTCGGGGCCGACGACTACGGGCCGCGTACGGCGGCTCACCCGGCTGCCCCCGGGGAGCGCCAAAGCTGGTGCTTTCAGCCTGCGGTGTACATCACGCCGTCGTTCGCGCAGACGTCGCTGCCCGGGACGCCCGTGCCGGTGCCGGGGACGGTCACCGTGGGGGTGGCCTGTCCGGTGCAGACCATGTACGCCTCGAGAATGACCCGCTCCCCAGGCAGCACCGAGAAGCTGCCCGTGACGGGCCGGTTCGTGTCCGTGGCCGGGCCTCCGGCGACCAGCACCCGTTCCGCATGTGAGGGGGTCAGGGCGAGGATGCGCCACGATCCGGGCACAGCGACCACGTAGTTCTGCGTGAGCGACGCAGGGGTGTACACGCACGAGTCGGGCTCGGACGAGCCGTCGACGACGAATACGGTCGTGCTGTGCCCAGGCTTCGGGTCGGGCACGGGATTGGCCACAGGCCCCACTTGCCCCACTCCGGGGACGGTGTACGGACCCACCGGACCCGGCCAGGTGTTCGTCGACGCGCACGGGACGGTGAGAAAGGCGTGGGCGCTGTTCGTCAAGCTGCCGATGCCCACGGGGGCCAGCGCGGCCAACACCGCGGCTGCTGCCAAGAGTTGCTTCCTCATCGGAACCCCCGCCCTCGACCGGGCCGTCTGGCGGCACTGAGATATCAACAAGAACTGCTGACATACGCTTCGCCGCGGCCGACCCCGTTCCTGCTTGGCGCCTGCGGACGTTTGGCCCGACGCGGCTGGGCTCAGCCTGCGGCGTACATGATCCCGGTGTTCTCGCAGGTGTCCCCGCCCTCAATGCCCTTGCCAGTGCCGGGGATGGTCACGGTCGGCACCGCCTGACCAGTGCAGATCGAGTACGCCTCGAGCGCAACTCGCTCTCCGGGTAGCACGGTGAAGGTGCCCGTAACGGACCGGTTGGGATCGGTGGAAGGACCACCCGATGCGACCACCCGCTCGGCGTGGGAGGGGGCCAGGGCGACGATGCGCCAGGCTCCCGGCACGGCCACCGCGTACGTCTGTTGGGGCGAGGCGGGGGTGTACACGCATCCCGCTGGTTCGGTGGCCCCGTCGACCACGAAGATGGCGGCGCCGTGCCCAGGGTGGGGCTGGGGCACGGGGTTGGCCACGGGGCCGACAGGGCCGACACCGGCTACGGGGCCGACCGGGCCGACCGGGCCCGGCCACGTGTCGGTGGACCTGCATCCGGCCGAGAGCACAGCGCTGGCGGTGTGCGACAGACCGCCGATGCCCAAGGCGGCGAGTGCTGCCAACGATCCTGCTGTTGCAACGAGTTGCTTCCTCATCGGAACCCCCGCGCCTTGGAGTGAGCCGCTCGACTCACTGAGATATCAACAGGAACTGCTGACATACGTTTCGCCGGCGACCGGCCTCGTTCCTGCTCCGGCTCCACCCGAGGTACTGGCTGTGGAGAATTGTCGGTGCTGCCGATTGGCGGGTCAGCCGCCCGCGAAGACGGCTCCCACGGTCTCGCACACGTCCCCGCCCTCGACGCCCTTGCCCGTGCCGGGGATCGTGACCGTCGGGATGTTTTGGTTGCCGCAGACCGCGTCCACCTCGAGCACCACCCGATCGCCCGGGAGCACACTGAAGGTCCCGGCGTACGGACGGCTCGTGCTGGAGACCGGTCCGCCTGCGACCAGCACGCGCTCGGCCCCGGCGGGGTTCCTGGCCAGGATGCGCCACGGGCCCGCGGACGTCACTGCGAAGTTCTGCTGCAGCGCGTCGGGCGTGTACACGCAGTGCACCGGGTCTCCCTCGTCGTACGCCACGAAGGCCGCGCCGCCATGGCCCAGGGCCGGGCGAGGCGGAATGGGAAGCGGGGGAGGCGGTGGCGCAGGCGGAATCGGGTCGGGCTGCGTCGGCCAGTAGGCCGTCGTACGGCAGCCCGCGGGGCCGAGCTTGGCGTGCGCCCCGCCGACCACCCCGCCTGCCCCGAAGAGCACGATGACCACGCCTGCTGCTGCAACGAGATGCTTCCTCATCGAACCCCCGCGCATGGATGTGGCCGACAACGCCGGCCGTCGGATGCAACCTGTTCGCCGGGCGCTGCGGTCGGTCCGAGACCGCCCGCCTGCGCCGGATGTGTGAACTCCCGCCCTTGGGCAGCCCAACCGCTCACGACCGCGGCCCAGGCGCCGAGGTCTCGCCGGTGGCCCGTCGAGGCCCTGTTCCTGGGATACTAGAGAGAACCACTGATACACGCTTCGGCGCCCGGCCTGTCATTCCTGCTGTTAGCCGGACCACGTGGTCGGATTTGTGCAAGCAGTTGGCCGCAGCGGCAAAGACCGCGCCGCTCAGCCTCCGGCGTAGATGCCGCCCGCGCCCACGCAGACGTCCCCGCCCTCCACGCCCTGGCCCGTGCCGGGGACAGTGACGGTGGGGACGTCCTGGCCCGCACAGGTCCCGTAGGCCACCAGGATGACGCGCTCGCCGGGGAACACATTGAACGTCCCTTGGTACGGCCGGTTGACGTCGCTGATCGGCCCGCCCGCCACGAGCAGGCGCTCAGCGCGTGAAGGGGTGAGGGCGAAGATCTTCCAAGCCCCCGTCGTCGTCACCGCGAAGTGCTGCTGAAGGGACGCGGGCGTGTAGACGCACGAGTAGCCCTGTCCGGTTTCGTCGGCCATGATGAACGAGGCCGCGCCATGGCCGAGGTTCGGGTCGGGCACGGGATTGGCCCCGCCGACCGGGCCCACGCCCGCCACCGGACCCACGGGCCCCACTCCCTGGGGCCAGCCTGTCGATCGGCACCCGGCGGCGAACCCGGCGTGCGCACTCCCCGCGAAACCGCCCACACCGAAAAGCACGACGGCCACACCTGCTGCTGCAACGAGCTGCTTCCTCATTCGAACCTCCGTGTATGGGCTGGTGCTGTGGTAGCGAGATCGCGAACGGTCAGCCGCCGGCGACAATGAATCCGGTCGTCACGCACGGGGCGCCCTCGATGCCGGTGCCGGTGCCGGGGATGGTGACGGTCGGGATCTGGCTGGCGCACGTGCCCGCCAACTCCAACGCCACTCGGTCGCCCGGAGCGACGGTGAAGGTGCCCACGTACGGATGATTGGCGTCCGGTACTGGTCCCCCGGCCACGAGCGTGCGCTCAGCCCCCGACGGGCTCAAGGCCAGGATTCGCCACGGTGCGGCCACGGCCACTGCGTAGCCTTGTTGCAGCGCCTCCGGGGTGTAGACGCACGAGTAGGTCGTTCCTGCGTCGTCGGCGGCGAGGAAGAAGCCGCCAGAATGGCCTAAGGCCGGATGAGGGGGCAGGGGAAGGGGCGGAGGCTGCACCGGGCCAACCGGGCCAATGGAGTTCGGCGGCCAGTAGGCCGTGGTCCTGCACCCGGCCGTGACCCTTGCGTGCGCGCTGCCGACGAGGCCGCCCGCTCCGATGAGGGCGACCGTGGCTACTGCTGCTGCGACGAACTGCTTCTTCATGGGGCCCCTCCGTGTCGATGCTCCGACTGGCATACCATCATCAGCCGCTGGCATAACCTTTGACGGCAGCGAGCCCGTTCCTGCCTGGCCCGGAAGAACCCGCCGGAAGGGTGGCGACTCCGTCCGTGCCCTCTTGCCGCGCCGATTCGGGAGTGAGACCGCGCCCGACGCGCCCGACGCGTCCCGAATCGCCGTCCGGGCGAGGCGGCGCTGTGGGCTAAATTGAGCACATGCGTCTGCACATTGCGTTGGACGACGACCTCGTGGCCGACCTTGACCAGCGGGTCGGGCCTCGGCGGCGAAGCGCGTTCATCGCAGAGCTCATTCGGCGCGGGCTTGAGGACGAACAGCGATGGGACGACATCGAGGCGGCCCTCGGCGCCATCGCCGACACCGGCCACGAATGGGACGACGACCCGGCGATGTGGGTGAAAGAACAGCGCCACGGCGACGTTCGCCGAGCCGGCTGACGTGAGCGGTGAGCCGTGAGCCGGCTCCTGCTCGACTCGACTGTTCTCATCGATGCCCTCCGAGGTCGACCGGCGGCGGCCAGAGTCGCGTCCCTGAGGCGGGCGGGCACTGAGCCGTGGGTGTGTGCGATCTCTGTCGAGGAGATCTGGCGCGGCCTGCGCCCATCAGAACATGGCGTCGTGCGCCGGCTGTTCAGCGGCGTCCGTGTCGCCCCCCTTGGTGTCCCCGAGGGGACGCGGGCGGGCACGTGGCGCCGCGAGTTCGGCGAGCGGGGCATGACCCTGCATCAAGCGGACTGTCTCATTGCCGCCGCAGCGGTGGGTATCGGGGCCGGGCTGGCCACCGCCAACGTCGATGACTTCCCGATGCCAGAGCTCACAGTCGAGCACTGGCCGTCCGACCGGTGACACAGGCGCGCGGACCCGCGGCCTGACCGGCGGCAGTCTGAAGTCGAGGGACTGCGGGAGCAATTACGCGCGACAAGACGTGCTCAGGGCAAATGAACCGTTGCAGCCCGGCCGACCCTTCCGTAACATATCTTCAGAATGCTCTGAGATATCCGGGTCCCTCCCGAGGGGTGGCCGGATGCCGAGCCCCACGGACCACTCCATCGAAGGAAGCACCGGGACATGACCGCGATATCTGGCTCGGCCGGACGCATGCGCCGCTACCCCGCGCTTGGGTTCTTGATCGTGGCCGCCATATTGGCCACCTTGCTGCCGTCGTCGTTGCGGGTCCCGCTGTCGGGCCCCTCGGTCACGGCCGAGATCGCGCCTGTGCCGGGCCACAGCGACATGTCGAACGGCGACATCTCGTCGCTGGACGCCACGTCCACCAACGGGCTTGGCTCCGGGCTGGGATCAGGCGGCAACGGCGGAGGCGGCGGCACCCCTCCGAACCCCCCGCCCCCGCCCCCGCCGCCCAACACGGGCGGCAACCCGGTCCAGAAGAAGTGCGTGGGCAAGTCCGGCTCGACCCGCCAGACCGAAGACCCGCTGTCGCCGTCGTGCGTGGCCTTCTTCAAGGGCGACAACTTCGGCGCCACCTGGGACGGCGTGTCCAGGGACGAGGTCAAGGTCATCGTCTACGGCGGCTGCAACGAGGACGGGACCTTCTCCCTCGTGGACGTCAACACGCAGGCCTGGTCCGGCTGGCACTGGCCCGAGTACCTGCACTACTTCAACGACCGCTTCCAGACCTACGGCCGCACGGTCCGCGCCTACGTCACGACCAACGGCAAGGGTGAAAAAGCAGGCAAGTGCACTGACAACGGCCCCGTCACCAAGACGGTGGTCCAGAACCTGCACGACCAAGCCCACCCCTTCTACATCACCGGCTTCTACGACGACTTCACCTCGCAGGCCCTGTCCGAGGAGGCCTCCCGCCTCCACATCATGAGCCAGATCCTGTCGCCCACCCGGGCCTTCTCCAACGCCAATGCGCCGTATGTCGTCAGCTTCGACCCCGACATCGAGAACGCATCGCAAAGCGTGTCGGGGATCGTGTGCAACGTGCTGGCGGGCAGGCCCGGCTCCTATGGCGAGCCTTCGGACCGAGCCAAGACCCGCAAGTTCGGTCTGGTGTACGCCAGGGTCTCGGATTCCTCCAACGTGGGCGCGGACCAGATCCGCAAGGGCGTGGCCGACCGCTGCGGTGACAAGGCGGGCGACATCGAGATCGGGGCCGTGGGCCGCGCTCCCACGGCTGACGACATGGCCAGACTCCGGGCCCTCGGGGTCACAACCGTGCTCTGGATCAGGAGCGGCGTGCCCGCCGAGGCCGGCAACTGGCGGCCTGAGTACGTGATGCTGGACGACGAGTTCATGGGCCGCAACGATGTGGCCCGGGCCTACGGCGGCGTCCTGAGCTCGGCCATGGGCCTGATGATGGACCGACGGCGGGGCTCGTTCAACGAGCAGCCCGAGAAGGTGGCGTTGCGCCAGGTGTGCCCCGACTGTCTGCCCAACTCCATCGACATCGGGATCTACAACAAGCTGCTCCTGCTCTTCACCGGCATCCAGGCCGCTGGGCCCAAGCTGACCCCGGTCAACTTCGACAAGGGCTTGCGGGCTCTGCCCGCCCACTCGACGGGCGACCCGTTCGTGCCCACCGCCTACTTCGGACCAGGCGACCACTCCTTCATCAAGGACTACGCGCTCACGTGGTGGGACTCGACCGGCGACCCGCCCGGAGAGAACGCGGCGCCGGGCTGTTGGCGTCTGATGCAGGAGGGCAAGCGCTTCCAGGCCGGCGACTGGAACGACTGGCAGCGGGGCGACGCCGAGATCCAGCAGCATGTCCCTGAACAGGTCTGCCAAGGGGAGCAGTAGCACCCTGCCGCACCTGCGCGCCGGGCCACGCTTGGCCTTCTCGCCACCGCCGGCGGGCCACGCCGGCGCCACGCCAAGGCCCATGCCAAGGTCGCGGGGCCCGGAAGCGGGTCGGTTACTATCGCAGGCGTCAACCGGCACGCGGTCGCGGCGGTCGCCCGCTTGATGCAGGGGAGGAAAGGCTTTGATGCCGGGACGCTGGGGAGCTGAAGGAATGCTGGTGAGACAGTCGCGCCCGTTGGCGGGTGCAGGTGCTCCTGCGGGTGCGGCGCGTGCCGGGGAGGCCCGGTAGCAGTGCCGCCCGAACACCTGCCCACGCGCACGTACGAGGCCTACACCGCGGTCAAGCGGCGGATCATCGACCTGACACTGCCGCCCGGCGCGTCGTTCAGCGAGGGCGAGCTGGCCATGGAGCTGGGGTTTTCGAAGACGCCCGTGCGCGAGGCCCTGGCTCGACTCCGCCAGGAGCGCCTGGTCGAGGCCGTGGCCCGCTCCGGCTATCGGGTCACGCCCGTGACCGTGAAGGGCGCGCACGACCTGTTCCAGCTACGCGCCCTGCTCGAAGGCGAGGCCGCGGCCATCGCCGCGGAGCGCGGTGGCGACCTCGACACGCTGCTCGAGCTCGAGAAGCTGTGCCAGGCGAGCTACGACCCGGACGACCAGTCGAGCATCAGCCGCTTCCTCGAGGCCAACACCAAGTTCCACGTCACCGTGGCCACCATCGGCGGCAACGACGCGCTGGCGACGATGTTGCAGCAGGTGCTCGAACAGCTCGAACGCCTCTTCCATCTCGGACTGGCCCTGAACTCGCGGAGCAACGAGATGGTGCACGAGCACCAGGAGCTGTTGGCCGCGGTGAAGTCGGGCGACCCTGATGCGGCGCGGCGGGCGGCCACAGCCCAGACCGGGTCGAGTCAGCTCATGGTGCTCAACGCCATGCTGTCGAGCGACTCGGTCTTGTCGGCCAACATCGTGGCCACGGGGACCTAGGCCCTTCTCGTCAGGTCCCCTCGCCTCGAAGTCGAACTGAGGCTGACAAGAAAGGGCAGGCGCCGGGGTCTCCGGCAAGAAGCTGGACGGCCGCGCGTCAGTGAGGCCAACGTCAGGTCAGCCGACGCCAGGTCAGCCGACGTCGAGGGTGCCGACCGCGTACTGGCGGGTGCCGTCGTGGTAGTTGATCGACCCCGCCGCTTTGGGCGTGTAGTCGAAGGTGGCCCCAGGCGCCAGCGGCGGTGAGGTGAACTCGCCGTTGTCGGCCTCCACCGAGCGGGGGACGGAGTCGGTGTTGGTCCAGCGCACCATCGTCCCCAGCCGGACGTTGGCCACGCGGGGCTGGAACTGGTGGCCTGCCGCGTCGGGATAGATCTTGACGCTGTAGATCTGCTGTGGAGCCGACGTGGTCGTGACCTGCGCCGGCCGCGTGGTGGCCGGTGCTCGCGTCGTGGCCGTGGCCTTGACCGTCGTCGTCGTGATCGGCGCCGCCGTGGGAGGCGTCGTCGTGGTGCACTCTCCGAGCCGACACGCGGCGGTGGTACTGGACCCGTTCACCTTCAAGTCGCTGCCCACTTTCGAGGAGTCCGAGCACCCGGCGGCGAACAAGGCAAGCAGCACAAGTGCGGCCACACTGCCCTTGCGGCGCACGCTTCCCGAGCGAGCCGAGGGGCGATGCGACTGTGGAGTGTGACATGTCAGAACTGTCATCTCACCCGACCTCATAGACATTTCGGGTGTCTTCGCGACGCATCGTGAGGATCAGCCCGGTGTGTGATTCTGCAGTGCAGCAGGCTGATCCTGCTGTCGGCTGTGATGTTACCGACCTCTTGACGTGATATCTCAAGTGCGCGATGGTGAAGCGTTCGGTAGGCGCTGGGGCGCCGGACGTGACGATGCAAGGGGAAGCGCGTGGTCACCTATCACGGGGCATGCACAGAGGTGGCCGCTGCACACCTGCATGCTGTCCCGAAGGGCCACGCATGACCGTTGTGCGCCCGGTCGGAGCGCCGTCCTCCAACGGGCGGATCGAGTTCCTGCCCACTCGCGCCACCGAGGCGTACGAGGAGATCAAGCGCCAGATCATCGAGTTGGACCTGGCGCCCGGCGCGCTGTTCACCGAGGCCGACATCGCATCCCGGCTCGGTCTGTCGAAGACGCCTGCTCGTGAAGCGCTGGCCCGCCTCAACGGCGAGGGCCTGGTCCACGTGGTCCCCCGCAGCGGCTATCGGGTCGCCCCGGTCACCTTGAAGATGGCCCGCGACCTTTTCGACCTGCGCTGCCTGCTCGAGGCCGATGCGGTCGCGGCTGCGGCCAGCAAGCCCATCGACATCGACCTGTTGCGCGAGCTGGAGTCGCTGCGCTCGACCACCTACCGGCCCGCGGACAGAGAGAGCGTCCGTCACTTCTTGAAGGCCAACACCGCCTTCCACATCGGGTTGGCCCGGGCTGGCGGCAACGGCGCGCTGGCCGACGTGCTGGAGCGGGTCTTCAATCAACTTCAGCGATTGTTCCACCTCGGCGTCACGCTTTCATCGCGGGCCGACGAAGTGGTCCACGAACACCACGAGGTGCTCGACGCGGTCATGCGGGGCGATCCCGACCGGGCGCGGGAGATCGCCCGCACCCAGGTCGCCACCGCACGGCGCCTCGTGCTCGACGCGCTCTTGTCGAGCGACGTGATCCTCTCCGCCAACGTCGTTCCTGCGACCAAGCACGGCGACGACCGACGGTGAGCCCTATCCACAAAACGAACTCGGGTGCGTGCGCCCGATGCGGAGGAAGCAGGGACAGATGCAGACCATGAACGGACGCTCCACCCGACGTCGCTCGGCTCGCGCCGCGGCCGCCTCGGGCATCGACGCGACGGAGTTCAAGCGCGTCTTCGACCAGATCCGCGCCAACGTGGAGACCGTCGTGCGAGGCAAGACCGACGTGGTCACCCTGTCGTTGGTCGCCGTGCTCTCCGAAGGGCACGTGCTGTTCGAGGACGTGCCCGGCACGGGCAAGTCGATGCTGGCCCGGGCCTTGGCCCAGTCGATCGACGCAGAGACGGCCCGCGTGCAGTGCACCCCGGACATGCTCCCCGGCGACATCACCGGGTCGTCGATCTTCGACCAGAAGGAGCAGTCCTTCGTCTTCATGCCCGGGCCGGTGTTCACCAACGTGCTCCTGGCCGACGAGATCAACCGGGCCACGCCCAAGACGCAGTCGGCCCTCCTCGAGGCCATGGCCGAGCGCCGGGTGTCGGCCGACGGGGTGACCCGCGACCTTCCCCGTCCCTTCCTGGTGCTGGCCACCCAGAACCCGGTGGAACAGGCGGGCACGTTCCCGCTGCCGGAGGCCCAGCTCGACCGCTTCCTCTTCAAGCTCTCGATGGGCTACATGTCGGCCGAGGCCGAAGTCGAGGTCATGCTGGCCAACTCGGTGGCCTTGGCCATCGAGGACCTGGGGCCGGTGGTCGACACGGCGACCGTCACCGACATGATCAGGTACGGGGCCACCAAGGTCGTGGCGCCGCCCGAGGTGTGCGAGTACATCGTCGCCCTCGTCGGGGCCACCCGCAAGGAGCCTGCGTTCGCCTTGGGCGCCAGCCCTCGTGCATCCATCGCCCTGCTCAAGTCGGCCAGGGTGCTGGCCGCGTCCGACGGCCGGGTCGACGTCTATCCGGACGACGTGCGGGCCGTGCTCGGGCCGGTGCTCGCCCACCGAGTCCTGATGAACCCCGACTTCGTCCTTCGGGGCGAGACGGTGGCGGCCGGCCTCGAGCGCATCACCACGGCCGTGAAGGCGCCCATGAAGTCCAAGCACACCGCCGACTTCTCGTAACTGTCGCCATGGACCGCCGCGGCCTTCTGCTCACGCTGGACAAGGTTCGGGACGCACTCGCGTTCCCTGCCCTTCGGCGTGTCGCCGAAACCGCTGTCCGCAAGTCGGGGCTGACCCGCGCGGGCCGCACCGCGCTGGCCGGAGCGGTGGTGCCGTGGGTGATCGCCTACGTGGTGGCGGGAACCGCCCTCTACATCTTCAGCTACGGGACCGTGCTGGTCGTGGTGTGTGCGTTCTTCCTCGCCCCCCGCAAGCTGCGCATCACCGGCGACCGGACCGGTCTGTTCCCGCGGGTGCAGGCGGGCGACCGCCTGGAGGTGGTGGTGTCCCTCACGGCCGAGCGCCGGGTGGGCAACTTCATCCTCGACGAGCGCCTGCCCGAGGCCTTGGGGACGCCCGTGCGGGTGCCGGTGAGCGGGGTGTCGCGCGACACCACTGTCACCCACGAGTATTCGTTGCAGTGCTCGCGGCGCGGCGCCTATCAGATCGGCCCGCTTGTGGCCGTGGCCAGCGACCCCATCGGGCTAGCCCAACGCGAGACGCTGGTCTGCGAGCCGTTCGAGCTGCTCGTGCACCCGACCGTGGAGCGAGTGAGCGGGCGGCCCTTGACCCGTCAGTATGAAGACCCGCCCATGCGCCCACCGGTGTCGAAGCCCTGGCCGTCAGGCATGGAGCTGTACGGCATGCGCGAGTTCCGGCCCGGCGACAACATCCGGCGCATCGTGTGGCGGGCCACGGCCCGCACCGGCACCTTGATGATCTGGGAGGCGGAGCAGGGCATCACCGACCGCATCCTCATGATCCTCGACACCGACAGGGGTCACCACAGCCGCGACGGCGAGTACTCCGAGTCCTTCGAGGCCGCGGTGCGAGTGGCGGCGTCGTTGGGAGTGGCCCATCTGGGCGATGGCTACGAGGTCCAGTGCGAGACCAACGGCGGTGCGCTGACCCGGGCCATGCGCGGGCCCGAGAAGACGCTCCTCATGCTCGACGCGCTGGCGCGCGTCGACATGGGCCGGGACCCGTTGACCCAGGTATTGCGCCGGCTTCAGGCCAACCCCCAGCGCGACACCCACTACGTCCTCATCACGCCCCGCCTCACGTCAACCGACGCGGGCCAGTTGAAGCTGTTGTTGAACTCGGGCGTGTCGATCGCGGTCGTCGCCCTGCTGTGGGACGAAGAGGACTCGGAGACCATGGGCCGGGCCGCCTCGTTGGGCTGCCAGGTCATCGGTGTCGGCCCCCATGACGACATCGGCGCCGCACTCTCGCGCTCGGGCGTCGGCGCAGGGGTGAGCACGTGACCCTCCTCGACGAGAACCTGGAGACGCTCGAAGAGCGCATTGTCGAGCACCTCGACGAGGTCGGGGACATCGAGCGCGACATCGACGCCGCGGGCGACGAGGCCGTCGCCGCTTCGGCCGACAGCGGTCTGGTCGAGCCCCCGCTTCCGCCGCTGCGCACAGGCTTGGTGGTCTCGACCACCTCCATCGCCGCGGCGGTGATGTTGAGCGGGCTGTTCGAAGGCGCGGTGGGCAAGGTCGCGCCCGTGCTGGCCGCGGTCTGCGGCATCGCCACCGCGGCCCAGGCCTCGCGGCGCAAGAGCGCACTTTGGGTCAACATCACCATCGTCGTCGGCATCGTCGCCACCGCCTTGTTGCTGGTGCTGCCGACGGGCATGGACAACATCGTCCACCTCGGCTCGGTGATCTCCGAGGCCAAGGGCGCTTCACGCGTCCTGCGGCCGCCCGCCGAGTTCCTGCCCGGGTGGCGGTTCGTCCTCGGGTTCGTCATGGCCAGCATCGGGTTCGCAGCCGGATGGGTGGGCATCGAGCTGCGCCGCCCTGCCCTCGGCCTTCTGCTTCCCCTCCCCGCCATCGCCTACGGCGCCATCTCGGTGCCCGAGAGTCAGAAGCTGGCCTCGGGGATCATCTCCGCCGTCCTGTTCATCATCGGCCTGGCTCTGCTGGCCTCTTTGCAGGGCTTGATCGAAGGGGCCGAGCGGGCGCCCGGCCTGAAGTACGAGCTGAAGCGCACGGCGCGCGCCCTTCCCCTCTTGGCCTTGATCGTCGTGGCCCTGTACGCCTTGGCCCAGACGGACATCCTGTTCCCGAAGCCCAGGATCGACCCGACCCGCGACTCGGTCACCCCCAAGGCCGTCCCCCTTTCTCAGGTGAAGGACCGCCCGCTGTTCACGGTGTCGTCGTCGGTCACCGGCCCGTGGCGGATCGGGATGCTGGACGTCTACGTCAACAACGAATGGCGTCTGCCCGCGTTCGCCGAGTCGCGGCTCAAGCCCGTGCCCAAGACCGGCGTGGTGGACAAGGACCTGAAGCCGAACGTGTCGGCCGAGTTCGTCATCGCCGACCTGGGCGGGGCGGTGCTGCCCGGCCTGCCCAACACGAGCGCCATCCAGGCGGTCGGCCCTCGCCTGGCGTACGACGGCCGGACCGGCAACATCCGGTTGGCCCAAGGCCAGATCCGCGCCGGCCTGCGCTACACGGTTGCCGCGCCGACGCTGCCCACCGAGGACGACCTGCGCAAGGCCGACGGCCCGCTGCCGCCCGAGGTGCAGCGCGCCCTGGCCATCCCGGCCGCGCCGCCCGAGATCCTGTCCCTGCTGGCCCAGGCCCCGCCCAACAAGTGGGACCGTATGGACTTCCTTCGCCGCCACCTTTTGGAGACCACGGTGGCCGCGGGGCCCGGCGTGCCCAAGGCCGTGTCGCCCGAGCGGGTGGTCGACATGCTTACCGGTTCGAAAGAGGGCAGCCCCTTCGAGATCGTGGCCGCCCAGGCCATGCTGGCCCGGTGGGCCGGTGTGCCCTCGCGGATCGGCTACGGCTATGACGGCGGCGTCGAGCTGGCCAGTGGCGAGCGTGAGATCCGGCCCAAGAACGGCTCGTCGTGGCTCGAGGTCTACTTCCCCGGCTACAAGTGGCTGCCGGTACTGGGCTCGCCCGCATCGGCCAAGACCACCCTCCAGCCCGACGGCCCGACGGTGGAGCACCCAGAGGTCCAGCAGAGCACCGACATCGCCGTGCAGGTCTTCTTCCCGCTGCGCACGACGTCGAAGGCGCCGTGGTTCGCCCAGGTGGCGCGCATCTTGTTGTTCCTCGTTCCGGTCCTGCTCGTCCTGTTCGTCCTCTACATCCTGTGGCCCGCGTGGTGGAAGGCGTACCGCCGGTACCTCGTCCGACGGCGCATCGCCACCCAAGGCGTGCGCGAGCGCGTGGCCCATTCGTATTCCGAGTTCCGCGATGTCTGCACCGACCTCGGCTTGCGAGGACGGTCGGCGTCGCCGCTGGAGTTCCTCGACCTCGTCGTGGACGACGAGGAGCACAGAGAGCTGGCGTGGCTCGTGACCCGGGTGGTGTGGGGGGACCTGCGCCGAGAGCTCAAAGAGGACCACGTCTTGGACGCGGCCGAGCTGTCCCGGGTCATGAAGAAGCGCATCACCCAGGCCCAGCCGGTGTCCATCCGCATGATCGGGCTCGTCTCCCGACTCTCGCTTCGCCATCCCTACGCCCCCGAACTGAACCGCCGCATGGCGGAAGCCACACCCCGACAAGAGGAGGCCACTGATGCCCCTGCTGCCTAAGCGCCCGCGCCCGCGCCTGTCGGCCGCCCTGGTCGTCATGGCCCTTTCGTCGTCGGCCTGCGGCATGCCCGGATTCTTGAAGGTGGCCGACCCGGCGGACGGCACCACGGTCAAGAAGCTGTCGACCGACTTGGCCTTCGGCGTGGAGGCCCCGGCCGCGCCCGCGGCGCCGTTCACGCTCCCGGTCGCGTCCGTGCCCAACCTGTTGGACTTGACCGGACTGTCGTTCGACATCGAGCCACCGCAGTTCGAAGAGTTCAAGCCCTTCACCGGGTTCAGCGGCAATGGGTCGGGGGACTGCCCACAGGCCGACGAGAACACGTTCCCCGAGAAGTCCGCCACCTTCGAGGTCATCGGGACGGTCGAGTCCGGCACCTACAAGTGGAAGCAGAAGGGCACGTTCGACCTGCCGCCGCTGCTCCAGATCCCGCTGCCTCCGTTGACCAGGCGGATCGTGCGGGCCCTGCCCAACCTGGTGCCTGGCATCAACGCCTTCGAGATCGAGCAGCCTGTCGGCCTCTTCGGCAGCGAGATCGACACCTACGAGGTGCGCCGCACCAGTCAGTTCTCGCCCGCTGACGGCATCTTCCTCACCCGGCTCCAGTACAAGATGCCGGACTTCAACATCGACTTCAATCCGGTGCCCGCGTTGGCCCCGCAGCTCGTGAAGCTCCCGGCCCAGAACCAGCCCGCGGTCAGCGCCACGAGCGTCGACCCGGCGAGCGGCCTGGTGCTGAACATCACCGGCTCGGTCGACGCGGCCACGCGGTACCGCCTCGACGCCTGCGGTGAAGTGGTGGAGGCCTGGAAGTTCACGAACGGCGTGCGGGTCCTTCAGGGCCTGCCGCCCAACCAGGCCAACGCCATCACCAATACGACCTACGAGTTCTACTTCGCGCCGCAGCTCGGCGGCCTGATCGTGGGTGACCACATCGTGACCCAGGGGAGCTTCGGCCCCCTGCGCTACTCGACGGACAGCACCTCCAACATCGGCGGACTCAAGCCGCTTGGGCCGGCACCGGCATGAGCCTGTTCGCGTCGATCGACCGGGTTCTGCCGCCCGAGTCCACCAAGCGCAGGGTGGCCGCCAATGTGGCGGGCGTCGCCTTCGCGGCGTTGGCCGTCACCATCCTGCTCCCGCGTCCGGCTCCCGCATCGGTTTGGGTCTCCGGCTTTGTCCGCGGGATGGGCGATGCCATGTTGGCCGTGGGCATCGTGCTGGTCTGGCGCAGCGCGCGTGTCGTGAACTTCGCCCAGGCGGCTATGGGGGCCATGGGGGCTTACTTCGCCTTCGTCCTGGTCGGCGTGTTCCACGTGCCCTTCGTGATCGCCGTGCCCATCTGCCTTCTCCTCGGGGCAGGCGCCGGGTTCTTGATCAACGTGCTGTTCGTGCAGCGCTTCTTCAACTCCCCGCGGCTGGTCGTGACCGTGGTGACCATCGTGGTGGCCCGCTTCCTCGGGAACTCCCGCGACTACGTCAACGGGTTGCCGGTGATCAAGGGCCATGTCGGCGACTTGAACAACCAGGACTTCCTCGAACAGTCCCGCATGCAGCTGCCGTTCGGGCACTCGGTGTGGAAGGTCCTCGGCGTGCCCCTGGACTTCGCAGCCCTGTTCACCGTGTTCGCCGCCGTCTGCGCGTTAGGCGGTCTGGCCCTGTGGATGCGGCGCAGCCGGCTGGGCACCGCGGTGCGAGGCGTGGCCGTGAACGCGGAGCGGGCTCAGTCCCTGGGGATCAACGTGCGATCGGTCGGCGCCGCCGTGTGGACGATGACGGGAGCCTTCGCCGCACTCGGCTTGTTGCTGCGAGGCATAAGCGAGGGCTTCGTCTACGGCAACACCGACCGCGCCCCCGAACAGTTCCTGATCCCCGCGCTGGCTGCCGCCGTCCTGGGCCGCATGACCAACATCTCCACCGCGGTGGTGACCGCGGTGACCATCGGCATGGTGTCGGTGGCCGTGGTCTGGTCGTACCCGAACACGGCCGTCGTGGAGTTGGGACTGCTGGCCGTCATCGCGGGCGGGCTGCTCCTGCAACGGCGCCGGGGCAGCCGCAGCGAGGACGGCGAGTCCTCGTCATGGGAGGCCACCAAGGAGATCCGGCCCATTCCCAAGGAGCTGTCGACCGTGCCCGAGATCCGGCGCACCCGGCGCATCCTCATCGGGGTCGTGCTGGTTGTCACCGCGGCCGCGCCCTTCGCCATGTCCGGCGGGAAGACCCACCTGGTGACGGTGATCTTCATCCAGGCCATCGTGGCCCTCTCGCTCATCGTGCTCACGGGGTGGTCGGGCACGGTCTCACTGGGTCAGTTCGCACTGGTGGCCGTGGCCGCGGTGTTGAGCAGCAACCTCACGTCTTCACACGGCGTGCCGTTCTGGGTGGCCCTCCCGCTCGTCGCCGCTCTGACCGGTGGGTTCGCCGTTCTGCTCGGCATCCCGGCCCTCAGAATCCGCGGCGCGTTCCTCGCCGTGACCACGTTGGCCTTCGCCGTGGCCGCTCAGAGCACGCTCTTCCAGAGCGGTTGGTTCCGCACGATCATCCCGCTCGGCGTCAACCGGCCCCGACTCTTGTTCATCTCCTTCGAGTCCGAGCGCAGCTACTACTTCTTGTGCCTGGCCATGTTGTTGGGGGCGGTGTTCGTGGTCCGCGGCCTGCGCCACAGCCGTACCGGCCGAGTCCTGATCGCGGCCCGGGAGAACGAGTCCGGCGTCGAGTCATTCGGCGTTTCGCTGATGCGGATTCGCCTGGCTGCCTTCGCCGTGTCCGGCGCCTTGGCGGGGGTGGCCGGAGTGCTCTTCGTCCACCACCAGCGAGCCGTGGACGTGGACGTCTATGCCGCCTCGGTCTCCGTGGACATGTTCATCATGACCATGGTCGGCGGTATCGGCGCCACCGCGGGTGCCGTGCTGGGCGCCGCCTACATCGGCCTCGTCACCTTCCTCATTCGAGGCGATGTCATCCGCAACGTGGTGACCAGCGGCGGCTTGTTGCTCCTGCTGTTCATCGCGCCCGGAGGGTTGGCCGGGCTGGTCACCCAAGCGCGCGACGGCGTGCTGCGAATCGTCGCCTTGCGTCGCGGCATTGCCGTGCCCAGCCTGTTCGAGGACGCCGACCTGGAAGCGGTAGCCACGCGCCGGGCGCCTTTGGTGCAGCGCATTCCTTACCGCGGGCTGGAAGCCATCCCCGAGGTCCGCAGGTACACCCGGCCTTCTGAGTTGCACGGCAGGACGCCGACTCGACAGGAGGTGCCCGCATGACGGACGTGACCCAGGAGCGGCCGGTCGCCACCCCGGACGACGACATGGCCGAAGTCGTGCCCATCGTCACCACCGAGGCGCCCTCCATGACCAACATGATGGGGTCGCGTGCCCGGGCCGCCGTCAGCGAGAAGCTGAGTTGGAACGCCATCAAGCAGGACCTGATCGGCGTCAAGGCCTTGCGCAAGACCAAATACGGCCTGTCTCCGCTGCTGGTGCTCATGTTCGTGGGCTTTGCCCAGGCTCTCGACGACGGCATCTTCAGTGCCCTTGGGCCGGAGATCCGCAAGGACTTGGGCATCTCCATCAAGACCCTGAGCGACATCGGCTTCTTCACCGGGGCCATCGGGCTCGCCCTGGGGCCGCTGGTTGGTCACCTGAGCGACCGGCACAGTCGCGTCCGGATGCTGGGCATCAGTTCCATCCTCTCCGGCATCTTCTCGCTGGTGACGGCCAAGTGCTATGGCGCCTTTCAGATCTTCACGGCCCGCACCGTGGACGGGGCCAGCGAGCAACTGGGCTCGACCCCAGCCAACACCCTCCTCTTCGACTACTACCCGGTGGAGGCCAGAGGCAAGGTCAGCGCGTTCAGCGGGACCGTGGGGACGGTGGTCGGGCTCTTCCTGGCGCCGACCCTGGGCGGCCTTGCCGTCATTGTCGGCTGGCGCACGCCGTTTCTCATTACCGGCCCGTTGATGATCTTCACCGGCTTCTTCGTCATGCGGAAGCTCAAGGACCCGATCCGTGGCTACTGGGAGCGGCAGTACCTCGGCGCGAGCGAAGAGACGGCGATGGACCCGGAGCCGCCGGTGCGCGCATCCGAGGCCATTCGCACCGTGCTGGCCATCCGAACCCTCCGACGAAACCTCACCGCGCAGGCCCTCACGGTGGCGTTCTCCGGCGCCTTTCAGTTCCTCTTGGGTTTCTACATGCTCGAAAAGTTCAGGTTGAACGCGTTCCAGCGCTCGCTGATCGGCATCCCCAGCCACATCACCGGGCTCATCGGCCTCATCGTCGGCGGCGCCCTTACGGACGTCCTCATCCGCTACCGCCCGTCCCGTGTGATCGTGGCGCAGGGTCTGCTCGGTCTGGTCGGGGCCCTTTCTGTACTGGTGACCATCCTGGCCCCGTCGATGTGGTTCTTCCTGATCTTCAACACGCTGTTCTCGTTCTTCCGCTCGCTCACGATTCCGGCTTCTGCCGTGATCTCGGCCCAGATCCTGCCGCCCCGCCTGCGTGGGTTCGGGTATTCCATCGTGGGGTCGGCCATGGGCGTCATCAGCATCTTCGGCGGTCCGTTGGGCGGTCGAGTCCAGGCCGCCTTCGGCATTCGGAATGGCTTGTTGCTGCTGTATCCGATCATGATCGTCGGCCCACTGATCGGCCTTTCTGCGGCCAAGTTCTTCGAGTTCGACATGCGGGCCGCCTTCGCGTCGGCCATGGCCAAGGACCAGTACCGCAGGGCCAAGCTGGCGGGCGGCAGCAGGTTGCTCATCTGCAAGGACGTGGACGTGAGCTATGGCAGCGTCCAAGTGTTGTTCAACGTGGACCTCACGTTGGAGGAAGGCGAGATCGTCGCCCTCCTTGGCACCAACGGGGCGGGAAAGTCAACCCTGTTGCGGGCCATCAGCGGCACCCACGAGGCGTCCAACGGCGCCATCTATATGGACGGGCGCGACATCACCCACCTGCCACCGAACGACATCAGCACGCTCGGAGTGGTGTCGATGCCCGGCGGCAAGGCCATCTTCCCCGGCCTGACGGTGAGCGAGAACCTGCGTCTGGCCCTCTGGAACTGCCCGCCGGACGAGGCCGAGGGCCGCATCGAAGAGGTGCTGGACTTCTTCCCCGTCCTTCGTGACCGGATGCAGCAGGACGCGGGGTCGCTCTCGGGCGGCGAGCAGCAGATGGTGGCCTTGGGCCAGGCCTTTCTCGGACGCCCCCGTCTGCTCATGATCGACGAGCTGTCGCTCGGCCTGTCGCCTGCGATCGTGGCCCAGTTGCTCGACATCGTGCGGGCCATCCACGCCCAGGGGACCACGATCGTGTTGGTCGAGCAGTCGGTGAACGTGGCCTTGTCGTTGGCCTCGCGAGCGGTGTTCATGGAGAAGGGCGAGGTCAAGTTCGAAGGCGCCACGGCCGACCTTCTGACTCGGCCCGACCTCATGCGCTCGGTCTACGTCAAGGGCGCGGGCGCCCTCACTGGTGGGACGGCCGACCGTCGTTCGACGGAGGTGGGTCGCCCCCTCCTCGAGGTCGCGGGCCTGACCAAGCGCTACGGCGGCAAGCTGGCGGTGGACGACGTGTCGTTCACCCTCCACGAAGGCGAGGCCCTCGGCATCATCGGGCCCAATGGGGCGGGCAAGACGACGCTGTTCGACCTGATCTCAGGCCGACAGCGAGCCGACAGCGGCACCGTGTTCCTCGACGGCGTCGACCTGTCCAACGAATCGGCCGATGCGCGCGCCAGGGCCCGGCTGGTGCGGCGATTCCAGGACGCCCGGCTGTTCCCCTCGCTGACCGTGCACGAGACGCTGTGCGTGGCCCTCGAACGGCGGCTGGACGTGCGGAACACGTTCGTCCTGGCCAGCCGCATGCCCGCGGGCCGCAAGAGCGAGCGCAGAGCCAAGGCCGCCGCTGACCGGTTGATCGAGCTGTTCGACCTCGGGAGCTATCGGGACAAGTTCGTGTCGGACCTGTCGACCGGCTTGCGACGCGTCGTCGACCTGGCCTGCGTCATCGCGGCCGAGCCGCGCGTGCTGCTGCTCGACGAGCCGTCGTCCGGCATTGCCCAGGCCGAGGCCGAGAACCTGGCCCCGCTGCTGCGGCGGGTCCGCTACGAGACCGGGTGCAGCCTGTTGATCATCGAGCACGACATGCCCTTGATCAGAAATGTCAGCAACGAACTCATCGGCATGGCCGAGGGCCGCATCATCATCCAGGGTCCGGCCGAGGACGTCCTCGGGCATCCGACCATCGTGTCGGCCTACCTCGGCGACAACACGGCCACGATCCAGCGACAGGGCGAGATCACGTGAGACGACTCTGCGCTGTCGTCGTCGTGACCGCCCTTGCTGCCTTGTCCGGCGGGTGCAGCGGCCCGTCGTCGGAGAAGGTGACGGTGCGGCCCAGCGGTGCGCCCACCTCGGTGCGACCGGACCTGTTGCCTCCTCAGTTCGCGGGGCTGAACGTGACGCCGGAAGACGTGAGCGCGCTCGAAAAGAAGGTGGCCAAGACCTCGTACGTATCGTCGACGCGCCTGTGGGGACTTCGGGCTGGGGACAGGCTGAAGGCGACCTTGCAGGTCAGCACCTTCGTGCCCGACTCCGACCCCACGAACGAGAAGTTCCAGAGGACGATCGTCGCCTTGATCGCCGAGTCCAGTTGGCGGCCGCGCATGCTTGAGGGGACTCGCGTCTACGTCACCGCGGCCAACCAGCAGCCCGAGTACATCTGGTTCCGCGACTCGTCCCTGTTCGTGCTCGCCGTCGCCGTCGACCATCCCGCGCCAAGGTCCATCCTGCGTCAGGCATTGGAGCTACGCCCATGAGAATCCGTCATCGCGTGCTCGCCATCGTGCTGGCCACGGGCGCGGTGGCCGCGTCCGGTGCATGTGGCACGGCCGAAGGCGTGCAGTTGAGCTTCGACTACCGGAGGGCAGCCTTGCGGGCCGCGGTTGAGCAGCCGCGCACCATCGAGTTCGAGCGCACCGAGGGCAGCTCCAAGAGCAACATGAGTGCCGCCATCGAGGACGACTACCGCTATCGCGGCGCGGTCACCTCGGATGGCGCCCTTCAGTATGAGGAGGTCGTCTACGACGATGTCCGGGCCGTGCGGCTCGCCGACCCGCAGCATCAGGTTCCTCCGTGGGTCCCCAGCGCTGGGCTGGCCCCGTTGCTCGCGGGGTCCTGGGTCGCCGATGCCGCCCACGCCCCGAATGAGTTCCTGAACCCGTCTGCGCCGGAAAAGGTCCTCGATCCGCGCCTGACTCTCGACTTCGTACGGTCCATGGAAACGTGGACCTCGGGGGACGGTTTGAAGTTGTTCGCCAGAGCAAAGAAGTGGGACCCGAAGGGTCAGACCTATGAACGCAAGGACGACAAGTTCGACGGCCACAAGGAGTTCGGCGTCCGCTACGACGTGTTCCCCATCAAGAAGTACGACAGGAACGACTTGTACGACCACGGGATCCCGCCGTACTTCTCCAGCGAGATGCGGACACGCTTCCTCTACAGCTCGTTCTGGTTCAAAGACGGCAGGATCACTCGGGTCGAGGAGCGGCTGGCCATCGATGTGAAACGGGTCCGAAAGGATTTGAAATGGGCCCTCAAGCGCGCCGCCACGAAGGGGCGGGTGAAGGTCAAGGACATCCGAGCGCCGCTCGTGCCCCTCCCGTATCACGAGGTCACGACCATCGCTTTCCCCGGGCCCGAGGCGGCCAAGATCACGCTGCCCCAGATCACGGCGACTGTCGTGCTGCCGCCCAGGGCGTTCCCCCAGCCCGCGGCCGCCCCGCCCACTGCGCCCACGGTCCCCGCCGGCACGCCATCGGCACCCACAGGCACGCCATCGGCACCCGCCGGAGCCAGCGCGCCCGCACCGCCCGGCGTGCCCGCCCCTGGCGCCATGACGACGACCACGACCCGGAAGCCCTAACCGGTTTCTCGCGCTCTAGAGGACATGGTGGTCGCATGCGACCACCATGTCCTCCAGTCGTCGCCGGGCTCGGCGGGGGGAGAGAGCCGGCCCCAGCGAGGGTGAGCACTCCGCAGCACGCCATCGCGGGCAGCCGCCGAGCGCGGGCTCAGCGAGTGGCGCCGAGCTGGCTGCGGGCGTCGAGGCGAGCCTGGATGCGTGCTTCGGCCACCTTCTCGGCCGCGGCCTGGGTGGAGATGCCTGCCTCGGCGGCCTGGGTCAGCAGGTCGGTGACCCGGTCGCCCAGTTCGAGGACCTTGGTCTGCACGTCGGCCAGGCTGGCCTTGGCCTCCCACGCCACGTGGATCAGTCCGCCCGCGTTGGCCACGAAGTCGGGCACATAGGCGATGCCTCGACCGGCCAACAAGTCGGCCGACGACGGCGTGGCGAGCTGGTTGTTGGCCGCGCCCACCACCGCTTGCACGTCGAGCTCGCGGATCAAGTTCGAGGTGAGGATGCCGCCCAGCGCGCACGGGGCGAACACGTCGGCCGAGATGCGGTGGATGTCCTCCACCTCCACGGCTTTGACGCCCAGTTGATCGGCCAGGGCCGTCACCCGCTCGCCGTCCACGTCGGCCACGGCCACGGCCGCGCCTTCCTCCACCAGCATGCGCACGAGCACGGCGCCGACCTTGCCCAGGCCGCACACGGCGATGGTGCGCCCCACCAACGTGGAGCCCCCGTCGAGAAAGGCCAGCGCGGCCTTCAGGGAGGCCAGCACGCCGAGGGCGGTCGACGGGCTCGGATCACCCAGGCCGCCCTTGCTCTCGGGCAGGCCCACGACGTGGCCGGTCTCCGTGGCCACCGTGACCATGTCCTCCACGGTGGTGCCCACGTCCTCGGCCGTGATGTACCGGCCACCCAGCGACTCGACCGCCTCACCGAAGGCCCGGAACAGCGCGACCCGGTCGACCGAGCCGGGATCGCCGTCGATGACGGCCTTGCCCCCGCCCAGGTCCAGGCCCGCGACTGCGGCCTTGTACGTCATGCCTCGGGCCAGGCGGAGGGCGTCGTTGCGTGCCTCGAAGCCTGACCGGTAACGGCGGAACCGCACCCCGCCGAGGGCGGGTCCGAGCACGGTCGAGTGGATGGCGATGAGCCCGTCCAACCCGTTGGTGTCGTCGCGGAAGTGGGCGACCTGCTCGAACTCGCCGTAGCGGTCCAGAGAGGTGTCGGTCGTCATGGCTGGTGTCCCCTTCTGCCCCAGACGTCGTTGGCTGCGGCCCTTCTATTGAGCACCCGCGGTCTTGTGTGCTTGGCCCCACCCGCCCCGGTCGTTCGTACAATCATTTGCCCCCTCTGAAGTATTAGAACGAAACCCTGCTAGCTCACGCGGTGAGCCGGAGGGGATGGCAATGAGCAAAGTGGCCCTCGACGCCTTCATGCTGCGGGACTGGGCCCCGCCCCCCGCCGCCCCTCGCGCCGCCTCCCCTGCGGCCTCGTGGTGCGCGGCCCGTCGACAGGCGCTGTCGGCCCGCTATCCGGGTCAGACGATCGTCGTCGCGTCCGGCCCCCCGCAGTTCAGGGCCAATGACATCGAGCACCCGTTCCGAGCGGCCAGCGACTTCGTCTGGCTGTGCGGGCACAGCGAGCCCAACGCCGTCGTTGTCCTGTTTCCGACCGAGTCGGGTCACACGGCCAAGCTCTACCTCGAGCGCAGGCTGGACCGGTCCACACCTGCGTTCTACGCCGACCGGGCGGGCGAGCTGTGGGTGGGGCGGCGGCCCCCGCTGGCCGACCTGGCCTCCACCCTCGGCATCGACACCGCGACCCGAGACGAGCTGCTGGCCGACCTCAAGGAGAGCAGCGGGAGCGGGGCCAAGACCCGGCTGCGGCGGGGGATCGACGCCGAGCTGGACGCGTTGGCCGACGCCACCCTGGGCACCGTGGAGTCGGACGACGCCGACCTGGCCAAGGACCTGGGCCTGCTGCGCCTGGTGAAGGACGAGTTCGAGATCGAGTGCATCCAGGACGCGGTGGACATCACCTGCCGTGGTTTCGAGGACGTGGTGCGCGACCTGCCCGCCGACGGCGGCGTGAGCGAGCGGTGGATCGATGCCACCTTCCTGCGCCGGGCCCGCAGCGAGGGCAGCGACGGCGCCTATCCGGTCATCGCCGCGGCCGGGAGCCATGCGTGCACGCTGCACTGGACCTCCGGGCACACCCGTGTGCAGGCGGGAGGCCTGCTGCTGCTGGACGCGGGCGCCGAGGGCCCCGGGCTGTACGCGGCCGACGTCACCCGCACCCTGCCGGTGTCGGGCCGGTTCTCCCCTGAACAGCGCGACGTCTACGACGCCGTGCTCGCCGCCCACGCCGCCGCCCTGCGCGAGTGCCGGCCGGGCAATGACTTCCTCGCTCCCCATCGGGCGGCCACGGCCGTGCTGGCCCGCTGGCTGGCCGCCCGCGGCTTCATCCCCGATGCCCCGCAGGAGTTCGACGAGTTCGGGCTGTACCGGCGGTTCACGCTGCACGGGACCAGCCACATGCTCGGCCTGGACGTCCACGACTGCGCCGCAGGCGCCCAGGAGTACCGGGCAGGCACGTTCGAGCCGGGCATGGTGTTCACGGTCGAGCCCGGGTGCTACATCCAGGCCGACGACCTGCTGGCGCCAGCCGACTACCGCGGCATCGGCGTGCGCATCGAGGACGACGTGCTCATCACCGAGGACGGCTGTCGCGTCCTGTCAGCGGCCCTCCCCACTCGCGCCGACGACGTCGAGCGGTGGATGGCCGACCTCCGCGCCGTCTAGCTGGCGCGAGCGCGGGCCCGGTAGTCGCCAGGCGTCAGGCCCACCACCCGTTTGAACTGTCGGGTGAAGGCAGCCTGGTCGTAGTACCCGCAGCGGGCGGCCACGTCGGCGAGCGACATCTTCTCCACCGAGAGCAGGTGCAGGGCCAGCTCCAGCCTGGTCCGCAGCACGAACTGCTTGGCCGACAGGCCGAAGACCCGCTTCATGTTGCGCTCGAGCTGAGCCACGGTCATGCCTGCGATGTCGGCCAGCTCGGCCACCCGCAGGTTCTCGGTGCAGCGCCGGCGGACGGCCTCGGCCACCGCGGCCAGGGCAGGCACGGGCGTGGGCGTGGCCGCGGGCGCGCCCAGGTCGACGGACACCGAGGCGATGCCGTTCAGCGTGCCCGCGGCGTCGACCACTCCCACCTTGGTGGTGAGGTACCAGCCCACGCTGCCGTCGGCCCGCAGGATCAGCTCGAGTTGGTTCTTGAGGGCCGGGCCGCCCGCCAGCAGGGCTTCGTCCTGGGCCAGATAAGAGGCGGCCAGGTCGGGCGGGAAGACCTCGTGGGCGGTACGCCCGAGCACCTCGCTGATCGAGCGGCACGACGTGCGCTCCACGAAGGCCTGGTTCACGGCCGTGTACCGGCCCTCACGGTCCTTGACGCAGAACATGGCGTTGGGCACTCCGTCGAACAGCTCGGCCGCCACCTGCTGCGACAGCTCGGGCCCGGGACGCACGCGTGCTGGTATATCACGACCCGTCCCCCGCTTCTGGGCACGTTTTCTTCGCCCAGGGGCAAGTTTTCGTGCCCAGAAGGGAGAATCAACGAGGAGTTGGTTGCCCACAGGGCGAATCAGTCGTATGGTGCAAGGGTGACTGATATCTCAACGGAGAACCTGGGCATGTCACAAACGGCCATTGGGGATGAGTGGCTGACGGCGCGCATCGCCATGGGCAGCAAGGCGGCCCTGAACGCGGCGCTGTCCCTCTACGGCCCCCTGGTGTTCGTGATGGCCAGGCGGCTTCTCGACAATCCCCTCGACGCGGAAGCAGTCGTGGAGGAGACGTTCCTCGCCCTGTGGGACGAGCCCAAGGCGTGGGACCCCACCAGCACGTCGCTGGCGGGCCACCTGCTGTGCGACACGCGCCGGCGTTGCGAGCGTCGACGTCCCATGGGCAAGGTGATCCCCCTGGCCGCGCACACGTCCGGGCGACGCGCCCATCAGCCTGTCTCTGTCTGACGCACGCGAAGATCGGTGATCACCCGAACGATCATCGAGCCGTTCCGCATCAAGGTCGTCGAGCCTCTCCGCTTCACCACGCGCGAGCACCGAGTCGACGCCTTGGCCGCGGCCGGGTGGAACCTCTTCGGCCTCAAGGCCGACGACGTGCTCATCGACCTGCTCACTGACTCGGGCACCGGCGCCATGTCGAGCGAGCAGTGGGCCGCCCTGATGCGCGGCGACGAGTCGTATGCGGGCTCGCGTTCGTTCGAGCGTTTCGAGGCCGTGGTGCGGGACCTCACCGGCTACGACCATGTGATCCCCGTCCACCAAGGCCGGGCGGCCGAGCGCATCCTCTTCACCGAGGTCGTCACCCCCGGCTCCATCGTGCCGAACAACACCCACTTCGACACGACCCGGGCCAACGTCGAGCACGAGGGCGCGGTGGCCTTGGACCTCCTGTGCCCCGAGGGACGGGACCTGGCCCTCGACGCGCCCTTCAAGGGGAACGTCGACATCGAGGCCCTCGAACAGCTCTTGGCCCAACGGGGCGAGCGCGTGCCCCTCGTGCTGGTCACGCTGACCAACAACAGCGGCGGGGGCCAGCCCGTCTCGCTCGAGAACCTGCGGGCCGTCCGCCGCGTGTGCGACACCTACGGCAAGCCCCTCATCCTCGACGCGGCCCGCTTCGCTGAGAACGCGTGGTTCGTGCACGAGCGCGAGCCGGGACAGGCGGACCGCACGCCGCGCGCCATTGCCGAGGAGCAGTTCCGACTGGCCGACGGCTGCATGATCAGCCTGAAGAAGGACGGGTTCGGCAACATCGGCGGGCTGCTCGCCGTCAACGACTCCGAGTTGGCCGCCCGCTGTCGCAACGTCCTCATCCTCACTGAGGGGTTCCCGACCTACGGCGGCCTGGCCGGACGGGACCTGGACGCGCTGGCCCAGGGCCTGCTCGAGGTCACCGATCCTGACTACCTCCGGTACCGGGCCCGCAGCGCGGCCTATTTGGCCGAGAAGGCGTGGGCCGCGGGCGTGCCCACGGTGATGCCGCCGGGCGGCCATGCCGTGTACCTCGACGCCAAGGCCCTGCTGCCCCACATCCCGCCCCACGAGCTGCCCGCCCAGGCCCTGGCCGCCGAGCTCTACCTCGAAGGGGGCGTGCGGGGCGTGGAGATCGGCACGCTGATGTTCGGCAGGGCGGTGGCAGGCCAGGCCGACACACCTGCGCCCAACGAACTGGTGCGGCTGGCCTTGCCTCGTCGGGTCTACACCCAGAGCCACGTGGACTACGTGGGCGAGGTGATCGCCCACGTGGGCGCCAACGCGGATCGGTTGCGGGGCTTTCGGATCGTCGACCAGCCCCAGTGGCTGCGTCACTTCACGGCCCGGCTCGAACCGCTCTCCTGACCTGGCTGCGCCGCTGCGCCGCTGCGCCGCGGGCGCTAGGCGCGGTCGCGTCTGCCCGTGGTCTTGGCCGCCTTGCTTGCCTTGCTTGCCTTCGTAGCCTTGGCTGCTTTGGCCGACTTGGATGCGCCCGCCTTGGCCGTTCCGGACTTGGCCGCCTTGGCCGGACGGGCCGTGTGCAGGCCTAGGTCGTCCAGGTCCCGTCCACCGTCTGCGGAAGGCAGGGCCACGTTCACCGTCATCACGATGTCGCTCTGGAGCAGGGCGTCCACCAAGGCCCGCTCCCACGCGTCGACCAGTCGACGAGCGGCCGCCGCCGCTTGGTCCGGGTCGCCGCTGCGCAGGGCCACGATGACGTCGGCCTGACCGCTGGGAAGTCGGCGCAGCGTCCCGCCCCGCAGGGCCAGGTGCATCAGCCGGGCGACGTGATTGAGGATCTGGTTGATCAGCAACAGCATGCGGTTGCTGCCCGACTCGTAGGCGAGCACGCCGAAGAACTTGGTGCGGGCCGACACGATGTCCCTGATGTCCTCGGCCGTGTCGGTCGGGATGTCCTCGTCCAAGTCGCTGAGGACTAGCAGGGTCGTGGCGTCGAGCCCCCGGGTCGCGGTCATGGCCGCCGACTCACAGGCCAGCGCCCGCAGGACGGCCATGTTGTCCCGGGCGTCTTTCACCGTGATGGGCGAGACCCGGTAGCCGCTGCGGGGCCGGGGGACGACGAATCCCTGCGCCCCCAGGACGAGCAGGGCCTCGCGCACGGGCGTCTTGCCCAGGCCCAGCTCCTCGGCCAGCTCGTTCTCGGTGAACGCACGTCCGGGTTCGAGGTCCAGTTCTCGGATGCGAGCCATGATCTCGCGCACGGCGCGAGCAGTCATGGTGTCGTAGTTCCGGGCATCCTCGCCGCCCCCGTTTTCACGTCGGGCGCGTCCGTCGGTTTCGGGCAAGCTCTTCGGCACCGCGTGAGCTTACGAAGATTTCCGCCTCCGAAGGGCGAGGGTGCCGAGTCCGCCCGGCCCCACCGCGCCTCACGGCCATCGTCGAGCGGCCGGAACCGGATACACCTGTGATGCATCAGGACGACGGTTCCCGCGACGTTCGATGCCAATCGTGCACGTCTGACATCTCAGATTCCTCCGACTGGCCTGCTCGCTGGATGGATCAGTCCGATGGGCCTGGGTTCGACTTCAACTTGGCTGCGGCCATTTGGCGGCGGGCCTTGGGCGACAGCCAAACCCCGTTGATGTTCAGATCCGGCAGCAGGTCGCGCACGGCCTCCACCGTGTCCTCGTCGGCCATGGGGATCTGAAGCCCGCCCAGCCGGGGGGCGTCGGCCAGGGGCCGAAGCGCATCAGCGGACACCGGCCCGGCCAGCACCAGTCGGGCCAGGTTGGGGAGGCGGGCGAGATGCCCGATCCCCTCGGCGGTCACCGCCCCCACCTGCACGACGAGCATGCCGAGGTTGGTCATCCCCGAGAGATGCTTCAAGCCCTCGTCGTCCACCTCGCCTTGACTCATGATGGCGCTCAGGCTGGTCAGCCTGGCCAAGGCGGCCAAGCAGGCGTTGTTGTTGGCCGGCGCGTTCATGGCCATGTCCAGCGAATCGGGGTCGAGGGCCTCCAACGCGGCCACGTCGACCTCACCGCCGGGGTTGAAGATGAACGTGGCCGCATGGCCCGGGGGCACGTGAATGGTGCCTTGTGCAGGCTGAGGCGCGGGCACGCCCCCGCCCGCGGGGTCGGTGACGATGATCATGCCTACGGCGTGGTCATCGGGGAAGTGCAGGTCTCGCGCCGGGCGGACCGGTGCGGCGTCCTCGTCGTTGGCGTCGGTCGATGCGCTCATGGCCATGTCAGCCCACCGCCTCGTCCGCCGCGGCCTCGTCGGCCGCGGCCTCGATGAGCGGCAGCACCACTCGAAGCACATGTTCCTTGGGCTGAGCGCCGGTGATGCGGGCCATGATCTCGCCCTCTTGGAAGAGGATCAGGTGGGGGATGCCGTTGATCTTGAACCGGCTCGAGAAGTCGGGGAAGGCACCCACGTCGACCTTGGCCACCGTCAGCACGTCGCCGTGCTCGGCCGCGATGGCCTCGAGGGTTGGGACCATGGCCTTGCACGGTTGGCACCACTCGGCCCAGAAGTCCACCAGCACGGACTTGGAGCCGGCGATGGCCTCGTCGAAGGTCGCGTCGGTTAGTTCCGCGACGCCGCTCATGCCTGTCCCCACGCGTGGCTTGTCATAGCAAGACCCCCAGTCTCATATCTCAATAGACGACGAGAGCATATCGGCTGGCGCTGGAACGTTCCGGCCCGGCCCGGCGACATACCGTCCGTGATGACCCCCGAGGCGGTGTCTGTGACCGAGGCGTCCTCAGCGACCGAGTCGTTCGACTCCTTCTTCCGAGCCCAGCACGACGGCCTGGTCCGGCTGGCCCATCTGCTCACGGGCACGCCGTCGGAGGCCGAGGAGCTGGTGCAAGAGGCGCTGTTGGCCACTCATCAGCGGTGGGACGGCCTGGACAACCCGGCGGGCTTCGTGCGGCGGGTGCTGATCAACCTGTGCCACTCGCACCACCGCAGACGCTTCCTGGAACGACGCCATGCCCAGGGCACGCGGCTCGCATGCGAGCTTCCGCAAGAGATCGACGAGACCTGGTCGGTCATCAAGGCCCTGCCCGCCAAGCAGCGAGCCGTCCTGGTCCTGCGCTTCTACGAGGACATGACCGTGGACAACATCGCCGACGTGCTCGGCCTGCCCGCGGGCACGGTCAAGTCGCAGATCCACCGCTCGCTGGCCCGACTCAAGGAGACGCTTTCGTGAACGACCTCGATCTGGACCCCCGCCTCGTCGAGCGCGTCCGCCACACGCTGCGTGCGGTGGCCGAGGCCACGCCCATGGACGACGGCGCCGGCCCTTCGCTCCAAGCCCCGGCCCCCGCGCCCAGGCGGTCACTGCTCCGGCCCTTGCTGGCCGCGGCCGCGTCCGTCGCCGTGGTGATGGGCTTGGCCGTCGTGGTGACTCGAAGCGGGCGGACCGTGCACGTGGGCACGCCCGCGGACACACCCGCGGGTGACGGGTTGCCCGCGGGCTTCGACCCGGCCACTGCGGTCCCGGTCTTCTCGGCCGAGGGAGACCCGGCCGGAGTCGCCGGTGCGTATCTGCGGGCCCGGTTCCCCGACTACCCCATGCCCGGGGTCACGGTTACGCCGGGCGAGCGCAGCGCCGAGCGGGCCGACATGGCCTGGTCGACCGCGGGCGACGCCGACGGGCCCATCGCCCACGGCGTGGTCATGCTGCGCAAGGCGGGCGACCGCTGGGCCGTGATCGCGGCCACCACCGCAGGCGTGGACCTGAGCGGCGTGAGCTACGACGGGAAACGAGTGCGGGGCGCAGTCCGGTCGACCAACCAGAACTCGTTGTTCGCCGACGTGCTCACCGTCGGGGGCCAGCCCGTCCGGCACGCCCCTCACCCGAACGGGCAGGAGGGCCAGTATCGGTTCGGCACCGCCGCGGGCCCGTCGACCGGCGCGCTCGACATCGACGTGCCGGTGCGGGCCACGCCTTCGGTGTTGCGCGTGCAACTGGTGGGCGGGACCATGCTCTCCATCAGCGAGGTGCGGCTCGATCCGCCCCCGCTCGCCCCGCACCACGACATGGCCGCGTGCGTGAAGGCCAACTCGTTCGACGGCACCGAGCCGACGGCCGACGTGGTGTGGCAGTCGTGCGCCGCGGCCTTGCAGGGCACGGTCTTCGGGTCGGGCGCGGCCGGCGGGCATCAGTGGGAGCTGGTGACGGCAGCCGAGGCCGGCGGCCAATGGGTGACCCTTCGTTCGAGGGACATGGCGGGCCTGTTCCACACCAGTGAGGACACCCGCCAGGACCCGGGCGTGACCGTGTTGTTCAAGCAACTGGGGCCGTGCTGCACGGTGGGGGAGGACACCCTCGTCGTCGGCGTGTTCGGTCCCGAGGTGCACGCGCTGCGGGTCACTCCCAAGACGGGCCCGGCCTTCGAGGCCGAGACGGTGGCCGACCCTGTCACCGGCGTGCGCTACGCGGTGGTGGCCGTCCCCCGAAGTGCAGTGGGCAACGGCCCGGCGACAACCGAGGTTCGGCTGGCCGACGGATCGTGGCACGACACCCACATGCCGTTGGAGCTGTCGGTGACCGGCGGCTGAACCTGGCCTGATCCGTGCGGCTGACTCGGTGGTGGATGGGGTGGGTGGTGGGTCGGTGGGTGCGCCGCCAGTGCCGATCCCGACGGTCAGGAACAGCCGCTGCCCGGGTTGGGGCGGTCCTTGATCGAGGGGTCGACCACCTCGACGTGGACGTGCGGCCAGGCCGGCAGCGGGGCGGCCAACTCGTCCACCTGGGACTCGAAGGGGAGCCTGTGGGCATGGGCCGCAATCACGGTGACGCCCGCCACCACCGGCTGCCCGGCCCGCACCCGCAGCCCCACGACGTGCAGCAGCTTGACCTCCCAGCCCAGATGGGCGGCGGGGTCGATCACGGCATAACTGTCGGTGTAGTGGCAGTAGAGCGTGTAGGTCCCGGCCCGCTTGACCGTTCCGGTGACGGGCGAGCGGATCTCGGTGTTCGGGTCCACCACGATGTCGGCCGCGGTGCGCGCCGGCGTCCCCCGGTCCCGCAGCTCGAGGGTGGCCGGGGCCACGGTGGTGGGCAGCGGCTCCAACTCGCGGGCGCCGTCGTGGTTGGCCTGATGGAACCCGACCCGCTCGACCAGCGCGGCCGGGTGCAGCAGCGTGATTCCGCCCGTGGTGGCGAAGGGCGCCCATGCCGGTTGGGACACGACCCGGTCGGGCAACGGCGGTGCTGTCGTGGTGGTGGTCTCGTTCGTCCCGTCGGACGAGCCGATCGGGGCCGAGGCGACCGGGCTGGACGCGGACGGGGAGGCGGCCGCGGGCGCGGGGACGATCTCTGACGATGGGCCGGGGCGGGCCGCGGCCCTCTGTGCCGCGGACGGCTCGGCTGCGGGCGAGCACGCGGCGCCGAGGACGGCGAGAAAGGCGAGGACGGCGAGGACCGGGAGGCAGAGCAAGGCCCGGGATCGTCGACGGGGCACGAAGGCGAGGGTACCGGTGGTCAGTCGCTCCGCGACCCGCGGCGGCTATGGCCCCAGGTAGGAAACGGACAGCGTGGCCACCACCACGCCCCCGGCCAGCAACAGCAGGAACTTCAAGGACGCGCAGGCCCGAGCCAGCCCCGGCCAGTTGGCCGCGTGGTTGCCGTGGAGGACGAGCAGCAGGGCCACGTTCTCGACCACGTCCAAGGCCGCGGCCACGACGAAACCGAGGCCCGCGGCCGCGGCCGCCGCGGCCCAGCCCGTCCAACCCAGGCCCCGTGCGTGCTGGGCCACCACCGCGGCCAGCACCCACAGCCCGAATCCGTAGGCGGCGAGGAAGAAGAAATCGACCACCAAGGACCAGCGGGCCGCCCGCCACCCCCGGCCGCTCTGGCGCCACGTGGCGATCAAGGGGTCGGCCCGGCCCCACGTGCCGATCTTCTCGAAGGCCACGATCCCGACCCCGCCCGTGTCGATCATCGTCCGCTTGGCCTGTCCGAAGGACTTCTGGCACGCGCCCGCGACCGCGGCGGTCCCGAACAACAGCGCGGCCCGGGCCCCGCACGACCACGACTCGGCCGCCAACGTGAGGCTCATCAGAAGTGGGCCACGATGCGCAGGTCGGGCACCGGGTGGGGCTCGGTCTTCGGATGCATGAAGTCGGGCGCGGGCACGACGGGCACCGCGGTGGCGGCCGTGGCGGCGGCGGGCTGTTGGCCGATGGTTCGGCCCACGAAGGCCAGCAGGAGGTCGGTGCGCTTGACCGCGTCCTGTCGCCACTGGCGCGTCGCCTCCGAGAACGGAGACGTGCTGACGAACGTCCGATAGCCGTCCAGTCCGCCGGGCAGGGCCACGTCGTACTTGGACAGCATGTCCCTGGTTGCCCGATCGAGCTGGGCCATGGCCGTGCGGTAGCGGACGTCGCGGTGCTTGGTGAAGTCGAACTGCCTGAGGCTGACGGCGGCCGCGTGGCCGCGAGTGCACATCGACAAGATCGTCTTGCGGGACATGTTGAGGTTGAGCCCGCCCTCTTCCTCCGAGTGGTGCACCTCGACGATGCGGTCCCGGTAGCCGGGGAGCATGGCCTGCCCCTCGTCGGACCAGTTCTGCAGCGAGTCGGCCACGGCCGCCACGAAGGCAGGAAAGGAGTCGGTGGGGCGCGACCTGGGGACGGCCTGCGTGCTCGCCCCGCGGAAGTACACGTCGGCCTTGGGCCGCCCGACCGGATACGGGCCGAGGCTGATGCCGAAGGTCGGGCGCTTGGGCCACAGCGAGTCGAAGAAGTGGATGGGGAAGTTGCTGCTGATCCCGCCGTCCGAGAACCAACAGCGCACCGGCCCCGGCGTCTCCGGGCCGTGGTCGACGGCGAAGAGGGGCACGGCGCTGATCAGCACCGGGAAGCTCAACGTGAGGCGGACGGCGACGATCACAGGAAGGTCGCCCGCCACCGGCAGGCGCAGGAGGACTTGGTCCGGGTGGTCCGGGCACTTCCAGTCCGGCGAGTCGGCCCGGGACTTGGGACGGGCGTGGTTGCGCAGGTGCTCCATCACCGGCGGCGGGAAGTACTCGGCCAGTTCCAACGGACAGTACGAGTACAGGTTCTGCTCGAAAGGCAGGCGCACCGGTCGGCAGAAGGTCACGTTCGTCGTCATCATCTCGAGGCGGACGTCGTAGTTGTCGGGCCTGACCGCCGTCCCCTCGGGCGCGCCCCAAAGGTGGCCGAAGGTGAGGACGTGGCCGCGTACGTCGTCGACCTTGGCCGCGGCGTTGAGCTTGACGTGGAGCCAGTCGGCAAAAGGCTCGACGCGGCCGGGCTTGGGCTCCGCTTTGGACCAGGTTGGCCCGGCCGAGCCCCGGCACATGCCATAGCCGTTGGACTCGAGCCTGCGCTTGCCGGACAGGGCCGTGCCCGCCAAGGCCGCGACCAGGCCGAGGCCGAGAGCGGGCAAGGCCACGAAGGCCAGGCCCATGACAAGGCGGCGCCAGTCGTCGGCGTGGTGGGGCGCGCCCGCCACTGCCAGCAGGCCCCAGAGGCCGAGCGCCGCGCCGCCCAGCAGGGTTCCCGCGAACGGCGCGGGTGCAGCCCCCACCACACCCCCGAGCAGGCGGGCGGCGCGCACGCCCTTGCCACGCTCTTTGTCCATGGCCGCCAACAGGATGCGAAACAGCGGGCGGGTCGTTCGGCTGGGCTGGAACATGCGCAGCAGGTCGCGTCCGAGGTCGTCGGGGAGCTTGGCCAGCTCCTGGAATCCGCCCGCATCCCTGCCCAATTCCGCGGCCGCCGCGATACCCGCCGCGATCCCGCCCGCCGAGCTGCCGCCCAGGTTCTTGAACCGCTTGGTCCTGGCGATCTCGCAGACGGCCAACGGGTAGACGACGCCGCTGGTGATCCCGCCCTTCATGACCATGTCCGCCTCTTCGACCAGCGTGGTCCGCTTCGGATAGTCGAGGGCTTGGAGTGAGGCCACCAGCTCTTCGGGGGTCATCCGCGCAATCTACGGCTCCCCGTTGTTGGTACCGGGCTGCCGGCGCGAAGGGATGCGGATCAACCGGCGTCGAGGCCGAGGGCGCGTGGGAGCACGGCGGCCAACCAGTCGGCGTGCTGGCGGGCCGACCAGCCCAGGGTGCGGCGCTGGAGGATGCAGACCTCGGGGCTGGCGATGGCCCACAGCGTGCGGGCCACGTCGGCCGCCTTGGTGCCGCGGCTGCCGCCTTTGCTGCCCTTGCTGTGGGTGCCGCCCTTGCTGGTTTTGGGCCGCGGCGGCAATTGGTCGAGGTGGAGGTTGGCCGCCGCGGCCTTGAACGTGTCCAGGCGCCGGAGCTGCACGGCGTGCAGGCGCTCGGCGGCGCGGGGCTCGACCGCGGCCGCCTCCCGCTCGGCGATCAGCAAGGGCAGGGCCCGGTTGACGGTGGCCGATGCGAACCGGGCGAAGGCCTCCACTTGGCGACGCAGGTCGGGCTCGTCGGCCAGGCCCGCGATGTCGGGCCGGTCCTTGAGGAGTACCTGGTCGTGGTCGCCGGCCACGGCCACGTCGGCGGCCAGGTGCAGCAGGTCGAACTTGCTGCTGCCCGCCTTGTAGACGGACTGGAGGGCGACGCCGGCGCGCTCGGCCACGTCGGCCATGGTGGTGGCCACGTAACCCCGCTCGGTGAAGAGGTCGACGGCCGCCTGGACGACGCGCCGTCGAGTGGCGGCCCGCTCCTGCTCGGCCCGGGCTTGCCGAGCGGCGGCGTCGTAGGCCCGCTTGGTGGCTGGGGCGCTTGACACGATCACAGCATACTGCCAGTCTCCGAAGAAGCAGCTTCTACGGAGAACGACACTCTACGCAAAAGAGGACGGCGTCAATGACACAGCTCGTCGAAGCAGGGATCGGGACCCTGATGGCCATCCACAACGCTTTCCGCCGCGACCTCGATCGCCTGGTTGCGTCGGCCCAGCTTCTCGCCGGTGAGGGTCATGGTGCGTCGGGTGATGGTGGGGCGGGTGCGGTGGCCGGGGCTGCGGCCGTTCAGGCGTACTGGTCGGCCTTCGAGGTCGAGCTTCGTGACCACCATCGGGTGGAGGACGAAGAGATCTACGTGCAGGTGGCCGCGGCCTTGGGCGACGAGGCCACATCGGTCCTGGCCGAGATGGAAGGCGAGCACGCGGCCTTGGTCGGGGCGCTGGACCAGGTGGAGGTCAGCATGCGGACCTTGGCCGTTCGGGCTGATGGCGCGGTTGCCGCCGATGCGGCTCAGGCGCTGGCGGCTCAGGCGGCTCAGGCGCTGGCGGGACTGCAAAGCCTCTTGGTGCCCCACTTGGCCCATGAGGAGGCGGAGTGTGTCCCCCTCATCCGCCGAGCGGCCGACGACGAGTACATGACCGCGTTCTTCGCCCGACGCCAGGCCGAGGCCGTGCCCGCCCGCTACCTGCCGTGGGTACTGGACGGGGCCGATCCGGCCACCACCGAGCGCATCGTGAGCGTGCTGCCGCCTCCGGCTCAGCGGCTCTTGAGCGACGTGTGGCGGCCCGCCCGCCAGGCCCTGGTCGACGCCTTGCCCCAACCCTGACGAGTCCGTCGGCCACGGCCGCCCCGCCCCGCCCCCCACCCCCCCGCCCGCCCGGCCCTACCGCCCGCCGCCCCAGGAACCCGGCGCCCACGCATTTGGGCGTACTTGTGCACCGCCACGGTGGCCAAGTGCGCCCAAATGCCGGCGGCGGGGGGACGGGGACGGGGAGGGTGGCGTGGGGCGGGACTGGCCACCCGAACGGGTTAGGTCGCGGGGCCGTCGGCTGCGGCGCGCAGGGCGTTCAGGTCGAGCTTCTTCATGCCGAGCATGGCCTTCATGGCCCGGGAGGCCCGCTCGGGGTCAGGGTCGCCCATGATCTCGCCCATGCCCTCGGGAACGACCTGCCAGGACACGCCGAAGCGGTCCTTCAGCCAGCCGCACTGAACCTCGGACCCGCCCTCGGTCAGCTTCTCCCAGTAGTAGTCGACCTCTTCTTGGTCGGCGCAGTTGATGAGGAAGGAGACGGCCTCGTCGAAGGTGAACTCCGGGCCTCCGTTGATGGCGGTGAACTCGTTTCCGTCGAGCACGAAGTCGACGGTGAGCACCGTGCCCGCCTCCCGCGGCCCGGCGTCGCCGTAGTAGCTCACGTTGGTGATCTTCGAGTTGGGGAAGACCGAGACATAGAACTCGGCCGCCTCCTCGCCCTGCGTGTCGAACCACAGGTTCGGTGTGATCGTCGGCATTGCGGTCTCCTCTCGTCGGCGGTCGTCCTCCACCGATATGACGATGGCCCGGCCCGAGAATCATCGCGGCTGCGGCCGCAATGCGCGCCGCTACGCGAGGGTCAGCCCCCGACGGGCCCGAAGCGAGCGGTCGGCCGCGGCAAAGGCGGCGTCGACGGCGATGCCGATGGCGAGGATCACGATCATGTAGGCCAGCAGCGCGGGGGCATCGGAAAGCTCACGGGAGAACTGGAGCCGAGCGCCGATCGACGGCCTGTTGGCGACGATCACCAACAGCTCGCCCGCCATCAGGCTGCGCCACGCGAAGGCCCACCCCTGCTTGTGCCCGGCCAGCACCGAGGGCAGGGCGGCAGGCAGCACCACATGCCGATACAGCGACGCACCGTGGGCCCCCACTACCCGGCCCGCCCGAATGAGCAGCGGCGGCACGTGATCGACGCCCGCGATGATGCCGTTGGCGATGGACGGTGCCGCGCCCAGCACGACGACGAACAGGATGGCCGACTCGCTCAGTTGGAACAGCAGGATGGCCAAGGGGAACCAGGCGATCGAAGGCATCGTCTGCAGGCCGGTGATCAACGAGCCGACGGCGACCCGCAGCACGCGCACGCGGGCCACGGCCAGGCCCACGATGCTGCCCAGCACGGCGGCCGCGGCGTAGCCCACCGCTGCTCGCCGCAGGGTGATGCCGACCGCCTTCCAGAACACGGCCTGGCTGGTCATGGACCGCAGCTCGCGCAACACGGTGCCGGGCGCGGGCAGCAGGTACTGCTCGCGCCATCCGGTCCACACCACCGCCTGCCAGCCCGCGATGACGAGGAAGAGCGCGGCCAGCTTGGGCCAGGCCGCCGACCACAGGCGGGCCCGCCGGCTGGGCCCCACGTCCGTGGCCGTCTCCAAGACGTCCAGCCCTTCGAGGACGCTGGCGTCGGCCGCTTCAACGAGGGCCATGACGGGCCACCTCCTGGCGCAGTCGGGCGGTGACCAGGCCCGCCATCTCGGACACCTCGGGGGCCTCGATCCGACGAGGCCGGGCGAAGGGCACGTCGAACGTGGCCGCCACTCGCCCAGGTCTGCTGGTGAGCAGCGCGATGCGGTCACCCAGCCGGCTGGCCTCGCGCACGTTGTGGGTGACGAACAAGATGGTCAGGCTCCGCTCCACCCACAGCCGTTCGAGCTCGTCGTGAAGCAGGTCGCGGGTCATGGCGTCGAGGGCGCCGAAGGGCTCGTCCATCAAGAGGATCTCGGCCTCTTGGGCCAAGGCCCGGGCCAAAGCGACACGCTGGCGCATCCCGCCCGACAGCTCGTGCGGCCTGCGCTCGCCTTGTCCGGCCAGATGCACGGAGGCGAGCAGTTCCTCCACCCGCGCCTGGCGAGCGCCCTTGGGCATGCCCGCCAGGCGGAGTGGGAGGCCCACGTTGTCCGCCACCGTCAGCCATGGGAACAGGGCTGAGTCCTGGAACATCAAGGCCGTGCGGCCCACCACGTCGACCTGGCCGCGAGTGGGCGCGTCGAGCCCGGCCACCAGGTTGAGCAGCGTGGACTTGCCGCAGCCGGACGCGCCCACCACGCAAACGAACTCGCCCGCCCGCACGTCGAGGTCGACGCGGTCGAGGGCGACGACCGCGTTACGGGCCGTGCCGAATGCCTTGGACAGGCCGCGACAGCGAATGGCCGCGGGCACCGATGCGGGCGAGGTCGGGGCCGGAGCGGGCGCATCGGAAGCGACCGGGGGCGCGGGGACCGGGGTCGGGGCGCCGGGCTCGTCGTTCACGATTGTCATGACGCTCGCACCTGCGGCTGGCCCGCAGCCTTGAGCGCTTGGTTGAGCAGGGCCAGATCGTAGATGCCGTCGAGGCGGACGGCGGGCAGCAGGCCCACGTCCTTGGCGTGGTCAGCCGAGAGCTTGAGCGACGAGGCGACCGGGTCGTTGGTGAACTCGAGGTTGGGCCAGGCCCCGGTGATCACGGCTTCGGCCAGCTTCTTGCCGGTGATCTTCTCGATGCCCGTGTTCACCAGCTTCTGCGCCTCCGAAGGGTTGTCGTGCACAAGGGCGTTGGCCTTCACCTGGCCGTCCAACAGGGCCCGGACGGCGGCGGGGTGGGCCTTCAAGAAGTCGGTGCGCACCACCAGATGGGTGGTGACGAAGCGCCCGCCGGGCCACAGCTCGGCCTCGTTGACGAGCACCTTGCCGCCGCCTTCCTGCACCAGTCGCGTGGCCCACGGCTCAGGCACCCACGCCCCGCTGATGGCGCCTGACTTGAACGTCTCGAGGGTCTGGGCGTTCTCCTGCGGGACGATGGAGACATCGCCGCCGCCCTGCGGGTCGGTGTTGAGCCCAGCGTCTTTGAGCCAATGGCGCAAGGCCACGTCCTGCGTCCCGCCCAGTTGGGGCGACGCCACCTTCTTGCCCTTGAGGTCGGCGCCCGTCGTGACCCCGGGCTTCACCACCAGCGCGGCCCCGCCCGACGTCGCCCCCGAGATGATGCGGATGGCCTTGCCGCTCGACTTGACGTAGGCGTTGATGGCCGGGTTGGGCCCGATGTAACTGGCGTCCAGCGCGCCCGACAGCAGGGCCTCGACCGCGGCGGGCCCGGCGTTGAAGGTCTGTGTCTCCAGCTTGTTGCGGCCCAACGCGGTAGTGAAGATCCCGCTCTCGACACCGACGATGGCGGTGGCGTGGGTGATGTTCGGGAAGTAGCCGAGGCGCACCGTGGTGGGCGCCTCCTCGGTCGATCCCTTGGCCGTTGAGGCCTTGGCCGTCCCGCTGGCGTTGTCCCCACACGCGGTGCCGAGGGCGAGCAAGGCGACCAGGGGGACAAGCAAGGGGCGTAGATGTGCTCTCACGCCAGGATCATGGCCCGAGAAACCTGACTAAGTCAATTAGATTTGTAGGAACAGAGGAGTAAGGACCTCCGGTGCGGCAGGGGTCTGCGACGATGGGGCCGTGTACATCTCGGCCCGGGTCGACTACGCCATGCGCGCCTTGGCCGCACTGGCCGCGGCCCCGCCGGGCACAGGGATCAAGGGCGAGGCCATCGCCGCGGAGCAAGGTCTGCCCGCCAAGTTCGTGGAGAACATCCTGGGCGACCTGCGCCGGGCCGGCTTCGTCACCAGCCAGCGGGGCAATGTGGGCGGGTACCGGCTGGCCCGCCCGGCCAAGGAGATCGCGCTGGCCGACGTCTTTCGCGCCCTCGAAGGACCGTTGGCCGAAGTCCGCGGCGTGCGGCCCGAGCAGGCGGCCTACGAGGGACCGGCCGAGCACCTCTTGGGCGCGTGGGTCGCCGTGCGCGCCGCCCTCCGCATGGTCTTGGAGTCGATCACCTTGGCCGACGTGGCCTCAGGCAAGATGCCGCCGCAGGTGCGCAAGCTCATCGCCGACCCCGACGCCTGGAAACCCCGCTGACTCCCGAATCGCGCCGCCCCCTCAACTTTTCCACAGCAGCAGGTGCTGTGGAAAAGTTGGAGAGGGGGGCGGGTTAGAGGCCGGTGTCGTCTCCGCCGACCGTTTGGCCCAAGTCCTGCGGGGCGTTCGAGCACCACTGCCACATGGCTGCGGCCGGGGCGTCGACAGCAGGGTCGAACGCAGGAGCCGGGTCGCCGGCATGGAAGTAGCCGAAGTCCCAGTTGCCCCAAAGGCGCTGCCTGCACATGGAGTCTGCGGTCATCCACTTCCGCTCGCCCGGCGGACGCACCGCGGGCGCCCCCGCTCCACGCAGGGCGTCGAGGAAGCCGCGCTTTTCGGCCTGGTACCGAGCCTCGGACAGCCGCCCGTGCACGACGCCGTGCCCTTGCGCCGTGTAGGTGGGCCTCATGGGCAAAGGGTGGGCTGACGTGAGCGCGGTGTTCACCGGGCCTGCGGGTCCGAAGCCGTCGTAGCGAGGCGGGGACGGATACACGCTCGTATAGATCGTGTCCTGCAACTCGGCCCGAGTCAGGACGCCGTCGCTCAGCACGCACGTGGACCCGCCGCCATCACACGGCCGGGGCGCGCCCTGGGCGACCACGCCGTCGGCGTGACCGGGCGCGGTGTCGCCGAGGAGCGAGCGGCCGAGCAGGAGGGTCTCGCCGAACGTGCCGGCCACGACCGGCGCCGCGTTCGACGTGCCCCCGAAGAGGGTCTGCCCGCCCGCAGTCGTGCCGCCCGCCGACCAGTACGAGATGTCGTACGAGGCCAGGTCCACGGGCCGAGAGGCCCCGTCGGGCTGCTCGCCCGAAGGCTCCACGCCCCCCACGGTGACGATCCAGTCGCTGCCCGGACGGTCGTCGAAGTAGTCCAAGGCGGGAACCGTGGCATTGCCCTCGGCGCCGTTGCCTGACGACCACACGATGGTCTGTCCGCCCGTTACCGCGTCGCGCATGCGCAGCCGGGTGGGCTGGTCAGCCGAGGGGAAGCCCCCGGCCGCGCCGTAGGAGTTGGAGATGACGTCGATCCACGGCTGGGCCGTGGCCCACGCCATGGCGGCTGCCGCGTTGCCCCGCAGCAGCACCAGCACGCACTCAGGGCACGAGCCATGGATGTTCCCCGCGGCCACCGACGAGGTCTTGGTGCCGTGGGCCTCGAGGTTCTGGGGGCTGTAGATGGTGGGCGTGTCCAACTGAATGAGGCTGCTCGGCGCGAAGGAGAACGTCGCCGCGCCCACGATCTTCGTGCCCGGCAGGCGGTACAGGTGGACGTCGCCCGGCGTCGATGCCTGCATGGACGCCCACGCGTCCTTGTCGGGGCCAGCCGCCAGCGTGGACACGTCCTGATCGGCGGTGGTGGGGACGGTGATCTGCACCGGCGTGGCGCCTGGGTAGCCGGGGAGCCAAGGCGAAGGGTCGACCGTGAAGTCGATGTCGTTCTGGCTGTTGCCGTCCCGGTTCCACGGGTGCTCGGCGCCCGAGAAGTCCAAGTGGTAAGGGCTGAAGCCGTTGGCCTTGCCCTGGAGATTGTCAAGCAGCACGAGGGGCTCGATGATGGCCACCACCGTGGGCTTTTGCTGGTCGGCGTTGCGCAGGGCCACCGGAGCGGGGACGTACTCGCGGTACGTGAAGGCCTGCTTCTGGCTGTCCGACACCAGGCTGACCACAGCCATGGTGGCGTTGGCCGGGACGACGCCGTATTCGTCCCCGCCCATGTTGCGGTACGGCAGCGCCGTCGCCGCAGTCGTGCCCGTGCACACCGGTCCCGCGCTGTAGAAGGCGATGTCGAAGTCGGCCTCCCACGTGCCCGAGTCGGCGGTGAGGGCGAACGACTTGCCCGGCGTCACCGACGCGATGGTCGCGGTCGTGCCGGGCACGCCTTGCCCGTTGGCTGCGCATCGCACCGGCGCGCCGCCGTTGCGGGGCAGGCCCGTGGGGTACGTCACCACGCCGTGCACCTCTTGGTCCGAGGACGACGAGCTCGTCGTGCCTGCCCGAGCGACGGACGGGACCGCCATGGCCAGGGCGGCCAGGCCCACGGTGATGAACCGGCGTCGACGCACGCGGCCGGTCCCTGCGTTGGCTTGCAACATGTGGCCCCCTCGGGTCAGTGACATATCAAACACGACGAGTTAAATCACAGAACGATGGCTGTGCAGTTCCACGGCGGGCGCCCCGGTTCCTGCCGGGAAACCGGACGAAACGCGCCAGCGGGGCAGGCTGCGCCGTGAAAGAGCGCAGCCTGCCCCGCCGTCTTGAGGGTCTTGCTAGCCGGTTGTAGGAGCGTTGGGCAGGTCCGGATTGGCAGGCGCGTCGGCCAAGGCGTCCTGGGTGACCCGGTCACACCAGCCGTTCCAAGCCATGGCCGTCTGATCGACGGCCGGATCGAAGTTCAGCGGCTGGCCGTGGTAGTAGCCCATGTCCCATGTGCCCCACAGCCGCTGCCTGCATTTTGAGTCCACGGTCATCCAGGTGCGCTCAGCGGGCGGCCGGACGTACGGGCCGACCAGGCCGAGAAGCCCATCCTGCAAACGACGCTGCTCGGCCGCAAAGCGGCTGGAGTCCAGCCGGCCGTAGACGATTCCGTGACCCTCGGTCTGGTACGAGTTGACGGCCGGGAGGTTCCGAATGTCGTCCAAGGGAACCGTGTCGGGATCGACCTTCGTGGGTGCGGCAGAAACCGGCAGGGAAAGCATCGGCGACGGCGGAGCCACAGTCGTTCCGGGCGGCAACGGCCGGGCCGGCGACGGCAGCACGTTGTCGAACAGGATCTGCTCCACCTCTTGCCGGTAGAGCTTGCCGTCCTCGAGCGGGCAGTGCGAAACGCCTGAGGCGCACGGGAAGGCCTTGCCCGAGGCCATGATTTGCGGGTCGCGGGTTGTGCTTGCGCTGTCGCCCATCACATCGCGTCCGAGCTGAAGGATGTGGGCGATGGTGCCCGCCGTCACCGGCGTGGCGTTCGAGCTGCCCGAAAAGGTGGTCCTGCTGTTGGCCAGCGTGCCGCCGCCGGAGGGGTATTGCTCGCCGTAGGCGATGACGTCCACCGGGTGGCCGCCGCGCAGGGGCTGGTCGTTTCTGGGCGTGAGGGCGCCCACCGTGACCACCCAGTCGGGGCCCTTTTGACTGGACCAGTAGGTGGACTGGGGGGCGATGAAGGCGCCGTCGGCCCCGTTCCCAGCCGCCCACAGGACGATCTTGCCCTTGTCCGCCACCAGGCTCTTCGTCCGGCTCGAGGCCACGTCGCTCAGGTAGACGCCGTCGTGCCAGGCCGCGCTCATCTCGTAGGAGTTGCTGATCACGTCGATCCACGGCTGCTTGGCCGCCCATTCCAGGGCCTGGAGCCCGAGCCCCTCGGAGGCGACGCCGATCCACACGAACAGGCATTCCGGGCAGGTGCCGTTGACGTTGCCGCCCGCCACCGAGGAGGCCATGGTGGCGTGCCCGTCATTGTCATCGCGGCCGTGCATGTTCCCGCCGAATCGCAGGGCAGCGACCACCTTGGTGCCCGCGAGCCAATAGGGGTGCGGGGCGTCGAGCGTGGACGACTTCATGGAGCTCCACGCCACACCGTCGGCCTTGGCCAACGGGAGCACCGGCTCGTTGTCCAACGTGGGCAGGTGCAGGTCGAGCCGTTCGCCCCCGGTGTAGCCCGGGACATAGGTGGAAGGGTCGGCGTTGAAGTCGATGTTGTTGAGCGTGTCGGCGTCGTTGTTCCATGGGTGCTTGCTGCCCAGGAAGTCGACGTGGTAGGGGCTGAACGAGTTGGCCCCGCCGACCGGGTCGTTGCCAAGCGGCTCGATGATGGCGATGACGGTGGGCCGCCGTGCGTCTGGGCGCTTCACCGGGACGGCCGGGGTGGATGCGAACTCCTTGTACGCAAAGGCCGCACCGGGCCTTCCGTTGGCGAGGGTCACGACCGCGATGCCTGCGTTGGCGGGCACGACCGAGTTCTCGTCGCCCGCGTGGTTCGAGAACGCAATGCGGGGCTGGTTGGCCCGGCAGCCGGCCAGCGATCCGTAGAAGGCGACGTCGAAGTCGTCCTGCCACGTGCCCGCGTCGGCGGTCAGGCGGAAGATCCGGCCCGGCGTCACGCCGTCGACCAGCCAAGCGGAGCCTTGGAGGCCCGTCGGCGTGGCCGCGCACTCCTCGGCGCGGCTCGTGTCGACCGGCCCCGTGGCGGTGTCGATGTGGCCGTGCACCTCTTTGGTCGGCGCAGGCGGCGGCGGCAGGTTCGCGGCGCCGCTTTGGACTGCGGGTATGGCGGCCATCGTCGCGACCGCCGCGAGCAGCGCGCCCAGCCAGCGCCCGCGACGGGTCTTTCGAACAGCGTCCCCAGTGTGCACCCAGCACCTCCCTAGCGATGTGGGTCGAATGGTACATCTGGCATCTGATATGGCAATAGGCCACGTAGATGTTCTTGGAATCCGTTTTCGGCGTAATGGGTCGACGCCATGTCCCCGGAGACGCGACAGCGGGGCAGGCCGCGCACGGAAAGAGCGCGACCTGCCCCGCAGAGGAGTCGGCGAGTTGACTAGCCGGTCGAGGGCGTCCCCAACTCCGGGTTCGCAGGGCCATCGGCGAACGCGTCCTGGACGACTCGGTCGCACCATCCGTTCCAGGCCATGGCCGTCTGATCGACGGCCGGATCGAAGGTCAGGGGCTGGCCGTGGTAGTAGCCCATGCCCCATATGCCCCACAGGCGCTGCCTGCACTTGGAGTCCACGGTCATCCACGTGCGCTCTGCGGGCGGGCGGGCGTAGGGACCAACTTGGCCGAGCAGCCCATCCTGAAGGCGGCGTTGCTCGGCCACGAAGCGGCCGGCGTCCAGCTTGCCGTAGACCACCCCGTGGCCCTCGGTCTGATAGGAGTTGACGGCCGGGAGGTACCGGATCTCGTCCAGCGGAGCCGTGTTGGGGCTGACGGCGGCGGGGGCGCTGGAGACGGGAATCGACAGCATGGGCGACGGCGGCGCCACGGTCGTGCCTCGGGGCAACGGCCGCGGCGGCGACGGGAGCACATTGTCGAACAGGGTCTGCTCGACTTCCTGCCGGTACAGCTTCCCGTCGTCCAGTGGGCAGTTGGCCACATCCGGCGCACATCGAATGCGCTTGCCCTCGGCCACCAGTTGCGGGTCCCGCAGGCTGGTCCACGAGTCGCCCAAGACGTCCCGGCCGAGCTGGATGATGTGGGCCAGCGTTCCTGCGGTCACCGGCGTGGCATTCGAGCTGCCGGAGAAGGTGGTCTGGCCGTTGACCACGGTGTCGCCAGCCGACGGGTACTGCTCCCCGTAGGCGATGACGTCGACCGGCTGCCCACCTCGAAGGGGCTGGTCGTTGACCGGAGTCAGGGCGCCGACGGTGACCACCCAGTCCGGGCCCTTCTGGGTCGACCAGTATGTGGACTGGGGGGCGATGAACGCGCCGTCGGCCCCGTTGCCTGCCGCCCACACGACGATCTTTCCCTTGTCGGCCACCAGGCTCTTCGTCCGGCTCGAGGTCTCGTTGCCCAATGTGACGCCGTCGTGCCAGGCCGCACTCATCTCGTAGGAGTTGCTGATCACGTCGATCCACGGCTGCTTGGCTGCCCATTCGAGCGCCTGCGACTCCGTGCTCACGCTGGAGGCCCCGATCCACACGAACAGGCACTCAGGACACGTACCGTGAACATTTCCCGCCGCCACCGACGATGCCATCGTGGCGTGGCCGCCGTTGTCATTACGGCGATGAAGGTCCCCGTTGAACGTCAACGCGGCGATCACCTTGGTGCCGGCCAGCCAATAGGGGTGCGGTGCGTCGAGCGTGGAGTTCTTCATCGATCTCCACGCCAGATTGTCGGCCGTGGCCAACGGGAGCACTGGCTCGTTGTCCAACGTGGGCAGGTGCAGGTCGAGGCGCTCGCCCCCGGTGTAGCCGGGGACATAGGTCGCCGGGTCGGCGTTGAAGTCGATGTTGTTGAGCGTGTCCGCGTCGTTGTTCCACGGATGCTTGCTGCCCAGGAAGTCGAGGTGGTACGGGCTGAACCCGTTGACCCCGTTGACGCTGTCGCTGCCGATGGGCTCGATGATGGCCACAACAGTGGGTCGGCGTGCGCCCGGCAACTTCACCGGGACGGCCGGGGCGGGCGCGAACTCCTTGTACGCGAAGGCCGCGCCTGCTTTCCCGGTGGCGAGGGTCACGACTGCGATGCCTGCGCCCGCGGGCACGACAGAGTTCTCGTCGCCCGCGTGGTTCGAGAACACAATGCGGGCCTCGTTGGCCCGGCATCCGGCCAGCGATCCGTAGAAGGCGACGTCGAAGTCGTCACGCCACGTGCCCGCGTCGGCCGTCAGGCGGAAGATCTGGCCCGGCGTCACGCCGTCGACCAGCCAAGCGGAGCCTTGGAGGCCGGTCGGGGTGGCCGCGCACTCCTCGGCACGGGTCGTATCGACCGGCCCGGTGGCGGTGTCGATGTGGCCGTGCACCTCTTTGGTCGGCGCAGGCGGCGGCGGCAGGTTCGCAGCACTGCTTTGGACTGCGGGTATGGCGGCCGTGGTCGCGACCGCCGCGAGCAGCGCCCCCAGCCAGCGCCCGCGACGGGTCTTTCGGACAGCGTCCCCAGTGTGCACCCAGCACCTCCCTAGCGATGTGGGTCAGATGGTACATCTGTCATCTGATATGGCAATAGGCCAATCAGATGTTTCCGAATCCGTTTGCGGCGTGCACGGTGGACGGGTGTCCACCGTGCACGGGCACGCTGAGGGGTGGGTGTCCTGGCTAGCGGAACGTCTTCGGGAGGTCAGGGTCCGCGGGCGCGTTAGCGAATGCGTCCTGGGTGACCCGGTCGCACCACCCGTTCCAGGTCATGGCCACCTGGTCAACCGCGGGGTCGAACGTGGGCAGGGTTCCGTGGTAGTAGCCCATGTCCCATGTGCCCCACAGGCGCTGCCTGCATTTCGAGTCCACCGTCATCCAGGTGCGTTCGGCGGGCGGCCGGACGTAGGGGGCGGTCTGCCCGAGCAGCCCGTCTTGCAGCCGACGCTGCTCGGCTGCAAACCGACCGGTGTCCAACCGGCCGTAAACGATTCCGTGGCCCTCGGTCTGGTACGAGTTGACGGCGGGAAGGGTCCGGACCTCGTCGATGGGGAGGCTGTTGGGGTCGAGTGCGCCACTTCCTCCGGCGACGGGGATCGAGATCATCGGGGATGGCGGCGCCACGCTCGTCCCTTGGGGCAGGGGCCGCGGCGGCGACGGCAACACATTGTCGAACAGGGTCTGCTCGACCTCTTGGCGATACAACTTGCCGTCTTCCAAGGGGCAACGGGGCACCCCAGCGGCGCACGGGATTTTTTTGCCGTCGGCCATGAGCTGCGGGTCCCGCGGGCCGGTCCACGTGTCGCCCGTGACGTCTCGGCCGAGCTGGATGATGTGGGCCAGTGTGCCTGCGGTGACCGGGGTGGCGTTCGACGTTCCCGAGTACGTGCCAGAGCTGTTCACGAAACCCCCGCTCGCCACGGGGTACTGCTGGCCGTAGGCGATCACGTCCACGGGCTGGCCGCCGCGAAAGGGCTGGTCGTTCACAGGGCTGAGTCCGCCCACCGTCACGACCCAGTCCGGGCCCTTCTGGGTGTTCCAGTAGGTCCACTGCGGGACCATGAAGGCGTCATCGGCCCCGTTGCCGCTCGCCCACACCACGATCTTGCCCTTGTCGGCCACCGCGCTCTTCGTGTGGCTGGAGACCACGTTGCTCAAGGCCACGCCGTCATATGCCGCTCCGCTGAGCTGGTAGCTGTTGCTGATCACGTCGATCCATGGCTGCTTGGCCGCCCATTCGATCGCCTGGGTTTGCGAGCTCACGGAGGAGGCGCCGATCCAGACGAAGAGGCACTCGGGGCAGGTGCCGTTCACGTTGCCTCCCGACACTGAGGCCGACATGGTGGCGTGACCGCCGTTGTCGTCGCGTCGGTGCATGTCTCCGCTGAACTGAAGGGCGGCGATGACCTTGGTGCCGGCCAGCCAGTAGGGGTGGGGGGCGTCGAGCGTCGACACCTTCATCGACGTCCATGCCGCGTGGTCGGCGGTGGCCAGCGGGAGCACAGGCTCGTTGTCCAGCGTCGGGAGGTGCAGGTCGAGCCGCTCGGCCCCGGTGTATCCGGGGACATAGGTCGACGGGTCGGCGTTGAAGTCGATGTTGTTGATCGTGTCCGCGTCGTTGTTCCACGGGTGCTTGCTGCCGAGGAAGTCGACGTGGTACGGGCTGAACCCGTTGGCGCCGCCCACCGTCTCCACGCCGGTCGGCTCGATGATGGCGATGACGGTGGGCCTCCGCGCATCCGGGCGCCTTACGGGGACGGCGGGCGTGGCCGCGAACTGCTTGTACGTGAAGGCGGCACCTGACTGTCCGCTGGCCAGCGTCACCACGGCGATGCCTGCGTTGGTCGGCACCACCGAGTTCTCGTCGCCCGCGTGGTTGGAGTAGGGGAGCCGGGGCTGGTTGGCCCGGCATCCGGCCAGCGAGATGTAGAAGGTGACGTCGAAGTCGTCCCGCCACGTTCCTGCGTCGGCCGTGAGGCGGAAGATCTGCCCCGGCGTGACGCCCTCGACCAGCCAGGCCGAGCCCTGAAGGCCTGCGGGAGTGCCGGCGCACTCCTCGGCGCGGGACGAGTCCACCGGTCCCGTGACCGCCTCGATGTGGCCGTGTGCCTCTTTGGTGGCCGGCGGCGGCAACGTGGCCGCCCCGGTCTGCACCGCAGGTATGGCGACCATGGTCCCGATCGACGCGAGCAGCGCTACCAGCCAGCGCCCGCGCCGAGTCTTGCGAACGGCGTCACTGTGCACCCCAGCACCTCCCTAGACGTATGTGTCTCGAATGGTACAGGTGCTATCTGACATGGCAATAGCCATGTCTAATATTTCAGAATCCGTTTGCGGCGTGGGCGTGGGCGTGGCGTGGCCCGCGTCGCCGCTGCACCCGTTTGCGACGCTGTGGCTGTCTGGAGGACATAGCCACCCGATGGGTGGGGCTATGTCCTCCAGAGCGCGTCGGATGCGGGCTTGCTACTCGCCGGTCTGGGGATCGATGACCGTGCTGATCTGGCGGATCTCGGTCACCGGGAAGCCGCCCGCGGCCGCGTGCTCGCGGACTGCCTCGGGGCTTTCGGCCACGTAGACGCACGTGATGGCGTCGTCGGTGACGTAGCTCTCGACCCACTTGGCCCGGCCGCCCATGCCCGCCAGCACCTCGTTGGACTTCTGGGCGATGCCTTGCAATTCCTCAGGCGTGAGCTTTCCTGCGCCCGGAAGTTCTCGTTCGATCAGATAGCGGGGCATGTCGCACTCCTCGTCGGTTGATTGCCGTTGCCGTTGCCGGGAGATCATGCCCCGTTGCCGCCGTTGGCCGCGGGGGCACTCTTCGGTCGTACCGTCGATCGTCCCGATCGGCGTGAAGGGACGACGGTCCGCAGAGCGCGGCTCGGCTGGAGCGGTCACACTGGCCCGAACGAAGTGAGGGGAGTGATCAATGACGCTAGAGGCCAAGAGCCTGGACTCGCCGGACGAGAAGCGAAGCTTTGAGCACGGCGATCTGCACGTGGTCAACATCGGGGGTGTGACGGTCGGGCGGGCCGTGTTCAACCCGGGGTGGAAGTGGTCGAACGACGTGAAGCCAGTCGTGGGCACGGACTCGTGCCTGGCGCCGCACACGGGCTACATCGTGTCCGGGCGGCTGCACGTCGTCATGGACGACGGGGCCGAGGCCGAGGCGGGACCTGGCGACGCCTTCGTCATCTCGCCCGGGCACGATGCGTGGGTGGCGGGCGACGAGCCGTGCGTCATGATCGACTGGTCGGGCAGCGCCGACTACGGCAAGGCCGCGAGCTCGGCGTAAGGGGGGTTGGGTCGGGCCGCGGGTTGGTCGCGCTCTGGCCCCACCGCTTCCCCGTGCGGGTTTTCGCCATTTGGGCGTAGTTTCCGACCAAAAGGGACGGTAACTACGCCCAAATGCGAATGGGGCGGGGGCGGGGGGCCGCGGGCGGGTCGGTAACTACGCCCAAATGCGAATGGGGCGGCGGCCTGCGGTGGCGGGCGATGACTTCGCGAGACTGCGTGCGTCTACCCGTAGACAACGGCATTCGACCCCAAGGAGCGGACGTGCGCATCATCCTCAGCGACTTCATGAGCCTCGACGGTGTGGTGCAGGCGCCCGGCGGCCCCGATGAGGACGCTGACGGCGGCTTTCAGCATGGCGGGTGGTCGCATCCGTACTTCGACATGGACGCGATGGGGCCCGCGATCAGCGAGGTGATGGAGGGCACGGAGGCGCTGCTGTTCGGGCGCCGGACGTGGCAGTCCATGGCCGCGGCCTGGCCCGAGCGGGCTGGCGACCCCTTCGCCGACCGGATGAACGAGATTCCGAAGCACGTCGCCTCGCGCACGCTGGGCCCTGACGACATGACCTGGACGAACTCGAGCCTGCTCCCCGCCGACGACGCCATTGGCGCCATCCGCAAACTGCGCGACGCGGACAGCGGCGACGCGCACGGCAGAGGCGACGGCGGCTGCATGCAGGTGATGGGCAGTCCCACGCTGGCCGCGCAGTTGATCAGCGCTGGGCTGGTCGACGAGTACCGGCTCATGATCGAGCCCATCGTCCTGGGCGGCGGCAAGCGGCTGTTCCCCGACGACGGCCAGGCCCGGCCCCTGGAGCTGGTGTCGGTCAAGGTGGCGTCCACCGGCGTGCACATCTGCACCTACCGACCGGCGGCCGCGGCCGCAGTCCCGAGCTGACGGGGCCGGCGCAGGCCGCGCCGGTGTGAGGCGGCTCCCGTCTTGTCGCGCTCATTGCCTTTATCGGCACTCAGCGCGACAAGAGCGGGTCGGGGCGGTGGCCGCTTTGCCAGCGGGAGCGGGCTGGGTCAGACGGACGTGGTCGTGATGGTCCAGGTCGTGCCTGCGCCCGACGACTGCTGGACCCTGACGCTGCCGGACCCCGCCGTGCCCGGCGTGCCCGCCACCGTGACGCTGGACCCGAACCGGAACCACCCGGGCGGCGTCACCCACTGGTTGGCCCGGGCTCGCACCAAGAAGGCCGACACCGGGAACTGGGGGCCGTTGACGACCGGCAGCGCGGGCGAGGTGGTGTCGGCGATGGTCACCTCGTTGTCGAGGGCCTCGCAGTTGGTCACCCGGCCTTGGGCGATCAGGGCGATGACCGTGTTCACCTTGCGGGTCGAACGGCTGTCGACGACGCGGTTGTTGTTGACCCGCACGTCGGTCAGGGCCGGGCCGTTGGGGGCGCTGAGCAGGATCCCGCTCCGGCTGAAGTCGGTGCCGGCGAAGGCCCCCGCAGGCGCGCTCCCCGGGTTGATCACCGAGTTGCCGCAGATGTCCACCCGCTTGGCCAGCGCGCTGAAGTAGATGCCGGTGCCATGGGCGTCGAGGACGGTGTTGTCGCAGATGCTCACGTCCTCGTCCACCACGTTGTTGACGTTGCGGAACCACAGCACCCCGCTGCTCTCGAAGTCGGAGGCCGTGCTCGCCGACGTCGTGGGCAGGAAGCGGATGTGGTTGTTGTCGATACGCACGTCCTTGAAGGCCAACGAGTTGGCCGCGTCGATGGTGATGCCGGTGACGATGGACGCGGGGAAGCCGCCCCATCGGGCGATCCACTGCTCGCGGTCCAACGTGATCTGGTTGCCGTGGACGCGCGCGTCGCGCATGCCGTAACCAGTCTGGTAGCCCCCATAGGTGAGGCCGTAGAGCCACATGCCGAAGGCCACACCCCGGATGGTGTTGTCGGCCACCTCGATCTGGTCGGCCAGGAACGACTGCACCCCGGAGATGTTCATGCCGTTCATGAAGTTCTTGATCGAGTTGCCGGTGACGTGCTGGCGCGCGCCATGGGTCTCGATGGCGCACACCGCACCGGCCACACCGCGCGACCGGGCCGTGAACCGGTTGTTACGGCACTGGAGGATGTGCCCGATCCAGTAGATCGTGGAGTGGTCGTGGGCGATGGTCGACAGGCCGATGCCCTCGAACACGTTGTCGCAGATGGTGGCGTTGTTGATCTGCCACCCCAGGCCAGGGTTGATGTCGCCGTTGAGCACCAGCGTGTTGATGTTGTCGCCGATGTCGGTGAAGCGGCAGCGCTCGACCCGGATGCGGTCGCCCTTGAGGATCTGCACGGCGAAGCGGGCGTGATAGCCGCTCGCCGTCATGCTCTGCGAGTTGATCGGGTTGCCCGAGCCGTTGCAGTCGACGGTGAGGTCGTGCATGGCGAAGTCGTCGGCCGCCACGGCCGCGTCGGCTTGCAGGATGATGGCGCTCCAGTCGCCGTCGGCCGCGCCCGTGTTGGCGTTCGACGTGATCCGCAGGACAGACGCCGCCCCCGACCCGGCCAGCGTGATGCGCGGATAGATCTGGAGGCAGTAGAGGTAGGGCGGGTTGCCCGCCAGCGTCATGCGGTAGGTGCCCGCAGGGATGGCGACGACGCCGCCGCCCGCGGCGTTGGCCGCATTGATGGCGGCCTGGATGGCGGGCCGGTCGTCGGCCACGCCGTCGCCCACCGCACCGAAGTCCTTGACGCTGTAGTAGGGCGGAGGCGGCGTGGCGTCGGCCCGGGCCTGGCTCCGACCGACGAGGCCGACGGCAGCCACGCTGCCGAGGCCGGCTTGGATGAAGTGCCGTCGACTGGCCCGGCCTGCGGCGGGCATGTCGGCCACAGGTGAAGCCTCGGTCTCGCTCACAGCGAGGTGAGGGTCGACGTCCACGTCGAGCCTGCTCCCGCCGCCTGCTGGACCCTGATGGCCCCCGAGCCCGCCAGCGCCACCGTGCCCTCGGTCGTCACCGTCGAGCCGAACCGGTAGATGCCCGGCGGCTGTATCCACGACGGGCACCGGGCCCGCAGGAACAGCGCGTTGGCCGTGGTCGTGGTGCTGTCGGCCACCGCGATGGCCGCGCCCGGGTCCATGGCCCGCACCACGTTGTCCATGGCCTGGGCGTTGACCACCGTCCCTTGCGGGGCGTAGCGCACGGCCGACGTCATGACGACTGGCGTGCGGCCGTCGAAGACCTCGTTGCCGTCGATGCGCACGTCGGCCAGCGACGACCCTGCCGGATTGCCCACGCTGATCCCGACCCGGCCACTCGCGGGCATCGACCCACTCGCCGCACTCCCGGGGTTCAGGACCGAGTTGCCGATGACGTCGAGGCGGGCCACGCCCGCGTTCACCAGCACGCCCGCGGCGAGGGGCGAGTCCACGAAGTTGCCGACCACGGCAACGTCGTTGTCGGAGAACGACCCGCTGCGGCTCCACACCACGCCACCGCCGCCCGCGTCGGCTGCCACGGAGGCCGTGGACGACTGTGCGAACCGGATCTGGTTGTCGCGCACCTGCACGTCGGCCAGTGGCAGGTCGTTGGCCGTGTCGAGGGCGACGCCCGCGGCGATGGCCGGCGCGCCCGCGGACCGAGTCGCCCACGCGTCGCGGTCCACGGTGACCTGGTTGTGGTGGATGTCGACCCCATTGGCACCAAACCCGCTCGTGTGGGTACCCGACTGCTTGGACGAGAGCAGGACTCCGACGGCCACGGCCCTGGCCGTGTTGTGGGCCACGTCGTTCTGGGCGCCCTCCCACGACTGCACCGCGGCGGCGGCGATGGCGACCGTGTAGTTCTCGATGTCGTTGTCCTCGACTTGGATGTCGCTCCCGCGCCCCTCGATGGCCGTGCCCGCGCCGATGGCCGTCGGGGCCTTGCCCAGCAGGACGTTGCCCGTGCAGCGCAGCCCTTCGCCCGCCCAGTAGATCGAGGCGTGGGCATGGTCGATGCTCGATGAGCCGACCCCGTCGATCACGTTGCCCTCGATGACGGTGTCGGTCACGCGCGCCGTGCCGTCCCCGCTGGCGTCGCCGTTGAGCCAAAGGACGTGGCGCACATCGCCGACGTTGCTGAACCGGCAGTCCCTGACCGCGATCCGAGCCCCGGTGCTCACGTGCAGGGCGTGGCGCCCGGCCGTGGTGGCGTTGGCCAGGCTGGACGACGTGATGGCGTTCCCCGCGCTGTTGCCGTCGATGGTGAGGCCCTCGAGGACGAAGTCGTCGACCGGCGTGGACGCATCCCGTTGCAGGAGGACGGCGGTCCAGTCGCCGCCGGTGGCGCCGTTGGCGGCCGACGCCACCTTGAGCACCGACGCGCCCCGGTTGGCCCCTCGCAGCACGATGCCCGGGTAGATGTCGAGCGCGTACACCGCGGGCGAATGGTCGAAGCGCATCGACAGGAGGTAGGTGCCCGCCGGGAAGAACACGGTGCCGCCGCCCGCCGCGTGGGCCGCGTCGATGGCCGACTGCACCGAAGCCCGGTCGTCAGTCGTGCCGTTGCCCACCGCGCCGTAGTCGGTGACGTTGAACAGCGGGCCGACGCCAGTGGCCGAAGCAGGCGTGGCCGTGCGGTCGAGGACCACGGCCCCGCCGACCACGGCGCCGCCGGCCAGCAGGGCCCGCAGGAGGTGGCGGCGACTCGGGCCCGCCGCGGGCCCGGCGGCGCTCACGGCGCTGTCGTCCGGGCCGGGAGGGGCGGGGAGTTCGGCCGCCTCCAGCAGGACGTTCGGCAGGTCCTCGTTCGACAGGCCCTCGGTCGGCACGTCCTCGGTGATCAAGTCCTCGGTGCTCAAGTCCTCGGAAATGCAGTCGGGCTCGGCGACGGCTGCTCGTCTCACGTGCGCCCCTTCGATCGAGTGGCACCGGCCCGCGCGGGAATGCCGGGGCGCCACGTCCTGTCGTCCATTTCGACGGGGACGGGTCCGGTCCTGCCCGTCGGCGCAGGTACCAGGGGAATTGGTATACCAAGTTGCCAGGAGAACGAGCGTCGGGTGGCGAAGACCAACACGCGATCAAGCGGTCGAGGCCAGTCGAAGCCGAGTCGAGCCAGGGGGACCACATGCGAAAGTTCACGTTGGGCGGCGCGGCCGCCCTGTTGGCCGTGGTCATGACCGTCTGGACGCCCGGAGCCCATGCCTCGGTGAGCCAGGGCGTCGACTACGTGAGCGGCCCGGTCGGCGACCTCGACATCGTGTGCCGCGACAAGGCGGGCCCCGCGCCCCATCCCTCGTTCGACGTGGGCGGCGTGTGCGTGTACGGCCTCCCGCCCGCGGGCACGCCCGTGAGCTTCAGGGTCATCGACGTCACCGGGCGCCCACAGCAGGGGCTGGCCGCGTTCGGCGACGGAGCAGGCGCGATCCTCCCCGGCTACGCGGGCTACTGCAACGGGACGGGGACGGTCGTGGTCCCGGCCCGGGCCGCGATGCTCTACGTGATCGTCGACTCGGTCTCGCATTCGGTGCCCACCCTCGGCGCCTGCCAGCCCGGCAGCCAGGGGCCGGCCACGAAGGGCACCGTCGTCGTCACTTGGTAGACGGGCCGACACGTGATGCCCGAGTGACCGAGCGGAGCCGGCCCCGGCTGGCCGTCATCGTCAACTCCTACGGCCCGTTCAGCCACGGCGAGTGCATCGCCACCAAGCTGATGGAGGGCCTGGCCTTCGACGACCATTTCGACGAGCCCCGCTGCGACGTGGTGGCCATGCACCTCCTCCAAATCGCCGAGGACGACATCGGCGTGGAGAAGGCGGCCAACAACGGCGTTCCTCTGTACCACTCGGTGGCCGCTGCTCTGTGCGAGGGGGGCGACGAGCTGTCGGTGGACGGCGTGGTCGTGGTGGGGGAGCACGGCGAGTTCCCCTACAACGCCAAGGGGCAGAAGCTGTATCCCCGGCGTGAGCTGTTCGATCAGATCGTGGGCGTGTTCCGCCAAGCAGGCCGGGTCGTTCCTGTCTTCAACGACAAGCACTTCTCGTGGAACTGGGCCTGGGCCAAGCACATGTGGCGGACCGTCCACGAGATGGGCATCCCGTGGATGGCCGGGAGCAGCCTGCCGTTCACGCCGTTCGAGCCCGCCGTGGCCCTGCCCGACGACGACCCCATCGACCACGTGGTGTCGTTCGGCTTCGGCGACCTCGAGCACTACGGCTACCACGCCTTGGAGACGGCGCAGTTCGTGCTGGAACGCAGGCTGGGGGGTGAGAGCGGCGTGGCCCGCGTCGAGTGCATCGGCGGACCCGCGGTGTGGGAGGAGTACGAGAAGGGGCGGTGGCCCAAGGACGTGTGCGAGGCCGCCTTCGCCGCCGTGCACACGCAGCACGGACGGCCGCAGGACCACGCCGCCGTGCCCCACACCGACCTGGGCATGGTCATCGGCACGCTGGCCTTCGACGTCACCTACCGCGACGGCCTGCGCCTGACCGTGTTCATCCTCAACGGCTACTGCCAGGAGTTCGGCTTCGCCTATCGGCTCAAGGGCCGGGACGAGATCGTGGCCACGTCCAAGGAGTTGGACGAGGTGCCGCGCCTGAACCACATGTCGGCCTTGGTCAGGGCCATCGAGGACATGATGCTGACCGGCGTGGCGCCCATCCCCCCGGAGCGGACGTATCTGGTCACGGGCGTGGTCGCCGCCCTGGCCGACAGCTATGCCCTCGGCGCCCCGGTGGAGACGCCCGAGCTCGACATCGCCTACAAGGCCATGCCCGTGCCCGAGTCGTGGCCCGAGGTGCTCCGCCCCGCTCGCTGACGCACGGAAATGCTGCCCCTCACTGCGCTTGGGGCGACAGCGTTCCCGCGTTGAGGGGGATGCCCACCGCGTCCGTCTCCACGCGCCAGAGCCTGCCCGTGGCAGCCGGGTCGGTGGTGTAGTCGGTCACCCACAGCACGCTCCCGTCGAAGCAGCAGTTGGACGGCACCGCCTCCGCGTCGAGCGTGATCATGTCGACCACCTCGCCGTCAGGGCTGATGACGGTGATGGCGTGCGAGTGGCAGGTCGCGATGAAGATGCGCCCGTCCTCGGCCGCGGCGAAGCCGTCGGGCATGTGGTCGGCGGGCAGGTCGGCGAAGCGGCGATAGCCGCTGGAGTCGGCGTCATCGTGGCGGGCCATGTAGCAGTCGTAGGACTCGGCCCACAGCAGCCGCCCCTCGGCGTCGAAGCCGACGCCGTTGATGTAGGCGCCGGCCAGCTCGACCCGCACCTCGCTGTCGTCGGCCCCGAAGACCAGCAGCCGCCCCGGGCCCGCAGCCCGATCGCGCGCCGGGTCGCTCACGTACAGCCTGCCGTCCGGCCCGAAGGCCAAGTCGTTGGGCCCGCTGGCCGCCACCCGGCCCACGGCCCCGCCCGTCATCCCGCGGGCCACTGTGGCCACCACCTCGACCTGTCCGCCCAGCGCGAACCGCTGCACCGAAGGCGGGGCGAACGGCACGTCGCCCATGGGGATGCCGTTCTGGGCCACGTAGACCATGCCGTCCGATCCGAGGGTCAAGCCGTTGGGCCCGCCGCCGGTGACGCACAGCGGCTCGACGCCGGCGCCGTCCCGCCAGGCCGACACGCGGGCCAAGCCCGTCTCCACAAAGGCGATGGCGCCGTCGGGCAGGACGATCGGCCCTTCCGGATAGTTGACGTTGGCCGCGGCCACCTCAGCGCGCACGGTCACAGCTCCTCCGTATGGCTCCACAACAGAGTGGTCATGCCCGCGTCGACAGTGATGGCCTGGCCCGTGATCGACTTGGCCCCGTCGCCCAACAAGAAGGCACAGGCGTTGCCGATGTCGAGCGGGTTGATCACCTGGTGCAGGAACTGCTGGCACCGCACCATGTAGTCGACCCAGTGGTCCTTGGCCGGGAGGGACCCGTCCCCGTATGCCTCCCGGCTGGGCACGGCGCCGGGGTTGACCACGTTGCAGCGGATGCAGTGGCCCCCGTAGTCGGCGGCGATGGCCCGGGCCATCCCGTGCAGCCCGGCCTTGGCCGCCGCGTACGCGGTCTGGGTCGGGATGGTGGCCAACGCATGAACCGAGCCGATGTGCACGATGCTGCCGCCGCCGCCCGCGACCATGGCCGGAATGAGGCCCTTGGCGCACAGCCACGGACCCCGCAGGTCGATGGCGATGATGCGGTCGAAGTCCTCGACCTCCATGTCCGCGGCCAGGGCGTTGAAGCCGATGCCTGCGCTGTTGACCAGGCCGTGGACCACGCCGCCCTCGGCCTCCACCACCGTGGCCATGGCCGCGGCGACAGAGGCGGGGTCGGCGGTATCGACCTGCACACAATCGGCCTGACCGCCTTCGCCCCGAATCTCTTCGGCCATGGCCTTGGCCGCGTTCAAGTCGAGGTCGGCGATCCACACCCGGAAACCGTGCCGGGCCACGGCCAGGGCCACGCCCGAGCCCACCGCAGGCCCGGCCCCGCCGGTGACGACCACCGCCCGCCCGCCGTTGGCTGCGCTCGGCTCGCCCATCCGCTCGCCCATCGGCTCGCTCACCGCTCTTCGAGAAGCTGGTCGCACAGCCGGGCCAGCCGGGCCACGGCGTGGCCCACCATCTGCTCGCCCCACTCGGCCGATGCGCCGGTGGGGTCGCCCACCCCGCCGTGGTCGGTGGTCTCCTTGAAGTCCCAGCCCCGGGCCAGCCAGGGCGACTCCTCCGCTCGCCTGGGGTCGGGCACCAGCCGGTCCATCTTCACCAACTCGGGCGCCACGGCCAGCACCAGCGAGGTCTCCACGTCGCACGCGTGGCCGAGCCCGTCGGGCGGCACCTCGACCCCGGCCGCCTTCATCCCGTCGAACATGGCCGCCCAGTAGTTGGCCGCCGTGCCCCGCACGTTGGGCAGCCGCCTGCGCAGCAGCTCCATGGCCACCTTCATGCCCGGGTCGTTGCCGCCGTGGCCGTTCAGCACCAGGAACCGGCTGATCTTGGTCGACTCGTGGTAGGCGGCCAACACCTCGACCACCACCTTGTGCAGCAGCTCCCCGCCGATCGACGTCGATCCGGGGAAGCCCAAGTGGTGGGCCGACGCGCCGAACCACAGCGGCGGGCTGAGGACCACGGTGGCAGGCCGCTGCTCCTCCACCCGGTGGGCGATGGCGTCGACCACCAACGTGTCCGTGCCGATGGGCAGGTGGTAGCTGTGCTGCTCGACCGAGCCGATGGGCAGCACCAGCACCACGCCGTCGGGGTCGAGCGAGCCGACCTCGGGCGATGTCGATGTGGCCAGTCGCATGGGTTCTCCTCTTGAACGTGCGTGCTCAGCGGACGGGGTTGACGAGGGCGCCGACACCGTCGATCTCGACCCGCACCTCGTCGCCCGCGGCCAGGAACAACTGCGGCGTGCGGGCCACGCCCACCCCAGGCGGGGTGCCGGTAGCGATCACGTCGCCCGGCTCCAGGGTGATGGTCTGGGAGATGAACGAGACCAGCTCGGCCACCGTGAAGATCATCTCCTTGGTGGTCGAGTCCTGCACCACCTCGCCGTTCAGCACGCAGCGGATGGCCAGGGCCTGCGGGTCGGGCACCTCGTCGGCGGTCACGATCCACGGGCCCATGGGGCAGAAGGTGTCGACGCTCTTTCCCCGCACCCATTGGCCGTCGGCGAATTGGAGGTCGCGCGCCGACACGTCGTTGATGCACGTGTAGCCGAGCACGAAGTCGAGAGCGTCGCCGACGGACACCTTGCTCGCGGTGCGGCCGATCACCACGCCCAGCTCGGCCTCGTAGTCGGGCTGGCTCGACACCTCGGGCGCGGGCAGCACGATGGGCGCGTCCGGTCCGATGACGGTGTTGGCGAACTTGGCGAAGAGGATGGGGCTCTCGGGGATGGGCTGGCCCGCCTCCTCGGCGTGGTCTCGGTAGTTGAGGCCCACGCACACGATCTTGCCCGGGCGGGGAACGGGCGCCAGCACGCGGACGTCGTCGATGGCGCCCACCTCCTCGCCGGGATGGAGGTCGAACAGGCTCGTCCCCGCGTCGGTGACCCGGCCCTCTTCCACCACGCCCACCCGGGCCTCGCCGTTGCGCTCATAGCTGATCAACTTCATCGTCACTCCTCGTCCTTCGTCATGGCGCGCCCGGCGCGCCCAGTCGTATGGCGGGCTCGAGCGCCCCACGTCCTGCGTAGTCGCTGCCCCCTGCCCGGTCGAGCTCGGCCTCGATGCGCAGCAGCCGGTTCCACTTGGCCGTGCGCTCCGAGCGCATCACCGAGCCGACCTTGATCTGACCGGTCCGCCAGCCCACGGCCATGTCGGCCAGCCAGGCATCCTCGGTCTCACCGGACCGGGCCGACAGGACAGTGGCGTAGCCCGACCGCTGGGCGAGGTCGACGACTCGGCGCGCGCCCGAGACGGTGCCCGTCTGGTTCGGCTTCACCAGCACCGCGTTGGCGATGCCCTCCTCCACCCCGCGGGCCAGGCGCTCGGTGTTGGTGACGAACAGGTCGTCGCCCAGCACCTGCACATGGCCCAGCGCCTTGGTGGCGGTGGCCCATCCGGTCCAGTCGTCCTCGCCCAGCGGGTCCTCGATGGACACGATGGGGAAGCGCGCGCACCAGTCGGCCAACTCGGCCACCCATTCGTCGGCGCCGAGGCTGCGGCCTTCGGACGCCAGCGCGTAGCGGTCGCCGTCGACCAGTTGGGTGGCGGCCACGTCGATGGCCACCGCCGCGTCCGAGCCTGGTGCCAGTCCGCTGCGCTCGATGGCCTGGGTCAGCAGTTCCAGCGCGGCCCGGTTGGACGCGAAAGGCGCGGCCAGCCCGCCTTCGTCCGCCACCAACGCGGTGCCGTGGCCCGCGGCGTCCATCAGGTCGGCCGCGGCCCGCCTCACCCGCCAAGCCCATTCAACGGCCTGGGCGAACGAGTCGGCCCCCACCGGCACCACGAGGAAGTCCTGCACGTCGATGGCGCCGCCCGCGTGGGCCCCGCCCGACAGGATGTTCACCATCGGGAGGGGGAGCAGCGGCGTGGCGCCCGCGCTACCCGCGGCCAGCCACCGGTACAGCGGCACGCGCTCGGCGTCGGCCGCGGCCAGACACGCGGCCAGCGACACGGCCAGCACCGCGTTGGCCCCCACCTGGCCGAAGCCGGGCGTGGGGTCGGCGGCGCGCAGAGCTTCGTCCACTGCGTGCTGGTCGTCGGCGTCGATGCCCGTGACGGCTTCGGCCAGCACGGTCTGGACGTTGGCGACGGCGCCGAGCACGCCCTTGCCGCCATAGCGGTCGCCGCCGTCGCGCAGTTCAACCGCCTCGTGAGCGCCGGTCGACGCGCCTGATGGCACCACGGCCTGGCCTTGCCCGCCCGCCACCTCGACCGCACACGCGACCGTCGGGTTGCCCCGCGAGTCCAGTGCCTCCCACGCGTCGACCCGCGTGATCAGCGCCGTCATCGGGCGCCCGCCGAGCCCACGGACGACCACACGTCTTCGAGCGATGACAGCCGTCCGCAGAGCAGGTCTGTGCCCAGGCCCGCGGCTCGTACCCAGCCTTCGTCGCCCAGGTACTCCACCGGCGACTTGCCGTGTACCCGGGACACGAGCAGCGCGCCCAGGTGGGCGAGCACGTGGTCGGCGTCAGGCCGGGACGAGCCGGCGTTGGCCTCGAAGTAGGCGGCCCACAGGGCGTCGACGCAGCCCCGCAGCTCCATGCCCAGGGCGGGCTGGTGCACGGCCTTGAGCACGAGGTGGCTGGTCATGAAGCCGAGGTCGAAGGCGGGGTCGCCCACGTGGGCCACCTCCCAGTCCAGGACCCATGGGCCTGCCCCTTCTGGTGATCCCGTGCCCGCGCCCGTGTCTCCGCCTGCGCGGGCGCCCACGAGGATGTTCTTGGGCGAGTAGTCGCCATGCACCAGGCAGGTGTGGGTGGCCAGCATGCGCTCGATCAGGGCGTCAATGGCGGGGGCCAACTCGGGCCGGCGGCGGGCCACGGTCCGGTAGTAGGGGTCGACCCGAAGCTGTTCGAACGCCTCCATGTCGTTGAAGCGGGCGGCCACGTCCGCGTCGCCCGTGGTGCGGGCGTGGCACGCGCCCAGCGCCGCGCCCAGAAACCGGGCCACGCCGCCGTCGACCCGCCCGGACAGCAGGTGCTCCTTCCACGTGACCCACTCGGCCGGGGCGGCCGTCATCACCAGCACGAAACGGTCGTGGTCCATGTCCACCACCTCGGGCCCGATGCCGGGAAGCAGCTTGCCCGCCACCTCCAGGGCCGCCCCTTCGGTCAACAGCCGCTCCTGCTTGGCCAGCCACTCGTCGGCCACGGCCAGCCGGGGCAGCGACTGCTTCACCACCCAGCGGGCGGTGTCGGTCTCGACGAGGAAGACGGTGTTGGACACGCCGCCGGTGAGCGGACGGACCGTGACCGTGGCCAGGTCGGCGACCAGCCCCCGGCCCACCAAGTAGGCGGGCAGCGAGCGCGCGTCGAGGGCCTCGACGATCATGCCCACCGCGGCAACCGGCCGAGCCCGCCGTCGTCAACGAGGGCGCGGACAAAGGCCAAGGCGAAGGGGACGGCGGACGCGGACATGGGCAACCGTCAGCTCTCGGCCGGGCCGTCCGCGTCCATGGCCACGATGGCGTCCACCTCGATGGCGAAGCCGGGCAGGTTGGACTGGATCGTGGTGCGCACGGGAAACGGCTCGCTGAAGTATTCGCGGTAGATCTCGTTCATCTCGGCGAAGTCGCTGAGGTCGGTGAGGAACACACCGACGCGCACCGCTCGGCGCAGGTCGCCGCCCGCGGCCTTGGCCACCGCGGTCAGGTTGCGGAACACCTGGTGGGCCTGTTCGGCGAAGGCGCCCGTGAGCAGTCGCCCGTCCGGCGTCACCGGCCCCTGGCCGGCCAGATAGAGCACGCCGTTGAAGACGACGCCTTGCGAGTACGGACCCGCAGGAGGTGCGGCCTCGGTGGTGGACACCGGCCTGCGCCCGTCCGCGCCCTGTCGCTGTTGTCCTTCCTGTCGTTCTTGCTGGGAGTCGCTCATGGCCGCCGCTCCAACACGGCCACGCCGCCTTCGGGAACACGCACACTGACCTCACTCTCGGCCGCCCCCTCCTCGGGGGTCAGGGCCATGCCGTCCGCATCGAAGCGGAGCAGTCGATAGTTGAACTCGCCGTCCCAGCCATACTGGCCGTCCTCGGTGGCGATGACCCGCTCGGGGCCCTTCATCCACCCGGCGTGCAGCTCGGTGGGCGTGATCGGGAAGAAGTGCCGGACCACGCAGATGGCGTCTTCGGGGCCGGTTGTGCACGGCACGAGCCCGACCCGCAGGCGGTCCCTGATCTCGGCCATCGTCCAACTCCCGAACGAGTAGGCCATCGGCGCGTAGAGGTGGGCCTCGTAGGCCCGCAGCAGGGTGGCGTGGGTCTCGGTGAAACGGGGCCACGTCTCCCGGTTGGCGTCAGTGGTGTGGGGCTGGCCGTTGCCGAGGACCCACACGCCCCGATTGCGAAGCGACTCGAACAGCCGCTTCTGGTACTCCCGCGCCAACAGCCACGTGTAGCCGACGCGCTCCACCACCTCGCCCGTCTGTTGGTCGACGGTCCCGCTCACGCCGTCCCAATGGCCGACCGAGAACGACCGCTCCAACACGCCGCTGGGGAAGTTGGTCTCGTCGAAGTAGATGCCGTCGAACCCGAGGTCGTCGATCTGACGGTCGATCTCGGCCGCGAAGGTGTGGCCGAACGAGTTGTCGGTCGTGGGCACCACACCCATGCCCGGCTTGTACTCGGGAGCGAACGACGTGATCTGGCGCTCGGTGGTCGACTTCATCATCCACGAGTCGCGGAACTGCTCGGGCTCGTCCTCCAACGTGGTGAGGAACATGTGGTCGTACACGGCGATGCGAAGGTCCGGCGCGGCGCCGCGCAGCAGACGCACCGACTCGGCCAGGCGGCGCCGGTAGTCGGCGAACCACTCATGGGCCACGCCCACGCCGAAGCCGATGGTGCGGGGGTCGGCCTCGCCCTTGAGCGTGTCCACCCACCCGCCTCCGGTCACCGCGGCCGTGGTGCCGGTGCGCGTGATGATCTCGGCCAGCTCGTCGACCGAGCGGTGCAGCACCGTCTCCGGCACCCAGCCCCACCAGTACGGGCCGTCGAGGGTGACGGTCACGCCCCAGTCCTGACGAATGCGGTTGGCGAAGTCGAAGTAGTCGGCGTGGGGGAGGGCGTAGAGCGCGGTCGTCAACTCGACGGTGCCGCGCCCGCCGATGACCAGCCGCTCTGTTCGGGCCGTGGCCGTGCCGGTGGCCCCGTCATAGCGGTAGACGCACTGGGCCCGCTGGGCATCGTCCTCCACCACCAAGCCGACCGACACAGGGCCGAGCGGCGCGAACAACGTGGGGTTCCACGGGGCCCAGGCTCGCACCACGCCCGGCGTCTCCGGCCCGCCCAGGCGCACCTCAGGAGCGGGCGCGGGCAGAGCCAGCGCGTGCTCGAACACGACGCCGAGGTCTCGATCGGTGGTGTTGGTGAGGCGGTCGGTGACGTGTACCCGGCCGTCAGCGATGGTGGCTCGTCGATCGATGCGAAGGCCGTCGAACTCCAAGCCCGCCGGTCCGATCTGCCGGGCGGCTGGGCCCACCCGCACATTGGTGCGCCAGACCGCGTCCGCGCCCGCGCCCCCACCTGCGCCGCCGCCAACCTGTACGGCCCCGTCGTCGGTGATGTGCAGGGTGTCGTCGGCCAGCACCCAGTCGGCGGGCGGCTCGTCGGCGGCAGGCAGGTCGATGGTGCGCAGGCCGCGCACCACCAGCTCCGCTTCGCAGAAGGGGACCTGACGGCGCCGGATGGCGATGGTGCTCCCGGCGCGGGCCAGCCCGTCGAGGTCGAGCACGAAGCGAAAGCCCTCCGGTCCGTGCCCGCCGGTGTGCTCGGGATCGAAGGAGGGCGCGTACACCACCCGCCAGGCGATGTCGGGAAGCTGCCAGGCCAGCGCGGGCTCGCCTTCGATCACCGCGGCCTTGTTGCGAAGACGGTGGCGAAGGCGATCAATCGAGGCCTCCACCGGGACGCCGTCCACCAGAAGCTCCATGAAGTACATGGACCCGGACAGGTCGGGCGCGTCGATCCTGGCCTCGAACGCCACTCCGATGGCGCCGTCGGCGGGCGCGGCTTCGACCGTCCAGCGATGCTCCTCGCCCGCGGCCAAACGCACCTCAGCCTCTGCGTCGGCCTTCGTTGCCACGGTCATGTCCGCCCCACCCGGGCGTGGGCCAGTCCGAGGCCGCGCAGGTCGGCGATGGCGCCGGTGTCCTCGGCTTCGTACAGCCGCCAGATGACGCGCAGGCTCTGGAGGCTGGAGCGGGCGTCGGTGATGGGCGTGGCGCCGGTCTCCACACAGTCGAGGAAGTGGGCCATCTCGTTCTGGACGAACTTGCTCCACGGCTCGGCCTCGACCAGCGTCGTGGTCTGCGATCCCTGATGGAACTGGAGCTTGCCCGCTGGGAAGTCGGCCTCCAGGCAGCCCTCGGTCGTGAGGGCGTGGAAGGCGTAGTTGAGCTTGGTGCCCCGTGCTCCCCACGTTCCGCCGTGGTAGCCGACCGCGCCCGACTCGAACTTGATGGACACGTCGCTCGTGCCTTCCCGCTCCATCCACGGCGTGCCCAGGTTGGTGCCCATGTGGAAGCCCGACACTGGGTCGCCGAGGTACCAGAGGAGCAGGTCGATGTAGTGGCAGCCGTGGCTGAACAACTGGCCCCCGCCGAGGGTGGCGGCCTTGGAGAACCACTCGTCCGGTCCGTACTCGGAGAGCTGCTCAGTCCACAGCGACAGGTGGAAGGTCTCGCCGTACTCCTTGTCGTGGATGAGCCTGCCCAGCTCGACGGCCAGCGGGTGGAAGCGCATGGGGTAGGCCACCATCAGCATCCGGTCGGCCCGCTCGGCCGCGTCGATGAGGTCCACGCACTGGGCCTCGGTGTTGGCCAGCGGCTTCTCCATCAGGACGTGCTTGCCCGCGTCCAGGCAGGTCAGGCCGATCTCGTGGTGGAGGTGGTGAGGGGTGGCGACCAGCACGGCGTCGACGTGGTCGAGGATCTCGCGGTAGTCGGTGCTGACCCGCACGCCACGGCCCAGTTCGTCGGCCACCTGGCGGGCCTTGTCCTCGATCACGTCGACCACCGCGGTCACCTGCAAGCGCTCGCCCGCGGCGGCGAAGCGGGCCGCGTGGACGCTCGCCATGCCGCCGCACCCAATGAGCCCCAAGCGCGTCAACGCCACCCCTCCCGGTCCCGGCCGACAGGTTGGTATACCACGGGCGGCAGCGGCGCGCCACCGGGCCGCACCGACCGCCCGGGGAGGTCGCCCACCAGCCTGCCGTCGGCCACCACGGCCCTGCCGTTGACAAAGACATGCGGAATCCCCGCAGGCGCCTGCCGGGGCGACTCGTAGGTGGCCCGGTCGGCGACGGTCTCAGGGTCGAAGCACACCAGGTCGGCCACCGCTCCGGCCGCGACAACGCCGCGGTCGTGCAGCCCCAACCGGGCTGCGGCGCGCGACGTCATCTGGGCCACCGCCGCCTCCAGCGACAGCACCCCCAACTCGCGCACGTACGTGCCCAGGACCCGGGGAAAGCACCCCCACGCCCGAGGGTGGGGCCGCTGCCCGACGAGGATGCCGTCGCTGCCCACCATGGCCGCGGCGTGGGTCATCAAGAACCGGTTGTTGTCCTCGTTGCCCACGTGCATGACGCACGCGGTGCCCAACTCCTCGTCGGCCACCAGGTCGCAGGCGAAGTCGAACGGCGACTGGCCTGCGGTGGTCGCGGCCTCGGCCACCGAGAGCCCGACCCAACGGCCGTTGCGCTCGTGGCGGGTCCCGCTGATGACGACGACGTTCCAGTCGACGGGCACGCCGTTGAACCCGTCCGACCCGACCTCCTCGACCTCCACGCGAAGCCGGGGCCGCAGGTCGGTCCGCCGCAACCGCTCGACCGTCTCGGCCGTCCCGCCCGCGCTCATCCACCCCGGCAGGAAGGCGTGCAGGTAGGTGCTGCCCGCGGTGTACGGATAGGCGTCGAAAGTCACGTCCACCCCCTCGGCCCTGGCCCCGTCGATCATGGCCGCCAGTTCAGGCGCCCGGCCGCGGTTGACCGGGAACGGCAGGAGGCAGTGCGACAGTTGCAGGCCGACCCCGGCCCGGCGGGCGATGTCGATGGCCTCGGCGTAGGCGGCGAACGCCCGGCTGCCGTAGTTGCGGTGGTGGGTGCAGTAGTAGCCGCCGAATGCTGCGACGGGTTTGAGCAGGGCGACCAGTTCGTCGTCGTCGGCGTACATCCCGGGCGCATAGGTCAGCCCGGTCGACAGGCCGAAGGCGCCTTCGGCCATGCCCTGGCCGACCAGGGCTAGCATCTCGTCCAACTCGGCCGTCGACGGCGGCCTGTCCTCCACGCCCATAACCGCCATGCGCACCGAGCCGTGGGGGATGAGGTAGGCCGCGTTCACGGCGATGCCCTCATCGAGCCGGTCGAGGTACTCGCCCACCGAGCGCCATGACCAGTCGAAGCCCGGCGGGTTGCCGTTCCACGCGGCCAACTGGTCCTGAAGCTGGGGAAGTGTCTCGTCGGTGACCGGCGCGTACGACAGCCCGTCCTGGCCCAGCACCTCCAGGGTCACGCCTTGGCGCACCTTGGCCTCGTGGCTGGGCTCGGCCAGAAGCTGTAGGTCGCTGTGGGCGTGCATGTCGATGAACCCGGGCGCCACCACCAGCCCCTCGGCGTCCACCGAGACGGCAGCCGACTGGCCTCGGCCGTCGCCCACCATGGCGATGCGCCCGTCCACCACACCGACGTCGGCCTGCTGCCCGGGGCCGCCCCGCCCGTCGAGGACCAGGCCGCCCCGCACAAGCAGGTCAAGCACCGTAGGAGCCCGGCGTGTCGGGGTCCCGGGCTTCGACCAGCAGGTCGTTCATCATCACGCCGTTGCCCGCGGTGAGCCCGCCGTCCACGGCCAGGACCGCGCCCGTCACCCACGCGGCCTCGTCCGAAGCGAGGAACAACGCGGCCATGGCCACGTCCTCGGGCTCGCCCACCCGGCCCAACGGATACCAGCGCGCCACCCGATCGAGCACGTCGGGGTCGCGCTCCAGCCGCTGGTCCCATGTCGGCGTGCGGATGGAGCCGGGGGCGACCGCGTTGCAGCGCACCCCGTAGCGGCCGTAGCGCACGGCGATGCTCTTGGTCAGGTTCACCACGCCTGCCTTGGCCGCGCTGTACGCCTCGTTGCCGTAGAAGCCGAGGGCGTTGACGGACACGATGTTGACGATGGCCCCCCGGCCCTGGTCGATCATGGGCTTGAGCACGGCCTTGGTGCAGAGGAACGCGCCCCGCAGGACGACGGCCACGTCCGCGTCCCACGTCTCCACCTCCATGGCGATCACGTTGTCGCCCTCGGCGATGGCCGCGTTGTTGACGAGCACGTCCACCGTCCCGAACCGGTCCAGGGTCCGAGCGGCCATGGCCTGCACCGACGTGGGGTCGGCCACGTCGACCCGCACCGCCATCACCCGGCCGGGCGCGTCGACGCTCAGCTTCTCCCTGGCCGCCTCCGTGTCGTCCGACCGGTCGGCCACCACGACGCGAGCGCCCTCGGCCAGCAGCCGGCCCGCGATCACCGTCCCGATGCCAGAAGCGGCACCGGTGACGATGGCGGTGGCGCCATCGAATCGACCCGCGCCCAGTCCCGCGCCCAGTCCCGCGCCCAGTCCCGCGCTCAGACCCGGCACGTGTCCTCGGCGAAGGTGTTGAGCTTGTCGTCGGCACTCGTGTAGACGGGGCCCGCCAGCTTGACGCTGGCCCGGTCGATGATCCGGTTGACCACCGACGGGCCGATCATGTGCTTGTCGGCCCAGGTCTTGGCCGCGGCCAGGCGGATGCTGAAGGCGTAGACCTCGGCCCGCTCGGTGGCCACCGCCTGCTTGATGTCATCGGGCACCGGCGCCTTGACCAGTCGGCCGTCGAGCAGGCGCTTGGGCACGCCCTCTTCGAAGTTCACCTGCTTCAGGACCTGCACGTAGATCTGCGCGTACACGAGGTTCTTGCGCAGGTCGTCGGGAGGCGGCTCGCTGAAGCTCTCGACCTGGTTCCACGCGTCGCAGAAGCGCAGGATGCGCGCCGCCTGCTCAGCCAGCCGGGCCGCGGCGTTCACCGGTGGCTTCTCCACCAACTGCTCGGCGGGAATGTCGTTGTCCCACGGACCGGCAGGGGTGGGCTTCTCTGTCGTCGTGGTCGTCGATCCCGCCGCCCCACGACCACGACTGCCACCGCCACCGCTACTGCCGCCGGTGCAGGCCCCCACGCCCAGGCACAGGGCGACGGCCACGGCCCACACCCGCATGCCTCTCACTCGGCCCGTCACCGGATCGCCGTCCAGCCCGTCCAGCCCGTCACCGGGCCGCCTTGGGCACCGAGTTGATGAGCGTCTTGGTGCTGACGCTGATGGGCAGTCCCTGCTCGGTCCCGTCCATGGACAGCACGTCGCCCACGATGAGCGCGCCGAACTGGGTGGCCACCCACAGCGTGGCCTTGAAGGTCACGTTCTGCTCGTTGTCGGGCGAGGAGATGGACCCGTCGAGGGCGACCTCCCATGCGTCGACGTTGTGCCCGCACGCCGGGACCCGGACCCGGTCCTTGGTCTGGTGGGTCAGCACCATGGTGCGCCCATGGCCGTGGACGACGTCGGCGCCCGCGCTGCGCTGGGCCTCGTTCTCGGCGAAGGCGGGGAGGGTCATGACGACGACGGGCGTCTCGGGGGCGAACTCCAGGCTGCCGGTGGGGCGCTTGGTCACCACCTTCACGATCTTCAGTCCGGGCTGGGCACCGTCGTTGTCGACGCGATAACTGGTCGTGGTCGTGGTGTCGCCCGCGGCCTCGATCACGTCGTAGGAGAACGACGTGGTGCCGTCCAGCCCGGTGACGGACGCCGGGTTGACGACGCTGCGGCCCACCGTGTCGCGCACGTGCTGGGCAGGCTTGCCCCCTTGGGTGACGGAGCCGTCGCGGCGGAAGAAGTAGAACGTCGCGATGGGCGGCCCGGCCACGCGGGTGGTGGTGGGCTCCACGGGCACGTCGAGGGGTGACGTGTCAGGACACACCGGCGCGGTCGGCGCGGTGAACTCCACCGGCGGCTCGGTCTTGTCGGGCGGGACGGTAACCACCAGTTGGGCCGCGGGCGGCTCCACCAGGCCGGGGAATCCGGTGATGGGCTCGGCCCTGAGATCGGACGGCGGGGTGCCCGCCTTCTTCTGCTGCTCGCCGAAGATCACGTTGACCGGTCGCTCGCGCAGGCCGAACTCCACGCCCCGGTGGGGCCCACAGGCCGTGGTCAGCACGGCCAGAGCAAGGCTCAACCCGGCAACGGGCCGCGACCGTCGTCGTCTCATCGACCCGCCTCGGGCCCCGTGGGTCCGGGCACCGTTCCCGGCGGCAGGCCTCGGCCCACCACCTCGTCGATGGGCCAACCCCTGACGTAGGCCACCATGGCCCGAGTCACCGGCTGGATGGCCGTGAAAGCCTTGCGGTAGATGAAGAGGTACATGACGTTTCGCTCCGGGGGGAACCAGACGTAGACCTGCTGCTCAGGCCGGTTGGCGGTGAGCAGGCGGACGGGCCCGACTTTGACGATGTGGAACGTGCCGCCCAGCTCGGACAGCACCTTGGCCCGGACGCCGACCTGCCGGGTGTCCACGTCGGGCTTGAACATCGACACCTGCACGGAGCCCTGGATGATGGTGCCCTCGCGGACCGTGAAAACCCGGCCCGTGCTCATGAGGCTGGACGAGCCCGCCTCCCCGAACTCGCGGTCGGCCTTGGGCTCGGGCTGCACCGAGTAGCCCAAGACACCGTCGGGCGGCACCAGGCGCGGGGGCGGGTTCAGCCTCTCTTGGGCCTGGGCCGGCGCACTGGCGCAGGACCCGAGCAACAGGGCCATGATCACGCCCGCGGCCGGGTTGAGCCCGCCCACACTCCGCGCCCACAACGAGCGCCGACGCCGGTCCATGCCGTCGCTGGGCCGACGACGCAGGCGCAGCCGCAGGCGGGGCCAGAAGTTGGGGACGTCGTCGCTGTACGGGTCACGCAGCGACGCACGCGACACCGCGCCAAGGAGCCGGTTGACGAACGTCTGCTCGGCCACCACCCGACGCAACAGTGATGCGGTCAGGGTTTCGGCCGCCTCGGCGTCCCCGTCGCGCACGTCGTCGGCCAGGTCGCCCCACAGGCAGCGGGTCACCAGCCAGGCCAGCTCCTTGTGCTCGTCGTCGCGCTCCAGCGCGGCCAGGTAGGCCAGCGGCGTGGCCCGCACGTCGCCCAGGTTCAGGTCGAAGCAGCGGTCCCTGAAATCGGCGTAGGCCACCAGGACCCGATTGCCCGGCCCCCACCGGCGGGCCCACTTCTCCCGGCGCCGGCGGCGGACGGCCTTGAACGCGTACGGGTATCCGCCCACCAGCGCGATGGCCAGGAGGATGAAGGGCAGGCTCAGCAAGAGCCAGTAGCGGACCACCTCGAACAGCAGCCGGATGGTGGGGCGCTTGACCGCGATGTAGACGGTGAGGGCCAGCTCGTCCGAAGACCGCACCGACGGGTCGAGGTTCTTCTGGCTCTTCGACAGGCTGGCCTTGGCCTGGGGAGGCGTGCCCACGAACGGGATCCAGCCGTAGCCCTCGAAGTACACCTCGAGCCAGGCCGCGCCATTGCGCGGGTGCACGCTGACGCCCCCGCCCGCGGGCTCGCCGCCGTGGAATCCGAAGCCGATGCGCGAGGGCACGCCTGCCCACCGGGCCAGCAGGGCCTCGGCCGCCGTGATCTCGTACGGCGTGGCCGTGGTGCCGTGGTGGAGCATGGCGTCCACCCGAGCCGGGGTGATGCGCGTCGGCGTGCCCGCCCCGGCGGCCACCACCGTCTCGTACAGCTTGGACCGCACGTACTGAAGCCGGTCGAAGGGATTGGCCGGGGCGCCGGCCAGCATGGCCGCCACCGCGTTGGGCGCGGGCGGCACGAACGTGTACTCGGGCCGCACGCGCGCCGCGGGCGCGTCGGCCATCTCCCGCCCCGTGGGCGGGGCGGTCACGACCGCGGTGTAGTGCAGGCCGCGCGGCAGCCTGCTCGGGAGGCGGGGCACGCCGGTGAGCGTGTCCAGCTCCACGGCGCGATGGGCGCCGGTGATGCTGACCAGACCGGCGGGCGCGGGCAGGGCCCGGCCCGCCAGGTCCGTGATGTCGAACTGCACCTGCTTGGTGGGCCGGTTGGCCGGGGCGATCACCGCGTCGGCCTGCACCTTGCGCACGGCCTTGGGGTCCTGGGCAGGCAGCAGCCAGTAGGCGCCGTCGTAGACCTCGAGCGTGCCCACCCGCCATGGCCCGCCGCCGCCCGTCACCTTGAACAGCTCGCGGTCGCTCTGGAGCTGTGGGGGCGGTGGCCGCTGGGGCGGGATCACTTGATTGCGGGGCCGGTTGGGAAACAGCACGCCGGCCTGGCCCAGGACGACGAGCACCACCGACAGCAGGACCAGCATGCCCAGGCCCTTGGCCATGCGCCTGGCCTCGAAGCGGCCGTCGACCACGCCGTTGGCGGCCAGGTCGGACCCATAGGCGAACGTGAGCCCGACCATCAGCAGCAGGATGGCCACGATGCTCGACGTGGCCGCGGCCGACGGCGGCTGGATGAAGCCCGCGGCCACGGCGATGGGCAGGGGGATGGCGACCGCGAGCCGAGGGCGCCGCAGGCCCGCGGGCAGCGCCGTGGCGGCCGATCCCAACAGGGCGAAGAACACGACGAGGATGAACCGCCACCCCGGATCGAAGGGGATGGGGGTCTGGCGAAGGCCGCCGCCCTTCACCACTTCGAGGACGAGGTTGGGCAGGTTGGCCGCGCCGCCGGTCGCCGCGGGCGCAACCAGCACCGCGCCCACCACCGCGGCCACGGGCACGGGCAGGTACTGCACGAACGCGGGCGCCAACCGCTTGAGCGGAAGCCATACCAGCAAGGTGCCGATGGCCACGCCCAACAGACCCATGCCCCGCGCCAGCATGGGCTCGCGCAGCAGGCCGCCCACCATCCACGCCGCGGCGCCCACGCCGCACAAGCCGGCCAGGGCGACAGGGCCTGGCCGCAACGGGGGCCGGGTGTTGGGTTCGGCGGC
>JAUTXP010000065.1 GCA_030837965.1 Acidimicrobiaceae bacterium | reverse complement strand
ATAGGTCACGCCGTACCCGCCCTCCGGCGTCCGCCTCCGGGCGATGGCCGCTGCACTCCCCGCTCTTGGCGGCTTCGCCGCCGGGCCGCTCGGGCCACGGGCTCGCCTATCGGCTCGCCCTCATAGCGCCCTGAGCCCAACGACGACGACGGCCGCGACGGCGACGGCGGCGGCGACAAGGTCGAGTCCACCGGGGCCGTAGACTCGCGGCCGTGGGGAGCATCGGTCCTGCTGAGATCATCGTCGTCCTCATCGTCGGCCTCATCGTCCTCGGCCCCAACCGGCTGCCCGAGGCGGCCCGCCAAATCGGCAAGGCGGTGGCCGAGTTCCGCAAGGTCACGTCCGGGTTGCAGGCCGAGGTGCGCGACGTCTTCAACGAGGCCGCGCCGGGCACCGTGCCCACGCCGCCGGAGCCCACCTCGCCCGCCGTGGCCGAGGCCGTCGCCGCGACAGAGGGCGAGCCCACGGGACGTGACCCCGCCGCACGTGACCCAGCCGCGGGCGATGTCACCGAGGTGGTGGCCACGGCCGACACCGGTCCGGCGCCGTGGGCCAACCCGCCTGTCCCCGTCGAGGGGCCGGCCGCGTCCAACGGCCAGGCCGTGGCGTCCGGGCCCGAGCACTAGGGGCCGGACATCGCCACTCGCCTCCGCCTCAGGCGCGCCCTGGACAGCCGCAACCCGCGCGATGGGCGCATGTCCGTGGTCGAGCACCTCACGGAGCTTCGCCACCGGCTGATCGTGTGCTTCGTGGCCGTGGCCCTCGGCGGCGTGGTCGGCTTCCTGCTCTACAACCGCATCCTCCACTTCCTGCTCCAGCCCTACTGCCACATCCACCATCGCAAGCTGGCGGGCTGCGGGCTGCTCACCCAGGACCCGTTGGAGCCCTTCCTCGTGCGGCTCAAGGTGGCGGCGTGGACGGGCTTCGCCATCGCCTCGCCGGTGGTGTTCTTCCAGCTCTGGCGCTTCGTCACCCCGGGCCTGAACCCGAAGGAGAAGCGCTACGCGGTCCCCTTCGTGCTCAGCTCCGTCCTGCTGTTCGCGGGCGGCGGCGTGGTGGCCTGGCTGACGTTCCCGAAGGCCCTCGACTTCCTCGTGGGCGTGGGCGGCGACTCGCTCATCGCCATCTTCAGCCCGAGCAAGTACCTGCGCCTGATCGTGCTGATGATCGTGGCCTTCGGCCTGGCCTTCGAGTTCCCCGTCCTGCTCGTGTTCCTGCAACTGGCCCACATCATCACCAGCCGCCAGTTGGCCGGTTGGTGGCGGGGCGCCATCGTCGTGATCTTCTTCGTGGCCGCCATCATCACGCCCAGCCAGGACCCCTACTCGCTGTTCGCCATGGCCGTCCCCATGTGCATCTTCTACGGCATGTCGATCCTGATCGGCAGGCTGCTGCGGCGGTGAAGCAGGCCGTCCTCGTCGTCCTCGCCGTGGTGGCCGTGGTCGGCGGCATCGTGTTCGGGATCAGCCGGGTGGCCGACGTGTCCTCGCTCGACCAGCAGGGCGACGGCCGGTCCGACACGCAGCAGACCGAGCAGGAGAAGGCAGCGGCGTGGGACGCCGACGCCAAGGCCGCGTTCGGCGGGATCGACCTGACCCAACAGGTGATCGACATGGTCGACAGCGCCCGCAAGTGGCTGGCGGGGGAGCGGCCGCCCGAGTCCTTCGAGGGCAAGCTCGAGGCCCGCAGTCGCGGCTTCGCCGACCTGCGGGCCCGGCTCGCGGCCCTGCGCCCGTTCCCCTACGACAAACGGGTCGTCCCCTTGTACCGAGCGTCGGCCGATCTCTACAGCCAGGTGGTCACCGTGTACCAGGCCATGGTCGAGACGGCCGCTCCCAACCACGACCTCACCGTGCAGCTCGACCTCATCGCCCGGCGCATCCGGGCCCTGGCCGACCGCGTGTTCGACCGAGGCCGCGAGCTGGTGAAGCCCAAGCTGCACGAGACGCCGTCCCCGGACGTGGAGATCCGACTGCCAGAAGAGGTGCCCAACTGGGTGCAAGAGGGGTTGGCGCCAGGGCCGCCGCTGGACGACGCGCCCCCTCCGGCGGCCACTGAGCCGCAGCTTCGCCAGCCCAATCGACCAGACCAGCCGCGCATCGACTGGGTGCGGGCCTTGCAGGTGCTGGACGCGCCCACGCCCAAGGCCATCCAGGCCGCGTCCGAGGGCCACGACCCGGCTGTGTTGCAGTCCCAGGCGCGGGCCTTGGTGGCCACGGTCGAGAAGCTGCGGACCACACCCGACCCCAAGGACGACCGAGAGGAAGGAGCGCGCATCCGACTGAGTCTGCTGGTCGACTCGGAGGCGGCCCGCGCCTTCCAGTACGAGGCCGTGAGCGGTGCTGTGCGGCTGCGCCAGGCGGGCGACGTCCTGCTGCGGGTAGGGGAGACGCTGTGGTCAGGACCAGGGCTGCCCGAACGCGCCGTCAAGTGAGGGACGCGTGAGCGGCGACCAACGAGTGCGGGACGAGTTCACCGCGGGCCTCGGCTTCGAGCTCGACGGCTTTCAGATCGAGGCCTTCGACGCCCTCGACGCGAGCCGGTCTGTGCTGGTGGCCGCGCCCACCGGCTCGGGCAAGACGCTGGTGGCCGAGTACGCCATTGCCAAGGCCATGGCCGAGGGCCGCAAGTCCTTCTACACCACGCCGCTCAAGGCCCTGTCCAACCAGAAGTTCGGCGACCTCGTCCGTCGCTACGGGCCTGACGACGTGGGCCTGCTCACCGGCGACAACGCCATCAACGGGGACGCGCCCATCGTGGTGATGACCACCGAGGTGCTGCGCAACATGATCTACGCCCGGTCGGGGGCGCTGATGGGTCTGCGCTACGTCGTCCTCGACGAGGTCCACTACCTCCAGAACCCGTACCGGGGCGCGGTGTGGGAGGAGGTCATCATCCACACGCCCCCTGAGGTCGACCTCGTCTGCCTGTCGGCAACCGTCTCCAACGCCGAGGAGTTCGCCGACTGGATCGAGACCGTGCGGGGCGCCACCGCGGCGGTGATCGAGGAGCGACGGCCGGTCGAGCTCCAGAACCTCTATCTGGTGGGGGACCGCAGCGCGGAGGCCATGCACCTGCTGTCCACCTTCGTGGACGGTCTGCCCAACGCCGAGGCCGCAGCGCTGGACAGCAAGGAGGTGCACCAGCCGTGGGCCAGGCGGGGCCGGGGCAAGCTGTTCACACCTCGCCGGGCCGACGTGGCCGAGCTGTTGTGGGACCAGGCCATGCTGCCTGCGATCTACTTCATCTTCAGCCGGGCCGGGTGTGACGAGGCCGTCGAGCGCTGTGTGGCCGCAGGGTTGCGTCTGACCACACCGGAGGAGCGGACCCAGATCCGTGCCATCGCCGAGGCCAAAGTCGACTCGCTGTCCGACGACGACCTGCGCGTCCTCAACTACGGGGCCTGGCTCACGGGCTTGGAGGCGGGGATCGCGGCCCACCACGCGGGCATGGTGCCGCCGTTCAAGGAGGCGGTGGAGGCCTGCTTCGCGCAGGCGCTGGTGAAGGTGGTGTTCGCCACCGAGACCCTGTCGCTCGGCATCAACATGCCCGCCCGCTCGGTGGTGATCGAGAAGCTGACCAAGTTCACCGGCGAGCGCCACGAGCCGCTGACGCCGGGGGAGTACACCCAGCTCACCGGCCGGGCCGGTCGGCGGGGGATCGACGAGGTGGGCTACGCCATCGTCTTGTGGTCCCCGTTCGTGCCCTTCGACCAGGTGGCGGGCCTGGCCTCGACCCGGACCTACGCGCTGTCGTCGTCGTTCCGACCGACCTACAACATGGCGGCCAACCTGGTCCGCCGCTATCCGGCCGACGTGGCCCACCACCTGCTCAACCTGTCGTTCGCCCAGTACCGGGCCGACGCCGACGTGGTGCGGCTGGAGGCCGAGTTGGAGCGCAAGAAGACGCTGCTGGCCCGGGCCGACGCCGAGGCCCAGTGCGACTTGGGCGACGTGGCCGAGTACCGCTCGCTGCTCCAGCAGTCCCGCCAGCGCGACGCGGGCCCCTCCACGTTGGTGCAGATCGCGGAGTCGCTTGACCGCCTGCGGCCTGGCGATGTCGTGATGCTGCCCAAGGGCCGGGCCGCGGTGCTGGCCAAGTCGAACCGGCGGGGCGGCGACGTGCGCGTCCGCGTCCTGACCCCCGACCGGCGCATGCTGCTGGTCGGCCCGACCACGTTCGACCAGCCCATCCGGGCCGTCGGCCATTTCGACCTGCCCATGCCGTACGCGCCCAACACGAAGTCCTTTCAGCGCATCGTGGCCTCGCAACTGGTGCGGGCCAAGGTGTCCGACGGGGGCGGCGGGTACGGCCCTTCGAGGCGGCCCCGCAAGGAGTTGGCGCCCGAGGTCGAGGCCCACCCGGCGGCCCGGTGCCCGGACTTGCGCAAGCACATCAGGGCCTCCGAGAAGGCAGGCAGGCTGCGGGGCGAGGTCACCTTGGTGGAGCGCTCGATCCGAAGCCGGACCGAGTCGCTGGCCCGACAGTTCGACCGGGTGCTGCGGGTGCTGGACGCGTGGGACTACGTGGACGGGTGGGGCCTGACTGACGCAGGCGAGGTGCTGGCCCGGCTGTACCACGAGGCCGACCTGTTAGTGGCCGAGGCCGTGCGCCTCGGCGTGTTCGACGGGCTCGACCCGGCCGCGGTGGCAGGCCTGGCGTCGACCTTCACCTATGAGACACGAGGACCGGGGCCGGGGCCGACGGCGTGGTTCCCGTCGGACCGGGTCCGCCTGCGCTGGCACCGCATCGAGGCGTTGGCCGCCGAGTTGAACGCGGCGGAGGAGGAGGCCGGGCTGCCGCTCACCAGGCCGCCCGACCCGGGCTTCATCGCGTTGGCCTACGGGTGGGCAGCGGGGGAGGACTTGGACGAGGTCATCGCCGACGAGGACATGTCAGGTGGCGACTTCGTGCGCAACGTGAAGCAGCTCATCGACCTGCTGCGCCAATTGGGCGACGTGGCCCCCAGCAAGGACACGGCCGCCGCGGCCCGCACCGCGGCCGACCGCCTCTTCCGGGGCGTGGTGTCCGCCTCGTCCGTGGTCGGCACCCCCGACAGCGCGGCAGCCGAGCCCGCGGCCACCCCGACCGCCGTTCCATGACCGCCGATATGTCTTCGCGGCGCTCTGGCCTTTGGGCGAGACCGGCGTGAGTCCGATCTCGAAGGGCTCGTCGTACGGCGAACCCGGGCGGCCACTGCCCGCTGATGGCGTGGTGGTGGGCTCGGACGCCGAAGCGAGGCGGGTGTTGGAGACGGCCCGTCGCCAAGGCAGGCCCTTCCCGCCCCTCGGCCTGACGGGCGGCGACCTGTGCCGGACTCTCGGCGGCCCCGCGAGCCAGGACGTCACCTTCACCGTCGACCTGGGCGAGGTGCTGGTGGACGGCAGGCTGCACCTGTTCACCGCCCATCTGGTGGCCCGTACCCGGCTGTGGGGCTACGCCTTCGCGGCCATGAACGCCCAGTGGCTGGGGACGTGGAACCTCGGCCCCCGAGCCCACCCGAACGACGGCCTGCTCGACACGTACGAGGCCCACCTTCCTCTGCTCGAACGCCTCAAGGTCAGGTCCCGTCTGGGCCACGGCGCCCACCTGCCCCATCCCGCCATCACCGAGCGCAGGGCCGCCGCCCTCCAGGTGGAGCTGCCCAGGCCGCTGCCCGTCGTGCTGGACGGCGAGTCGATCGGCATGGGCCGCACGTTGGCGGTTCGGGTCGAGCCCGACGCCCTCACCGTGGTGGTCTGAGCGAGTCGCTATAGCGCGGCGCGCGGGCCGAGCGGGGGACCGTCGGTCCACCGCGGTTCGCGCCGGCCCGTCGTAGCCTTGGTCTTCGCATGACGTACGCCGAGGAGCGGTTCACGCCAGACGAGGAGGCCATCCTCCGGCGCTACTTCACGAACGTCGACCGGCCTGTGTTCGCCCTGGTCAACCTGCCGGAGGTGGTGAAGGGCGCCCTGTTCGCCCGGTACTCCCGGTCCCCGAAGTCGCTGCGTCGGCTCTTCCTCGACGAGTTCGTGGGCGATCTGGACATGACCGGCGACCTGACCGTCGACGCCACCATCGGCCTGCGCCGGGCCGAGGAGCTCTACGACAAGGTCTTCTTCGAGTACGGCGACGATTCCGTCGCCCAGCTCGGCGGGGTCCACCTCGCCTGCGAGCAGGCGTCGAACCTGCTCACGAAGGTGCTCGAGTGGGGCCGGCTGGCGAGCTACCTGGAGCAGTCGACCCGGTACATCGCCTACGACAGCCGCATCGGCGGGCGCTACCGGTTCCACCGGCCGCCGGAGGTGCTCGGGAGCCCGTTCGGCACCCGCTACGTCGGCGACATGGACCGCCTCTTCGACATCTACGCCGAGCTCGTGCCGATCCTGAAGGACCTGTTCCGGGAGGTCCACCCGAAGGACCCGGCGGACTCCGACTTCGTGTACCGCCAAGCGGTCAACGCCAAGGCGTACGACGCCGTGCGGGGCATCCTGCCGGCGGCGTCGCTGTCGAACCTCGGCATCTACGGCACCGGGCAGGCGTACGAGGCGCTGCTGCTGCGGATGCGGTCGCATCCGCTGCCCGAAGCCCGCCACTACGCCGACCTCATGCTCAGCGAGCTGCGCAAGGTGATCCCCAGCTTCCTGAAGCGGGTCGACCTCGACGACCGGGGCGTGGCGTGGAGCACGTACCTG
>JAUTXP010000056.1 GCA_030837965.1 Acidimicrobiaceae bacterium | reverse complement strand
CGGGTGCCGAGGCACCCGACCACCGATCCTCCGATTCGCCGATCCGGACGCGTGACTATGAACGACTTCCACAACCAGGACGCCCTGCGGAGGGTGATCGACGCGACATGGCCGGAGCTCATCGACGGCATGGTGGCCGCGGTGCTCGACCGGGTGATCGCTTACAGCGAAGTGCCCGCGAAGGATCTCCGCGACAGTATCGAGCGGACCGCTGGCCTCTTTGTTCGAGCGATCTTCGGCGAGTGGCCGACGGAGACGGAGCTTGACGCCATCGCCGTCCAAGGCTCGCATCGAGCACGTCAGGGGCTCGACCCCGACAGCCTCGCCGCCGGCGTCGATGGAGCGGCTGAGGCAGGGCTCCGCCATGTCATGGAGCTGGCCGCGCAGACCGAAATTACCGACGCGACCGCTCTGGTTCGCCTACTGACCGACGTCGCGACGAATGCACTCCGCACCCATGGTGCCGTGCGGGCAGCTCTCGCTCGAGGCTATGCCGACGCGCGCGCAGGCAAGCTCGCGGACGACGCTCTCCGCACTGCATTACTCGTTGATCGGGTGCTTCGAGCGAGGCTGGACTGGGCGCCGGTCGAAGACGAGTTGCGCGCCCTTGGCATGCCCGTTGCCGATGGCGTGTGGGGCGTCTTCGTCCTCGTCGGCGATCCAGCTTCATCCGACGCCCTGCCCATTGCGGCTCACGCTTCATGTGCCGAATTCGTGGAAGCCCTGGAGGGCCAAGCCCGGTCGCAGCCCGTCCCCCACAACGCAATCGTCGCCGTGGTGCAGGAACCCGAAGGATGGGAGGAGTCCGCGGCCGCCGCGGCCGCCGCCGTCGAGCGCCTCCCCGTGCTGGTTGTCGCTTCGAAAACGGCGAGGCGACTTCGGGACCTCCCAGCGGATTACGAGCTATTCACGCGCAACCTGGAGTTCGCTCACGTCTTCCCGACTCAGTCAGGCAACATGCTCGACGTTGCTGCGATGCAACTTTGCCGCGCACTCGCGGATGGCCACGAGCGCGACCAAGCCCTCTTCTTCAACCTCATGCTCGGGGATCTCGTCGATCATCGCGACGCACATGACCTGTTCCCCGTGATCGAAGCGATGGCGACTACCGGGACGCTCGAGGCGGCCGCGGAATTTCTGCGCTTTGACGTGCAGACAATCAAACGCCGTGGACGCCAGATTAGGGCGATCACGCGACGATCGTGGCGCAACAACCTGGACCGTCATCTCCTCACCCAGGCGATCACTTTCCGGCGGCTGGCCGCGGATTCCGAGGACTACTCGCCACGGACCTGGGGGCCGCGATGAGCCCTCAGTCCTCGATGGACGCGAACCAGCTCGTCAAACTCTGCACGAGCCGTGTCGCTCAGTCGGCATTCCTGGCCCTGGTACACAAACACCAGGACGACCTCGCTGCGGCCACGGGGGGGCAGCCTTACGTGATCGAGGTCCAGGTGAAGGGCCTCCGCCGGGTTCGCCTGGCCGTGCTGGCCACGGGACATGTCGTCTGCCCGTTCGGCGGGCGACGCGACCCAACCGACGCGTGCATCGTCGGGATAGCCGAAGACGTCACCGACTTCCTTCTTGGCAAGGCCCCCCTAATTGAGGCTCAGCTCGCTGGCGTCCTCGTGATCCCTTCTCCGGACACGCCTACCGATCCGCTCGCTCGACTTCGCCTTGTGATCTCCGGGCACCTTCGCGAGGTTTTCGAAGGCGTTTGGTCGGCGACGGCCGGCTGGCGGTGGCGACCAGCCAGACGAGGGCTTTGGTGTCAGGAACCGACGGCTCTCGCCCAACGAGTGGCGTTGACAGCAGCCGGTCTTGTCGCCGTAGTCAGCATGAGCGTCACCCCTCACCTCCACGCTGGCCACGACGGGCGCGTGATCGCCGGCCCACGACTCGACGCATACGACTTGAGCCGCGTGGCCGCTCGGGTGGCCGAGCCAGGACCCGGCGGGGCGACCGCCAGCCGGGCAGTAGGAAGCCTCGAACCTCGCCGCCAACTCTCGCATCCTCCGCCGACCGGGCACACCGCCAAGTTGCTCGCTGGCGACATCCACCGCGACACGTCGCTGCACGCCGCGGTAGTCAACGAGACTCCGGGCCCCAGAGGCGAGTCGAGGACGGCAACGTCAGTCGACCTGTCCTGTCGACCGCCGATCCGATCGGTTGTCTGCCTAGTGATCGACCAGACGTCACCAGAACGGGCTAGCCCAGGGGAGGGGGGAGGGTGAGCCACACATCGATCCACCAGCCGTTTGGTTCACCTGGATCCATTCCCGCGTCCGAGTGGTCGTTGTGGACGTGGTCGGTGCGGTCGTATCCCGTCTCCACGCAGTTGTTGGGACCCAACACGTACACCGGCGTCGTCGACGCCCGCGTGATAGCGACATCGGCGCATGTCGTGTCGGCTCGAGCGACCAAACCCTCCGTCGCCGCTCCGAGCACCGGTAGTGACAGCGCCAACGGTAACGCCAACCTGCAAAGTCTCCTCATTGCCCGACCCCCACCTCGCTGTCTTGCCGACCTGCCTCCCCCGGGTCGGCCTCCCATCACCTCTTAGTACGAGCACAGTCCCATTTCGTGTCGGTGCCGTTGCCCGGACGGCTGCGCCTGGAGTCGAAGGGACGATCCGGTGAATCCGTCAAACCGTGCATGGCGGGGCAGCTTCCGGTAACGGCTCGGGCGGTGCCGTGAGGCGAGGAACGGGTGGGCGCGTCGAGGGCGAGGTCGGCCCGCAGCGTGCTCGACACGCGCCAGCCCACGATGCGCCGAGAGAAGACATCGGTGACGAACGCCGCGTAGGCGAAGCCCGACCAGGTGGCGACGTAGGTGATGTCGGCCACCCACAGCGGGTTGGGCGCCGGTGCCGCGAAGCGGCGCTCCACCAGGTCCGACGGACGCACCGCGGCGGCGTCGGCGACGGTCGTGAGGGCCCTGCGCCCCCGCAGCCTGCCCGCCAGGCCCATCTCGCGCGCATCAGGCGCTCGACGGTGCAGCGCGCCACCCGGTGGCCCTCCCGGTTGAGCTCGACGGCGAGGACCCAGTAGCGCCATCGCGCCAGTTCGACCCCGTCTCCGGCCTCCCGGAGCAGCGAGAGGGCGTCACCGCACCGGGCCGGGGCGAGTGCCGCCTGCCCGGGGGTGGCCCGCTCGCCCGGTGCTGCTTGAGACACCGGATTCAAGGCTGGAGCCCAACGAGCCGTGTCGGAGGGGGGACTTGTACCCCGACTATACGGACGGCTGTTCTTACGGGTTCCTTCACCGTCATGAGTACATGAGCGCGGTGCTGTCGCTCCACAAGATGGCGACGTGAGGCGCCCCGAGGCCGCCCTCGCGGCGGGCCGCGGGCCTGGAGGTCGAGCTAGGCGCGTCCGCCGGTCGTTTCGGCTCGGGCGACTCACGCCTGAAGTACCCGCATCGCCGCCGACAGGGCGGTCCAGACGCGCAGAGACCGGGCGAGGTCCGCAACGCGGGCTGGCTTCGGCCGACTCGCAAGGTACCGCCGACAGGCCCCGTTAGCGATGTCGTCGCCGACGACGTGACGCATCCGGAACGCGTCGACGACGGTGCGCTCGCGGTCCGTGATCCAGAACCGCTCGCCGCCCTCCTCGTGTAACTCGAGCCGCCCGAGCGCGAAGGTCTCCGCCCGGAAGACATGGACCTTCGTCGGGGGATAGCGGATGGTCGGCCGGTGCGATCCCTCCGGGACTGCGAGGTGGACCTCGGAGGGGATCTCGTCGCTCAGGTCCCAGTATGCGAGCGCCGAGTCCAGGCAGACCGTCCCGTGCGGCGCTCGGGCGCAGACGGCCACGAAGTCGACGTTGCCGACGCTCGCCGATTCGGCGAGCTGGAACAGGCCCCTCGACAGCTCGATCAGCTCACCGCCGTCCCGGAGGCTGTAAAGGTCCCGCCACGACACGCCGGCAGCGACGGCGTCCTTCGAGCGGAACACGGGCCTGAGACGCCGCAGACGCTCGAGGGCAGCGCCAGGCATGTATGGAACCCTACATGGAACGGGACAATCTCAGGTGGGTTTCATACGCCGCCGATTCGAAGCTGCCAGCGCGAGGCCCTGTGAGGTAGGCAGAGTGGAGCTGACCCGCCGACACGAAACTGCAAGTTGGCACGACGGCGACCGGCAACCGGGGTCGAGGTCGAGCCGGGAGATCAACCACCTGCCGGGGCAGCGTGCGCCGCTACGCAACCACGACGACACCAGTCCCGCGCGCAGTCGACATTGGGCAGTAACTGTCCGGCACCATCACCAGGCCTCGGGCGTACCCAAAGAACTGGAGCACGACATAGGCGGAACCAGCAACTACCACCGATTCGCCTTCGGTGATAACCACCGCACCACAATTTCCAAAATATGAATATCCCCAGACTCCGCTACCGGTTGACGGAGTCAGCCCAGGAGCACCGGCGCACGTATTATTCCACTCCTGGGTGACAAAGCCCGACTGGTTCCCAAGAGTGAGCGGTGGGGAGAACGTGAGTGTGTCGTTCTCGACGCAGAGTTGCCTTGCGTGCGCGCTGGATTGAGGTAGAAAGATAGACGCCGAGCAGAGCATGGCGATTAGCAAGACGCGACGCAACATAGAGTCCTCCCAACGCAATGATCACCATTCTGGTGCTTCGTTGGGGAGTGTGTCACAAGTGTAACCTGTGTAGATACCCCCAAATGGGGGGAATTGCGTTTGGACGCGCCGACGACAGACGCACTCGTCAACGGTAGAAACAGCCGCAGAGGTATGGCTGAGCGCAGCGAATCCCATGACGACGTTCGGTGTGCTTCAGCGAGCAGATCGCCGATTCGGGAGCTATCTCAGCACGTGGGGGCCTACCGTCACCGTATGAGCACCGACTTCATCTGCCCTTCCTGCGAAAACAAGTGGAGTATGGAGCCGGACGCAGACGGGCTGTTCGACGGCTACGGAAACCCGCCCTGCCCCCGATGTGGGACCAACGGGAGCGACCCGCGCGACTGGGGGGACTTCTCCTGTCCCTACTGTCGCCACCAGTGGCGTAACTACGGGAACGGCGGTCTGGTTCTCGGTATGTGGCCAAACTGCCCCCGGTGCGGCACCACTGCAGATCGGGCTTAGGCGCCCTCGTTCGCCGAGGGCGCCTAGTTGCCCTGTTCGCAGTGAGACTCGACCATGCCGGGTTGCCAGCGACGCGGTCAACGACTTCGGGAGTGTGCGATCGTCTGCGTACCTAATCGCACCGTCCGGCGTGAGCTTTTCCTTGGCTGTATGGAGCCGAGGGTTCATGCGAAGGCGCTTCCGATCCTGCGTCGCTCAGTCCAGCGAGACCCCTGCGCAAGCGGTGAACGAGTGAATCGGCGTTGCGGCGCCGCGCGGTCAGGCGACCATTGAACACTGCCGGGTACCCGGACGCTCAGGAAGGGCGATCCCACCGGTGGTTTCGGTCACGTCGGTACCCTTGACTAGTGCGGTCGTGCTCCGAGCCAGCGACACCAATGTTGACACCTGCCCCGAAGGTTGCCGCGTCGCGTCGACGGGCCGGACCTCGACGGCGGCCAAAGCGGGAGCCCAGCGTGAGATGAAGACGATCGAGTTCACGGTCGACGCGGCGCTGCTGCGCGAGCTCGGGGAGCGCCTCGTAGGTCGTCCGTACATCGCTCTCGCAGAGCTAGTGAAGAACAGCTACGACGCTGACGCCACCGAGGTCGAGTTGCGATTCGGACGCGACTCGATCGAGATCGCGGACAACGGCAACGGGATGAGCTTCGACAGCTTTCGCGACTTCTGGATGCGGATCGGCTCTCCGCACAAGGAAGCGCAACAGACCTCTCGCGAATTCGGACGTCCGCTCACCGGGTCGAAGGGTGTCGGCCGGCTCGCCGTTCAGTTGCTTGCGAATCGCCTCGAGTTGCACACGGTCGACCGTGAGAACGTCGACTCGGAGCTCACCGCGCTCGTCAACTGGTCGGAAGCTGTGTCCGCACCAGAACTCACGCGCGCAAAGGCACGCTGGACCGATGGCCCACGGACCAGTGAGTTCCCGAAGCGCTCACCCCACGGGACGCGCTTGATCCTCTCGGAGCTTCAACACGACTGGTTGTCCGATGCGTTCACGCTCTTGGCACGTGAGCTGTGGACTCTCGAGCCCCCGTTCCAGGTTGGAGCGGCATCGTCAGAAGCGTTTCACGTATCGCTCCACCATCCTGACCAGGAAGTCGTCGTCAAGTTCGAGCAACAGATGAAGGCGGTTCTGGATCTGTGGTCAGCGCGGATCGTGGGCAAGCTGCTTCCGCGAGCCGAGAGCTCCGATGATCGTACGTTGCGCGTCCGAGTGCTCTTTCGGGACGGCACCAGCAAGAAGACCGACCACGTTATCGAGAACTGCGCCATCGACGAGGCGGAGTACGAGGTGCGCGTCTTCTCCCTGCGTCACCGTCAGCCATTTGGTATCAGCGTCACTGAGGCACGGCAGTACCTGCGCGACTACGGCGGTGTCGGCGTCTACGACGCGGGGTTCCGCCTGCCGTATTACGGCGCAGACTCCGACTGGCTCGACATCGCACGAGACGCGGGCCGCCGACTGTCGAGGTCGGAGTTGCTGCCGGAGGAACTACTTGTCACTGAGGGCCTGCAATACCTGCCCACCAACGAGCGGCTTTTCGGCGTCGTCAACGTCAACACGTCCCACGAGCGCAGAGTCGCCGCGACGAAGGGCAAGTCGGCAGCTCGGGAGGCGCTCGCCATCCAAGTGACGCGAGACCGTCTCGCCGACAACCGCGCCTACCACAACCTGGTGGAGGCAGTTCGGTTCGGAATTGACCTTTATGCGAACGAGGAAGCCGCGCGGGCGTACGCCCGCGATGCCATGCTCACGCCGGTTGAGCCCCTGCATGAGCACCTCGAGCGAGTCGAGGAGGTTCTCGAGCAGTTCAAGGATCAGATCCCGCCCGCTGTTCGCACGCAGCTGAGCACGGAACTGGAGTCCATTGTCGAGGCAGGTCGCAGCGAGGCGACCGATCTCGCCCGCCAAGCGGGGTTGCTCGGTGCACTTGCGACCGCGGGGATCGCGACACTCGCCTATGAACATGAGACGTCGAAGCAGCTCGCCTTGCTGGAAGACGCCGCAGACCGCCTACGGCAGGATCGGCTGACTGCTGCCCAGCGCCGTGAGATTGCCGACGACTTGGAGCGCTGGGTTGCTCGCGCCCGCGCCACGCGCAACCTGTTCGGCCACTTGGTGACGACATCGGAACGTGAGGAGCGGGCTCGGCTGCGAGCTCGACGCGTGGTCCAGCAGGTCGCGGCGCAGGTGCGCGCCCTCGTGCCGTCGTTGGTGGTGGACGTCGACCTCCTCGACAGCCTTCGGCTGCCTCCGGCCGCAATGGCGGAGTGGGCCGCGATCTTTCAGAACCTGTTCCTCAACGCGGCGAACGCAATGCTCGACATTGCCGAGCCTCGTATCTGGGTACACACCGGCGACGCTGGCAACACGCAGGTGATTTGGGTCGAAGATGTTGGCACAGGAGTCGATCTTGAAACCGCCGACGAGCTATTTCGACCGTTCGTTCGTCGTCAGACTGTGTCCGCCGAGCGTCAGCGTTTGGGCATGGGCGGTACCGGCCTTGGCCTGGCTATCGTCCGGATGGTCGCTCGCCAAGCGAACGTGCGCGTGCGCTTCGTCGAGCCGGACGACGGCTACTCCACATGCGTTGAGCTGGCGTGGAAGGAGAGGGGTTAGCGCATGAAGGTCCTCATCTGCGATGACATCGAGAAGCGTGCCACGCGGTGGCGTTCCGCCCTCGAGCCCCTTGGAAGCCACTTGGAGCTGGCGGACAATCCTGATGATGATGAAGTCGTCGAAGCGATCATCTCATTGGAGAAGCGGCGCGATGTGGCTCGATTGAGGAGGGAGCACAAGCGCCTTGAGTTCGGCCCAACCGACGAGTCCGATGTCGGACACAACTTGTTCGATGATGTGGACATGGTCGTCCTCGACTACGACCTGTTTTGGTTAGGCGCAGATAGCGAGGCAGAGAGCCATCCCTTGCCCACTCGTCCACGCGTCACCGGCGAACAGCTTGCGTACCTCGTCCGCTGCTTTTCACGGTGCGCGTACATTGTGGGCCTCAACCAGTTTGGGGAGAACCCGTTCAATCTCGACCTACGCGGACATGTGGGCTCCTACGCTGACCTCAACATCGGGGGGGTGCAGCTCGGAAATCCCGGGCTCTGGGGCGAGACCGTTGTCGGGTTCCGACCTTCCGCGTGGCCGAATCTCGCCGACGTGGTCCAGGCGCAGAAGCAACGGATTGAGTTCCTCGCTGATCGGATGACGCAACCAGTTCTCCCCACTCTCGGTCTGATCGAGAACGGCTACCCTACGGTGCCTCGAGAAGCGCTCGAGTTCTTCGGTGGCTTGGATCCGACCACCATGACCTTCGCCGAGTTTGCTGTCTCGGGAACGCCCCGCGGTCTCGACATCACCGACGCGCCCTGGGAACCCGCGGCCCTCATCCGGATCGCGGCGAGCCGCGTCGCTAAGTGGCTCGAGCGCGAGGTCCTCGCGGGCGGTGAGGTGCTGGTGGACCGCCCTCACCTCGTTGAACGGTTCCCCAGTCTTCTAGGCGACGGCGTTAAGGATCTGGCGGCATTCGACCTCGGGGCCTACCCGCGTCCGGAATCGAGCTTGGTCGACCATCCGGCAGCGGCAGCCGCGTTGTTCGAGAATGGGTTTTGGCTCTCCCGCCCAGCGTGGTGGTGGCAACGGCTCGCGGTGGACCACCGCATCGCGGAGGTGAAGGACCCATGGGACGGCGAAGAGCCACCTGTTCGATTCTGTGAGGATGTCTCGCGGTTCCTTCCACAGGAGGCCTGCCTCACCTATAGCGCCGATGTGCACTCGCCATGGGTGACCCGGCACGTTGCCGGGCCCAAGCCCCTCTCGCAGGCCCTTGGCGTCGCGCCGGAACTGTATGAAGGGCCGTTCTCCTTGTCGGAGGTGGTGTACGAGCCTTCAGACGTCCTTGAGCGTTGATGCCAGACACCCGCGCGACTCGGGCGCTCGCGGATGTGCTCGTGTGGCTCGCTGCACTTGAAGCTCGTGAGGCCAAGCTCTACAACGCGCAGGCGCTATTGCTTCGCAACCGGGTGACGAGCGACTGGCCGCCCATCGACCATTTCGAGTTGCGACGGTTGTTGCACCCCCGAGGAGGCCCAATCGTCTCCATCGGCGACGATCAGTCGAACTTCGTGTATGGACCGGCGTCGGACCTTGGAGCGATCTGGATCCCAGTCGTCGCGTTGAGGTGGGACTTCTCCTCCGCGGCGCCCTTCCTTCGGCTCTACATCGCGATGTTCGTGCTCGACGGCAACAAGCTCAAGGCGAACGGCAACCGCTTCGAAACGCCCGAACGAGCGGGACCCAGGCACATGTTCTTCCACGTGCAGCGAATTACGTCCTTCGGACGCACAGGGCGGTCTCTTCCGGTGACGCAGCCGATCAACACCAGGCAGCCCGCTATCCCCCTCGATGCAGGCTCGCCTGTCTCGCTCGTGCTCGCAGCGCTGGTCGCGTTGTACGACGTCGACTTCCTCCGGCAAGTGATGACGAGCGTGCCAAGCGTGCGTCCGTACGCTCGAGAGTTGAGGTGTCTGTAGCCGCTCAACTCGAGCCAGACCGATGTCGCCGGCGACGAGAAATAGACCGGCTGTCGAGTCGATACAACCCTCAGGGTGCAAATGGAGGGTGGATGACGTGCATGACGTCGCCCAACCGATCAGACGCTGCGGTGTAGGCGACATCACGGAATCGTGTACCACGAGGGGTGTGGCGCCCCGGTCACAGAGGGTGGCGATGCACGGACGCACGCCGTCGAAGAGCGTCGTCCGGAGCACCGGTCCCACGGAGCCTGCTCCAACTACCTCGGATGCTTCATGCGGGCAGAGGTGGCGCTAACTGCACCTTGTAATCGAACACACGTTCGATTACACTGGCCGGAGTTACATTCGTGTAGTTTCGTGTTGGGAGGCCCACCGTGCGGGATACACCGGCGCTGAGCGCCCTGCGACCAGAGGACGGCGACCGTAAGGCGCGCGGCGCGTTCTTCACGCCTCCGGCTATCGCGGACTTTCTTGCCGGCTGGGCGGTACGGAACGCGGCCACAACGGTCCTTGATCCGACTTGCGGCGAGGCAGTTTTCCTCCTGGCGGCTGGGCGCCGACTGCACGAGCTGGGCTGCGAGCCGAGTCGCCTCGACGATCAAGTATTCGGTGTTGACCTTCACCGCCCCTCACTGGACGCGTCGATGGCACTGCTCGAGGACGAAGGGCTGGATGCACACCTCATCCCGAGCGACGTGTTCGCAATCCCAACGCCTGACGAATTCGGCAGCGCGCTGCCGTTGGTCGACGCAGTCGTGGGCAACCCTCCGTTCGTGCGGTATCAGGAGCATCGTGGCGCGGCGCGGCAACGATCGATCGCGGCGGCACTGAAGCAGGGTGTGAGGCTGTCCGGGCTCGCTTCTTCGTGGGCGTCAGTAGTTGTTCACTCGTCGGGCTTTCTCAAGCCTGATGGCCGGCTTGCCATGGTTCTGCCGGCGGAACTCCTTACCGTGCACTATGCGGAGCCGATTCGGCGATGGCTCCGCCACCGCTTCGCTGGCGTCACCCTTGTCATGTTCGAGCGGCTCCAATTCGACGACGCGCTCGAGAAGGTGGTTCTGCTGCTCGCTCATGGGAGTGGCGGTTGCGACAGCTTCAGCCTCGTATACGTGGAGGACGCTTCGGACCTTGCCTCGCTTCACTTTGGAGACAGCGTGAGTGTGACTCCCGCGAGTGAGGGCAAGTGGACCGACCTCCTGCTGCCACTTGCGCGCCGACGCCGGTATCGCGAGGTTGTCGCTTCGCACTTCTTGAATCTCAGCCAGATCGGCAGCGTCGAGCTCGGCACGGTCACAGGTGCGAACCATTACTTCGCACTGTCCGAGGCTGCCCGGCACGAGTACGGCCTCACGGAAGAACTGTTACGGCCGATCTGTCCTCCGGGCTCCCGCCATCTGCGTGGCACGACCTTCACTAAGGCGCACTGGGAGCGGTTGAAGGCTGCCGGAGAACGTGTGTGGTTACTGTGCCCCGAGCCCGAGGATGAGACACCGTCCCTTCGACGTTACGTAGAACGGGGCGAGCGCGAGGGCGTGAACCAGGCGTACAAGTGTCAGGTGAGGTCGCCGTGGTGGAGGCCACCGGTGGTCGCGCCGCCTGACTTGTTCTTCACGTACATGAGCCACAGGTACCCGAGATTCGTTCGTAACACGGCGAAAACCAGTCTTCTCAACTCGATGCACGGTGTGCGCCTCAAGCGCGATACCCCACGAGCGGTCGGCGCCGCTCTGCCACTGCTCGCGCTCAACTCAGTCACCATGCTCGGCGCAGAGATCCACGGCCGCGCGTACGGGGGCGGGATGCTCAAGATGGAGCCCCGGGAGGCTCTCTCGCTTCCCGTCCCATCGATCAAAGCTTTACTCGCTGCCTGGGATCGCCTGAAGGCCGAGCGCCAAGCGCTCGATCGACAACTGCAGGATGGACTATGGACGAACGTCGCTAAGCGTGTTGATGAAGTTCTGCTGCACGAGACGATTGGACTGCCGCTGGCCGACGTCGCGGAGCTTCACGACGCGGCGGCCTCTCTTCGAGAGCGCCGTCTAGGGCAGTAGTCCATCGGCGCGGTCGTCTCGATGTGCGACGCTAGGAAGCGTGGTGGAGACGGAGAGTGCGCTCCGGTCGCGGGTTGGGCATCCAGGAGAGAAGTGGGACGCCCTGATACAGCGCGTCCAGGCCACCCATGTGCGTATGTTCAGCGAGGTTGAGCCGGACTGGCTGGATCTGATGTGGACCCTGGACGCGTATCGAGCCGCTGGCCTCCCGCCTGATGGGATGGGCGACCAGCGCAAGGCGCCAGGCAAGCGCCTCGCCGCGGTCTATCGCGGGAAGGGCAATTGGTTCGCGACTCTGCTCGCGCTTCTGCTGGAGAACCAAAGCTCCCACCGCCTTGCACCCCGAGTCCGCGTTCAAGGCTTCTCGCAGACGCATCAAATAGACGTGGCGTGGCCTGACCGGGAGGTGGATCCTCTCGTCTGTCTGGAGACAAAGGTGACAGGGGCGCCAGCGACGCCCACCGATCCCGCCCGCGGAGCGATGGCCGACTGGACGAACCGCCGAAAGGAACTCAAGTTCGCGGCGACGGACTTGAAGCTGTTTCGCCGTCAGCACCTAACGTCGATCGAGCATTGGGACGTTTGGCGTGGATCTGTTTTCCCGAAGACCTACTTCCTGTGGGCGGCTCGACTGCGCCCTGCGGACAGCGTGGAGCGGATGGTCACTGAAGCTCAAGCGCTTGTGAAGACCTATCTGGAGGGTGCCGGAATCGTGGCGTGGCGTGAGGGCGTCCACGGCTACGTAGGCCTCCCTGTCCCACCGGCAGACAGGATCTCGACGGTCGACGATGTCCTCTACCGTGTTGCGACTGAAATCCGGATGATCGCGCCCCCAGGCAGCGCGCCACCGCCTCCTGAAATGCCGCCCGCACGCACAATCGATGTCGAACAACTCGAGGGCGATACCAGCGCGGCTGACGGGGGCTAAGCGCCTGTCGGCCGGGGTGCCGACGCCACAGGCCTGCCATCAATCCCACAGGCCCGTCCACGCCTCCGGGCCGTCCTGGGCGAACGTGAACGCGCACTGGCCGAGCATCAGCTTGAGCATCGCGTTCGGATGGCCCGCGGGAGGGACGGGGTACTCGCCTTTGCTCAAGAGCGTGCCCGACAGGTCGTACGTCTCCCACCCGAGGGCAGTGAACCGCCCCATCGCCGCCGGCACCACGGCGAACGGCCCTGACGGCGCGGACGGGTCGGGGTGGGCCACCTCGATGGTGAGAACGACGAAGCCCTCCCAGGTGCGGTCGCGTCCTGGCGGGAGGTAGTTCTCCTGCTCCATGTAGGAGCGGACGGCCCCGGCCGGGATGAGGCCGTTGTGCGTCCGCACGAGCTCGCCCGCCGCCACCTGCAGGTTCTCCAGCTCCTCTTTGACCGCCTCCTTGCACGCATCCCACGCGAAGCCGACCGGGCTCACGAAGTAGTAGCCGCCCACCAGGCGCTCGACGGCGAACCGCCACGTCCGCGGTGGGGCCGACCGCCGGGCGGCGTCAACCGCCGCGCCGGCCAGCCCCTTGATCCCGCGGAGGGCGGCGTCGCTATGCCGCCTCATCGCCCGACAGGCGGTACCACTCGGGCCAGACCTCGGCCGGGTGGCGTCCAACCGCGATGGCGATGCGGTCGGCGGACTCGATGGGCACGCCGTCACTGCGCCAGTGGGCGACCTGCGCTCGGTCGACGCCGAGGGCGCGGGCCAGGATGCTGACGTTGCCGTACCGCTGGACGAGCGGCTCCAGCGAGACCCGCGGCTGGCGGGCGCGGGGGCTCATGCCGCCACCCGCGGGGCGTACTCCTCGGGGTCGCCGAGGGCCTCGCTGAGGATGTCGGCCATCTGCTCGACCATCGCGTGCAGGACGCCAAGTCCCGAGCGGACGGCCGCGTGTTGGTAGCGCGGGTCGCTGTCGTCGAGGTCGGAGACTTCGGCGTCGAAGTCGATCCCGGCCTGTCGGACGTTGCCCGCGAAGTTGATCAGGAGCCGTTCGAGCTCCAGCCCCTCCTCGGTGGCGTTGGCGATCGAGTCGCGCAGAGCCTGAGACGGAGCGTCGTGTGTCGTAGCGTTTGCCATTGTCGTTTCCTTTGTCAGAAGGAAGCGGCCAGGCCGGGGGCTGTTCGCGCAGCGCCCCGGCCAACCGTTTTCCGGTTGGTAAGCGGCGGCCCGGGGGCGTGCTGCATGACGGGGCTGCGAACGTCAGGTGGACAGATACAGGGACTCCGCGGAGGGGGTCAAGCCGTATCGCCGGCGGATCAGCCGGCGGGGGAAGTGTCCGCCGCGAGGAGCGCCTTCGTCCTCGCCGTGGGCTTTAGTTTCTCCCGCGCCAGGGCGGCTTCGAGGCGGGCGTACGTGTGGCGCACGCCGTCCTCGTTGCCCTGTGCTCGCTCCACCTCCATGAGGTCCCGGTAGAGCGGCTCGGAGTCGGGGCGGATGGAGATGGCCCGCTCGAGCAGTAGGGCGGCGCGGTCGAGGTCGCCCGAGGCCCGGCAGTTGGCCGTCAGGCGGCCGATCACGCGGACCATGACGCCCCGAAGCCTCTCCCGGTGTGGCTCGGCCCACAAGAAGTCCTCGTCAGCGGCAAGCTCGTCGCGGTAGAGGTCGACTGCCCGCTGCGCCGCGGCGAGGTCTCCTGACGCCGCCGCGGCTGCCGCTGCCTCGAATTGGCGGACGTCGATGGAGATGACCTCGGTGTCGAGCCGGTAGCGGCCCGACACGAGCTCCACGGGGGTCCAGTCCGGGCGCACGCCCGAGGGCGGGCGCAGCATCTTCCTGAGGTTCTTGACCGCCTGGCGGAAGTTGACCCGCGCCTTGTCGGGGTCGGCCGAGGGCCACATCGCCTCGACGGCCGCTTCAAGCGTCAGGCCGTCCGGATGAACGGCCAGGAGCGCGAGCAGCTCGCGGGCCGTCGTGCGCCAGCCGCCGGTGCCCTCCTTGCCCGCTACGGAGACCCGATAGGCGCCGAGGAGCGCCACGTCGATGGCGGGCGTGTCGCCTTCAAGCGCATGGGCCGGCGTGGCCGGTGCAGGCGGCTCCGCCTCGATGATCGGGGCTCCCTCGGGAGCAGGGACCGCCTCGGCCAGCGGCACGTCCCCGCGTCGTCCGTCCGGCAAAGTTGCGACGCCGCTGGCATCCACCTGGACGACCGGCGCGCGGTCGCCGTCGAGCGCGAGTGCTCGGACCAGAACGGTCCCCGTCGATGCGGCGGCAGCGGCGGCTGCCTGCTCGGCGGCGTCACCGGGGGCGACGATCATGACGCTCCACGCCTGGCCGTTGGAGCCGTCCTCTGCGGCCTCGGCCGCGGCGCGTGCGGCCGACAGCGCGGCTGCCTCCACCTCCGTCGTCAGGTGGGCCGCATCGTGGACGACGCGGGCGTCGGTGGCCTCGAGCTCACGACCGAGCCCTTCGACCGGGCCGCTTGCCAGGACGACGACTTCGCTGTGCCCGGCGTCGAGCTCCTGGATGACGGCTGCCCTCACCGCGGCGACGGCTCCCTGCCCGACCAGCGTGGCAAACGGCGTCGGGAGGGAGAGGTCTCCGACGTCGTCCGGCGCCGTGTTACTGGGGCCCACATTGATGACTGCCGTGATCCTGCGCCGCAGCCAGTTGCGGGCTGCGAACGCGCCGACCGCGGCGAGCGCCAAGAGCAGAAGGAGGACCGGAACTGTGGAGCCGCCTCCGGTGCGCTTTGGCCTGCTGGTGGGCACGTCGCCGGAGCCCGTCTCGGGCGACGCCGGTCGTGCCGTCGTGGCGGTCGAGCCCTTCGGGAGCTTGGGCAGCTTCGACGCGCCGCCGGGGGTGAACTCGATGTCGAACACCGCCGTGCCCTCTGCCTTCACTGGGGTCGGCTCGGCGCCCGCCTCGCCGTATCGGTACGCGTCGAAGGTGCCCGGCTTGATGGTCACCCGCGCCGCCTCGGCGTCGCCGGGGACCGGGAAGTAGTACGAGCCGGACATGAAGCCGTCGTCCTCGGGGCCCGCGTGCTGCGCCTGCACGACAGTCCCGTCCGGCAGCGTCGCCGTGACGGCGGAGGCCGGGAGCGCCTTGTAGGCGGTGAACTGGACGTCGCTGCTGTAGGGCGACTCCACGTCGGCCTCGACCACGAGGAAGGCCTGGGCGGGGTCCTCCGCCGGGCCGACCGGCTCGGGCGGGGTGAAGAACGACAGGCGGGCCTGCTTGAGGCTGAAGGTGAGCGACCCCCGGTCGCCCGTCGCCTCGTCGGCCACCCGCATCGTGCGCTCGCCCGCGCCCTCCTTGGCCACGTCGGGCGACAGCAGGTCGCGGTAGAGCACCGCCGGCTGCGGGCCGGTGCGGGCACCCGACGTGAGCGAGAAGGTCTGTGCATAGCCCGCGGCCGACAGCTCAAGGCCCACGTCCTGGGTGCCTGCCGGGACCGAGGCGACGTAGGCCCACTCGCCCCGCTGGAGGTCGAACGCGCCGTCGCCGATGGCGATCCGCCCGCCGCCCGCGACGACCACCGCGCCGTGCACGGGGTGGTCGGAGTCGGCCGGGTCGTCGATGCGAAGGTTGAACCCCACGAGCCTCTGGCCCTGGCCCGCGTGGTGCCAGCTCGACCCGAGGCTGTACCGGTCGACCGGCCCCGACTTCGTCACCGTGAAGGAGAACCCGTAGCCGCGGACGCGCCCGTCGGCGGGGGCCGCGAACTGCGGGCCGTCGAAGGCGTCGACGTTGCCCACGACGGTGTTGGCGTCTTGCGCGTAGGCGTCGACGTCGGCCGACGCGGCGGGCGCGGATGCGGCGATGCAGAGCAGGGCGGCGAGCAGCGCCCCGAGTCCCCGCGCCCGGTGCGGCGCGGCCCCAGCCTGCCGGAGATTCCTCATGTTTCTCTCTGTCCCATTATTCACCTTTAGGGGTCCTTTTGCCTCTCGGGTTTGGAGCGGACGGCCCGGCAGGCCTTGGCCCGCCGGGCCGAGCCGCCGCTCATGCCGCGCCCGCTCTACGCGGGCGCCGCTGCTTGGAGGTGGCGGAACGGGCGGTCCGCCTGCTCGCATCCGGGGCACGGGGTGACCCAGTACGCGAGGCCTGCGGCTGATCCGGACCACGCGGGCCCTTGCGACCTGAGCAGGTCGCCCCGCGCGGCCATGATCTGCTCCGCCCGCCTTCCCCCGCAGGACTCGCCGTGCGTCTCGCACGTCTCGCCCTCGCAGGGGTGCTCGCCCGCCCAGGCGTCCTCGCTCCGGGCATGGAACTCCATGTCGTCGGCGAGGGCCTCCTGGGCGTCCTCGAAGCTGCTGTGTGTGCCGGGTTCCGCCTCGGGGAGGCAGCCCGGCCGGTTGTAGCCAGCGTGCCAGTGCCGCGCATGCCGGTGGTGTGCGGACGGGAACGGCTCGGGGACCGGGCAGGCGGTCATGCCTTCTTGGCCGCCTGCTTGGTGGTCCTGGCGGCCTTGTGCCGGTACCGGCGGGGCCGGTCGCTGGTGCGCACGGCCTTGCCCGCCTTCACCAGTCGCTCCAGGGCGTTGGCGACCGCGCCACTCGACCGCTTGAGCTTGTTGCTCAGCTCGGTCGGCGTCACCTCGGCCTTCGGGTTGGCGACCAGGTAGTCGGCCACGAGCGAGCCGAGGCCTCCTTTGCCGAGCTTGGGCAGCCCGTTGCCGTTGAGCGCAGCCCGTGCCTCCTCCGTTCCCTTGCCGTTCGACGGCTCGGTGGGAGCCGTCACGCCGCCGTTGGTCCGCTTCTTCGGGGCCGCCGCCTTCGGGACGCCGGCCTTCTTCGTTGCTGCGCGAGTTGCCATGTGGAGTGACCTCCGTGAGTCGGGCCGTCCGTCGCGGACAGCGCTGTCGGTGTCGGGCCTGGGGTTCAGGCCTCGTCCCGCTCGACTGCTCGGATTCGGCTCCCGCCGGCAGCCCACGCTCTGGCGTTTGCGACCGTCCGCCACGGTGCGCCTCGCATCTGGAGTCGCCGCGTCCGCGGGCTTTCCTTCGAGGGCCCTCATGCACCGACACGGCACATGGCGACGGCGTCGATTGGGCTTCGCTCCGGCGCATGCCGACTCGCCGCTTGCCTGGTTCGTCGGTCGGTGCCGCATGCTCGCTCCTCTCGCTCGTCGTCGTCTGCGCGCCATCCGGCGCGGTGGAGGCCTGCTCGGTGGGTCGGCTCGGTGGATGCGGTCCCGCAGTCCGGCGTCCGCCTCGAAGCTGTCGCTCCCCGCCACTCATGACATGTCGATAGGCGCCTCCTCGGTGTCGTCGAATCGGGACCTGTCGAAGCGCCAACCACGGCCGCGGCCCTCGGCCACCCGGCTCTGTGAGCCAGGGGGCAGCCGGAGTCGCGCCAGTTCCTCTAGGCGCATGCGCTCGTTTCGATCGATGGGCGCCCAGCCCGCGTCCGCGGCGGTCTGCCCGTCGCAGAGGGCGGCGGTGGCGAGCGGCACTGTCGCCCCCGCCAGCGCCCGGCGGGCGGTGGCCTCGCGGCGTGCGGACGTGAAGGCGAACAGGACCCATGCGGCCGCCCCCCGCTCGGCCTCGAACCGCTCGTAGCCCGCGAGCTTCGCGGTCAGGCGGTGGAGCCGCTCTGTGCCCCGGTCGAACTCGACAAAGCACTCCGCCGCGTGCGAGCCGGCCGACCATTCGAGGTAGGCGTCGGGGCGGACGATGCCCTTGGTCCATGCCGCGCAGCGGGCCTCGCCGACCCACAGAGTCAGCTCAGCGCCCTCCTCCCGGCGCGCCCGCCCTGTCAGCGCAGCCCACACGCCGTTGACCCCCACGAGGTGCTGGAGGCGCTGGGTCCGGCTCAGCGCGATGACCCGGCTGGCGAGCAGCCGCTTGCGCGTGCGCGCCGGGTCGTCGCCCCGGTCGGCGGCGACGACCGCCGCGCCCGCGGGACCGAGCACGTAGTGGTAGGGGTGGGAGCCCCACGACTCGCGGTGGGGGCGGAACCGGCCGAGAGCGCCGAGCCGCACGAGCTCGACCAGCCTCTTGCGGGCGCGGCACTCGGTCTGGAAGAACGCCTGCGCGACCTGCGGCGCGGTGAGCACCCCGAGGCGCGCCAGTGCGTGCAGCAGGTCGCGGTCCCTGGGCGTCAGCCGATGAGCAAGCGAGTAGCGAAGCTCATCGGCTGACAGCCGGGGGCCGAACTGAAGGGGGCTTGCCCCCTTCAGGAGTCCGCTTTCTCGCCGGGCGGGTCGGGAGGTGGGCTGACCTGGGGCGACGCGGCTGTTTTGCTGTGCTGGAGGGCCAACTTGCCGGGCCACCGGCTGGGCGGGCGGCTGGGCCACTGGCTGGGCCACCGGCTGGGTGGGGGTCATTCGGCGGCTCCTTCCTGGTGCAGGGCTTGGGGCGCCGGCCGGGTCTTCATGGTGAATGCGGGCTTGTCCTGGCCCGCCACGACGAGCCGGACGGCGGCTTGGTACGCGGCCAGGTTGGCCAGGTCGTGCTCGGCCAGCCGAGGCGAGGTGTGGCGCGACAGGACGAACGCGTCCTCCGGCGACATGTTGAACAGGACCTTGTTCCTGGCGTTGGCCGAGACGGCGTCTCGCAGGTCCCTCGGAAGCTGGCCGAGGTGCTGGTGGGCCAGCACCCATGACACGCCGTACCCGCGGGACTCGGCCAGCACCTCGTCGAAGCTGCGCGGCAGGGTCGTCACGAAGTTCTGGCACTCGTCCACGTAGACGGCTGCGTCGGTTCGATGCGCGGCACTGCGTCGGGCCCGGGCCGTGGCCGCCTGCCAGGTCTTGGCCACGACGAAGCTGCCGAGGAGCCTGGCGGTGTCCTCGCCCAGCTCGCCCTTGGGCACCCGCACCAGCAGCAGGCCGCCGTCGAGCACCCTGCCGATGTCGAAGCTCGACTCGTCCCCCTCGACGATCTGGCGGATGTACGGGCGCAGGAGGAAGGCCCGAAGCTTGTAGAGCAGAGGCCCGACGACCTGGGCACGCTGGCCCTCGTTGAGCGCGCTGTACCACTGCCAGAAGCCGGTGAGCTCGCCCGGCGTGCGCGGCCCCAGCAGGCACTTGTGGGCCTCGAGGTCGGACAGCAGCTCGGGGATGGACGAGAGCGTGGCAGCGGGTCTGTCGGCGTCGTGCCGCCCGAGGAGCAGCGTGAGGCAGGCGGAGCGGAGCACGTCCTCCAGCCGGGGTCCCCAGTGGTGCTCGAAGATCCGGCTGAACACCCCCACCACGTGGTCGACGACGAGGTCGGGGCTGACACCCTCGGGCACCTCAAGGACGTTCAGCGTCGGCCGCCCCTCCGCGCTCGTCGGGTCGAGAACGACCAGTCCGCCTTCAGGTGCCTGCTTGAGGCGGTCGCGGACGTCGGCGACCAGGTCGCCCTTCGGGTCGATGACGACGACGCCACGCCCGTGCTCGACGTCCTCCAGGATCATGTTCGTCAGCAGGGTCGACTTGCCGCTGCCCGTCGCTCCCATGACGTGGACGTGGTAGCGGGCGTCCGCAGGGCGGAGCACCACGGGCCTGTCGCCGCCCGCGTCGGAGTCGCCCAGCACCTTGCCCTCGGCCTCGATCGACTCGATCCCCGGAGGCGGCGCGACCGGCCGAGCGCTGGCGCGCGACAGCGCGGGCACGATGCGGTCGGTGGGCAGGTGGGCGAGCGCCGCCAGCTCGGGGGTGGACAGCAGGTCGCCTCGGCTGAGCACGCGGCCGTCGAAGACGCCGTGGCGCCCGCGCAGTGGTCGGCGCACGAGGCGGTTGCGCCCGGTGTAGAGGCCGAAGGCGGCGGTGACCGCGTGCGCCCGCGTCTTGAGCGGAAGGCCCGCGGGGCCGTCGCCGGCAGGGCCTGACGCGACCGCATAGCGAACTCGCACGGCCCACAGCGGCGACTCGGACTTCGTCACGATCGCCCTGATCTCGGGTGCCGTGGAGGGGTCGATGGGCGACCGCTGCGCCGCGGGGCCGGGGGTGAAGAGGTCGAGCAGTCGCAGCGCTGGGGTGGGCGGCCGCCCCGTGCGCAGGTCCCTTGCCGCCCGGCGGCACCGCGTCACCGCCCTGCCGTGGGCAGGCCGGGCGAGGACGAGCACCGCCGTTGACTCTCCCGCGCCCGTCCCGTGCGCGGCTCCGATCATCGCCCGCAGCGGGTCGGCGTCGAAGTCGGTGCGCAGCGGCAGCCAACCGGGCATGGCGAGCCGAAACTCGCCGGTGAGCCGCGGCCGACGACGGCGGCCCGCCTCGGTGGGCTGGAACTCTGCGGTCTTGGTGGTCGCGCCGGGCCATGCCGCCGCCGCGGCGCGCTCGACCAGCTCGACGGGGACGCACCCGGGGACCCAGAGCGAGACGCTCAAGCCGTCGGGAGTCCACGCATACTCGAACGACACATGCGGTCTGGCGGCCACGAGCCCCCGCCACCTCGGCCGGAGGACGTCGTGAAGGTTCCGCCACAGCGCCTCGCCGCCGGAGGCATCGACGTCGGGCGGTGCGAGGACGGTCACGACGTGAGCGCCCAACTGCATCCGGGCCCGTCGAGACCGCCGCAGTGCGAGGACCGCGACTGCCGCGATGGCGACGGCGCCTGCGAGCAGGAGCAGCCGTGGTCCGGCTGCCTCGAGCGTGGCCCGCAGACCGGCCAGTGCCCTCCGCATCGCGCCATCGGGGTCGAGCAGCACTCGTACGAGCGGGCCGGCCGGGGTGCCAGTCGGCGCCTCGGCCGCCAGCAGCAGCGCCGCCCGCCTCACGCGTCCCACCCGAAGTGGAGGTGGTCGGAGTGGCCCTCGTCGAACGTCCTCGGCCCGTCGAGCGGGTGCGGCCACGGCGAGCCGACCTCGTCGGCGTCATGGCCGACCATCGAGATCACGTCGAGGGCTGCGTCGTTGCCCTTCGACACCGCCTTGCCGTCCACCACCGGGATGTCGACGGCCCGGCCGAAGGCGTGGTTGGACGGGCGGTCGGTCCCATTTACGAAGTAGTCGTGGCCTGAGACCAGCGGGCCGACGTAGGAGAGCCGGTGGCTGGTGGCGGCCACGAGCAGCAGGCGCAGCACGCGGGCATCGACTACGCCGCTGCGCACGTCGGAGTCCGCCTGCGGGCGCAGCGCGATGCGCGGGTGGTCGAGGACGGCAGTCGCCAGGACTGAGAGATCCGGCGGCTGCCAGCCGTAGCGGAGGGCCCATGACTCGACCTCGGCCACGTAGGCGGCTGAGTGGTTGTAGGAGAACAGCGCGGCGGAGGGGTCGGTCGCTGCCCCGTCCGCCGCCAGCTTGGCCGCGGCCGCGTAGACGGCGTCCTCGGCGTCGTAGGGCGACGGGTCCGGGCTCCCGGACGCCCAGGACCAGCGGGCGAACGTGGCGGGCAGGAACTGCATCGGCCCCTCGGCCCCCGCCTCGTTGGGGCGCGAGCACCGCGGATCGAGGCCGTGCTCGCACTCGACGCGCCCGACGCCGGCGAGCACCTCCCACGGGATGCCGAAGCGCTCGGCCGCTCGCCGGTACAGGCCTCCCATCTCGATGGGGATGTCGCTGGTGATCGTGTGGGCCTTGCCGGGCGTCGTGCATGCGTCCAGGCACGAGACCTGCACCGCGAAGCTGACGGCCCCGATCAGCACGACGGGCAGCACGACGACGGCCGCCGCGGCGGCGATGGCGATCTTCTTCACAGGACGTCCTCCTCGTCTGCGAGCTGGGCGGGGTCGGTCGTGGCGAGCCGGTCCTCTTCCTGGCTGGCGCACGACCGGAAGGCCACGCGCTCGCCGCCCCCGAGCAGCACGGCCTGGCCGCGCTCGGCCCCGAGCAGGAACTGGCGCTCGCCCTGGGAGAGCCGGAACGCCTCGGCCACCGCGTCGATCGCCTGCGGGGCCTGGCGCATCAGGACCTGCGTGGCCGCGTTGGACACCACGGCCTGGCCGAGGTCGCTCCCCAGCAGGTCGGCCGCGTCCTGGGTGACGACGGTCAGCCCGCACCAGTGCTTGCGGGCCGACTTGGCCAGGCGGTTGAGGAACACCGCCCCGGCCCGGTCGCGCATGAGGAGCCAGGCCTCGTCCACCAGCACCAGCCGCCGCCTCCGCTGGGCCGGGTCGGCGACGCGGCGCCAGATGGAGTCGAGCGTCAGCAGCGTGCCCGCCGCCTTGAGCTCGTCGGGCAGGTCGCGCAGGGAGAACACCACGAGGTGCCCCTCGGGCCGGGTCGTGGTGGGGCCGTCGAAGAGCATCCGGTGGGTGCCCGACGTGAAGGGGGCCAAGCGCCCGGCCAGCAGCCTCCCCTCGTCATCCCGGTCGGATTCGAGCCCCGAGGCGACGTCCCTCAGCAGCGGTGCAGGCCTCCGGTGTGTGGCGGTGTCAGCGGTGATCCCCTTGGCCGCATACGCAGCGAGGATCGCCCTGTCGAGGGCGGCACGTCCCGCGGGCCGAGGCTCCTCGCCCAGGAGCACGGCGACCAGGGTGTGGACGAACATGGCCCGGCGCACGAGGGCGTCCGGCTGGCCGTCGAGGTCGAGGGGGTTGAGCCGCACGCCGGGCGCGCCCAGCCGCAGCACGGCCCCGCCCACCGCCCCGGCCAGCCGCGAGTACTCGTCCTCGGGGTCCACGACCGCGGCCTCGACGCCGGTGTAGAGCGAGCGGAGGAGCTCCAGCTTGGCCAGGTAGCTCTTGCCCGCACCGCTGCGGGCCAGGACGACCGAGTTGTAGTTGGCCTGGGCGAAGCGGTCCCAGAACACCAGCCCGCTGGTGCGGGCGTTGAGGCCGTAGAGGACGCCCGACGGGTCCGACAGCTCCGCCGATGCGAAGGGGAACGACGCGGCCAGGGCGTCGGTGTCGACCGTGCGGCGCATCCGCAGCAGGTCGAGGCCGAGGGGCAGCGTGGTCATCCAGCCCTGGAGGGAGCGGAAGGTCGAGGGCACGGTGTCGAGGAGCAGCGAGTCGCACAGCGCCCGCAGCCGCGTGGACTCCCGCGCCAGCTCCTCCTCGTCGGAGCCGCGGGCGGTGGCGTAGAGGCCGAGCGAGAAGAGGCGGCCCTGGCCCCGCGCCAGGCGGCCTGCCAGGTCGCGCGCGTCCTCGGCCGACGCGTCGAGGGAAGGGTCGGGCAGCCTGCCCTTGGACGCGTCCAGCCGGCGGCTCGACTCGAGCCTCGCGAGCTGGCGGCGCAGCCGGTCGGCGGCCACCGGGGCGGGGATGGGCTCGACGTGCATTGACACGTCGACTGCGCCGGGGTGGGCCACCAGCGGCTCCAGCCAGCCGAGCCGCGCCTCGCGGGGGTAGCCGTTGACGGCGACCGTCGAGCGCCACCCCTCGCCCACGCGCAGGCGCTTGGGCTCGACCTCGACGGAGTCGGGCAGCGGCAGGCCCGCCAGGGCCGGAGCGGTCCCCTTCTGCTTCCTCGGGAACGCGACGGCCTTCACTCGGCCCTCCTCGTGATCGTCTGGCCGGGCAGTGCCAGGCCGGGCGGGCAGCGGCGCGCGTCGGGGTCGGCGGCCGACGCCAGCGCGGCGACCGCGTCCTCATCCGACAGCGGTGACACGGACACGCCCGCGCCGGACAGGGCGGACACGGCGTCGTCCACCCGGCGGCGCAGCAGGTCGGCCGCGCCCGGCCCGGCTGGCTCTCGCAGCACGAGCAGCACCACCCGCCGGAGCACGTCGCGTCGGGACGCGAGGTCGGACAGGAAGGCGGCGTGGTCCCGCGCCGCCTCGGCCAGCGCGGCGTGGGGCAGCCCCTCTGCCGACGCCAGCGACTCCACCAGCGCGGCGACGTCGACGCGCTCGGCCCGCACCACGACCTGCACGGGGCCGGACAGCGAGTTCAGCCAGCGGGCGAACGAGGCGACGATGGCCTCCTGCTCGGCCTCGGTCCGCAGCCCGAAGTTGAGCGACGCCACCCGGCAGACCGCGGCAAGGCCGTCGCCGCCGAGGTCCAGCACCCCGTCGTGCACGGCCTCGACCGGCAGCCGGAGGGCGGCCGGGGGAGGCGGGCCGTCGACGCCAGCCGGCAGGGCCGGGACGCCCTCCGGCGCGGGCACGAGGCGGCGGCTCCCGAGCGCGTGGCGCAGCCAGGCGAACAGCAGCCGGTCGGCGCTGACGCCGTCGCGCCGCCCGAGCGCGACCACGGCGAACACCGCGGCCACCGGCGAGGCGAGCGCGAGGAACAGGGGAGCAGGGACCACCGTCTTCGACGCGGCCCACAGCCCGGCGAGGATCAGCGCGCCGGCGGAGGCGAGCCCGAGCTGGCGCGCGGTCATGCCCGCCAGCAGCACGTCCTCGCGGTCGACGTCGGCGGGGATGCGGACGCTCGCCATCACACGGCCGCCTTCAGCGCGCCCACGGCCTTGCCGACGACCGCGTGCCGGGCCACCTGGCCCATGGCGTTGGTGCGGGGGTTGAAGACGAGCCGCCGGGCGTAGCTGGGGATGCGCAGCATCATCCAGAACAGGCACCCCACGACCAGCAGGTCCATGAGCGGCCCGCCGGGCATCCCGGTCGTGCGCCTGCCGTCTGCGTCGAACATGACGCGCACGGCGGTGACCATCACGAAGGCCTGGCCGACCTGCACGGCGAGGCAGCCGGTGAGCGCCCGCCACCACAGCCGCGCCGCCCCCTCGGAGCCGGGCAGCGCGTGGCAGATGAGGAACAGCGGCGCGGCCCCGACGAGGACGACCATCGTGGCCAGGCGGGCGACGTAGGTCCCGAGCACGCCGACCACGAGCACGGCGATGGCGAGCCCGAGGATGCGCAGGAAGATCCCGCCCCCGTCGATGGCCCCCTCGACCAGCACGAGCACGACGCCCGCCGCGCCCCGCGCGGTGCCGACGCCCTGCGAGGCGAACGCCTCCGAGAGCCCGTTGGCGACGTTGATGGCGAACCCTGCGAAGAAGAGGCTGGCGTTGGCGGCCACGAAGGCGACGGCCAGCCGCGGCAGGAGCTCCTTGAGCGCGTAGCGGGTCTGGAGGGTCTCGAACGACATGCCGAGCACGCCCGCGCCGAGGACGAACAGCAGGAAGACGGAGTTGGCGACGCCCCACGAGATGCGCCACAGGTCGCGCACCCGGCCGTCGCCGGTGAAGTTCGGCGTCGAGAACACCGTCCGCCCCAGCAGGTCGAGCGCGGGGTTCAGCGCGTCGACGGCCAGGTGGCTGAACCAGCCGTCGATGGCGTCTCGCACCCGCCCGGCGATGTCGAAGACGCCGTGGCCCGTGTTGCCGCCGCCGTCCCCTGACGGCGCGGACGCCGAGTCGGGAGGGGCAGTGGTGGGCGGCGCGCTCGGGTCGATGGTCGTCGTGGTGGTGGTGCTCGCGGCCTGGACCGGCGGCGGCGCCGGCTCGGCCCACGCCTTGGTCGCGCCGAACACGAGCACTGCGGCGACCACGGCGGCGAGGAGCAGCCGGTCGACCGCCATCACGCGCCCACGATCCCGCGCAGCACGGCGAGCACGACCGGCGCCAGCAGTGCGAGGGCGTAGCCCGCCATTGCCGACTTCAGCGTCTGCTTGGCCCTCTCCACCTGGCCGGGGTCGCCGCCCGCCATCACGTAGCGCGCCGCGCCGATGACGAAGTACAGGGTCGCCAGCCCGGCCAGCATCCCCATCACCCAGAGGCGGGCGTTGTCGACGACCTTGCCGAGGGACGGCGGCTCGCCCTCGGCCCACGCCGGGCTCGCGGCGAACACCAGCGAGACGCAGGCCGCGGTCGCCACGCTGGCGATGCGACGGTGGGATCGGTGCATGAGGCCTCCTGGGTCGAGTGGCGTCGTCGTGGTCGGGTCGCCCTCCGGCGACGGGCCGGGCGGTGGGCGGTGCTCACCTCCCTCCTGGGCTCGTGCCTTGGCGCGTGGCGTGTGCCTGGCCCGGCGTCGTCGCGTTCGGAGAGGCGACCCGCACTCTCTAAACCGGGTTTTCGAGGCGAAACGTCACGCACTTTTTTTGACGATCCACTCGACCAGGCGTCGCTCGGCCCGCATTCGTCGCATCCGCGCCGCACCGTCCGGGATGCCGTTCGCCTTGGCCCAGGCACACAGGCTCCGGCCGTCGATGCGGGTGTCGCCGATCAGCTCAGCCTCCGCTGCGGTGATGACTCCGGCTGCGACCGCCTCCGCCAAGACGAAGTCGGGATGGCCCCAAGGGCGGTGTGGCGCGGCGGGCAGCGGCGTCGGCTCGCGCTTGGCCGCCTGGGTCAGCTCGCGTGCCGTGCGCTCGCGGGTGTGACGTGCTGCCCGCCAGACCAGCCGGGCCGCGACGCGGTCGTCGTGGTCGAAGGCCGCCAACACCCGCATGAGCTCGGCGAGGGTCTCGGCCTCGATGTCGGCGGCCTCCCTCGGGTGGAGCCTGGTCAGCGGCCCGATCGACGCCCGGAGCCCAGGGAGCAGCAGCCCTGCCAGCGCCACCGTCCAGCAGCCGCCCGAGGACTTCGCCTTCCGGGCCAGAACGAGCATGACCCGGTCGCGGACCTCGAACGGGGTGGCCGGGTGGAGGAGGCGGCCGCGCAGCTCGTCGAGCGGCACGAGCCGAGGGGGGAGCGGCCAGCCCACCTCTGCGCCGTTGATGGCGATGTTGGTGGGCGGCTCGCACAGGAGCCGGAACGACGACTCAAGCGCATCGAACGGCGACTGGTGAAGGGACATGGCTGGCCTCCTCGAACGGGATGGATCGACGGTCGAAGGAGGCCAGAGGCCTGGTACAGATTTGGGACAAGGGCGGGACAGTTCAGGGACACGGGAGTGACAAACGCGCTGTCACACTGCGCAGCCCGGTCCGCTGAGCAGGGCTTTCGCGCTGGGCCGACCCCAAGCGGCGTGCGGATCGAGGCCGAGAAGAATTTTTCGCGGCGCGCCCGTCGGCGTCGAGGGCTCTACCGGCCGTGTCACTCGGCTGTCACTCCAGCCGTGATTTTTGCGGCCGTTTCCGAGCGAACCGAGTGACATTCGGGGCCGAAAACCCGGTTTCTCTTATGACCAGGCGCGTGGCGTGGGCCGGACGGTGTCAAGCCCATGTCAGACCAGAACTCGTTTCCCGACGTCCCCCTCGCCCTCTGGCAGCTCGCGCCCGAGGGCGCAACAGAGGACCAGGCCTGCGGCCGCTCGGGGCTCGCCCAGCACATCGTCGACTCCTACTCCGCTCCAGGCGACGTGGTGCTCGACCTGGCGCCGACCGGCAGCGACGTTGCCCTCGCCGCCGTGCGTGCGCGCCGCACCCCAGTCGTCGTCGTCACGACGCCGGGCCTCGGCGGCGCCTGGCCCGAGGCGGGCCTCGAGGGGTTCGACGGCCACGTGGCCCTTGGTGTCGTGCTGCCGCCGGAGCCGTGCTTCCGGACGGGACGTGCGTTCGCCCCGCCGAGGGACGCCTTCGTGGCCACCGTGAAGCAGGCGGCTGCACTGCTCCGGCCCGGCGGGCATCTTGTCGTCGGCTTCCTGGGCCGCGGGGAGGCGCTCGGCACCGCCGTCGACCTCGCCGCCGCGGGCGGGCTCCACTACGTCCAGCACGTGGTCGCCCTGCTGGCCGACGGCGGCGAGCGCGGGCCGGTCCGCCACGCCGACGTCCTTGTCTTCGGGGGTGGCCGCCCGTGACCAGTACCTCGGTATGGCACGTCGCCAACCGGCCGAGCCAGGTGCAGCGGCGCGGTCGGTATCTGCCCGACTCGATGCCGCACCCGGCCAAGATGCTCCCCGAGCTTGCCGCCCACGCCATCAGCACCTTCACCAAGCCCGGCGATCTCGTGTTCGACCCGATGTGCGGGATCGGCACCACCCTGGTGGAGGCGATCCACCTTGGACGCGACGCCATCGGCATCGAGTACGAGGCGCGGTGGTCGGCGGCCGCCAGGATGAACGTCGCCCACGCCCGGGCCAACGGCGCGAGCGGCGAAGCGGAGGTCGTCCTCGGCGACTGCCGCCACCTCCGGTCGTACGTCCCCTCGGACGCGGCCGGCCAGGTGGCGCTGATCCTGACCTCGCCGCCGTACGGCGCGACCACGCACGGCCGGGTGCGCACCAGCAGGGCCGGCGTTCGGAAGTGGGACCACCGCTACTCGGCCGACCCCGCCAACCTGGCCCATCAAGGGCTCGACACGATCCTCGCGGCCATGGAGGCGATGTTCCGCGAGGCGTCGTTCGTGCTCGCGGCTGACGGCGTGGTCGCGCTGACGGCGCGGCCGTGGCGTCGCGACGGCGTGCTGGTCGACCTGCCCGGCCGCCTGGTCGACACCGCGGCAAGGGCGGGCTTCCGGCTCATCGAGCGCGACGTCGCCCTCCTGGCCGCGGTCCGGGGCGACCGCCTTGTCCCCAGGGCGTCGTTCTTCCAACTGTCCGAGGTCCGTCGCGCTCGGGAGCGCGGGCACCCCTTCCGCGTGGTGGCGCATGAGGACGTGCTCGTCTTCGGGAGGCGCCCATGACCGTCGCCGTCGTGGTGGCCGTCGTGGCCGCACTCCCGCCCACCCTCGCGGCGTTGCTCACGTTCGCCGCGGCACGCTCGTCGGACCGGCGCGTCGGCCAGCAGCGGGCAGCCGTAGTCGACCAGTCCCTCGACACCCTTCACTCCTCGGTCGACCGGGTGGGCCAGGCGGTCGAGCGCGTAGAGGGCGTCGTCACCGACCTGCGCGAGCGAGTCGCACGCCTCGAAGGGGCGCAGGTCCCGTGACCGAGCGAAGACCAAAGGCACAACCCCCGCCGCCCATCCGGGTGGTGGTGCCCGAGGACCCGCCGCGGCTCACTCCACGAGCCGCGGCGGTGCTGCTCCGGGTGCTGCAGCGGGCGGCGGCGGATATCCCTGCGCACGACCATGAAGTCGACGTACAACTGTCCACATGACCGTCCGACCCGACAACCAACAGGCGGGCAAGCGGTTCGCTTTCGCGGGCCGCTGCTCGACCGAGGACAACCAAGACCCCGAGTCCTCGCGCGCCTGGCAACTGGCGCGCGCCGAGGCGCTCATCAAGCCGCACGGCGGCGAGGTCGTCGCCGAGTTCTTCGACAAGGGCCAGTCGCGCTCGCTGCCCTGGAAGCGCCGGCCGCGCTCGGCCGACCTGCTCGTGGCGATGCGCGACCCCGAGCGGGGCTTCGACGCCGTGGTGATCGGCGAGCCGCACCGCATGTTCTACGGCAACCAGTTCGGGCTGATCTTCCCCCTGTTCGTCCACTTCGGCGTTGAGCTCTGGGTGCCCGAGGTGGGCGGCGCGGTCGATCCCGGCTCCGACGCCCACGACATGGTGATGAGCCTGTACGGCGGCATGAGCAAGGGCGAGCGCAACCGCATCAAGATCCGCGTGCGCGCCGCCATGGCCGCACAGGCGGCGACTGAGGGGCGGTTCCTGGGCGGCAGGCCCCCGTACGGCTACATGCTGGGCGACGCCGGGCCGCACCCCAACCCGTCCAAGGCGGCTGACGGGGCCAGGCTGCACAGGCTGGTGCCGGACCCCGTGGCCGCGCCCGTCGTCGGCCGCATCTTCTCCGAGTACGTGGCGGGCAAGGGTGTCCTCGCCATCGCCGAGGGGCTGACGGCTGACGGCATCCCGTCTCCCTCGGCCCACGACCCCGAGCGCAACAAGCACCGCCAGGGCAACGGCGGCGCATGGGCGAAGACCGCGGTGCGGGCGATCCTCGACAACCCCCGGTACACCGGAAGGCAGGTCTGGAACAAGCAGCGCCGCGACGAGGTCCTCATGGACATCGAGGACGTGGCCATGGGCTACGAGACCAAGATGCGCTGGAACGACAAGGGCGACTGGGTCTGGTCAGCCGAGAAGACCCATGAGGCGCTCGTGTCGGACGAGCTGTTCGACCAGGCCGCTCAACTTCGGGCCGCAGCGGGCAAGCGGTTCGCCGTCGTGCGCCCACGCCGCAAGAACGTCTACTGCTTGAGCAGTCGCCTGTTCTGCGCCTGCTGCGCCCGGCGGATGCAGGGAGCCTGGCTGCACGACGAGCCGTACTACCGGTGCGTGACGCCGAAGGAGTACGGCGCGGCGAAGCAGCGGCATCCGAAGTCGGTCAACGTGAGGGAGAAGCTCATCGTGCCCGAGCTCGACAAGTGGCTGGCGGAGAGCTTCAGCGACCGGCACATCGAGGACACGGTCGAGCTCATGGCGCAGTCCGTGAACCTCGAGAACCAGGACCATGCCCGCATCGCCGCCGCCCGCGAGACGATCAAGTCGTGCGACGACCGCCTCGACAAGTACCGCAAGGCGCTCGACGCCGGCGTCGACGAGGCGACGATCGGCAAGTGGATCGCCGACGTGCTGGCCGAGCGGGCTGTGGCCGAGAGGGTCCTTGGCAACGCGGCTCCTGAGCGGGTGCTGACCAAGAAGGAGATCCGGGCGATGGTCGCCGCGCTCAAGGACATCGTGCGAGCCCTGAACGGTTACCTCACCCCGGAGGAGCGGACCGACATCTATGACGAAGTCGGCCTCTCCCTGACGTATCACGAGAGCGGGCTTATCGAAGTCGAAGCCCGTCCCGCGTATAGCCAGGAGCGTGTCGGAGGGGGGACTTGAACCCCCACGTCCTTGCGGACACCAGCCCCTCAAGCTGGCGCGTCTGCCTATTCCGCCACTCCGACGAACCGACGCCGGAAGCCGGCGCGGACGGAAACTGTAGCGCCCTGCTCAGCCAGGAGGCGTCGGCCGGCGGCGGGGGCGGGCGGCGCAGCGGCGGGTGACAACCGCGGGCGAAGACGTGCCCCCTTCGCCGCCGGCAGAACCCTCCAAAAACGGCACCGACAACTCGCCCGGCCCGGCCTCCGGCGGCGGACAACGCTGCAAGCGAACGCACGCGTCCAAGCCGCCGCCAGCCGCCTCCAATAACACCACCGAACCACCGTCGTTCATCACGAGCTGGCGAACGATGGACAGCCCGAGCCCGGAGCCGCCCAGTTTGGAACGGGCCTCACTCGAGCGCCAGAAGCGGTCGAAGGCATGGTCGCGCTGCTCGGCTGTCATGCCGGGGCCGGAGTCGACCACGTGTACCTCAACCGAGCCATTGTCGCCGCCACCGTCTGACCCAGCAACGGCGGCCCGGAGGTCGACCGTTGAACCCGCGGGGGCCACGTCGACGGCATTGGCCACAAGGTTGTCGATCACCTGCTCCAAGTGCCCCGGCGTGGCCAGTGCCCACAATGGCGGATCGGCCCAGGTCGACAGTGTCACGCCATGCTCCTCCACCAGCGGCTGCCACCGTACCCCCGCCTCGGCCACGATGGCGGCCACATCGACGGGCACGCGGCCGGCGCCAACTCCGGCATCGCTGCGCTCGGCCCTGGCCAGGGCGAGCAGGCCATCGACCAACCGGGACAAGCGGTGAACCTCGGCGATGGCACCTTGGATGTCGTCTGACAGCTCGGTCGACGCCGCCGCTGCGGCCGTCGCGGCCCCCGACGCCAACGCCGTCGCCGTCGCCGCACCTCGGCCGCGACTCACGGCCGCGTCGACTTCGGCTTCCACGTTCTCCAACCGCAGCCTCAACGCGGCCAGTGGCGTTCGTAGTTGATGCGAGGCGTCCGCCGCGAACCGGCGCTGCTGGTCGACCATCCGTTCCAGTTTGTCCGCCGTCTCATTGAACGAATGGGCCAGCACTCGCAACTCCGGCGGCCCTTGGAGCACCGCCACCCGCGCATCCAACTCGCCCTCCCCCATCCGTCCCGCGGCCAACTCCAACTCTCGCAACGGACGCGTCACCGACCGAGCCAACTGGATGCTCAACAAGTACACGAAGCCCAACACGCTGAGCCCCACCCCGGCAAGGACCAGCCAGCCTCGCCGCACCCGCGCCTCCACGAACGACTCCGGATACGTCACCCGCACCGCGCCCCGCACCACGCCGCCCGACGCAACCGGCACGGCGACATACAACAGGTTGGTCCTCAGGCTGTCCGAGTGCCGATGCCCCACCACCTCGCGGTTGGCCAAGGCGGCGTCGATCTCGGGACGCGACGAGAAGTTGCGCGGCCCGTCCCGCAACGGGTCCGAGTCGGCTCGCACGTTGCCCTGCACATCCACGATGACGGCCCGTCCCGCCGTGCGCTGGTGGTACTGCGCGACGAGCGCGACCAGCGGCCGGCCTTGGCCCGTCTGCAACGGCTCCTCCGCGGCCAGCGCCAACGCGGCCGCGTCGCGCCGCACCCCGGCGCGCAGCGACGTCCGCTCGAACCGGGCGAAGGTGATCCCCAGCGGGATCTCCAACACCACGAGCACGAACAGCGTCAGCGAGACGTACCCGAGAAGGAGCCGACGGGTCAACTGGACGCGCCGGCGTCACCCGCGTCGCCGTCAGCCACGTCCACGGCCGCGCTCCCCGCCGACTGGATGCGGAACCCCACGCCCCGCACCGTCTCGATCCACCCTGGATCGCCGAGCTTCTTGCGGATGGACGCCACGTGCACATCGAGCGTCTTGGTCGGCCCGTACCACGGATGGCCCCACACCCGCTCCATGATCTGCTGACGGGCGAAGACGGCACCGGGGTCCTGCGCCAACAGCGACACCACGTCGAACTCCTTCGGCGTCAGGTCGACCATTGCGCCGCCCAACGTGACCCGGCGCGTGCGCCGGTCCAACTCCAACGCGCCGACGTGCAATGGCCCGCCTGCGTCGGCCGCGGTCGCCGGCGACCGACGCCTGGTCACCGCTCGGATGCGGGCCACCAGCTCCCGGAAGCCGAACGGCTTCACCACGTAGTCGTCCGCACCCAGCTCCAACCCCACGACCCGGTCGACCTCATCGGACCGGGCCGTGAGGAACACGATGGGCACGTCGGAACGAGCTCGGATGCGCCGACAGACCTCGTACCCGTCGATGTCCGGCAGGCCCAGGTCGAGCAGGACGACATCGACGTCGGCCGCGTCCACCGCGGCCAAGCCGGTGGCCACCCACGTGACCTTGAAGCCCTCACGCTCGAGGCCCCTCGACAGCGGCCGCGCGATGGCCTCGTCGTCTTCAACGAGGAGCACGTCCACGCCGATGAGGGTAGGCCACCCGCACGCGGAGTCTTTGCCAACTTTGCCAAACCTTGGGTGGGCAATCGGCGGCGTGGTGGCGACCATCGATGACATGGGACGACGCAAGGCACTCGCCATCGCCGCCGCAGTGTCGGCCTCCGGCCTCACCGCCGCCTTGGCCATCGGTGCCAACTTCGGTCTTTTCGGACTCGCGGCCCGAGCCGACGCGAACATCGGCAACTTCGTGGCCGCCAACGCCGCCGTCAACACCGTGCAGGACGACGCGCCGCCGCCGCCGGAGCCGTTCCCGGCTTCTGCACCTGCTGTCCCGACCGAGGAGCCCCTGCCGGGCGATGCCACTCCCCCGCCCCCGCCTGCCGGGTCGCGCGCCGATGACAGTTCGATCCCCGCTCTTGCCCCGCCCCAATCCCGGCCCTCCGCCTCCCACAACGCAGCGGCCCCGGTTGCCCCCGTGCTCGACGACCACCATGGCCGGGATGACGACCGTGCGAGCAACGACCATGAGAGCGGTCACTCCAATAGTGGGAGCGGTAGCTCCAACAGTGGGAGCGGCAGCTCGAACAGTGGGAGTGGCAGCTCGGGGGACGACGACTGAGCCTGCACCACCAGCCCGACCTGCGGGGGCCGGGTTGACGGTCGTTTGCTGATCGCCATCCGCGCCTTCGTGCTCCTCACGACGTACCGGCGGCTCGCCACCACGAGGCCGCGTCCCAAGCGGGCGACAGGGCCCATCCGTTGACCTCGACGCCCTCCACCCCCCGCCAGGCCACCACGGGAGCGGGCCGCCACAAGGACACGACCTCACCCGCATCGCGACACGACAGGCAGCCCTCGGGCGGTTCGTAGGCCATGACGACGGCCGCGTCGTAGTCGCTCGCGGCCAGCCAACCCTCCACCCGGTCGGACTCGGCGTTGCGCAGCTCCAACGCACAACCGGCGGCGGCAGCCCGCTTCTGCATGGCCCGCTCCAACGTGCCCGTCATGGGCTCCTCGATCTCGCCGCTCACCTGCACGGTCTTGCCCTTCAAGACGGCCAACGCGGCCGCATCGCCCAAGCCCGGCCCGCCGGCAGCCGACGCCTCGCCCCGCAGCAGGGTCCCTGCGAAGGCATCCCAGTCCACCAGCCCGGCAATAGCCCGCCGCGACCCGTCGTCCAACCGCTTCGGGTTCAAGACCAGACGCACGTCCCAGGCACCACGCCCGACGAGCCCGGCACCTCGATGCGCGGCCTGCCCCAGCAAGGCCGTGCGGTTCGTCGACGCGGGCGGGGCGATGACGTCCAACTCGTCCCGTTCGAACAACTGACGCATAGTCGTGGCGTCGGGGACGAGGACGAGCCGCACCTCGTCGAGCCACGGTGCCGGACCTCCCCACCACTTCTCATTCCGATGCAGCACCGCCTCCAACCCGGGAGTGAGCGCAGCCACGACGAACGGGCCGCCCCACACATCAGGCGCGGGCGCGGCGATGGGTGCGGTGTCGGACCACAGCCGCCGCCATCCCGGCATGGGCTGGGTGAATCGCACGGTGATGCGCCCGGACGGTTCGGGCCCTTCGAGTCCGGCGACCCATCGGGCATCGGCGGTGCGTCGAAGGTCCTCGACCGTGATCGGCGCACCGTTCGACCACGTCGCACCAGGCCGCAGCACGAACGAGGCCGAGAGCCCTCCTTCACCGTCGCGGTCTGAGCCCGGCACGACCAACGAAGGCAGACGTTGACCGTCCGCCGCCACCGTGAACAACTGCGGCAGAACCAAGGCCCGCACGGCCGCGCCCGCCAAGGTCGGCGCCGAGGGATCGGGCATGCCCCACACGCCTACCCGCGCCGAGCCGCCTCTCGGATGCACCACGGCCGTGGTCGTGCTCGTGGTGCGATGTGACGCATCACCCCGGGCCGACGGCGAGCCCCGATGCCCAGTGCACGCCGCGGTCAGCATCAGGCAAACGCCCAAGCAAACGGCCCGACAAACAACCAAGCAGACGCCCACGCGACCCGAAGCGCGACCCGCCGGCGCCGCCGGCACCGCCGTGCGCCAAAGCCCTACCCGCGTCGTGAAAGCCACACGACCGACGCGTCGAAGGTGCCCGCCGCGGTGGGCGTCAGCCGGTGCACTCCATCGGCCACCACCGAGTGGAGCTGGAACTGCGCGATGGGGATGACAGGCGTCAGGGCCAGGATCTGGCGCTCGGCGTCCTGGTACAGCCCGAGTCGCTTGCCCGCGTCCGGCTCGGCCCTGGCCGCGGCAAAGGCCTGGTCCACCGCAGGCACGGAGAAGCCGGTGAGGTTGCTGGGCGAGCCAGTGGCGAACACCGGCGGCAAGAAGGCATCGGCCGACGGATAGGCGCCGATCCAGCCGAGTCGGAACAGCTCCTGCTGTCCGCTCACGGCGAAGGCCTGATAGTCCTTCAGCGGCTTGGCCCGCAGGGTGGCACTGACGCCCGCGTCCTTGAGCCCGGCCTGGATGGCCTTGGCCACCGCGGTCTGGGTCTCGTCCTCGTCGTAGTCGAGGAAGACCTCGGGCGGCGGCTGCCCGGCGAAGACCTCGGCCACCAACGCGCGGGCTCGAGCGACATCGTGCGCGCACGTCGCCGCGCAAGCCCGGTCCACGTGGCCGGGAACCCCGGTTACCACGAGTCCGTTCATGGCCAGCACCGTGCTGCCGTAGACCGCCTTGGCGATGGCATCGCGGTCGATGGCGTGGACGATGGCCTCGCGAAAGCGCGGGTCGGCGAACTTCGGGCTCTTCAAGTTGAAGCCGTAGAACAGCTCGGCCAGATATGGCCGGAAGGCCTTGTCCCCGTAGCGTGCGCCAGCAGCGGCGACCTCGTCGGGCGGTACGCGCGACCAGTCCACGTCGCCCGCAGCGAACGCGCGGTACGAAGCGGCCACGTCGTCGAACTGCCGAAAGTCCAAACGCTGCACGTACGCGGTGCGGCCCTTCACGGGCGTGAGCGAGACCACGTCGCCCTTGGTGGACGCGAACTGGAACGGCCCGCTGCCCACGGGCTGTTCGCCGAAAGCGGGCGCGGGCGGCACCGCCTCCACCGCCTCTTTTGGCACCACGCCGAAGACCGGGCTGGAGAGGATCTCGGCCAGCACCGATAACGGCATGTCCAAGGCCACGTGCACCTGCTCGGGCGAAGGAGTGGTGACGCCCGCCAGTTCAGGGGCGGACCCGTTCTGCAACGCGGCGTAGCCCGTCACCGGCTGGAGCAGGTCGGCCGCGGGCGACGCGGTCTGCGGGCGCACGATGCGCTCCAAGGTGTACTTCACGTCGGCCGACGTGACCGGCCGCCCGTTGGCGAAGACGGCACCGGGTCGCAAGAAGAAGTCCCACTGCCGCTGATCGACCGAGGCCTCCCAACGCGACGCCAGCGCGGGCTTCGGCTCGAGGGTGACCGGGTGCGGAGTAGTCAGCGAGTCGAACAACTGGTCGGCGACAAGCAGTTGCTCGACGGTGCGGGCCTGGGCGGGGTCGAGCGACCCGACGCGGGTCACGCCCACGCGCAGCACGCCGCCCGGTCGGGGCTTGGCCTCTTTGGCCGCCGTCCCCGCGTCCGACTTCTTGTCACAGCCCGCCAAGCCCGCGAGCAGAGCAAGGGCGACCACGAGCGACAGCGCGCCCGGCACGGTTGGCCACCTGCGCATGGAAGCGGTCAGACGACCTGTTGCACTTCGGCGAAGTGGCACGCCACCGGATGGCCCTGTCCCCTGTCGATCAGGGCGGGCTCCTCCTGGGCGCAGATCTCCTGCGCCTTCCAACAGCGAGTGCGGAATCGACAGCCCGAGGGCGGGTCGGCTGGGCTGGGCACGTCGCCGGTGAGGACGATGCGCTCGCGCTGTCGCTCTCGGCGCGGGTCGGGCACGGGCACGGCCGACAACAGGGCCTGCGTATAGGGATGGGCGGGCCGGTCGTAGATCTCGTCGCGCGTGCCGATCTCCATGATCTTGCCCAAGTACATGACGGCGACACGATCGGAGATGTGGCGCACGACGGACAGGTCGTGGGCGATGAACAGATACGACAGGCCGAGTCGGTCCTGCAGGTCTTCGAGCAGGTTGATGACGCCCGCCTGGATGGACACGTCCAAGGCGGACACGGGCTCGTCCAGCACGAGCAGGTCAGGGTCCAAGGCAATGGCCCGGGCCACGCCGATGCGCTGACGCTGACCGCCGGAGAACTCGTGTGGGAACCGGTTCACGTGCTCAGGCTTGAGCCCGACGACCTGCATGAGGTCCTTGACCTTGTCCCGACCCGACTTCTTGTGCCACAGGCCGTGGACCTTGAGCGGCTCGGAGATGATGGCGCTCACCGTCATCCGCGGGTTGAGCGACGCGTAGGGGTCTTGGAAGACGATCTGGATGTCCTGGCGCAGCTCGCGCATCTCGGCGCCGTGGGTCGTCAGCACCTCGCGGCCGCGGAAGCGCACCGAGCCTGAGGACGCCTCGATGAGACGCAGCAACAAACGGCCAGTGGTGGACTTGCCGCACCCGGACTCGCCCACCAGGCCAAGGGTCTCGCCCGTGCCCACGTCGAACGACAGGCCGCACACGGCGTGGACCTCGTTGACGAGGCGGCGCAAGAGCCCGGCCTTGATCGGGAAGTGCTTGACCAGGTCGCGCACTTCGAGGATGGGCTCGGCCTTCGGCCTGCTGAGGACGCCCCCCGCCTGCGGGTTGGCGGCCGAGTCGACCGCGGGCTGCACCGCCGTCATTCGGCCACGCCGTGCGCCGGGTCCTCGGCCACCGTGGCGGCCATGGACTCCTCGGCCGACATGAGCAGGTCCTTGCGTCCGACCTCGCGCAGGTCCTCGGCGAAATGACATGCAGACCGATGGCCCACGGTGTCGATCTGACGCAACGGCGGGATCTCGGTGCTGCACGGCTCGGGCAGCCGGGCGAACTCGCAGCGGGGATGGAAGGGGCAGCCGGTCGGCACGAAGATGAGGGACGGAGGCTGGCCCTTGATGCGGTGCAGCCTGGCCCCGTCGGAGTTCTCGTCCAGCCTGGGCAAGGAGGCCATGAGGCCGAGGGTGTAGGGGTGGCGAGTCTCGTAGAAGATCTCGTCTACCGTGCCGATCTCGGCGGGCCTGCCCGCATACATCACCATCACCCGGTCGGCCACCCCGGCCACCACGCCGAGATCGTGGGTGATGAGGATGATGGCCGAGTTGGTCCGGTCCTGCACCCGCTCGATCACCTCGAGGACTTGGGCCTGGATGGTCACGTCCAACGCAGTCGTGGGCTCATCGGCAATGAGCACGTCGGGGTCGTTGGAGATGGCCATGGCGATCATGGCCCGCTGGCGCATGCCGCCCGAATACTCGTGCGGGTACTGGTCCACGCGGGCCGCGGGGTTCGGGATGCCGACCAGGTCGAGCAGGGCGATGGTCCGCTCGCGGACCTGGGCCCTGTGCCAGTCCGGGTTGTGGATGCGGATGGCCTCGGCGATCTGCCCGCCCACGGTGAAGACCGGGTTCAGCGCGGCCAACGCGTCCTGAAAGACCATGGCCAGCTTCGAGCCGCGGAGCTTGAGCTTGTCCTTCTCCCGCAAGGCCAAAAGATCGGTGCCCCGGTACAGGATCTGTCCGGTGATCTGTGCCGACGGCGGCAGGAGGCCGAGCACGGCCATGGACGACACGCTCTTGCCGGAGCCCGACTCGCCGACGATGCCGAGCACCTCGTTCTCGAAGACGTCGTAGCTGACGCCGTCGACCGCCTTCACCATGCCGTCGTCGGTTGGGAACGAGACGTGGAGGTCGCGGACCGACAGCACGGCGTCGCCCACCGGCGTGGTGGGGCTGGGCCGGTCGTCCGGCAGGACCCGCGCGTCGCCCATCGGTGTGTCGGTCATGTGGTCCGCCTCAGTGGTGGGACTGCGGGTCGAAGGCATCCCGCATGCCGTCGCCGAGGAAGTTCACGGCGAGCACGGTCAACAGGATGGCCAGGCCAGGGAAGTACACGAGATAGGCCTGGGGCGTGCCGACCGCGCCCTCGGACTGGGCCAGCATGTTTCCCCATGAAACGGTGGGCGGCTGCACGCCGAAGCCGAGGAAGGACAGCGTCGACTCGGTGAGGATGGCCAGCCCGACCACCAGCGTGGTGTTCACCGCGATAGGGCCAATGGTGTTGGGCAGCATGTGCCGGGTGATGATGCGGAAGCTCGACGCGCCCGACGCACGCGCCGCCTCCACGAACTCGCGCTCCTTCAACGACAGGAACACGCCTCGCACCACGCGGGCGATGTACTGCCAGTAGAGGAAGGACAGGATCAAGATGATCAGGCCCTGGGAACTAAAGCGGTGGCCGAGGATCTGCTTTCCGGCCAAGCCCTTCTGAGCCATCATCAGCACCGCCAGGCCGGGCACCACCAAGAACAGGTCGGTGACCCGCATCAGCATCTGGTCGACCCACTTGCCGTAGAACCCGGCCAGCGCGCCCACCGCGGTGCCGAGCGCGGTCGACACCAAGGCCACGATCAATCCGATCATGAGCGAGATGCGCCCAGCGAACAAGATGCGCGTCATCTGGTCGCGGCCCAGTTCGTCCGTGCCCATCCAGTGCTTGCCCGACGGGCCGTGTCTGGCTTGCAACAGCGTCGCCGCGTCGAGCCGCGGGTTGAGCTCATAGGGCGCGATCTGGGGGGCGAAGATCACGGCCAGGTACAGGGCGATGAGGACCAGCCCGGCCGCCACCGCGACCTTATGCCGGAAGAACCGGCGCCAGAAGAGCTGCCACTGGCTGCGGGCCTCGGGCTCAGAGCCGGGGGGAAGTTGGAAGTCGGTGGTGGGGTCGTGGTGGTCGCCGAGGTCGGCGATGGCCCCACTGGCGACGGCCGCTGCCGACCTGCCGCTCAACTCTTCGGTGTTGCGGATGGCCATTGGCAGCCTCGTCTTAGGACAGGCGGATACGGGGGTCGAGCACGCCGTACAGCACGTCGGCGAGGAGATTGAAGCCGATGATGAACACCGCGGTGACCATCAGCCAGGGCAGCACCATGTTGGTGTCACCCGAGAGCAGGGCGTCGAAGAAGAGCCGGCCCATCCCCGGCCAGGCGAAGATGTGCTCGGTGATGATCAGGCCCCCGAACAGGGCCCCGATGTCGATGGCCATCACGGTGGTGAGCGGGATGAGCGCGTTGCGCAGGCCGTGCTTGAGCAGCACCTTGCGCCTGGTCACGCCCTTGGCCTTGGCCGTGCGGATGTAGTCGGACGACATGACGTCGAGCATCGACGAGCGCTGGTACCTGCTCCACCCGGCCACCAACTGCACGGACAGGGTGAGGACGGGCAGGGTGAGGTGGCGGAGGTAGTCCACCAGGCTGTGGTCGTTGGCGCTGTGCAGGCCAACGGACAAGAAGATGGGCTGTTTCAGGTGGAACAGCACGGTTGGCTCGTAGATCAGGAACTGGATGGCCATCAACGCGAACCAGAACACGGGCATGGACAGGCCCAAGAAGGACAGGCCGGTGAACGTGTAGTCGAGTGCGCTGTACTGCCGGGCGGCCGAGTACACGCCGACGGCGATGGCGATGCTGGCCGAGAAGAGGATGCCCCAGAAGATCAACTGGACGGTGTTGCCCAGCTTGTCGCGGATCTCGGACTTCACGTCCCGTCTGCTGATGAAGCTCTGACCCCAATCACCCCGCACGAAGTCCTTGGCCCAGCGCGTGTACTGCGTGACCAACGGCTTGTCGAGCCCGAGGCGGTGGCGCTCACGAGGGAGCAGTTCCGCCGCGTCCCTGCTCTGGGCCAGCCGGGCCAGCGGATCGGTGGTCGCCCGGGTGAATCCGAAGACGAGCGCCGAGGCGATGATGATCACCGGGATCGAATAGGCAAGTCGCCGAACGATGAACGTCAGCACTGAACGTGAAGCATACCCCTCGGTTCTTGTACCGAACGTGCGCCCTCCATGCAATGAGACGAGGCCGGACGCGCATCGACCCGGCCGGGAGGGCCGGGTCGATGCGACGTGTCCGTTTGCTACTGCTGTGAAGCGGTTAGCCGCAGTTGCCGCCGGTGCACCACCACAGGTTCATGTTGACGAACGGGCCGAAGGCGAAGTTGTGGCCGATGGGGCCGTTCAACTTGGCCGAGTTGTAGATCAGCACGTCCGGGAACGGGTCGATGGGCAGGCCGGGGAGCGCGTCGGCGAGGGACTTCTGCCCCTGCTCGACGAGGTCCTTGCGCTTGGTCTCGTCCAGTTCCTTGTCGACCTGCTTCCACGGCGTGTCGATGGCCGGGCTGGCCAGTCGGGTCCAGTTCTGACCGCTGGGGTTGGCCGTGGTCGGGATGTTCTCCGAGCAGAAGGTCGAGCAGATGCCGGGGTCGGTCGACGGCGGCACCTGGGCGTACAGGGCGATCTGGAACACGCCCTGCGGGCCCCACTCGCCGAACAGCGTTCCCGCCTTGGTGTTGTTGGTGGTCAGGTTGAACCCGGCCTCCTTCCACTGGCTCTGGAGGAGCTGCTCGGTCAGCTCACGGCGCTTGTTGCCTGCCGTGGTGCTGATGGCGAGCGTGGCGGGCTTGCCGCCCTTGGCCCACATGCCGTCGGCGCCCTTGGTATAGCCGGCCGCCTTCATCAGCTCGTCGACCTTGGTCAGGTCCTTCTTGTACTTCTTGAAGGGCTCCGACGTGTACCACTGCTTGTTGCCCGGCGTCATGAAGCCGTTGATGGCCTTGATGCCCGGCTGCACCGGTCCGAACAGCGAGTTCACGATGGCGTCGCGGTCGGTGGCATAGGCCAGCGCCTGGCGCACGTTGGCGTCGGTCAAGGGGTCCTTGGCGGTGTTGAACCACAGGGCCTCGTAGGACAGCGACGTGTTGACGTCGTGCTTGGTGTTCGGCAGCGTGAAGAGCTGGGTCAGCTCGAGCTGGGCCTGCGGGTAGAACATGGCGATCTGCCCGGTCTTGTAGGCCTGCGACTCAGCCGCGGTGTCGGTGATGAACTTGAACACGGCCTTGTCCAGGTTGGGCTTCGAACCCCAGTAGTTCGGGTTCGGGATGAGCGCCACTTCCTGGCCCTTGGTCCAGTGATCGATCATCCACGGACCGCCCGACCACTTGTAGCCGTCCTTCATCTCGGCATTGCGGTCCTTGCCCTCGAGGAGGTGCTTGGGGTACACGCCATAGAAGCCGCCGAACAGGTCGTGCCAGCCCGCATAGGGCGTGGTGAACGTGACCACGACGGTCTTGGGGTCGGAGTCGTCGACGGACGCGATGTCCTTGTAGCCCGTCTTGTCGTAGATGTCGCTGCCGTTCTTGATCTGGTCCCACGTGTACTTGAAGTCAGAGGACGTGATGGGCTGTCCGTCCGACCACACCGCCTTGGGATTGATCTTGTACGTGATCTTCTGGGGCGGACCGGATTCGAGCTTGGGCTCGCCGGCCAGCAGGCTGCTGGGGACCGTCTTGGCATCCGGCGTCAAGTCGAAGGCCCGGGGCATGGTTTGCGCACCCATGGTGTACGTGCCCCACGATGCGCCTGCGCAACTGGAGATCCAGTCCGCGCAGTCAGGCTCCTGCTCGGCGCCGAGGACGAGCGTGCCGCCCTTGACCGCCTTTGCGCCTTCAGTGGTGGTAGTCGCCTTGCCGTCGCCGCCGCCGTTGTTGCCGCATGCCGCGGCCACCAGCGAGAGGGCAGCCAAAAGAGTCAGCAATGCTGCTGACCGCCTGCGTCTCACGAGTCGAGACCTCCTTGTCCGGATCGAGTCCGTGTTCGCCGATGGAGTTACTGCAGTCGAATTGCCAGCATGATCGTCGTAAAGGCGAAGATCACGGCGGCGGCAACGGTGATGCGGTCGAGGTTGCGTTCGACCACGGTGGAGCCTGCGGCTGCGCTCTGCACGCCACCAAACATGTCCGACAGGCCACCGCCCCGACCGCTGTGAAGCAGTACGAGGACGACGAGGGCGACGGACACGATGATGTGGATGCCCATGACGACGTTCGTCAGTGTGAGAAGAGCAGCAAGCAGCACCGGGCGGGCAGCGTAGCAGCGACTTTCGCGCGTGAGCGCGCGCCCCCAGGACTCAGTCCCGGTGCTCTCGGTACTGGACGATCCGGGCGAAGTCGTCCGGATCGAGACTGGCCCCGCCGACCAGGGCGCCGTCAATGTCCGGCTGCGCCATCAGCTCGGCGATGTTGGTCGGCTTCACTGAGCCGCCGTACTGGATGCGGATGGCGGCGGCCGGGTCGGCGCCGGCTGCGTCGCCTACAACGTCCCGAATGGCCCTGATGGTTCCCTGGGCGTCCTCGGCCGTGGCGTTGCGCCCGGTGCCGATGGCCCAGATGGGCTCATAAGCCACGACCATGGCCGCCACCTGCTCGGGCTTGACTCCCGCCAGGCCGGCGCGCACCTGGCCGCTCACCTTGGCGTCGGTCTCCCCCGCCTCCCGCTCGGCCAGCGTCTCCCCCACGCAGAGGATCGGAGTCATGCCCGCGCCGAGGACGGCGCGGAGCTTCTTGTTCACCGTCTCGTCCGTCTCGCCGAACAGCTCGCGCCGCTCCGAGTGGCCCACGATCACATAGGTCACGTTGAGCTTGGCCAGCATCGGCGCGCTGACCTCGCCGGTGAACGCGCCCTTGTCCTCCCAATGGCAGTTCTGGGCGCCCAGCGCGATCGGGATGCGGTCCGACTCGAGCACCGTCTGCACCGACCTGATGTCGGTGAAGGGCGGGTGCACGGAGACGTCCACGTCGTCGTAGTCCTCCGTGCGAAGGCGAAAGGACAGTTTCTGCACCACTTGGATGGCTTCGAAGTGGTTGTGGTGCATCTTCCAGTTGCCGCTGATCAACGGCCTTCGTTGTGACTGGCTCGACTGGCTCGACTGGCTCGACTGGCCGGACTCAGGCATTGGGTGCCTCCCGCAGGGCCTGCAACCCGGGGAGGTCGCCCTGCTCGATGAACTCGAGGGACGCGCCGCCGCCGGTCGACACGTGGTCGACGTCGTCGGCCAGTCCGAACTTGGCCAGCGCGCTGGCGCTGTCGCCGCCGCCCACGACGGTGAAGCCACGACACCCGGCCACCGCGTGGGCCACGGTGCTGGTGCCCGCCGCGAAGCGCTCGTCCTCGAACACGCCCATCGGGCCGTTCCAGAACACGGTGCGGGCCTCGGCGATGACGTCGCTGAACTCGGCCGCGCTGCCGGGGCCGATGTCGAGCCCCTTCCATCCCGCAGGCAGCGAACGTCCGAACTGGCGCACGGCGTCGTCGGGGCCGAGGCCGGTGATGTCCGAGGGCAGCAGGATGCGGTCGCCCGCGTCGGCCAGAAGCTTTTGGCACACCTCGACCTGGTCGGGTTCGAGCAGGGACTCCCCCACCTGTTGGCCCATGGCCTTGAGGAAGGTGAAGCACATGCCGCCGCCGATCAAGAGCCGATCAGCCTTGTCCAACAAGGCCTGGATGACACCGAGCTTGTCGCTCACCTTGGACCCGCCGAGCACGCAAACGAACGGCCGACCCGGCTGGTGGAGCAGGCCGCCCAGCACCTCGACCTCCTTGGCCAACAGGTGCCCTGCAGCGCTGGGAAGGAACTGCGGCGGACCGACGATGGAGGCGTGGGCCCGATGGGCGGCACCGAAGGCGTCGTCCACATACAGGTCCTGACCCTCGATGAGCCGTTGGACGAAGGCGGGGTCGTTGGCCTCCTCGCCGGGGTCGAATCGCAGGTTCTCCAACAGCTCGACGCCCGGCGCCAACTGGCCGAGTCGCTCGCGCACCGGGGCCATCGAGTACCTCGGATCGGGCTTGCCTTTCGGCCTGCCCAAGTGGCTGCAAGCGGTGACGTGGGCGCCGCGGTCGAGCAGCCACTGGATGGTGGGGAGGGCGGCGCGGATGCGCAGGTCGTCGTCGATCGTGCCCTGGCCGTCGGCGTCCTCGCCGCGGGTGATGGGGACATTGAAGTCGGCGCGCAGCAGCACCCGCTTGCCGGACGGGTCCGGCAAGTCCTCCAGGTGCGGGATCAACTGTTCGCGGCGCCGACGATCGCAGCCAGGTCGACCAGCCGGTTGGAGTAGCCCCACTCGTTGTCGTACCAGCCCAGCACCTTGACCATGTTGCCCATGGCCATGGTGAGGTCGGAGTCGAAGGTGCAACTGGCGGGCGAGCCCACGATGTCCGACGACACGATCGGGTCGGCCGTGTAGACGAGCACCTTGGACAAGGGCCCGTCAGCGGCCGCGGCCCGGAAGGCCTCGTTGACCTCCTCGACCGTGACCTCGCGCCCGAGCAGACCGGTGAAGTCGGTGATGGAGCCGTCCTGCACGGGTACCCGAAGGGCGGTGCCGTCGAGTCGGCCCTTCATGGCTTCGAGGACGAGGCTGGTGGCCCGGGCCGCACCCGTGCTGCTGGGAACGATGTTGGCCGCCGCGGCCCGACCCCTGCGCAAGTCCTTGTGGGCCAGGTCGAGCAGGTTCTGGTCGTTCGTGTACGCGTGCACGGTCGTCATCAGGCCCCGCTCCACGCCGAAGGCGTCGTCCAGCACCTTGATCATGGGCACGAAGCAGTTGGTCGTACAGGACGCGTTGGACACGATCTTGTGCTTGGCCCCGTCGAACGTGTCGTCGTTGACGCCGACCACGAAGGTCGCGTCGACGTTGGTTGCCGGCGCGCTGATGATGACGCGGGGGGCGCCCGCCTCGACGTGGGCCGCGGCCTTCTCGCCGTCGGTGAAGATGCCGGTCGACTCGACCACCACGTCCACGCCCAAGTCGCCCCACGGCAGGGCCTTGGGATCGCGCTCGGCGAAGACGCGGAACTCCCTGCCGCCCACCGAGATACCGTCGCCAGTGGCCTTGACGTCCTCATCCAGACGGCCGTGCGTGGAGTCGTACTTCAGAAGGTGGGCGTTGGTCTCGGGCGGGACGAGGTCGTTGACGCCGACCACCTCGATGTCGGCGCCCGCCTGGCGCGCCGCCCTGTAGAAGTTGCGTCCGATCCGTCCGAAGCCGTTGATCCCCACGCGCACAGGCATTCCGTGCTCCTCCTTGCCGTCGTGCCCCTATCCGACCAGATCGGCCAAGGCGGTTGCCAATTGCGCCGGGTCGTGGGCTGTTCGATCCTCGTTGGCGAGCGTGGCGACCACCGTTCGGGCCGCCACCTCGCCAAGAGGCATACCCCGTTCTGCCCCGAGATCGGCGCCCCGTTCGTCGCACAGCACAAGGTCGACGTCCACGCCGTGGGCGATGAGGGCGTCGACGTGGGCGGCCACGTCGTAGCCTGCCGTCTCCGGTACCTGGGGCCGCAGGTTGGCCACGTACACCTTGATTGCGTCGGTCTCCGCAAGCGCGTCCCTGATGCCGGGCACCACCACGGCCGCGAGCAGGCTGGTGAAGAGCGAGCCCGGCCCGATCACGACCTGATCAGCGTCCCGGATGGCCTCAATGGCATCCCGGGGCGCGGGTGGGTCGGGCGGGACCAGGCAGACGTGGGAGATGCGGCCGGTGGTGCTGACGTTGACCTGGCCCTCCACCGAGCCGCTGGCGGCCTCGGCCTTGAGCACGACCGGCATGGTGGTAGCGGGCAGGACCCGGCCTTGGCCGCCCACGCCGATCAGCCTGCCCGCCTCGTCCAGGGCGGCGACGAAGTCCTTGGTCACCGCGGTCAGCGCGGCGATGACCAGGTTGCCGAGCGCGTGGCCGTCCAGCTCGCCCGCGTCGAAGCGGTGCTCGAAGGCGCGGGCCATGGTGTGGTCGGGCGGGGCCAACGCCACCAGGCACTTGCGCAGGTCGCCTGGCGCGGGGATGCCGAGGGCCTCTCGCAGCCTGCCGCTCGACCCGCCGTCGTCGGCCACGCTCACGATGGCGGTGACATGGCCTGCATAGCGCTTGGCCGCCTGGAGGGTCGCGGCCAGGCCGTGGCCGCCACCGATGGCGACCACGTTGGGCTTCTTTTGGGTGGGGGTCGTGGGCGGGGGCTTCGTGGGCCGCGGGGGCGGCGGCGGGGGCGGCGGGTTCATCGCTGGACGTCCCTGTGCAGGAGCGTGGGCTTGAAGCCGTGACCCGTGACGACGTGGGCCACTTCCTCGGCCAGCACCACACTGCGGTGCCGACCGCCCGTGCAGCCCACCGCGACCGTGAGATAGGCCTTGCCCTCCTTGAGGTAGGCCGGCAGCAGCAGGCCGAGGAGGTCGTCGAGCTTGGCCAGGAACTCCTGCGTGTCGGGCTGGGCCAAGACGTACTCGCGCACGGGCTCGTCCAGGCCGGTCAGCGGGCGCAGCTCGTCGATCCAGTGCGGGTTGGGCAGGAAGCGACAGTCGAAGACGAGGTCGACGTCGAGCGGGATGCCGTACTTGTAGCCGAAGCTGACGACTGTCGTCTGCATGCCGACGTTGGGGTCGTTGCGCTCGAACAGGTCGATGAGCCTGCCTCGGAGCTGGTGCACGTTCAGGTCGCCGGTGTCGACCACGACGTCGGCCTGGCTTTTGATCGGCTCCAACAGCTCGCGCTCGCGCTTGATCCCCTGGGCCACCGACTCGGCCACCAGGGGGTGCCGCCGCCGCGTGCCTTCGAAGCGGCGGACGAGGACGTCGTCGGGCGCGTCGAGGAACAGGATGCGCACGTCGTGGCCCGCCACCCGCAGGGCCGCGATCTCAGTGGTGAGGTCGTCGACGTAGTCGGGCCCGCCCCGGCCCGCCACCAGGGCGACGCGCTCCATGTCGCTGGCGGGCCTGGTCACCAGGTCGGCCACCTTGCCGATCAGGGCCGGGGGCATGTTGTCGATGACGAACCAGCCGCCGTCCTCGAACGTGTCGGCCGCCGTACTGCGGCCCGCCCCGGACATGCCGGTGATGATCAGGAACTCGCTCACCGGGGTCATTGTCACACCCCGTCGCCATGATGCCGGACCTATGCGTTCCTCAACGGTTTCGCGCCAACCCCGGCCCTGCCCTCGCCCGGCCGCGACGACGCCCGCCCCTCCCGCGCCGGACGGTGGTGGCCCTCTGCATTTGGGCGTACTTGACCACCGCCGCGGTGGCCAACTGCACCCAGATGCCCGGGACCACCGGGCCGACGTCATCCTGCTCGGTCAGCACGGCGTCGCCTCCCGCGCTCAGCTCCTCGGCGCGGGTTTAACCGGCCGGATGATCGAGCGTCGTCTGGCTTCTGGCCGCTACCGCCTCGTGCACCGGGGGGTGTACCGGCTGACGGCAGCGCCGTTCACCGACCTCGCTCGGCTCCTGGCCGCGGTGCTGGCGTGCGGGCCCAGCGCCTTGGCCTCACACCGGGCCGCGGCCTGGCTCTGGGGCCTGGTCGACAAGCCGTGCGTGGAGGTCAGCATCGACCACGAGCGCGCCGGGTCGGCTGTGGCCGGGGCGGCCGGCGTCGTTCTCCACCGCATCCGCGAGCCGGGGGCGCCGTCGGTGCGCCACGGCATCCCGGTCACCAATCCGCTCCGCACGATGTTCGACTTGGCCGGCGTCCTGCGCAACGCGCCGCCAGACGACGACTCGTTGGCCCTTGCCTTCGACCGAGGCGTGGCCAGCCGGCTGTTCACGCCCACGGCCGTCCGCGCCGAGCTGGCCCGGGTCCGCGAACACGGCAAGCCCGGTGGGCCGGCCCTGGAGCTGATGCTCGACGGCTGCGGCCCGATCTCGATGCGCTCGCCCAGCGTGGTGCAGAACGCCCTGGCCCGGCTCATACATCGAGCCGGGCTGCCCGACCCCGTGGCCGAGCACGAGGTCTTGGGCGGCAGCTACCGCATCGACCTCGCCTATCCCGACCTGTACGTGGGCCTGGAAGTGGACGGCTTCGAGTTCCACGGTGGGCCGAGGCAGGCAGCCCGCGACCACGCCCGCCGCCGGCGACTGGCCGCACTCGGGTGGACGATCCTCGTCTTCACCCCGGAAGACGTCTGGCAGCGACCCGCCGCGGTCGTGGCCGAGATCCGAAGGGAGGTGATCAGGCGAGCTTCTCTGCCCGCATGAACAACAGGCGCGGGAACGCGGCCGCGTGGGCGTACTCGTCCGCCCGCTCGAGGAACCCCGGTGGTGGGGCCGGCTCCTCCAGGCGGGTGACGAGCAGGCCCACGTCGGCCAGCGCGTTCACGTAGCGCGACAGCGGACGGTGGATGAAGGGGAGGACCACGCCATGGTCCACCTCTTCGAGCGACTTGTCCTCGATCAGGTACGGGCCGATGCGCCAGTACTGCTCTTCGAGGATGTGGTCGTCCACCCAGCCGCTGCCGGGCGCCTGTAACAGCGGGTGGTTGAGGAAGAACAGAAAACGCCCGCCTGGCGCGAGCACACGCCCGACTTCGGCGATGGCCGAGTCGACGTCGTCGATGTGCTCGAACACGAGGCAGGCCACAACGGCATCGAACCCCGCGTCCGGGAAGGGTAGGCGGGCGGCCCCACCGCGCACATACGCCGGGCCGCCCGCCCGGAGGCGCGCGGCCGAGAGCTGAGCCGCAGTCGGGTCCACGCCGACCACGCACTCGACGCCTTCGACTCCCACGGCCATCCGGGCGAGCTGGCCTTCGCCGGTGCCGACGTCGAGGACGTTTCGCGCGCCCTGAAGGTGGTGGCGGGCAAGTGGGAGGATCTGCTCCTCGTACTCGGGGTCGGCACCATCGGTGAAGCCGTCCTGCCACCAGCGGTTGATCGACTCGTCCTCGGGCCACTGCTCGGTCGGCCAGGCGTCAGGCACGGCGTGTGTCTAGTCGGTCCCCTGTTGTGGTCAGCTTCGAACAGCTTGGACCTGGGTGACAGGGAGAGTGAGCCCGCCCTGCGTCTGAAGCATGTCGAGCGTCCCCTGTTGGTCGCCCGCCCGCCACGCGGCCGACCACTCTTGGGTCACCCGCAAAACCCGACCGGGGTGGGACGTGGTGTAGACGTGGGTGAGGTCGCCGTCCGGCCAGGGCCCGCCGTGCGAGGTGGTGCGCTGGACGGTGCCGTCGCCCCAATCGACGACGTAGTGGCTGGTGGCATCGATGGCGATGGGCGGGCCCAAGGGGTCGGGCACGTCGAAGTGCCGGCTCAGGTCGCCCTCGATTTCGAGATAGACGGGCTTGCCGGTGATGGCATAGTCGGGGACGACTCGCAGGGTTGGGGCGGGCAGCAGGCGCACGTCCCAGAAGTCGCGGGCCACCTGGTCGGGCGTGGGGACGAGGACAGGGGTGACGGCCACGTTGGCCGGGCACAGGTCGGCGTTGCCCGCGGCGTTGCCGCCCGCGAACTGGCGGTGGAAGGCGAAGTTGTAGGCGTCGGCCAAGGCCGGGTCGGTGGTGACCCGCCGTTGCCGACAGAACCGGTCCCCCGTCCACCCGATGGTCCAGTACGCGAACCATGACCGCCCCACCCCGCCCCCCGCCGACACGCCATCCCCGCCACCGCCCGGCGCCCCCGCGTCACCAGGTTGGTGGTCGTGAACCGCGAGCGCACCTTCGTCAAACTGCCAGGCCTCGACAGCGGCGACCCGCGCTGGGGTCAGCCAGAGGGCAACGGCCAACAGCACTACTGCGCGACGCACGCGTCCTCCGGTACAGAGCCGTCCGTACGCTGTCCCGAAAAGTTGATGGCCCACGGGGTCTGGTTGAGGGCCACCGGGTTTCGGTCCGGCCGTAATGGGCTGAGGGCCACATAGCGGTCGTGATTGGTGGGGTCGTCCTGTGCGTGTAACGGCGAAAGGTTGCGGTCGCCTTCGATCAGGATGCAGTCACGGTCGGCCCGGAGCAGCTTGTCGACCCGAGTCACCGGGTCCGCGGGAGTGGCGGCCAGGCCTTCGAAACCGCGGGCCTGGATCTTGACCCAGAGGTCTTGGGCCAACTGAAAGATGCGGGGGTTGTGGATGGCGAGGAGGTGCTTCAGGAACTCCTCGTCCACGCTCCGACTGACCGCCAGGTGCCGGACGCCATCCCCGTACACGTGATCGAGCGCCTGCATGACCCGGCCGACGTAGGCCGCGTCGATGACCGCGGGGACGTCGAACGAGGGCGCGGTGGTCGACGTGGTCTTGGGCGGCGGCGGCAGGGTGTCCCGATCACGGCCATCGCCCCCGCCCCGTCGATCACAGCCTGCGCCCCCGAGCACGAGCGACAAAAGAGAGACGATGAGCACAACTCGCAGCACGGGTCGGCATGCAACTATTCATGCCCTTCCGTGTCAATCCCCCCATTCGGGGGGTCTTGCCGAACCGCGGCCCCGGCGCCAGCCTCGTCAGGGAGAACCCGGTGGATCGTCTCGTAGACGGCCCGGGCCACCGGGTCGGGCAGCCAGGTGAACGCGGTCAGCGTCTCCAGCGACGCCGCCTTCACCGCGGCGACACCCCCCAACTCCTTGACCAGTCGCTTCTTGCGGGTCGGGCCCAGGCCGGGAATCTCGTCGAGCACCGACTGGGTCATGCGCTTGCCCCGCAACTGCCGGTGATAGGTGATGGCGAACCGGTGGGCCTCGTCGCGGATGCGCTGTAGGAGATAGAGGGCCTCGGACTGTCGGGGGATGCGCACGGGATCGGCCCGCCCAGGGAGGTAGACCTCCTCGAACTGCTTGGCCAGCGAGGCCGCGGGCACCTCGTCCTCCAAGCCCAAGTCCTCCAACACGCGGGTGGCCACCGCGAGCTGGCCCTTGCCACCGTCGACCAACAGAAGCTGCGGCGGGTACTGGAACTTCCGCGGCCGAGAGCCTTCCTCGGGCACCAGGCCCCGGTCGCGCTCGGCGAGCAGGGCGGTGAACCGGCGGGTGAGAACCTCCTCCATGGCCGCGTAGTCGTCGTTGCCGCCGACCGTCTTCACCTTGAACCTGCGGTACTCGGACTTCTTAGGCAGCCCGTCCTCCATGACCACCATGGAGCCCACGTAATCGGTGCCCTGGATGTGGCTCATGTCGAAGCACTCGATCCGCAACGGCGCCTCGGGCAGGCCGAGCTCGTCCTGCAACGCAGTGAGGGCGCGGGCTCGGGCGTTGTGGTCGGCCGAGCGGCGCAGTCGATGGCGCAGGAACTCCTCGGACGCGTTGCGGGTGACCATCTCCTGAAGGGCGCGCTTGTCGCCTCGCTGCGGCACTCGCACGGAGACGCGGGCGCCCCGGAGGAGTTCGAGCCACTCCTCGTAGAAGGGCGGGTCGTCGGGCAGGTCGGGGACGATGACCTCGCGGGGCAGGTCGAGCGCCGACTCGGCATAGAGCTGTTCGAAGATACGGCCGATGAGCTGGGGTCGGGACAGGTCCTCGACCTTGTCGACGACGAACCCCTTGCGCCCCACGACCCGGCCCCTGCGCACATAGAAGATCTGGACCGCGGCCTCCAACTCGTCCTCGGCCAGCCCGATGACGTCGAGGTCCTCGGCCTTCTCGGTGACCATGGCCTGCTTCTCGATGGCCTTGCGCACCGAGCCCAGTCGGTCGCGCGACCGGGCGGCCAGTTCGTACTCCTGGCGGGACGCGGCCTCCTTCATCTGCGACTCGAGCCTGCGCAGCACCGGCGCGGTGTCGCCTTCGAGGAAGCGGATCAACTCGCCGACCAGCTCGGCGTAGTCCACGTCCTCGATCTCGCGCACGCACGGCCCCGAGCACTTCTCGATGTGGAAGAGCAGGCACGGCCGGCCTTGGCGCTCGTGGCGCTGGAACTTGTTGTCGGAGCACGTGCGGATGGGGAACGTGCGCAACAGCAGGTCGAGCGTCTCTCGGATGGCGTAGGCGTGCCCGTACGGCCCGAAATAGCGCACCCCCTTGCGCTTGTGCCCCCGCATGACCATGGCCCGGGGCCACTCGTCGTCGAGGGTGATGGCGAGGAAGGGATACGACTTGTCGTCGCGCAGCCGGATGTTGACGCGGGGCCGGTGCTGCTTGATGAGGCTGTACTCCAACATCAGCGCCTCGACCTCGTTGCGCACCTCGATCCACTCGACCGACTCGGCGCACGCCACCATCTGGGCCGTTCGAGGCGGCAGCGTCCGCGGGTCGGAGAAGTAGTTCGACAGCCGCGACCGCAGCGACTTGGCCTTGCCCACGTAGATGACCCGGCCGTCGCCGTCCTTGAACTGATAGGAGCCGGGCGAGTCCGGGATGGTGCCGGCCGGCGGTCGGGCAAGGGTCACACCACAGGAATAGCAGCGTCACGAATACACTTGGACGCAACGCCGGCCTGGTCTCCGGCGACATATTCAGCTCCGAGGCCGACAACCCCGCGGATGGGCGACCAGGCTGTCCCCGCCGGCCGCAATCGGAGCCACTCCCGCAGGGGGGCTACAAACGATGCTTCGGCTCCAGAGTCCGTTACCCGATCGCTACAGCAAGGCCGCGCCTGAGGACCTGGCCGAGTGGATCGCCGCCGCCCGGGCGGCACTCGGCGACCGCCTCCTCATCCTCGGCCACCACTACCAGCGCGACGAGGTCATGCGCTGGGCCGACCACCGAGGCGACTCGTTCGGACTGTCCCGCCTGGCGGCCGACAGCCACCAAGCCGAGTTCGTGGTGTTCTGCGGCGTGCACTTCATGGCCGAGTCGGCCGACATCCTCACCGCCGACCACCAGCAGGTGATCCTCCCCGACCTCAACGCAGGCTGCTCGATGGCCGACATGGCCGACATCGACGAGGTCGAGGAGGCGTGGGAGGCCATCGCCGCGGTGACGGACATCGAGCAAGTCGTGCCCGTCACCTACATGAACTCGTCGGCCGCGCTGAAGGCGTTCGTGGGCAGACAGGGCGGGTCGGTGTGCACGTCGTCCAACGCCAAGGCCGTGCTCACGTGGGCCTTGGGCCAGGGCAACAAGGTGCTCTTCTTCCCCGACCAGCACTTGGGCCGCAACACCGGCTACCAACTCGGGTTCGGCGCCCAGGACATGCGGGTGTGGAACCCGCGCCTCGATCTGGGTGGGCTGGCCGAGCGAGACGTCAAAGAGGCGACGCTGCTCCTTTGGAAGGGCCATTGCTCAGTGCACCAGCGCTTCCGGCCCGAGCACGTGAGCGCCTTCCGGGCCCAGTACCCCGACGGCATCGTCGTCGTGCATCCCGAGTGCTCGCACGACGTGGTGGAGGTGGCCGACCAGGTGGGGTCGACCGACGCCATCATCAAGGCCGTGGCTGCGGCCCCAGAGGGCTCGATCATCGGCGTGGGCACCGAGATCCATCTCGTCCAACGGCTGGACAACGAGTCGCCGGGCAAGACGGTCGTGTCGCTCGACCCGCTGGTCTGCCCGTGCTCGACCATGTTCCGCATCGATGCCCCCCATCTGGCCTGGGTGCTCGAGAACCTGGTCGAGGGCACGGTCGTGAACCGCATCACCGTCGAGGCGGACACGGCGGGCTGGGCCAAGGTGGCCTTGGAGCGCATGCTCGCCATCACCTGACGCGAAGGAGCCGGTCCCGGGAGGAGTGGGACCGGCTCGTTCGCTGCTGGGGTCTTGCCGGCGGCGGGGGGATCGGCCCAAATGGGAGGAGGACCGATCCCGCCGCTGCCGGGGGTTCGAGGGAAGTGGGAGAGCCAGCCGGGAGGAGGTGGCTGACTCCCGCACCTCACCTCATCCGAAGCTGTGCCAGCCCATCAGGTCCCAGCCGGAAGTGTCATCCGTCTGGTCCGGTTCGACCTGATGCGTTGCCAGCACAATCTCGGCAGGCTCGTTGGCGGCCATCCACACCGCCATCAGAAGCAGGACTCCGAAGATCATCCCCAGTGCGATCGTCATGTCCGAATCCTGCGCCTTTGCCCCGCCTTGGTCTATGACCCGATCGGCCTATTTCCGGCGCCGAGGCGGGCTAGTCATCCAAAGGGGCTTTACACGCCGAGCAAGGACGCGAGGAAGCGGCCGGTGTGGCTCTCCGGGGTCTTGGCCACCTTCTCCGGCGTGCCCTCCACGACGACGGCGCCGCCGCCGTCGCCCCCTTCGGGACCGAGGTCGATGATCCAGTCCGCCGTCTTGATGACGTCGAGGTTGTGCTCGATGACGAGCACGGTGTTGCCTTGGTCGACCAGGCGGGACAGCACGTTGAGCAGCTTGCGGATGTCCTCGAAGTGCAGACCGGTCGTGGGCTCGTCGAGGATGTAGATGGTGTGGCCGGTCGAGCGCTTCGACAGCTCGCTGGCCAGCTTCACCCGCTGGGCCTCGCCGCCGGACAGCGTGGGCGCGGGCTGGCCCAGTCGGACATAGCCGAGGCCCACGTCGACCAGCGTCTGCATGTGGCGGGCGATGGCGGGCTGGTTGGCGAAGAAGTCGAGCGCCTCCTCGCACGGCATGTCGAGCACCTCGGCGATGTTCTTGCCCTTGAACGCGATGTCGAGCGTGTCCCGGTTGTAGCGGGCCCCCTTGCAGACCTCGCAAGGCACGTACACGTCAGGCAGGAAGTGCATCTCGATCTTGATGGTGCCGTCGCCCGCGCACGCCTCGCACCGGCCGCCCTTGACGTTGAAGGAGAAGCGGCCGGGCAGATACCCCCGGACCTTGGCCTCCTGGGTCTGGCTGAACAGCTTGCGGACCGAGTCGAACACGCCGGTGTAGGTGGCCGGGTTGGACCGGGGCGTGCGGCCGATCGGCGACTGGTCGATGTTGATGACCTTGTCCAGCGACTCGGCCCCCTCGATCGACTTGTGCCTGCCCGGCACCGTCTTCGACTTGTAGACCCGCTGCATCAGCGACCGGTACAGGATGTCGTTGACCAGGGTGGACTTGCCCGAGCCCGACACGCCCGTCACCGAGATCATGCAGCCAAGGGGGAACTCGACGTCGATGTTCTTGAGGTTGTGCTCGCGGGCGCCGCGAACGACGAGCCAGTCGTTGCCCGGCTCACGTCGGATGGCGGGCACCGGGATCGACTTCTTGCCCGCCACGTACTGGCCCGTCATCGAGCGCTTGTTCTTGAGGAGGCCCTTCACGTCGCCCGAGTAGACGACCTCGCCGCCGTGCTCCCCTGCTCCCGGCCCGATGTCGACCACGTGGTCGGCGATCCTGATCGTGTCCTCGTCGTGCTCGACCACGATCACCGTGTTGCCCAGGTCGCGCAGGCGGATGAGCGTGTCGATGAGGCGGCGGTTGTCGCGCTGGTGCAGGCCGATGCTCGGCTCGTCGAGCACGTAGAGCACGCCCACCAGTCCGCTGCCGATCTGGCTGGCCAGTCGGATGCGCTGGGCCTCGCCGCCTGCGAGCGTGCCCGCGCTGCGGTGGAGGGTGAGGTAGTCCAGGCCGACGTCGAGCAGGAACTGCATGCGGGCCCTGATCTCGCGCAGCACCCGCTCCGCGATCATGCGGTCGCGCTCGGAGAGCTCCAGGCTGTTCATGCGCTCGGCCGAGTGGCGGATCGACAGGTTGCAGAGGTCGTGGATGCTCATGCCGTCGACGGTGACGGCGAGCGACTCGGGCTTGAGGCGGGCGCCGCCGCACTCGGGGCACGGGACCTCCCGCATGTAGCCCTCGATCTGCTCACGCATGTAGTCCGACTCGGCCTCTGAATGCCTGCGCTGCAAGTAGGGGACGACGCCTTCGTAATGCGTGTAGTAGCTGCGGGCCCGGCCGTAGCGGTTGCGGTACTGGACGTGGACCTGCTTGGTGCCCGAGCCGTAGAGCAGGACCTTCTGCTCCGCCTTCTTGAGCTTGTGCCAGGGCGTCTTGGTCTTGAAGTTGAAGGTCTCGGCCACCGCGGCAAGCACGCGGCTGAAGTACTCGCCCCGCGCTCCGCTCCACGGGTTGATGGCGCCCTCGTCGAGGGACAAGTCGTGGTTGGGCACGACCAGCTCGGGGTCGACCTCGTACCTCGTGCCCAGGCCCACGCAATGGGGACAGGCGCCGTAGGGCGAGTTGAACGAGAAGTTGCGCGGGGCCAGCTCGTCAAAGCTGGTGCCGTCGTTGGGACAGGCCAGGTGCTGGGAGAAGGTGAGGACGTCGTCGTCGGGCTGGGCCGCGCCGGCGGCAGCGGCGGCGGCGGTGGCGGCGGGGTTGGCCGCATTGGCCGCGACCTTCTCGGGCCGGCCATCGGGTGTCCCCTTGTCCGACATGATCTGGACCTCGGCCACGCCCTCGGCCAGACGCAAGGCCGTCTCCATCGAGTCGGTGAGCCGACGCTCGATGCCGTCACGCTTCACCAGACGATCGACGACCACCTCGATGGTGTGCTGCTCGTAGCGGGCCAGCTTGGGCGGGTCGTTGAGCTCGTGGATCTCGCCGTCGATCCGGGCCCGGACGTAGCCCTGCTTGGCCAGCTCTTCGAGCAGGCCCTCGTACTCGCCCTTGCGGCCGCGCACCACGGGGGCGAGGACTTGGAACCGGGTACCCTCGGGCAGTTCCAGGATGCGGTCGACGATCTGCTGCGGGGTCTGGCGGGTGACCACGGCGCCGCACTTCGGGCAGTGGGGCAGGCCGATGCGGGCGTAGAGCAGGCGGAGGTAGTCGTAGACCTCCGTGATGGTGCCGACCGTGGAGCGGGGGTTGCGCGACGCCGACTTCTGGTCAATGGAGATGGCCGGGCTCAGGCCCTCGATGAAGTCGACGTCCGGCTTGTCCATCTGCCCGAGGAACTGCCGGGCGTAGGCGGACAGGGATTCGACGTAGCGGCGTTGGCCCTCGGCGAAGATCGTGTCGAAGGCCAGGCTCGACTTGCCGGAGCCGGACAGGCCGGTGAACACGATCATGGCGTCGCGGGGCAGGTCGAGATTGACGTCCTTGAGGTTGTGCTCGCGGGCGCCACGCACGATCAAGCGGTCGTTCACACAGGGTCTTTCGCTGGAAAGCCGACAACGGGGTGGGTGGGCGAACTGCTCCCGGTCCGGATACCAGCCTAATGACCGGGTCGGACAACGGCGGCACGGCCGGGAAGGATGGACGGATGCCGCGCACGATCGCCACCACCACGTCCGTAGGACGCAACGAATTGCTGGACTTCGTTCGTCCCCGCCATTCCATGATCCTGCTCACCCGGCGGCGGGACGGGTCAGCCCAGCTGTCCCCCGTGACCGCCGGACTCGACGCCGAGGGGCGGATCGTCGTCGCCACCTACCCGCAGCGGGCCAAGGTCGCCAACCTGCGCCGCACGCCCGACTGCTCGGTGCTCGTGCTGTCCGACGACTTCGGCGGCGCGTGGGTCCAGGTCGACGGCGCCGCCGAGGTGCTCGACCTGCCGGACGCCCTGGAACCGCTGGTCGAGTACTTCCGGTGCATCAGCGGCGAACACCCCGATTGGGACGAGTACCGGCAGGCGATGCGCGACCAGGGCAAGTGTTTGATACGCATCACGCCGACCCGCTGGGGCCCCGTTGCCACCGGCGGCTTCCCGCCTGAACTGGCCTAACGCCGCGGTTCGACCCATTGCGCCAGGACGGGCGCGATCTCGGCAACCTCAGGCGAGGGTCCAGTCGACCGGCTCGGCACCCTGCTCGACGAGCAGCGCGTTGGCCCGGCTGAAGGGTCGCGAACCGAAGAACCCGCGGTCGGCCGACATCGGGCTCGGATGCGCCGACTCGATCACGGGCACCGGGCCGAGCATCGGCCGCAGCGTCTGCGCGTCCCGTCCCCACAGGATCGCGACGAGCGGGGTGGCTCGAGCGACAAGCGCCCGGATCGCCTGGTCGGTGACCGCCTCCCAGCCCTTGCCCCGGTGCGCTGCGGACGATCCGGGCGCCACGGTGAGGCAGCGGTTGAGCAGTAGCACACCGTGCCGCGTCCACGAGGTGAGGTCGCCATGGTCGGGTGGCTCGATGCCGAGATCGTTGCGCAGCTCGCGGTAGATGTTGGCCAGGCTGCGCGGGATCGGCCGCACGTGCCGCTCGACCGCGAAAGACAGGCCGATCGGGTGACCCGGGGTCGGGTACGGGTCCTGGCCCACGATCAACACCTGCACGTCGTCGAACGGCTGGGTGAAGGCCCGCAGGATGTTCGGCCCGGCCGGCAGGTACGTGCGCCCGGCGGCCAGTTCCGCGCGCAGGAACTTTCCCATTGCCGCGATCTGGTCGGCCACCGGCGCCAGCGCCCGGGCCCAGCCCGGCTCGACCACCTCGGCCAAGGGACGCGCCGGCACGGTCAGTCCCGGACGGCGGTGACGATCGCTTGGGCCGCATCGGCGACAGGCACGTCGCGGCACTCGTCACTCTTGCGGTCCCGCACCTCGATCGTGCCGTCGGCCAACCCCTTGCCGACGATGGCAATGGTCGGCACACCGATGAGTTCAGCGTCTTTGAACTTCACGCCGGGCGAGACCCCGCGCCGGTCGTCGAACAGCACCCGCACGCCGGCCGCTTCCAGTTCCGCGGCCAATGTCTCGGCCGCGGCAAAGACCGTGTCGTCCTTGCCGGTCGCTACCAGGTGGACGTCGGCCGGGGAAATGATCCGCGGCCAGCAGAGCCCCTTCTCGTCGAAGGTTTGCTCGGCCAGCGCCGCGACGGCCCGCGTGACGCCGACGCCGTAGGAGCCCATCGTGATGGTGACGGGCTTCCCGTTCTGGTCGAGCGCGGTGAGCCCGAAGGTCTTCGCGTACGTCTCGCCGAGCTGGAACACGTGACCGAGCTCGATGCCGCGCGCGATCTCCAGCGGCGAGCCGCAGCGGGCGCAGCGATCACCGTCGCGGATCTCGACCGCGCCGATCTCGCCGTCGGGTGTGAAGTCGCGGCCGCGGACGACATCGGCGGCGTGCTTGCCCTCGGCGTTGGCGCCGGTCACCCACGCGCTGCCCTCGACCACCAGCGGATCGACGAGATAGCGCACTTTCAGGTCCGCGAGCGCCTGTGGTCCGATGTAGCCCTTCACGAGCCCTGGCTGGGTGGCCAGATCCTCGGGGCCGGCCTGCTCGACGACAACCGGCTCCAGCTGGCCGGCGAGGCGCTTGAGATCAACCTCGCGGTCTCCGGGCACGCCCACGACCAACAGCTCCCAGGCGTCGGCGCCGGGAGCACGGGTGCGCAGCACGACGTTCTTCAGCGTCGCCGCGGCCGTGGTGTCGTGGCCCAGGTCGCGCATGCGCTCGACCAGCGTGTCGATGGTGGGTGTGTCGGGCGTATCGAGCACCTGCTGAGGCGGATGATCTTGCGGGTCGTGCCGCTGGGGCGCGGCAATCTCGACGGCTTCGGTATTCGCCGCGTAGTCGCAGTTCGTGCATTGGACGAAGGTGTCCTCGCCGGACGGTGCCGGCGCCAGGAATTCCTCGGACGCCGACCCGCCCATTGCACCGGAGACGGCGAAGACGATCCGGTAGTCGAAACCGAGGCGGCTGAAGATGCGCTCGTACGCGTCGCGGTGTGCGCGGTAGGACTTCTCGAGCCCCTCGTGCGAGATGTCGAAGGAGTACGAATCCTTCATGACGAACTCCCGCCCGCGCAGGATGCCGGCCCGCGGCCGGGCTTCATCGCGGTACTTCGTCTGGATCTGATACAGCGCGAGCGGGTAGTCCTTGTAGGACGAGTACTCGCCCTTGACGAGCAGGGTGAAGAGCTCCTCGTGAGTCGGCGCGAGCAGGTAGTCCACGTCCTTGCGGTCCTTCAGCCGGAACAGGGTGTCGCCGTAGGCGGCCCACCGGCCGCTTTCCTCGAAGATCTCGCGCGGGATGAGGGCCGGGAAATGAACTTCCTGCGAGCCGATCCGGTTCATTTCTTCGCGGACGACGGTCGCCACGTTCTCCTGCACGATCACGCCGAGCGGCAGCCACGAGTAAATCCCTGGCGCGACGCGCCGGACGTAACCGGCCCGGACGAGCAGTTTGTGGCTCGGCACCTCGGCATCGGCGGGGTCGTCGCGCAGGGTTCGCAGGAAGAGCGTCGAGAGTCGGAGCACCCCCGAAGGCTATCGGCGCCGGGGAAATCGGTTGCGCCCCCTGGCGGCAGGGGACAGGCTGGCCCCGATGCGCGCCGGATTGACCGGCGGACCGCGATGAGGAGGTGCCCGGATGTCCACTCCCGTTGCCCGGGCCTGCCCTCAGCTCGCCCATCCGCTCTCGCGCTGACCCCGACTTCGGCGGTCGCGCCCCGCCGAGGAGATCCTCAAGTGCACCAGTTCGACCTGACCGACGACCAACCCTTCGACGAGCCCGCGTACTCCAGCTGGGACATCGCCCAGCACGGCCCCGATCCACGACCGGATTGGGTCATCACCGACCTCAACGCCCTCGACACCGAACTGGGCGTCCTCAAGACCGGCAAGGAAGCCGACGTCCACCTCGTCTCGCGGGCCGTACCCAACGGGCCCGAGTGCCTGCTCGCGGCCAAGCGCTACCGGGGCGCCGAGAACCGGCTGTTCCACCGCGACGCCGGCTACCAGGAGGGACGCCGCACCCGTAAGTCGCGCGACACCAGGGCGATGGCCAAACGCACCGCGTACGGCCGCGACCTCGCCGCCGGCCAGTGGGCCTACGCGGAGTTCGACGCCCTCTCGCGCCTGTGGCAGGCGGGGGCGCCGGTGCCGTACCCCGTGCAGGTCAGCGGGACCGAGTTGATGCTCGAGTTCATCGGCGACGCGGACGGCGCTGCCGCGCCGCGCCTGGCCCAGCGCCGTCCGTCGCCGGTCGAGCTGATCGACCTGTTCACTCAGTGCACCGACGCCATGCGCTTGCTGGCCCGCGCCGGCTACGCGCACGGTGACCTGTCGGCGTACAACCTGCTCGTCCACCACGGCCGGCTCATGGTCATTGATGTGCCGCAGATCGTGGACATCTTCGCCAACCCGCAGGGTGCGAGCTTCCTCGAGCGTGACTGCACGAACATCTGCACCTGGTTCGCCGCCCGCGGCCTGCAGACCGACGAGTTCGAGCATCTCTTCGGGGACTTGATGGCCGAGGCGGTGGCGCGCTGGTGACCCGTATCGTTCGGACGTGGCCCACTACGACCTGATCATCGTCGGCACCGGGTCGGGCAACTCGATCGTCACGCCCGAGCTGGCCGGTCGGCGGATCGCGATCGTCGAACACGGCCTCTTCGGCGGCACCTGCATCAACGTGGGCTGCGTGCCGACCAAGATGTTCGTCTATCCGGCCGATCTCGCGTTCAACGCCCGCGAGTGGGATCGGATCGACCTGCACGGAGCGCCGCCGCGCGTCGACTGGCCGGCGATGCGCGACCGCATCTTCGGCCGGATCGATCCGATCGCGGTCGGCGGACGCGAATACCGCGCTACAGGCACTCCGAACGTCACGCTCTACGAGGCCCACGCCGAATTCACCGGCCCGCGCACGCTGCACCTGTCCACTGGCGAGACCCTCACGGCCGACGACGTGGTCCTGGCCGCCGGTGGGCGGGCCACCGTGCCGACCGAGATCACCGCCAGCGGCGTGCCGTTCCACACGTCGGACACGATCATGCGCTTGGACGAGCTGCCCGAACGCCTCGTGATTCTCGGCGGCGGCTACATCGCCGCCGAGTTCGCACATGTCTTCTCCGCCTTCGGGGTGCACACGACCGTGCTGGCGCGCAGCGGGCTGCTGCGCGACCTCGACCGCGAGATCACCGCGCGGTTCACCGACCTGGTGCGGGAGCGGTGGCACTTGCGAACGAACGTGCACGTGACCGCGGCGAAGGAGAGCGACGGCGAAATCACCCTCGAGTTGAGCGACGGCGAATCGGTCAGCGGCGATGTCCTGCTGGTGGCAACCGGGCGGGTGCCCAACGGCGATCGACTCAATCTGGCTGCCGGCGGCGTCGACGCGCATCCGGATGGTCGGATCATCGTCGACACCTGTCAGCGCACGTCGGCGCCGGGCGTGTGGGCGCTCGGGGATGCGTCGTCGGACTATCAACTCAAACACGTCGCCAATCACGAGGAGCGGATCGTCGCGCACAACCTGGCGCATCCGGATGGCCTCATCACCTCCGACCACCGGTTCGTCCCGGCGGCAGTCTTCACCCATCCGCAGCTGGCGTCGGTCGGGATCACCGAGCAGGCGGCCGAGGCGTCCGGACGGCCGTACACGACTGCTGTACAGCACTACGGCAGCACCGCGTACGGCTGGGCGATGGAGGACGCGACCAGCCTGTGCAAGCTCATCGCCGATCCGGCCACCGGGCAGTTGCTGGGCGCCCACCTGATGGGCGAGCAGGCGTCAACCCTGATCCAGCCGATACTGCAGGCGATGAGCTTCGGGCTCGGCGTTCGCGAGATGGCCCGCGGCCAGTACTGGATTCACCCGGCTCTCACCGAGGTCGTCGAGAACGCCTTGCTCGCCCTCGAGTTGGACTAGACCTCGCCAAGGTAGAAGCGCAGGCCCTGGTCGTCCGTGCACTCGCTCGTCAGTCCGTACGGCTGCGGCTCCGGGTCGGTCGCCGTGCCACCTTGCGCGCGCACGGCGGCGACGGCGCGGGCCACGTCCGGAACCCGCCACATCGGGACAGCGCCGCCGCGCTCGGCGCCGCCGCTCAGCCCGATCATCGGCGTGGTGTCCCCGACCTGCCAGCCGTCCGCGATCCGACCGGGCGTAAACGTCCAGCCGAGCACCGCGCCGTAGAACGCCCGGGCCCGCGCCGAATCCCGCACAAGCAGCGTCAGGTAGGACAGGTCGCCGTCGCGCTCGCCATTGGGGTGTGGCCGGAGCCCGTCGGCGCCGGGCGGCTGCTGGTACAGCGCAAAGGCGGTGCCCTGGTCGTCGACGCAATCGGATACGAGTCCGTACGGCCGCTCGAACGGTGCACCGGCCTCGCCGCCGGCGTCGCGAACACGTTGCGCAGCCAGGTGGACGTCGTCGACGGCGTAGCAGCAGAACAGGGTCCGGTCGTCGGACGGGCCGATGATTCCGGTGGCTGTCGTGGCGCCCTCGACCCGCCCGTCGCGGATCGTCCAATCGAGCACGGCCGAGTAGAAGTTGGCGGCCCGGTCCGGCTCGGGCACCTGGAGCGACACATAGCCGACATCGCCGTGCCGGTAACGGCGCCGGGCCGGCCGCAACGGAGAGTTCAGTCCCCAACGGTGGCCGAACGGGTCCACGATCCAGGCGTTGCGGGTGCCGTAACCGTCGTACGGCTTCCGATCGCCATTGGCCCCGGCCGCCACCGCCCGCCCCCGGACCGCGTCCGCATCGTCGACCCCCAGCATGAGGCTCACCGCCGCTTCGGCCGGCCGGGGCGCGACGACGCCGATCTCCGGATGTTCGTCGGCCAGATAGACCGTCGCCCCGAACACCGAGAGTTCGGCGTGGCCGATCCGCCCATCCGGCATGACAATGGGCTCATCGACCAGCTCGGCCCCGAAGATGTCGACGTACCAGTCGATCGCGGCGCGCGCGTCGGCGACGGCGAGGTAGGGCACGATCGCGGCGGCGGCGCGTTCGGTGGCGGCCGGTCGCGTCTCGGACGTTGTCGTCATCGGGACGACTCCTCTCGGCAGGGCCAGTGCTCGCTCCAGGCGGGCGCGCAGGCCGGCGGCGAAAGCCGGATCGGGGGTGTGGGCGGCGCCGCTGTCGAGCAGGTCGCCGAACGGGTCATGCATAACCGTCCCCCTCTCCGTTCGTGGCTTCGTACTGCAGTCGGAACGCCCGCCGGGCACGAACGAGCAGGCCCTCGGTCGCGTGCACCGACCGGTCGACGAGGCGGGCTACCTCGGTGACGGGCAGGTCGTCGACGTAGCGCAAGGTGAGGACCAGGCGGTGTTGCGGCGCCAGGGCGCCGAGCGTCTGTTCGGCGCGCAACGCATCGAGTCGGGCGTCCCACGGATCCTCGGCGCCCGGATCGGTGGCAACAGCGCGCAGATTGCGATCTTCCCGTTCGCGCCGGCGCCAGTGATCGACGAGCTTGTGCCGTGCCACTCCGACCAGCCAGGGCATATCCACCCGTGGCGGGCGGGCCTGGCCGACTGCTGCGGCGGCCGCGAGGAACGTTTCCGATGTGAGCTCCTCGGCGACCTCCCGTCGTCCGCACCGCCGCAGCAGGTAGCCGTACACCTGCGGCAGCGCCGTGTCGTAGAGCTGCAGCAGGGCGGTGCGCGGATCGTCCGCTGTCCCACTCGCCGCCGGGCTCATGCCCCTATCGTCGTTGCGCGCGGCGCTTTTCCGACGCGACTGAGCGATATTTCTTGCCGCTACGGTTAGCCCGGTGGGCAGCTACGCCTTCACGGCCGTCGGAGCGAACACCGAGCTCATCGGGCTGCCTTTGGACACCCCGCTCATTGACTGGCCGGACGACCTCATCGTCCAGGTCCCCCGCGGCATCTCCCGTCACCTCGTCCGGTTCGTTGATGTCGGCGGCGAGGTCTTCGCGGTCAAGGAGGCCACTGACCGCTTTGTGTTGCGCGAACACGCGTTGCTGCATGCCCTCGCCGACCACTCGGTGCCCGTCGTCGAGGCCTACGCAACCGTCGTCGAGCGCCGCGCCGACGACGGGGAGGAATTGGGCGGCCTGCTGATCACGCGCCATCTGCAGTTCTCGCAGCCCTATCGGTCGCTGTTCACCGGCCGCAGCCTGCCCGGGTTGCGGACCCGGCTGCTCGACGCGCTGGCCGGGCTGTTCGTCCGGCTGCATCTGGCCGGTTTCTACTGGGGTGACTGCTCGCTGTCGAACACGCTGTTCCGCCGCGACGCCGGCGCGCTGGCGGCCTACCTGGTCGACGCCGAGACCGGCGAGATGCATCCGCGGCTGTCGGACGGCCAGCGCTCCTACGACCTCGACATCGCGACCGAGAACATCGCCGGGGAGATGCTGGATCTGCAAGCCGGCCGGCTGCTCGACGAGTCCTTCGATGTCGTGGCCGCCGTCGAGTCGCTGCGGCCACGCTACGAGAGCCTCTGGACCGAGCTGACTCACGACGTGCTGGTGCCGCCCGGCGAGAACTACCGGATCAATGCTCAGCTCCGGCGGCTGAACGAGCTGGGCTTCGACGTCTCGGAACTGACGATCAAGGCCGAACCGGACGGGCTGCGGCTGCATCTCGACACCCAAGTCGTCGAGGCCGGCCATCACCAGCGGCGGCTGTTCGAACTCACCGGCTTGCGCGTGCAGGAGAACCAGGCGCGCGCGCTGCTCGGCGACCTCGCCCGGTTCAAGGCCAAGTGGGAATCGGGCACCGGGGTCGCCGTGCCACATCATCGGCTTTGCGCGTGCGCTGCGCGCCGCGGGCATGCCGGTCGGGCCGGGCGCCACCATCGATGCGCTGAAGGCGCTGC
>JAUTXP010000023.1 GCA_030837965.1 Acidimicrobiaceae bacterium | reverse complement strand
GCTCGGCCAGGGTCTTGGTGATCGCCGCGGTCAGCGTCGTCTTGCCGTGGTCGATGTGCCCCATCGTCCCGATGTTGAGGTGGGGCTTCGTCCGCTCGAACTTCTGCTTGGCCATGTCTTGTCCTTGGAGTTGATCTGGGGAAATCGAGTGGAAGTAGCGGGGGCGGGACTCGAACCCGCGACACCACGATTATGAGCCGTGTGCTCTAACCACCTGAGCTACCCCGCCCTGATGCTGCCCTGATGCTCGAGGGAACTGGCGTCCCCTCGGGCGAGCCCTCTGTGGGAATCGAACCCACGACACCAGCCTTACCATGGCTGTGCTCTGCCGACTGAGCTAAGAGGGCGCCGCCGCCACGAGTGCGGTGCGGGCGATAAGTGTAGCGGGGCCTCGTCGCCCCTCCTCTGGCCGGGTTGGGGCGGCCCGGGGGCAGGCGGGTGGGGGCATGGCGCGTAGGGTCGGCCGGGATGGAAGCGGTCGGGATCGACGGCGTCGCGGTGCGGCTGGCCACGCTGGACGACGCCGAGTCGATGCGCCAGATCTACAACCGCGAGGTCACCGGCTCCACTGTCACCTTCGACCTGGTGCCGCGCACCCTCGACGACCAGCGGGCTTGGTTGGCGGCCCACGCAGGCGCCCACCCGGCCATCGTCGCCGTCGACCACGCCGTCGGGACGGTGATCGGGTTCGCCTCACTCAGCGCCTACCGGGATCGACCCGCCTACTCGACCACGGTCGAGGACTCCGTCTACGTGCACCACGATCACCGGGGCAGACGGGTCGGGCAGGCCCTGCTGAGCGAGCTGCTCGGGCTGGCCACTGTCCACGGCTTCCACGCGGTGATGGCCAGGATCGTGGGCGGGCACCAGGCGTCTATCGCCTTGCACCGGGCCTGCGGGTTCGAGTTGGTCGGCGTGGAACGCGAGGTCGGGCGCAAGTTCGGCAAGTGGCTGGACGTGGCCCTGATGCAGAAGTTGCTCTAACCCCATCTTTTCCACAGCAACAGGTGCTGTGGAAAAGATCCGGGGGTCAGCCTTTGTAGGCGGCGCGGGCGTCGAGGACGGCCTGCTCGGCCGCGGCCCTGCCCTCCCAGCCCCGGGTCGACGTGCCCTTCTCCGGCTCCAGCTCTTTGTAGATGGTGAAGAAGTGCTCGATCTCGGCCGTCAGATGGGCGGGCAGGTTGCCCAGGTCGTTGACCGTGTCCCATCGGGGGTCGCCCGACGGCACGCACAGGAGCTTGGCGTCCTCCCCCTTCTCGTCGCTCATCCAGAACACGGCCACGGGCCGGGCCCGGATGTGACAGCCGGGGAACGTGGGCTCGTCGAGCAGAACCAGGGCGTCCAGCGGGTCGCCGTCGTCGGCCAGCGTGTCGGGCAGGAAGCCGTAGTCGGCCGGGTACTGGGTGGCCGTGAACAGCATCCGGTCGAGCCAGATCTGGCCCGTCTCGTGATCGACCTCGTACTTGTTACGCGACCCTTTGGGAATCTCGACGACGACCTCGATCTCCATGACGACGGTCTACTCGGGCTCTTCCGCGGCCCGCCACAGGTACCAGGCCGCGATGCTGCGATAGGGCCGGAACGGCTCGCCCATGTCCCGCAGGACGCGCGGGGCAGGGAGGTCCCTCAGCCGGTAGGCCCGGGCGTACCCCTTGCGCACGCCGTAGTCGGTGACGGGCCAGACGTCGAGCCGGTGCAGCCGGAAGATCAAGAACATCTCGGCCGTCCACGGCCCGATCCCGCGCTGGGCCGACAACAGGGCGACGATCTCGTCGTCGGGCAGGCGGGCGATGCGTTCGAGGGGCAGCGTGCCCTCGGCCACCGCCGCGGCCAGCCCCCTGATGGCGCCCTCCTTGCTGCCGCTCAACCCCGCGCCCCGCAGATCCGGTTCGGACGTGGCCAGCACCGACTCGGGCGTGACCTGGCCGCCGAGCACGGCCACGAATCGGCGGTGGATGGCGGCTGCGGCCGCGCCCGCGAGCTGCTGGTACAGGATCGACTCGGCCAGGGCCTCGAAGTGCCCGGCCGCCGCGCCCAAGGGCGAGCGCTTGCGCTGGAGCACAGGCGGCCCGTGGCGGTCGTGCAGCGCGGCCATCACCGGATCGCGCCGGGCCAGCTCGACGGCCGCTTCTACAGGCTTCACGGCGTGAGTCTCACACGCGATTCACACGCGGCTCACCCGCGCTGACCGCGACCACGGCGGTCACGCCACCGGACGACAGTGCTTGCACGGCCGATAGCCCGCGGCCTCGGCCTCGGCCTGGTTGCGGAACGACACCCGGTGCACCTCGCTGACCTTGCGGTCGTAACGGCACCACGGCAGGCAGAAGATGTGCGTGGTGTCGCTGCCCACGAAACCCTTCACCGGCTCGAGGTCGTCCACGGGGACGCCTTCGAGGGTGAGGAGCAGCCGCTTGTTGCCCGGGCCGCCCAAGGCGTACTCGCCGATGCGGCCGTCGCTGCGCACCACCCGGTGGCACGGGATCAACAGGGGCACGGGGTTGTGCTTGAGCGCGGTGCCGACGGCCCGCACCGCGCCCGGCCTGCCGATCTCGCGCGCCACCCACCCGTAGGGCCTGGCCTCGCCCGCCGGGATGCGGGCCGTGCACTCGAGAACGTCGCGCTCGAAAGGGGTGACGATGCGCAGATCGGCGAACGTGGGCCCGCTCTTGCCCGACAGCCGCCGGTCGAGCGCAGCCCGCACCCGCGACGGCGGCCCGTCGCCCACGCGCAGGGGCCGACGGACCCGGGTCCGGAAGTAGCTCTCGAACTCGGTCGGGTCTGGTCCGGCCAGCGACAGGCATGAGATGCCCCGCGCGTTCCAAGCGACGAACACGTCGCCGACCGGACTCGGCCAGGGCGCGTACTCGTCGGCCAAGCCGACCGCGTGCAGCACGTTGTCGAGCAGGGCGGGCGGGGCCGCGTCGAGCGAGTCCAGCGCGTCCAGCGAATCGGTGCGGCTGCGGTCTGCGGTTGCGTTCATGACGACTCCTTCAAGGTCTGGAGGGCGCGTGAAACCTGCGCCTTCACGGTGCCGACGGGTCGGCCCAGCACCTCGGCCACCTCGTCGTAGGACAGGCCGTAGGCATGGCGGAGCACGACCGGCCCCCGGTAGATGTCGGGCAGCGCGGCCAGCTTGTCGATCAGGGCGGCGTGGCCATCAGCCTCCACCGCCTTCGAGTCAGGCCCTGGTGCGGTGTCGGCCGGGTCCACGTCCAACGCGGTGGTCTGCGGCCTGCGGCCATTCGTGCGGGCCTTGTTGCGGACCACGTTCAACGTGATGCGGGCCAGCCACGGCTTGGTCGATAGGGCCAGGATGCGCTCTCGGTCGAAGCCGCACAACGCCTTGTAGGCCCGCACGAAGACGTCTTGGGCCACGTCTTCGGCGTCGGTGCGCGACAGGGTCAGTCGCAATGCGGCCGAGTACACCGCGTCCTGATGCGATCGCACGAAGGCCTCGAAACTGCCATCGAGGTCGGCCGCCAGCCGGTCGTTGAGCTTCACCATCCTCCTCAACCCCGCGGCCCGTCGTTCGGTTGCAGGGCGCGCTGGGCGCGCTGCTCGCGCTGACTACTGCGGCACCGCGGTCACGTCGGCGGCCACGTCGATGGGCGGCTTGTACGGGACATGGCTCGAGCCGACGTACTCGATGCGCAGCCGATGGGGGCCGGGCGGCAGTTCCACCACCGCCTTGGTCCCGTACGGCATCTGCGACAGCTTGCCGTCCACGTAGAGGTGGAGGTGGCCGCCCGACTTGGCCGTGGGCGACGGTGCCAGCTTGCCGCCGTCCACGTTCACCAACAGATCGAACTCCTTGTTGGCCGGGACGGTGGCGCCGGGATCGGGCGAGATCAGGGTGAGGTAGATCTTGGGCCGCTTGGCCGTGGGCGTCACCATGCCCGCCAGCGAGAGCAGCACGCCCACCACGGCGATGATGAGCGGCAGCCAAGGCGGCTTGTCCATATGCCGGGACCGGATGCGCGCCGCCGCGGCCAGCGTTCCCAGCCCGGCTACGAGCATGAGCAGCTTCGCCCCGCTGTTGCCGCCCCCACCCCCGCCCACGTTGGTCAAGTGGGCGAGGATGGCGGCGGTGAAGCCGATCGACGCGGTCATGCCGTCCTGCGGCGGGACATGGCCAGGGCGCCGATGCTGAACAGCAGGCCGACGACGGCCAGGCCGAGGGCGATCCACGCGAGGGTCTTGGACGAGTCGCTGTCGTCGGAGCTGTTGGTGTCGGAGCTGTTCGTGTCGGACGAGGCCGCGGCATGGTCGTCAGTTCCCGCGGCCGCCTTGGTGACGGTGACCGTGGGTGCGGGCTCGTCCGCGCTCTTGGGGCCGATCCAGTTCACAGCTTCGCCGTTGTCGTAGGTCTGCACGGCGGGGAACGTCAGCGCGCCGACGTTGTCCGGCATCTTGGCCGAGAAGCCGAACTCGTCGAACTCGCCGGGCTCGATGCGGCCGCCCTCCCACGTGACGGTGGCGATGTACTCGGTCTGCTTCTCGCCTTCCACGTCGATGGGCGTGGCCAGCGGCTTGCGCTCGACCGTGCGCTTCCATCCCGGCTTGGGCTCGAAGCTCACCGCGGCGAGCGTCTCCGGCAGCTTGACCTCCACCTTGACGGTGGCCGATGCGTCCTTCTCGTTCGGGACGCGCACGACGAAGCGGCTGAAGCTCCCGGTGGCCGCGGTGTTGGGCTGCACGGTGACGTGGGCCAGGGCCGGCGCGACCCCGACGATCAGCAACCCGATGGCGATGACGGTGAGGATGAGTTTGCGCATTTCAATGATCTCCTTAGTTGACGTGGACGGCGACCCGGACGCGCCTTTCTTCAAAGCGCGAGGTCTGCACGACGATTTCGAGCACCCAGCGGCCGGCCACTGACAACTGCCGGCCTTCAAGGACGTAGTGGCCGGGGGCCAAAGGTCGGGCGTCTGCGGTGATGGGCCCGATCTTCTGGTCCGGCATGGTGAACAGGACTTGCATGGCCTGCACGGGCAACGGCCCGCCCGCCTGGCTGAAGGCGGTGAGGTGGATCTCGTTCTGGCCCACCTTGCCCGGCGTGATGAGCACGTCGAGCCGGTCCTTGCCGATGGCCACCGTCTTGAGGACGGTGCCGCCGCGGCCTTGGGTTCGGGCCGGGGCCAGGTTCACGAGCATGGCCGTCAAGGCCAACACCACTACAGCCACTGCCACTTCGATGGCCACGTTGCGCCGCAGGGACTGCGCGGCGAGCTTGGCCGTGTGCTTCTTGGCGTCCAGCCGAGGACGCAGGGTTCGCTGGTTCACGAACCCGAATGCGACCAGCGGCAAGAACGCTGCGAGCTTGGCGAGAAGGACGACTCCGTAGGGCGCATCCAGGGCGTGCAGCGAGCGCACCTCGATGTACGACCTGAACACACCGGACACCACGAGCACGGCGACCGACATCATGGCCACGACCGAGAAGCGGTCGACGACTTGGGCCAGCTCGGCCCGATCGTCAGCCAGAGCCGGGAAGGCCACCCGCCACAACACCACCAGCCCGCCCAGCCACGCCGCGGCCGCGGCCATGTGGGCCACGTCGGCCACCATGTTGGCGGCCACCGGCGACGTCGTGCCCGCGTGCGACGCCAGGCCGGGGGTGGCCAAGGCGACGAGCAGGGGCACACTCAGGAGGGCGAGAACCGGCGTCGACAACGGCGTCGGTCTGCGGTGCACTCGCATGGCCACGAAGGCGAGTACGGCGAAGAGGGCGAGTGCGCCGAGGCGGACGAAGGCGAAGGTGCCGTACCTGGTGCCGGCCACGTCGGCCAGGACCCGTCCCGTCAGCGCGTCACCCAGGGGAAGCCCCCCGGCCAACGCCCCTTGGAGGACGAACGTGCCCACGGTGCCGACCACAGCCGCGGCCAAACCCAACGCCGCGAGCCGCCACACCCGAGATGGCGCGTCCCGCCAGACCAGCCCGACGAAGGCCACCACCCCGGCCAACAACAGCAAGCTGGCGAAGGCGACGAAGCGGAGGATCCCCGCCAACACGCTCGGCCCCCGGCCCGCGCCCGACTCGCCCTTGAGGAGTTGGGACGCAATGCCTTCGGGCCGATCGCCCGGCTGGCCCACGTGGAAGACGAAGGCCTCGTGAATGGGGTGGCTGTCGGCCGACACGACCCGCCAGGTGACGGTGTACGTGCCCTGGTCGAGACCCGGCTTCAGGTCGACGGCGACGGTGTCGCCGCCGGCCACGTGCCGAGCCTTGCCCCGATCGACCCTGTGGCCGTCCGTGTCGTAGACGCGAATGGCGCCGAAGGCGATCTCGACCGGCTCGTTGAAGCGCATGAAGACCCGGGTGGGCGGCTGGGTGACGGTCTGGTCGGCCGACGGGCGCGTCTCACGGACCAGGGCGTGGGCGTCGGCTGCCGCCAGCCACGCGGGCGCGACGGCAAAGGCGACGACAACGGCCGCTAAGAGGCGCGGCCGCGGGAGGAGACGGCGCATGGCAGACCTTTGAACTGGCTCGGGGACGGGTGTACGGAGTCGTCCTACGAGCCGTATGGCGGGCCGCGCGTGCCCGCAGCGCCGGTGGCCATGGCGGGCTGGATGAAACGTCGGGCCGCTCGGCGGCGGGCCACGAGAAGAGCGGGCGCCTGCGGGGTGCGGCCTCGCTGACGCCGGCTTCGGCGATCGGACCGGGTCCAGGTTCGGACCGCGGTGGCCACCTTGTCGATCCCCTGGGCGGCGGCGTGCAGGGCGCTGGCCCCGGCCAGGGCGACGAGGGCCTGGACGACCAGGCCGAGGAGGATGGCGGACAGCTCCCAGCGGTGGCTGTGATGGGTGATGCGCTCGGCCGATTCGAGGATCACCCAGGCCGCGGACTGGATGACGGCCAAGCGGGCCGCGGTCGGAATGATGGACGAGCGGGTGGTGGTGGTCGAGGTGGTCGTCGTCGAGGTCGAGGTCGTGGGGTTGATCGAGCGGGCCACGAACCGGGTCGCCCCGGCGACCAGGAGCCCGACGGCCACGGCCGAGACCACGGCGAACGAAGCGTGTCCCGTGTCGGCCAGGAGGTCGGCGCGGTCCTGGGCGTTCGGAGCGAGGACGAGGAAGGTCAGCAGGTGGGTGGCGATGACGCCGCCCGCGGCCATGCCCCCGATCCACAGGCCTTGTCGGCCGGCGTCGTTGGCTTTGGTCCCGATCTCTTTGGTCCCGATCTCCCCTTGGGCCCTGCGCACTGCCCAGATGGTAGGTCGGTTCAGCAAAGGTTCGCGGGGCGTTCACCGATCGCATACCGACCGGACATACCGGGCTGGTTTGCTAGCGGTATGGCCATCGACGTCAACTCGCTGCTTGTACCAGGCACCGCGGTCGAGGTGTCGAACCTGTTCACCGGCACGTGGAGCTCCGGCTTCCGGGTGGTGGGCCGAGAGCCGGGCGGCTACCGGCTGGCCCGCCAGTCCGACGGGAGCGAACTGCCTGCCCTGTTCTCGCCGGTGCGGCTGCGGCTGGTCGGGCGGTCCGACCAGGCCATGGCGGGAGTTGGGTCTCGGGTGGGAGTGGGGTAGCTGGTCGGAGTGGGGTAGCTGGATGGGGTAGTCGGGGCGTGCAGAGTGGGCCGGGGAGGATTCGAACCTCCGAAGGCTGAGCCGGCAGATTTACAGTCTGCTCCCTTTGGCCACTCGGGCACCGACCCGGTGCAGCGGGCCAAGATAGCGTCTCGGCATGCCCACCTTCGACGTGGTATCCGAGGTCGACATGCAGGAGGTCCGCAACGCGGTGGACCAGGCCGCCCGTGAGGTGGCCACCCGCTTCGACTTCAAGGACACCGGCTCATCGATCGAGTTGTCCGGC
>JAUTXP010000010.1 GCA_030837965.1 Acidimicrobiaceae bacterium | reverse complement strand
GAGACGTCGTTCAGCGGTTGGCTCGACTTCGGCCAGGGGTTCCGAGCGGCCATCGAATGCTCCTACGAGGCGCCCGAGTCCCAGGTCGTCGAGGTCAGCGGCACCGAGGCCAGCGTGCTCGTGTACCGGGCGTTCACCCCCGGGCCGGAGGACACCACCGTCCACATTCGCCGTCGCGACGGGTCGACCGAGGACGTCGGGTGGCGGGGATCCGACCCGTACCGCGGGCTGGTCGACCACGTGAGCACTGTGCTCCAAGGGGGCGACGTGCTGCGCTGGTCGTTGGCCCGGTCGATCGAGCTCCTCGTGCTGGTCGATACGCTGCGGGCGGCTGCCGGGCGGGCCTGAAGGTGCCGTGAGCTAAGGTCACCTCCCCCGGCTGGAGCCGAGCCCCCATCGTCCAGTGGCCTAGGACGCCAGCCTTTCAAGCTGGTAACACGGGTTCGAATCCCGTTGGGGGTGCGAGGTCCTGTGGTGCAGTTTGGAGTGCACGCCGGCCTGTCAAGCCGGAGGTCGCGGGTTCAAATCCCGTCAGGACCGCGCCAAACTCGTTTGGCTGACGAGGTCGGGTAGCTCAGTTGGTAGAGCGCGCGCCTGAAAAGCGTGAGGTCACCGGATCGACGCCGGTCCCGACCACCACAAACGCCACGGTCACTCCCCGGCTGGCCGGCCAGGCTTTGTCGTTGGGAAGGCACGGGCCACGTACGTGCCACAGCGATCAGCTCCCGAGGTCAGGAGCGGGTCCAGGCGCTCCTCGTTCCGTCAGGCGCCCACAGTGCGAGAGTCTCGCCATCCAGCACGAAGCGGGTCCGTTCTTCGGCTGGCTGAGACGGCTGATTGGTGACGATCACGTCGTCTTCGATTCGGTAGGTCAAGAGCATGACTCCGGTGGTGTCTTCCGCCGGTCGGGGTGCGGAACTGCAACTCGCCATGCGCGAAGAACTCCCATCTCTTCGGCCGACTCGGTGCTGCGCCGGCTCCCGACGAGGTCCGCCGTCTCCTTCAGCTTCCGTCTGAACAGTGGCATCGGCTTGGAAGACTCCTCTCTCTTCGCGACGCTAGGGACGCCGCCCGCCACGCCGGCGTTCAACGTCGGCGGCGATAGACCTCCGACCGGTGCTCCACGGTCACGACCTGCACCACGTGCTTCTCGTCGTCGACGGTATAGATGATTCGGTAGTCGCCGCGGCGGGCGCTGAACAGCCCCTCGAGGTGCAGGCGGAGCGGGCCGCCGACGCGATGCGGGCTCAGTGCGAGCGGTCCATAGATGAACTCCACGGCGGCGGTGGCCACCTTCTCCGGCAATCGCGTGAGGTCACGTCGGGCAGTGGAGGACCAGGCGACCTCGTATGGCTCGGACCTCAACGCCGACGGATCAGCGCCAGGGCTTCGTCCTTCGACAACGCCTCGGCGTTGCCACGGGCAATCTCCACCAGACCCTTGCGGATCTTTGTGAGCAGCGCAGTGTCAGCGAGCACGTCGAGTGTCTCTTCGAGTGATTCAAGATCCTCGATGCTGAGCACGACCGCGGCGGGCCGGCCGTGCTTGGTGATCACGACTCGTCCGTGCTCGCGCTCAAGGCGCTCCACCACCTCCGAGAGGCGGTTCTTCACGTCGCCAAGGGGCATCTGATCCGCGGCCGACATAGCCAGAAGTGTAGCTAGTTCTCACCTGGCAAACACGAAGCCTTCGAGCAGTTCCGGTTGCCGTCGGCGTCCAACGCGCAACAGCCGGGCCAGTCGGTCACCCAACCTCCCACGGCACACTCGCCCCTTCGCTCAAGCCGTAGTAGCCCGGAACCTCGGCGTGCGGCGTGTCCAAGTACACCTTGGCCTCAGGTGACCCGCCGAAACGGCCGTGGCTCCACCGCACCTCGACGTGGCCCCGCACGGCCACGTCCCGGCCCGTCGAGCGCTCCCGCACCGACGCGTACCAACCCACTTCGGGCTGCCCGGCCTTGATCGGCGCCACGTCGAAGCCCCGCAGCTCGTGCTCTTGCACCCAGTCCCATGTGGAGCCGATCCGCAGCCTCACGTGCGACTCCCTGTCCGCGCCGAGCACGCAGTACGACGCCTGCCCGATGCGCAGCAGCCGCCACAACAGCCGCAGCCGGGCCTTGGCGTCGCCCAAGCCGGCCCGCCACCGCTGGGCGGACACGGCCGAGACCGCCGCGCACAGGTGCTCCCAACTCACCTGCAATGGCGCGGGCAGCACTCGGGCCCGCAACGCGTCCCGCAACACCAGCCTGTCCCCGGCCGACAACTGCTCGACCCGCCCGGGCAGGGCCGCGGTCAGCCCGAAGTGGGCGCGCACGTCGTCGTAGAACGCCTGGTACTCGAGGGGGGCCACCACTGCGAACCAGTCGGCCGGGCTGCGGTCCTCCCCGACCAGCAGCCGGTCGAACAGGCGAGAAGGACCGGGGTTCAGCATGATCTTGGACAGGTACTTGCAACTGACGAGGTACACGTGGTCGATGCGGATGTCGGCCGGGATCACGTCGTCGCCCGGCGGCTTGTGCGGCCCCTTCCACTCCACCAGCGCGGGCCGCCTCCCCCGCAAACCGTCCGACGAGCGCAGCAGGGCCACGCCGTTGGCGAAGGCGGCATGGAAGGCGGCCGCGTGGGCGCGGTCGGCCAGCGAGTCGACCATGTCGGTCCACACCACGTCGCTCACGTGGCGAAGCTCCTTGGGCCGAGCCTCCAACGCCGCGGCCGCACCCACGTCGGCGGCCAACGTCCCCAGCGCGGTTGCCAACTCGGTGACGACGGTCAACGAGCCGGGCACGCGCTCAGTCCTGGAACAGCGGCGTGAACTGGAGCTCTTGGAAGGCCAGGTCGACGTCGCCTGCGGTGTGGAAGGCGAACGACGGATACACGTCGACCTCGCCTGGGTGCACCTGCATCCACAGCTCGACCGCGGTCCCCCACTGCTCGTCGAGCAACGCCGCTCGCAGCCGCTCCCTGGCGGACGCCTCGACCTCGCGGCCGGGTGTCCTGGCGATCAACCGCAAGGCGAGGACCCAGTTCAACGTCTCGATGTCCTCGGCCACGAAGACCTGCGGCGGGTCGTCCCTGATCACTGCGCAGGCCACGACCCGCGGCACTCAGCCGCTCCGGCGACCCAGGTCGGCTGCGGTCCAAAAGCCGATCTCCGGCCCACCCGCCTGGCCTCTGGCCGCGTACTTCTCCAGCCGGTCCCTGCCCTGGTCGGACAGCATCTCGATGGCGTCGAAGAAGGCCTCCGGACCGGCCGAGCGCAACGCCGAATCCCCCTCACTCGGCCGTCGGGGCAGATGGGTCGTCAAGAACACGAGCGGCACCGTGCCCGGCACCCGGCCCCGCAACGCGTGGGCCCGGCCGAGCGACTTCCACACCGTGTCCGTCCTGAGCAGCCCGCCCCGATGGCTGGTGAAGGCGCCGGACACGTCGAAGAACCAGCTCTCCCCCTCCCGGTCCGTGGCCACGAAGTTGACGGCCACGCCGGTGCGGGGGATGCGGTGGTTGCGCTCGACGATGGTGAAGCCCGCGTCGGTCAAGACGTCCTCGGCCAGCTTCTGGGCCGCCTTGCCCTCCCGCGTGGCCCGGCTCTGGAAGTCCTCCTCGGCCGCGGGCTCAACCGGTGGGGCCACTCGCTTGCGCGACTTCGTCCTCGACACCGATGCCGACCCAGCCTCGGCCGGGGCCTCGGCCAACCCCGATGAGCCCTCAGCAGCCACCCGCTCCCGGGCGATGGCGACATACGCAGGGTCGAGGTCGTAGCCGACGTAACGCCTGCCCACCCGAGCGGCCGCCACCAACGCAGATCCGCTGCCCATGAAGGGGTCGAGCACCAAGTCGTCTTTGAACGTGTAGAGGCGGATCAACTGCTCTGGCAGCTCGACCGGGAACGGCGCCGGGTGGCCCACCCGCCGGGCGCTCTCGGGCGGGATGGACCACACGTCGAGGGTGAGGGCCATGAAGTCCTCGGTCATGAGCGTGCTCTCGTGCGGCAGCCCGTCCGCGGCCCGCTCCTTCACCGAGCGGGCCCGGTCGAAGCGGCCCTTGCTGGCCACCACCACCCGCTCGGTCAGGTCGCGCAACACCGGGTTGGCCGCGCTGCGGAACGAGCCCCACGCGCACGAGTTGCTGGCGCCTTCGCCCTTCTGCCAGATCAGCTCGCCCCGCAACAACAGACCCAAGTCGTCCTGCAGGATGCGGATGACGTCGGCTGACAAGCTGCGATAGGGCTTGCGTCCCAAGTTGGCCACGTTGACGGCGATGCGCCCACCGGGCTCCAGCTTGCGAGCGCATTCGGCGAACACGTCGCGCAGCAGAGTCAGGTACTCGAGATACGACGAGGGCACGCCTTCGCGTTCGAGCTCCTCCTCGTACTGCTTGCCCGCGAAGTAGGGCGGCGACGTGACCACCAAGGCCACCGTCGCGTCCTGCACCCGGTCCATGCACCGGGCGTCCCCGCACACGAAGGGGTCGGCGATGGGCTCGGGCCGGGCGACGGTGGCGTCGTCGGACAGGGCGGGCGGGGTGAACCGGCCGTAGAAGCCCGAGGCGTCGTGGTTCTCTCGACGGGAGACGCCGAAGTTCGAAGTAGATGTGCTTCGTCGCCCCTGCATCCCGACCTCCGTGGCCTCCAAGCTAGATGACCCGAGGGTACCGGCCAGGGACGCTGAAACCGAACGTGCGTTCGGACTCGACGCCGAAGAGTCAGGCGATCCCGAGGGCCCCGACCAGCTCCGAGTGGTGGGCGACGACGTGGTCGGCTTCGGGCTCGGGCTGGGTCTGGTCGTCGCTCACGCCGATGTATCGCACTGCGATCATCCCCATGGCCTGAGCCCCGGCCACGTCCGTGCGCCGGATGTCGCCCACGTGGGCGACGCGCTCAGGCATGGGCGAACCCAGCCCTTCGAGGGCGTGCTCGAAGATCACCTTCGACGGCTTGTAGGCGCCCACCTCGTCGGAGAACGACCAGTGGTCGAACAGCGGCAGCACCTCGTGGCGGATCAGGTGCGATCGCAGGATGGTCGACGGCGTGAAGCCGACGTCGCAGATGATCCCCAGTCTGAGCCCGGCGGCCTTCAGCGTCTCGAGCGCGTCGAGCACACCCTCGGTCAGGTGCAGCTCGGCGTCCTCGCCCGCCCGGCCGAACGTGTCGAGCAGGTGGGTGCGCACGTCATCCGGCACGTCGAAGCCGAGCGACTCGATGATCGACTCGGCGGCATGGGCGGCCTGGTATTGCTCGCCCGCCTTCCACGACTCCACATAGCGCTCCCACGACGCGTCGAAGGCGGCGTCGAGCCGTTCACGCTCCACCGCGAAGCCCACGTCTTCCAAGATGCCCGCCCACGCCTCCTGGCGGCGTCCGCGCAAGTGGCCCCGCTCCTCGTAGACGAGCGTGTTCCAGTAGTCGAAGGTGACGGCCTCGACCGCCGTCATGAACGGATGACGCCGTCTTCGACTGCAGCGTGGGCCACCGCGGCGGCCACCAGCTCGACCACCCGCTTGTTGAACACGCTGGGCACGATGTAGCCGGGCGACAGCTCCTCATCGGGCACGGCCGCGGCGATGGCATGGGCCGCGGCCAGCTTCATGTGCTCGGTGATCTGGTTGGCCCCCGCGTCCAGCGCGCCCTTGAAGATGCCGGGAAAGCACAGCACGTTGTTGATCTGGTTGGGGTAGTCGCTGCGGCCCGTGGCCATGACCGCGACCAGGCCCTCGGCGTCCTCGGGCGTGATCTCGGGGTCGGGGTTGGCCAAGGCGAACACGATGGGGTCGCTGTGCATCACCCGCAGGTCGTCACGCAGCAACAGGCCGGGACCGCTCACACCCACGAAGACGTCGGCGCCGGGCATGACCTCGTGCAGCGACCCCCGCCGGGCCTCGGGGTTGGTGTGCTCGGCGAACCACTGCTTCGACGCGTCGAGGTCGGCCCGGCCTTCGTAGATGGCGCCCTTGCGGTCCACGCCGATGACGTTGGGCACGCCCGCCTGCAAAAGGATCTTGGTGATGGCCACGCCCGCGGCCCCCACGCCCGCCATCACCACTTTCAGGTCCTCCATCTTCTTGTCCACGACCTTGAGGGCGTTGGTCAGCGCGGCCAGCACCACCACCGCGGTGCCGTGCTGGTCGTCGTGGAAGACGGGGATGTCGAGGGACGCCTTCAGCCGCTCCTCTACCTCGAAGCACCGGGGTGCGGCCACATCCTCGAGGTTGATGCCGCCGAACACGGGCTCGAGCCGCTGCACGGTCTCGACCAACTCGTCGGCTGACGAGACGCGCAGGCAGATGGGGAAGGCGTCAATGCCCGCGAACTCCTTGAACAGCAGGGCCTTGCCCTCCATCACCGGCATGCTGGCCTCAGGCCCGATGTCGCCGAGGCCGAGCACCGCAGTCCCATCGGTGACGATGGCGACGGTGTTGCGCTTGATGGTGTAGCGGTGCACGTTCGCAGGGTGGGCGGCGATGTCGTTGCACACGCGAGCCACGCCCGGCGTGTAGGCCATGGACAGGTCGTCGCGGTTGTGCAGCGGGATCTTGGAGCGGACCTCGATCTTGCCCCCCTCGTGCATGAGGAAGACCCGGTCCGACACGCCTTGCACGGACACGCCGTCGATGGCGTCGAGGGCGGAGCGGATGCGCTCCACATGCGTGTCGTCCACCGTGAACACGGTGACATCGCGGATGATGCGGTCCCCGACCACCTCGACGATGTCGAGGGCGGAGATGTTGCCGCCCGCCTCGCCGATGGCCGTGGCCACCCGCCCGAGCGAGCCGGGCTTGTGGTCGACCTCGATGCGAATGCACACCGAGTACGAGGCGTTGGGAACGGGCATGGTGGGCCGCAGCCTACCGGCCAAAACTGTGCCGCCCCCCGGCGTCGCCAGCCCACCCCGCTACCCCCGGGTCCGCCCCGGCCCGCCCCCGACGTCGCCGGCCCGCCCCCAGGCTCCGCCCCCACCGCTTCTTGTCAGGTCACCACGCTCAACTGTCGAACTGAGCCTGACAAGAAGGGGAGGGCAACGACTTCAGGTACTGCTACGGAGTGTCAGCGCTTACGCGCCTTCGTGCTCCATCTGCTCGAGGCAGCGGCGGATCTCAGAGGCCCGGAAGCGGCGGTGGCCGCCGAGCGTGCGAATCGCCGTGATCTTTCCGGCTCGGGCCCAGCGGGTCACGGTCTTCGGGTTTACCCGGAAGAGCGCGGCGACCTCGGCGGGCGTGAGGAGCGCGTCGGCATTGTTCTGTTCAGCCATGGTTCGAGGCCCTTTCGACTCGCCGGCAGTGTCGCCGGTCGACCCATCACGGGGAACGGTGTCCCTTTCGTCCTTGAAGGTACGGGTCCGCCGGAATGCCGTCGATGGCCCGATCGCGTCATCCTCCGCGCCCGATTTGACTAGTCAGTCCCTTCTTGGACTTGGCAGGGGCGGCAGTACGATCATCCCGTCGTGCGCATCTTCGAAAGAATCGGTGACGAATACGAGCAGGTCGTCTTCTGCCATGACCGCTCGTCGGGCCTGCGGGCCGTCATCGCCGTCCACTCCACCACCCTGGGCCCGGCCCTGGGCGGCACTCGCTTCTTCCCGTACGGCAGCGAGGACGAGGCCGTCGAGGACGTCCTGCGCCTGGCCCGGGGCATGACCTACAAGGCGGCCGCGGCCGGACTGGACCTGGGCGGCGGCAAGGCCGTCATCATGGGCGACCCTCGGACCGACAAGTCAGAGGCGTTGCTGCGGGCCTACGCCCGCTTCGTGGACTCGCTGGGCGGTCGCTACATCACGGCCGAGGACGTGGGGACCACGCAGCCGGACATGGACATGATCCGGCGCGAGACGGAGCACGTGACCGGCGTCAGCCAGTCGCTGGGCGGCAGCGGCGACCCGTCCGCGGCCACGGCCTACGGCGTGCTGCACGCCATGAAGGCGGTGGCCAAGTCGCTGTGGGCCGACGCGGCCTTGGCCGAGCGCCACATCGTGGTGAGCGGCGTGGGCAAGGTGGGTTCCGCCCTCGTCCGACATCTGGTCGAGGAGCGGGCGCGAGTGACGGTGAGCGACGTCAACGCCGACGCCGTGGCCCGGGTGGCCAAGGACTTCGGGGCCGACACCGCGCCGCCCGAGAAGGCCCATGCCGTCGAGTGCGACCTGTTCGCCCCCTGCGCCATGGGCGCCGTCCTCAACGCCACGACCATCCCCGAGCTGCGCTGCGCGGCCGTGGTGGGCAGCGCCAACAACCAGTTGGGCGAGCCCGCCGACGCCGACCGCATGGCCGAGGCGGGCGTGGTGTACGCGCCCGACTACGTGGTCAACGCAGGCGGCGTCATCAACATCGCCGAGGAGTTGCACGGCTATCACCGCGAGCGGGCCTACGGGCGAGTCCGACGCATCTACGACACGACCATGTCCGTCCTGCAGACGGCGTCGGCGGAGGGCATGACCACCGTCGACGCCGCGGACCGACTGGCTGAACGACGGATCGAGGCCTTGGGGCGGGTGCGGCTCATCCGCACGCCCGGAGACCTCCCTTCTCGGAGGTGACCTCTTGACCCAGACCCTTGAAGGGTCGACCCATCGCGGCATTCCTCACGAGGAGTTGATCGACGACTTCACCCTGGCCTGCATCTCGCGCGCCCTGGACGACCGCGAGATGGCGTTGCAGAAGCAGTCCAAGGTGTTCTTCCAGATCTCAGGCGCCGGGCACGAGGCCCTGCTGCTGGCCTTGGCCCGCAATCTGCGCCCGGCCTATGACTGGTTCTTCCCGTACTACCGCGACCGCTCGCTGATGTTGGGCCTCGGCATCACGCCCACCGAGATCCTGCTGCAGGCCGTCGGCTCGTCGGAGGACCCGGCGTCGGGCGGCAGGCAGATGCCGTGCCACTGGGGCTACGCGGCCAAGAACGTGGTGACGCAGTCGTCGCCGACGGGGTCGCAGTGCATCCCTGCGGTGGGGTGCGCCGAGGCGTCGCGCTACATCTCCCGACGTCCGCACCTTCCCGGCTGCACGGCCCAGGGCGACGAGCTGACGTATGTCTCGTTGGGCGAGGGGGCCACGTCCGAGGGCGAGTTCTGGGAGTCGCTGAACACGGCGTGCACGCTGCACCTCCCCGTGCTGTTCGTAGTGGCCGACAACGGCTACGCCATCTCGGTGCCGTCATCCGATCAGTCGCCCGCGCCCATCTCGGAGATGGTGGCGGGCTTTCGGGGTCTGGATGTCTACCGCTTCGACGGCCGCGACTACTTCACGGCCCGTCGTGAAGGGGCGAGGGCCATCGCCCACGTCCGCGCCGGCGTGGGCCCCGGCCTCATCCACGCCACCGTGACCCGGCCCTATTCGCACTCCGCGGCCGACACCCAGTCGAAGTACCGCTCGGTGGAAGAGTTGGCCGACGAGGCCGAGCACGACCCCATCCTCCAGTTGCAGCGGGCCCTCGTGCAGGCGGGCGTGTTGGACGAGGCTCGGGCCGAGGAGATCAAGGCCGAGGCCAAGCAGGTCGTGGCCGACGCGGCCAGGGAGGCGTTGGCCGCGCCCCGCCCGGACCCTTTGACGGTGACCGAGCAGGTCTACGTCCTGCCCGAGGTCAAGGAGCGCACGCTCGACCCAGACGAGGGCGGCGACGTGGTTGCCTTCGGCGAGGCGATCAAGCGGACCCTGCACGAGCAGATGGACGCCGACGAGCGCATCCGTGTGTTCGGCGAGGACGTGGCCGACGCGCGCGAGCAGGTCCTGTCCAACGTGGAGGGCAAGGGCGGTGTGTTCGGCACCACCCACGGGCTCCAGCGGGCCTTCGGCATCGCCCGTTGCTTCAACACGCCGCTGGCCGAGGCCAACATCATCGGCCGGGCTGTCGGCCAGGCCATCCGCGGCCTGCGCCCGGCACCTGAAATCCAGTTCTTCGACTACATCTGGCCCGCCATGCAGCAGATCAAGAGCGAGGCGGCCACCATTCGCTGGCGCTCGAACGGGGCATTCACGTGCCCCACGGTGATGCGGGTGCCCATCGGCGGCTACCTCACCGGCGGGTCGATCTGGCACAGCCAGTGCGGCGAGTCGATCTTCGCCCACGTGCCCGGCCTGCTGATCGCGTTCCCATCACGGGCCAGGGACGCGGCGGGCCTGTTGCGCACCGCGTTCCGGTGCGAGGACCCCGTGTTGTTCTTGGAGCACAAGCACCTGTTGCGTCAGCCCTACACCAAGGACCCGTTCCCGCCGTCGGACTACTTCGTCCCCTTCGGCAAGGGCGACATCCGCAAGGCGGGCGACGACGTCACCATCGTCACCTACGGCGCCACCGTCGAGAAGTCGTTGAAGGCCGCGGCCCAGTTGGAGGCCGAGGACGGCGTGTCGGTCGAGGTGATCGACCTGCGCTCGCTGGTGCCGTGGGACCGCGAGCTGGTGGCCGAGTCCGTGGGCCGCACAGGTCGGGCCTTGGTCGTGCACGAGGACGTGCTCACGTGCGGGTTCGGGGCCGAGGTGGCGGCGTGGGTGGCCGACGAGCTGTTCAGCGACCTCGACGCCCCCGTTCGCAGGGTGGGAGCCAAGGACACCTGTGTGGCCTACGAGCCCTCGCTGGAAGCCGCCATCCTGCCCCAGGTCGACGACATCGCCGACGCCGCCCGCTCCCTGGCCTCCTACTAGGGAAGTGGGGAGCCCCACGCTGTGAGGTCAGGCGCCCTCGTACTGGAAGCCGAGGTCGGGCGCAGTCACGAGGGCGTGGAAGGCCAAGCCCGCTTCGGCGGCCACCCGGGCCGCGGCGCCGCCTCTGTCCACGAGCACCAGCACGAGCACCGGCTCGGCCCCGGCCTGGCGGACGACCTCGACCGCCTCCATCAGGGAAGAGCCGCGCGTGGCCGTGTCCTCGGTGATGACGACCTTGTCGCCAGGGTCGAGCGCGCCGGCGATGCGTCCGCCGTCGCCGTGGTCCTTGGCCTCCTTGCGAACGGAGAACGCCTTGAGCGTGCGACCACGCGTGGCCGCCACCGCGGCGACCCCGAAGGCGACGGGGTCCGCGCCCATGGTGAGCCCGCCGATGGCAGTGGCGTCCGCGGGAATGACTGACAAGGCCGCGTCGGCCATCAGCAACAGCCCGTCCGGCCGACAGGCTGTCTGCTTCGAGTCGATGAACCACGAACTGTGCCTGCCGGACTTCAACTTGAAGTCGCCTCGCATGACCGAATGCTTCAACAGATGATCCCGCAGCTCCACGAACACCCCTCGGCTCACCTTCCTGCGCCTGCTCGGCGCTGTTTGCGATAGGTCTCGACATCGGCATCCGGCAAGGCCAGAACGTCTCGCACCACTTGCACCAGATGCCTGGGCGAGAAGGGCTTGAGGAGGTAGTCCAGCGCCCCCGCGTCCAAGGCCCGGTCCACGTCCTTGTCCGACGACTTGGCCGAGACCACCACGACGCGGGGCGGGTCGGTCATCCGCGAGAGCCCTTCGAGCACCCCCCAGCCGTCCATCACTGGCATCATCACGTCCAGCAGCACCAGGTCGAAGGGCTCGGCCCGGGCCCGCTCGAGGGCCGTCTCGCCGTCGGCGGCCATGGCCGCCTCATAGCCCTCCGACTCCAGGTTCACCCGGAGCATGAGCAGGATGTCGGGCTCGTCGTCGACGATCAGGATGCGGGCCACGGCCGTGCGCTCCCCTATGCCTCGACCCGCACCCGCCCCTCGCCCGCCACGACCTCGCCGATCCGCAGGGCCCGAAAGCCGCGGTCCCGCAACACGTCGAGCGAGCGAAAGGCGTCGGCCTCGGACACGACGACGATCATGCCGATGCCCAGGTTGAACACCCGCGCCATCTCCTCGTCCGACACCCCGCCGAGGTGCTGGATCTCGCCGAAGATGCGAGGCGCCTCCCAGTCCTGGCGACGCACGACCGCGTCGACCGTCCCGGGCAGGATCCGTCGGAGGTTGCCTGGGATGCCCCCACCGGTGATGTGGGCCACGCCCTTCACGTCCACCGCGTCGCGCAGGGCGACGACGCCGGACGCGTAGATCACCGAGGGCTCCAAGAGCTCGTCGGCCAGCGAGTGGTGGGCCCCGCTGAATGCGGGCTCATGCAATGACCGGCCCGCCCGCTCCAGCAGCACACGCCTGGCCAGCGAGTAGCCGTTCGACCGCAACCCGGGCGACGGGAGGCCGAGCAACACGTCGCCCGGCGCGATCCGCGCGCCGCTGATGATCCGGTCTCGCTCCACCACGCCGACGGCGAAGCCGACGATGTCGAACTCGCCCGGCTCCATCGACCCGGGATGGGCGGCCATCTCGCCGCCGATCAGGGCGCACCCGGCCTGGCGGCACCCCACGGCCATGCCCTCGACCAACTGGCTGATGTGGTCGGGATCGAGGTGGCCGACGGCGATGTAGTCGAGGAAGTAGAGGGGCTCGGCCCCTTGGCACACGATGTCGTCCACGCACATGGCGACCAGGTCGATGCCGATGGTGTCGAACCGGCCCGTGGCCTGGGCCAGATAGGCCTTGGTGCCGACACCGTCGGTCGACGAGACCATCACCGGGTCGCGATAGCGGTCCTTGGGAAAGGCGAACAGGCTGCCGAACCCGCCGATGTCGCCGATGACCTCGGGCCGATAGGTGGAGCGGACCTTGTCCTTGATGAGGTCGACGGCTCGATCGCCCGCCTCGATGTCGACGCCCGCGTCGGCGTAGGTGACGCCGGGCTCGTCCCCGTCATCCACGGACGGGCGAGCCCTCCAACACCGACTTGGAAAGGGTGACTGGCACCTGCGTGGGGTAGTCGCCGGTGAGACACGCCGTGCAGAAGCCGGCCTTGGGGGCGCCGATGGCCTCGACCAGGTTCTCGATCGACAGGTAGCCGATGGAGTCCACGTCGAGGTAGTCCTGGATCTCGGACACAGACAGGTTGGCGGCCAACAGCTCGGAGCTGGTGCCGGTGTCGATCCCGTAGAAGCACGGCCACTTGTAGGGCGGCGAGGACACCCGCAGGTGGACCTCCCGGGCGCCCGAGTCGCGCAGCATGCGGACCATGGCCCGGGTCGTGGTCCCGCGCACGATGGAGTCGTCCACCACCACCAGGCGCTTGCCGGTGATGTTCTCCCGCAACGGGTTGAGCTTGCGGCGCACGCCCCGGCTGCGCATCTCCTGGCTGGGGGCGATGAAGGTGCGTCCGATGTAGCGGTTCTTGACCAGGCCCTGTCCGTACGGGATGCCACTGCGCTTGGCGAAGCCCTCGGCCGCGGGGACGCCCGAGTCGGGCACGCCCATCACCATGTCGGCGTCCACCGGGGCCTGCTCGGCCAACAGCTCGCCCATGCGCCTGCGGGCGCCATGGACCTCCTTGCCGTAGAGCTGGCTGTCAGGCCGGGCGAAGTACACGAACTCGAAGATGCACAGCTTCGGGTTGAGCCGCTCAGACGGATAGGGGTGGACGCTGCGGAACCCGGACTTGTCGATGACGATCATCTCGCCCGGCTCCACCTCCCGCAGGAAGTGGGCGCCCACCACGTCGAGGGCGGGCGTCTCTGAGGCCAGGACGAAGCCCGAGTCGAGCTTGCCAAGGCACAGCGGGCGAAAGCCGTTCGGGTCGCGCACGCCGATGACGTGCTGGGCGTCCATCAACACGAACGAGAACGCGCCCTCCAGGTGCGGCAGCACCTTGATGAGGGCCCGCTCCAAGTCCTGCCCGTCAGCGCTGTCCTCGCCCTCGGGCGGGAACTCGCGGGCGATGAGCTCGGCTACCAGGTCGCTGTCGGTCGTCGACATGCCGGGCAGCATCCCGGCCATCGCGGCCAGGTCGGCCGTGTTGGTCAGGTTGCCGTTGTGGGCCAAGGCGAAGCCGGACTGGCCCACGCCCCGGAAGACGGGCTGCGCGTTGCGGACGTTGCTCGACCCGGTCGTGGAGTAGCGGGTGTGGCCAATGGCCAGATGCCCGTCCAGCGCGGCCAGGTTGTACTCGTTGAAGACATTCGTGACCAGGCCCATGCCTCGGTCGACGGTGATGGTCTCGCCATCACTGACCGCCATCCCGGCCGACTCCTGGCCCCGGTGCTGCAAGGCGTACAGCCCGTCGAAGGTGAGGTGGGCCACGGAGAGGCCGAGCGCGCACACCCCGAACACCCCGCACGCCTCTTTGGGGTGGTCATCTTCGGGGTGATCGTCGCCCTCGCCCGAAAGGGTGCCGGTCACACGTCCATCTTCGCACAGGCCGGATTCATGCCGGTGCTTCCTCCGAATTGGCCGTCTCAGCAGGCGCCTCGGCATGCCGTTGCGCGCTTCGCATCACGACGCGCATCGGGCCTCGCAGCGAGCGGAACACCATGCCCGCCACCACCAACGTCACGGTCACGAACACCAACTGACGACGCGCGTCGAACGACGCCACGCGGAACTGCCCCCGTATCAGCAGGCCGCCTGGCGCGTCCCGCTCGATCCAGAAGTTGATGAGGCGCAGGTGGTAGTTGACCAGCATCCACCCCATCCCCGCGGCGGCGCCGGGCAGTAGGAACCGAGCCGCGCCAGTGGCGATCACCGCGCACAGGAGAAACCCGGTGGCCGCGCCGATGAGGGCGGCCGTCTTGGCCGGCTTGAGGTTCTTGTGCCGGCTTGCGGTGAACACGTTCAAAAAGGCGCGAGGAAAGACCATGCTCGTGCGCCTGCGGATGCCGGGGTCCCGGGGCAGGCCGTTGGCGTACAGCTCGCCTGCTCGCCGCTCCGCCAACACGGTGGCGACGTTGACGTCGCGGGCGGCGCTGCGGTCGATGGAGAACGTCACCAGGTCCTCGTCCCCGACGACGGGCGACCCGGCCTGCGTCCGCTGCGCCTCCTGCAACCCCTGCCGATAGGGCTCGCGCAGGAGTTGGCTGAGCATGTTCTGGCTGCGCTGCGGCTCCGACAGCTTCTCCAACGTGGCCGTGGTGGCCCAGACGAAGGCGAACACCGAGGCGATGAGGAAGGCCAGACCTCCAGCGGCCACCCGGGTCACCGGCGGCGGAGGCGCCAGACGGCCCCCCGGCAGCGTGCTCAACGGATTCGTTCCTCCTGACGCGACCACGACCCCTCGGGCGCTCGGCGCAATGGTAGGGGTCGACGCGGCCGGGCCCGAACTGGCGGGTGCCGTCCGGGGCGAACGCGCTGGAGGGCCCAGCACGTCGGAACGTGGCTGGGCCCTCCAGAGTCCCGGGGGGCGGGACAGTTGTCGGCGGCGGGCTTAGGCGGTGGCCGTGGCCTGCGTCGGCGCCGGGGTGCAGGAACTGTCGCCCTCGGCAGGCTGCTGGTCGTCCTGGGCCGACTGGTCAGTGCCCGCCGCGGCGTCGGATTGGGCGGCGGACTTCGAGGCGGAATCGTCGGCAGGCTGCGTCTTGCTGCTGGCCCATGCGGGCTGGGCCGAGCCGACCGCCGTCGGCTGGGGTTCGCGGCCCACACCCGGATCGAGAGCGGGCGGCAGGGCCGGGCAGAGGGCCGACACGCCGTCGACACTCGGGACCAGGCCGCTGGGCGGGGTCACGTTCACGTTCGGGACGATGAGGCCCTTGGAGCCCTCCCCGCCACCGCCCTTGGGCGGCTGCACCCCGATGCCCGGGAGGAGGGGCTTGGGCTGCTCAGGCCCGCCGGGGTACACGCCGTTGGACCCGTTGGAGGACGGGTTGAGGGTGTCGACCACCGAGGCGACCAGGTCGCCCGTGATTGGCATGGCGAACAGCAGGTCGTCAGTGCTCGGTGCCTGCACGCCGCCGTCGGAAGGGACCAGGCCCAGGACCGCGGCCACCAAGTCCTGCTGGGGCGACGAGGGCTCCGCACCGCCACTGCGCGGGGCGCTGCGGGCGCCGTTGCCGTCGAAGGGCTGGACGATGAAGAGCACGCCGTAGGCGGCGGTGGTCATGCCGACCGCGCCGGCCAGGATCCCCGCCGCCACCCGGATCATGCCCGGGTTGCGGTGGAGGTGACGGCGGAGGCTGCGAGGAGTGACGGCCATCTCAGCGCCCTAGCCGGTGACGATCGTGATGAACGGGACGGCGTCGAGGGCGTCGACCGGGTTGATGGTGTTGGCCGGGTTGTAGAAGCCCAGGGCGTACCCGTCGCAGGTGCTCTTCACGACAGGGTTGGGAACCGTCCTGCACTCACCCGTGGGGTAGCCCACCGGCGGCACGGCGAAGGTGACAGCGACGTTCTGCTCGTTCACGCCCTTGTTGGGCCTGATGGTGAGCACCTTGGCCTTGGCGTTGTAGCGCCAGCGCATGTTGATCCTGTCGCCCGCCAGCGGGGTATCGTCGCCTCGGAAGGCGAACACGGCAACCGGGCCGTTGTTGCTGTAGGTCGTGAGCGCCGGGAGGTTCAGCGCAACCGGAGCGCCGTCCTTGTAGACCTGGAGGGTGAAGTCGCTGCCCGAGCCCGGGATGGTCCCGGCCTGCGAGATGCGCATGGCGTAGCCGTCGGTGGCCATCTTGTTGAGGTCGCCCACCGGATGGATGTCGACCAGGCCGGAGATCTGCCGGACGACTTCGTCGGCCTTGGACTGGACGGTGGCCACGGCGTCGTCGACCGCGCCGGTCGGGTCGCCGACGTTCGGCGGGGGCGGGGGGAAGCCGGGGTCGTCGTCGCAGACGTCGCCCTTGCCGTCCCGGTCCGTGTCGGCCTGGTTCGTGTTGGCCGCGTTGGCGCAGTTGTCCATCGGGTCGGACACGCCATCGCCGTCGGTGTCGCGGTTGGTCGGGTCGGTGTTGGCGTAGACCTCGGTGCCGTCGTCCCAGCCGTCAGCGTCGGTGTCGCGCAGCGTGGGATCGGTGTGGCGGCCGCCGCCCCACACCCGGTTCACCTCGTAGCCGTCGCTCAGGCCGTCGCTGTCGGTGTCCTTCTTGTCGGGGTTGGTGACCCGGAAGTTGGGCCCGGGGCCATACGTGGCGTAGAGCTCGTAGGCGTCCGACAGGCCGTCCTGGTCGGGGTCGTCACACGCGTTGCCCGTCCCGTTGAGGTTGCGGTCCGCCTGGTCGGGGTTGGCGATGGTCGGACAGTTGTCGGTGGAGTCCGGAACACCGTCGTTGTCGCCATCGCCGGTCGACCCATACGCAGAAGCGGTGAGGACCAGCAGGCTGACAAGGAGGAGAGCAAGGAATCGACGAAGGGTGCGCATGAGGGTCTCCCGCCCAAAGTCTGTGACGTTCGAGCGGTGCTTGCGGACCGCTCAGGGGTGCGAAGGGGAGTGGCGAGGGGCCGGCGCCAAACTGGTTGGCGCCGGCCCCCGTCGCCGGGTACTGCAGTCCTGCTGTGTTACGGGGTCTTGGCCGTGATGTCGAACTCCCAGATGTTCTGAACGGCCTGGGGCTGCTCACGAGTGGCGTCGTTCTTGAGCCACAGCTTCAGGGTGTAGCTCGCACTGCCGCCGTCCTTGGGGATGCTCCCGAGGCTCTTGGGCGAGGTCGGGTTCAGGTCGGCCAGCTTGCCGTGGTAGACGATCGGGCACAGCTTGCCGTCGGCGTCCTTGGCGTCGAGCGCAGAGGCGATGTCCTGCGCACCCTGCATCTGGCACGGGGAAGCCTTGCGGATGTCCACGTAGAGGTTGTTGAACTGGTCGATCTTGTCGTTGCGGGCGGCAGCCTGGGCCGGCGTGTCGGCCGGGTCCGGGATGCACTCCTTGCAGGTCGCGTAGATCGAGTAGTTGACGGGCACCGTGTTGTTGTTGGTGACGTCGAAGTCCTGGCTGACGAAGTCGGCCGTGCCGTCGCTGTTGGTCGGATACAGCGGGTCACCGCTGAAGTCCACGGGCAGCGAGGAGTCGACGCTCAACGTGCCGCCAACTGCCTTGTTCCCAGGGAACTCCGCCGCCTTGAAGAAGTAGGCGACAGCGATGCCTGCCAGGATCGCCACCAGGCCGAGGGCGACCGTGGAGGTCTTCTTGCTCCGACTGAGCCAGCTCTGCTTGTTTTCGGTTGCCATTGGTCGAGGCTCTCCTTGAGTGTGTGGTGCGATGTCGCCGGGACCGGACCGAAGCCCCCCGGTGTTGCTGGTTTGATGTGCCGAAGGCTTCTCAGCGGGGACCTGATTCGCCAGGTGCCTCGGTGACTCCTTCTTTCGGACTAGTTCTTTGTTGGCTTGAGCAGCGGAAGTTTGGGATGAAGGGGTACGAACCGGTGCCAAAAGCAGCCGAAAGAGCTAGTCAGTGATCGATTTGCACACCCATTCGACGGCCTCGGACGGCAGTGACCAGCCCGCTCGAATCGCCGAAATGGCTGCTCAGGCCGGGTGCACGGCGTTCGCCCTCACCGATCACGACGGGCTGGACGGAATTTTTTCCGCCGGGGCCAGGGCGGCCGAGCTGTCTGTCCGGTTTGTCCCAGGGTGTGAGATCTCCTGCCCGCATCCTGGGACACTCCATCTGCTCGTGTACTTCGTCGAGCCGGGCGAGGGCCCGCTGCAGGACGAGTTGATCCGGCTCCAGCAAATCCGGGACCTCCGCAACCGGGAGCTGGTGGCTCGACTGGCGGGCACGGGGCTGCCGGTCACCTACGAAGAGGTCCAGGCCGAGGCGGGCGGGACAGGGGCAGGGCGGCCGCACATGGCTGCCGTGCTGGTGCGCAAGGGCGCGGCGTCGAGCGTGCAGGACGCCTTCGACCGCTATTTGGCCAAGGGCAGGCCGGGCTACGTCGAGAAGGAGCGGCTGCCCGTGGACCACGCAGTACGCCTGGCGCAGGCATCGGGCGGGGTCGTGGTGCTGGCCCATCCTCTCAGCCTCAACCTGACCTCGAAGGCGCTCGAGGCCGAGGTCGAAGGACTGGCGGCGGCCGGCGTGCAGGGCGTCGAAGCCCTCTACGGGCGCTACAGCCCGCAGGACCGAGCCGGGCTGGCCGAGTTGGCGGCCCGACATGGTCTGGTGGCCACGGGCGGGTCCGACCACCACGGCGCGTATAAGCCCGACCTGGCTGTGGGCGTGGGCACGGGCGACCTGGACGTGCCCGACGACATCCTCGACCGCCTCACCGACCGCCGCCCCTGATCTTTTCCACAGCAGCAGGTGCTGTGGAAAAGATCGAGGGGGTGTTCGAGGCTGGGGTCAGCGCTTGCAGGAGTCGCCGTTGGACGGGATGCTCCCGTCGGTGGCCGAGGGGATGGGGTTGCCTGCGGCCACCTCGCCGTTGCTCACCGTGACCGTGACCAGGTTGCCCGGCACGTAGGCGGCCAGGCTGCACCCGCCGCCGCTGCCCGTGTAGCGGCCGACCTCGACCTTGGTGGCCGAGTTGTTGTTGTAGACGACCACCGTGTAGCTCTGCGCCGCGGCGACGAAGCCGCCAGTGCGGGTGGCCACGAACGAGCAGCCGCCGTTGTAGAGCGAGCCGACGGGCGCGTTCGCCCCCGGGGACGTGGCTACGCACCCTTCGACACCGCCGGGAAGCTGATCGGCGTGAGCGCCGACGACACCAAGTCCAAGCGTGCCCGCGGCGAGCGCGGCAACAGCGAAGAGCTTGCGCACGAATGTTCTCCTTTGGTCCGTCCCTCGGGAGGGGGACGTGAATGGGGTGACGCCTCGCACCTTGTACGTGGTCGGTACGTGGTGGGTACGTGGTGGCAGGAGCCTTCGGGAGCGGCTCCGCACACCGATTCGCTGATATCGGGGGCGTTTCCTGCTGATTTCAGCCCTTTCCGCCCCTCCGCCCCTCCGCCCCTCCCGCCTCGTCTGCCTTTGGCCCCAATCCGGGGCCAGACCGGCCTCAGCGGTCAGGCGGTGGCCAGCGCGGTAGGGATGGCGGCCTGCCAGGCGGCCCGGGCGTCGGCCACGGACACGTCGACCAAGCCCTCCACGACCAGGCGGTCGCCGCCGCTGCCGCCCAAGAACGAGGCGGGCACTCCGGCCGCCCCGGCCCGGCGGAAGACCTCCTGGGCCGCGTCGGGCAGGGCGCACACCACCACCCGGGACGGGGACTCGGAGAACAGCTCGACGTGGGTCGAAGGCCCGACGACCCGGGCGCCCACGCCGGAGCGCACCGCCATCTCGGCCAGGGCCACGCCTAGGCCGCCTTCGGACACGTCGTGCACGCCCGCGGCCAGACCCTCGTTGACGAGGGCGGCCACCAACTCCAGGAGCCGCTTGTGCAGATCGAGGTCGAGGGAGGCCAGGGCGCCGTTGCGATGGCCGTGGAGCTGGGCCGCCCACTGCGAGCCGCCCAGCGTCGCCTGCGTCTCCCCCAGCAGCACCAGACGGCCGTTCTCGACGAGGCCGACGCCGGGTGGGCGGCGCTCCAAATGGTCGATGAGGCCGAGCACGCCGACCACGGGCGTGGGGTCGATGTCGCGGCCCCTGCTCTCGTTGTAGAGCGAGACGTTGCCGCCGATCACGGGCAGCTCCAAGGCCACGCAGGCCTCGGCCATGCCGTCGATGGCCTCCGAGAGCTGCCACATCACCTCGGGGTGCTCCGGGTTGCCGAAGTTCAAGCAGTTGACCACGGCCACCGGCCTGGCCCCGACGCAGGCCACGTTGAGGGCGGCCTCGGCCACGTTCATGGCCGTGCCCTGCCGGGGGTCCAGCGAGCACCACCGGGCGTTGCCGTCGGTGGACAGGGCCAGACCCCGGTCGGAGGCGGGCAGGCCCGGCGCCTTGAGCCGCAGCACGGCCGCATCGCCCCCGGGCCCCTCGACCGTGTTCAAGAAGAGCTGGTGGTCGTACTGCCGATAGATCCAGGCCGGGTCGGCCAACAGGGCCAGCACGTCGGCCGTGCAGTCGCCGGGCGCGGGCAAGGCCGCGCCGGGATCGTCGGCCCGACGGGCGTCGAGGTCGGACGGGCGGGCCATGGGCCGGTCGTACAAGGGCGCGTCCTCGTGCAGCGACGCCGCGGGGACGTCGGCCAGCACGGCGCCGCCGAGCCGGTCGAGGATGCGCAGCCCGCCGCCCGCCGTCACCGTGCCCACCACCGACGCCCGCACCTCCCACCGCCGGGCCGTCTCCAGCACCCGGTCCAGCGACTCGGGCGTGACGATGGCCAGCATGCGCTCCTGGCTCTCGCTGGTCATCACCTCGAACGGCTCCATGCCGGGCTCGCGCTGAGCGACCTCGGAGACGTAGACGTCCATGCCCACGCCGCCGCGCGACGCCGTCTCGCTGGTGGCGCACGTGAGCCCGGCGCCGCCCAGGTCTTGAATGCCGACGACCAGGCCTGCGTCCAGCAGCTCCAGGCAGGCCTCGATCAGCCGCTTCTCCTCGAACGGGTCGCCGACTTGAACGCTGGGCCGCTTGGCCTGCTCGGCCTCGGCGTCGCCGAAGCCCGCCGACGCCAACACGCTCACCCCGCCGATCCCATCCCGCCCCGTGCTGCTGCCCAACAGCACGGCCAGGTTGCCGACGCCGGACGCCCGTCCGAGCACCAGCCGGTCCTTCGGCATCACACCCAGGCACAGCACATTGACGAGCGGGTTCTCGGCATAACACTCGTCGAACACCACCTCGCCGCCGACCGTCGGCACGCCGACCGAGTTGCCGTAGTGGGCGATCCCCGCCACCGCGTGGTCGAGCAGGTAGCGCGAGCGCGCGGAGTCGAGCTCGCCGAACCGGAGCGAGTCCAGGATCGCGATCGGGCGCGCGCCGATCGCGAAGACATCGCGGAGGATGCCCCCCACGCCCGTGGCCGCCCCCTGGAACGGCTCGACCGCGCTCGGGTGGTTGTGCGACTCGACCTTGAAGGCCACCGCCAGGCCGTTGCCCACGTCCACGGCGCCTGCGTTCTCATCCGGGCCCATCACCACGTGCGGCCCCTCGGTCGGCAGCAGCTTCAGCAGCTTGCGCGAGTGCTTGTAGCCGCAGTGCTCGGACCACATCAGCGAGAAGACCGCCAGCTCGAGCCCGTTCGGCTCGCGGCCGAGCTTGTCGCAGATGCCGTCGTACTCCGCGTCGGTCAGGCCGAGCGCGCGGTGGGGATGCTCGGCCACGGCGCTCATGCCACGAGCGCCGCCGCGGCGGACTCGAACAGCCTGCCCCCGTCGGCGGAGGAGCACAGCGGGTTCACCGCGTGCTCGGGGTGGGGCATCAGGCCCACCACGTTGCCGCGCTCGTTGGTGATGCCGGCGATGTCGCGGTACGAGCCGTTCGGGTTGCCGAGGTAGCGGGCGACGACGCGACCCTCGCCCTCGAGGCGGTCCAGGGTGGCCTCGTCGGCGACGAACGAACCGTCCTGGTTCTTCAGCACGATGGTGATCTCGTGGTTCGCGTCGTAGTCGCTGGTCCAGGCGGTGCGGTTGTTCTCGATCCGCAGCGGCTGGTCCTTGCAGATGAACTTGCGGTGGTGGTTCTTGATCAGCGCGCCGGGGAGCAGGTGCGACTCGCACAGCACCTGGAAGCCGTTGCAGATCCCGAGCACCGGGAGGCCCTCGCCGGCCTTCTTGATGATGGTCTCCATCACCGGCGCGAACCGGGAGATGGCGCCGGCGCGCAGGTAGTCGCCGTACGAGAAGCCGCCGGGCAGGACGACCGCGTCGACCCCGTGCAGGTCGGCGTCGCCGTGCCAGAGCGCGACCGCCTCGGCACCGGCCACCGCGGCCGCGCGCCGGGCGTCGACGTCGTCCAGCGAACCCGGGAAGGTGACGACCCCGATTTTCACTGTCCCGCCTCAACGGCATCAGTCTCGACGTGGAGGGTGAAGTCCTCGATCACGGAGTTCGCCAGCAGGGTGTCGGCGGCCTTGCGGATCTCGGCGACCCGTTCCTCGGTCGCCTCACCGTCCAGGGTGATCTCGAACCGCTTTCCCTGCCGGACA
>JAUTXP010000050.1 GCA_030837965.1 Acidimicrobiaceae bacterium | reverse complement strand
GGCGACGGCCAGGGCGCGGGCCACGAAGTCCTCCAACTGCGGCAGGTTGCGGGCCCGGCCCCGCCCCCGCACCCGCCCGTCCTGGCCCACGGCGACCACGAAGGGCGTGTGCGACACGTTGAAGGCCTCGAAGGCGCCCATGGTCCGCGGGCCCAACGCCAGCTCCAGCACCCGCACGTCGTCGTACTGCTTGTCCACCACCCGCAACGCGGGCGCCAACACCTGCGAAAGCTCGCACGTGGGCGAGGTGAACGCCACCAAGGTGAGGGGCGAGCGCTGATAGCCGAGTCGGCCGGGCATGGGCGCAGCCGCGCCCAGGGGCGGGCCCTCCTTCACCGACGACGCCGATGCGGACGATGCGCTCTTCGCACCGCCGCCCCCGGCGACCTCCGTCTGCCCGACGACCTCGGCCTCCTCGACCACGTCGACCTCGTCGAGTCGGGCGTGCAGCACGCCGATCTGTCGCACCAGGGCCAGCACCAGCACCAGCAGCACGGCCACCGCGGCCCACAGCATCACGTACGAGACCACCCACATGCCGCCGCTCAATGCGCCACCCCCTCAGCCCGGGAATGCAGCCTGCCGAACAGCTCGGCCGCGGCCAGCAACACCATGCCGAGCAACACCGTCGTGGTCACCGCTACCAGCGCGGGCAGCGACGGCGCGGCCATGGCCGACCCCCCGAACAAGGCGCACACCCCCAGCGCGGCCAAGCCCAGGTTGCGGCCCACGTCGGCCCACGACACCGGGTCCAGACGGGCCGAGCCGACACGCGGGCAGGGCCTGCCGCCGCCCGCCCACCACGTCAAGGCCACGTGCGACGCGGCCAGCAGCACCAAGGCCGCCGCGGCCCCGTCGGCCGGGTGCACCAGGAGCACGCCCGCGATAGCCACCTCCAACAGCGGCACCACCACGGCCATCAGCGGCGGCACGGGCACGTGCAGGCCGGCCAACACGGCGACGACCCGACGCCGATGGGTCAACGTGGCCGCACCGGCCCACGCCAGCAACGCCGCGAGCACAGGCGCGGCGGCTGATCCCAAGAGCCCGATCACGCCGTTCATGGTGCCGCCCGGCGACCTCGGGGCGGTGGATGCCTCCCGACGCTGCGCCGACCGGTGCAGCCGTGGCCGAGCGGCCCGGCCACCACGCGAGTACGACGTGACCTAGCCGGGCGACTCCGAAGCCGCACCCGCACCCGAAGCAGCACCCCCGCCCGACCCCGCACCGTCGCCGGTCAGGAACTCCACCAGCGTCCGCACGCCGAACCCGGTCCCGCCCCGGCGCAGCCAACCCGAGTCCTCGTCGGATCGAGCCGGGCCCGCGATGTCGAGATGGGCCCAGGGCACGTCGCCCACGAACTCCTTCAAGAACAGGCCCGCCACCAGCGCGCCGCCCCGACCGCCAGGCTTGCCGATGTTCTTCATGTCCGCGATCTCGGAATCGATGTCCTTGCGGTAGAACTCGGGCAACGGCAGGGGCCATGCGTGCTCACCCGCCCGCTTCGAAGCGTCCATCACCTCGGACACCAAGCCCTCGTCGCTGCCCATCACACCCGCGATCGAGCTGCCCAACGCGACCATGCACGCGCCGGTCAACGTGGCCAGGTCGATGATGGCGTCAGGCCGCTCCTCAGCAGCCAGCGACAGCCCGTCGGCCAGCACCAGCCTGCCCTCGGCGTCGGTGTTCAGCACCTCGGCCGTCTTGCCGTTGCGGAACCTGAGCACGTCGCCCGGCTTGATGGCCCGCCCACCCGGCATGTTCTCGGTGGCGGGCACCAGGGCCCGCACCCGCACGGGGACGTTCAAGTCCCGCAGGGCGGACATGGTGGCGATCACCGCGGCCGCGCCGGACATGTCCGTCTTCATGGTCATCATGCCGTCGCCCGTCTTGATCGACAGCCCGCCCGAGTCGAACGTGATCCCCTTGCCCACCAACGCAATGGATCGCGTCGCCTCGCCCGCAGGCTCGTAGCGCAGCTCGATCAGCCGCGGCGGCTCGGCCGACCCGAGCGACACACCGCGAAGCCCGCCCAGGCCCTCGCGCTCGATGTCCTCCTCGTCCCACACCGTCACCTGCAAGCCGCTGGTGTCGGCCAGTCCCATGGCCACCTCGGCCAGTCGTCGCGGCGTCATGGCCTGGGCGGGCTCGTTGATCAGGTCGCGGGCCAGCGACACGGCCTGGGCCACCCGCTCGCCTCGTTGCAGTCCGCGCCCCACGGCGTCGTCCTTGTCCGACACGACCGTGACCCGCTCGATCTGCGAGGGCTTGGACTGGGACCGGTACGTGGTGAAGTCGTAGGCCGCGAGCGACACGCCCTCGGCGATGGCCTGGGCCGCGCTGGCCCTGTCCATCCCCACGGGCACGGCGTCGAGCAGCGTGGTCGCCACCCGCTTGGCGCGCGACCCGGCCCGGGCCAGCGCCGCGCCCGCGTCCCGCAACGAGTCGGTGGTGACCCTGGCCCGCTCGCCCATGCCCAGGGCCACGATGGTGGTGCCGTCATCGGCCAGGAGCGACTCGCACTGGCCCCGCTTGCCCTCGAACCCGCGCGCCTTCAAGTAACGGGTGTCGAGCTCCACCCCGTCGCTCGGCGTCTTGCCTCCTGCGAACACGGGGACGCCGAGCACCTGCGCGGCCGACGGTGTCTCCGGGGCCTGGACGAATCGAATGGGCATGGGTTCAACGCTCCTTGGCGAACACGGCCTCGCCCTCCTGCCAGCGGGCCATGGCCCACAGCAGACTGGAGAGGCGGTTGAGATAGGGCACGACGTGGCTGTCGGGCGGGGCCACGGCCACCGCGTCGCGCTCCGCCCTGCGCACCACGGTCCTGGCCACTTCCAACAGAGCGGACACCCGGTCCTGGCCGGGGATGACGAACTCACGCGGCATCTCGAAGCGCCCGCTGGCCTCGTCCGTCCACGTCGCCAGCCGGTCGACCATGGCCTCGCTCACCATGGTCTGGCCGTCCACCAACTTGGCCCGGTTGTCGTCACCGGTGGCCAGCTCGGCCATGAGGACGTACAGGTCGCGCTGCACGGCCAGCAGCATGGACGCGGCCTCGCCATCGGGAGGCAGCTCGGCCCGGGCCACGCCCATGGCCGCCTGGGCCTCGTCGACGGTGCCGTAGGCCTCGACGCGGTCGGAGTCCTTCCGGACGCGCCCGCCGTAGTAGAGGCCAGTCGTCCCGTCGTCCCCCTTCTTCGTGTAGAAGGTCATAAGCGAGTGGGGACACTACCGGCCGGTCGGTAGCCTGGTTACCGCCATGGCCAGCTACCTCGACGCCGTCCGCTCGCGCGTCGTGGTCTACGACGGCGCCACGGGCACCAATCTGCAACTGCGGGAACTGGGCCCGGACGACTTCGGCGGCGCCTCGCTCGAGGGCTGCAACGAGATCCTGGTCGACACCAGGCCCGAGGTCGTGGCCGATCTGCACCGCTCGTTCTTCGACGTGGGCGTCGACGTGGTGGAGACCGACTCGTTCGGCACGTTGCCATGGGTGTTGGCCGAGTACGGGCTGGCCCATCGAACGCACGAACTGGCGCTGAAGTCGGCACGCATCGCCCGCGAGGTGGCATCCGGCTACGGGGACGGCAAGTGGGTCGCGGGCTCGCTCGGTCCGGGCACCAAGCTGGCGTCGCTCGGATGGATCCGCTTCGCCGAACTGCGCGACGGCTACGAGTTGGCCGCGCAGGGCTTGCTCGAAGGCGGCGTCGACCTCCTCATCATCGAGACCGTGCAGGACCTGTTGCAGGCCAAGGGCGCGGTCATCGGCTGTCGACGGGCCATGGCCGCGGTCGGCCGCCAGGTGCCCATCCAGGTGCAGGTCACCATCGAGTTGACGGGCCGCATGCTGCCCGGCACCGAGATCGGCGCTGCCCTCACCGCCCTCGACGCCCTGCACCCGGACGTGGTCGGCCTCAACTGCGCCACCGGCCCCAGCGAGATGAGCGAGCACCTGCGCTATCTGTCGCAGCACGCCCGCATGCCCATCTCCTGCCTGCCCAACGCGGGCCTGCCCTCTGTGGTCGAGGGCCGCATGCACTACGACCTCACGCCCTCGCAGTTGGCCGACCACCACGCCCGCTTCATCACCGACTACGGCGTGTCCGTGGTGGGCGGCTGTTGCGGCACGACGCCCGAGCACCTGAAGGCCGTCGTGGAGCGCTGCGCCGGTCTCACCCCTGCAGCGCGAGCGGCGGACTTCGAGCCCGGCATCGCCTCCATCTACAGCCACGTCCCCTACGACCAGGCCCCGTCGTTCCTCGTGGTCGGCGAGCGGACCAACGCCAACGGGTCGAAGAAGTTCCGCGAGGCCATGCTGGCCGACGACTGGGAGACCTGCGTGGCCATGGCCAAGGAGCAGGTGCGCGAGGGCGCCCATGTGCTCGACGTGTGCGTCGACTACACGGGCGAGGACGGCGTGGCCGACATGGACTCCATCGCCTCGCGCTTTTGCACGCAGGCCACGCTGCCCCTGATGCTCGACTCGACCGAGCCCGAGGTCATCGAGACGGGCCTCCAGTGGATCGGCGGCAAGGCCATCCTCAACTCGGTCAACCTGGAGGACGGCGACGCCGAGGGCACCCGGCTCGACCGCTTCCTGCGGCTGGCCCGCGAGTACGGCGCCGCGGTGGTGGCCACGTGCATCGACGAGCAAGGCCAGGCCCGCACGGCCGAGCGCAAGTACGAGGCGGCCAAGGCCATTCACGACCTGGCCGTGGAGCGGTACGGGCTGGAGCCCACCGACCTGCTCTTCGACCCGTTGGCACTCACCCTCGGGACGGGGATGGAGGAGTCGCGCCGGGACGGCATCGAGACCATCGAGGGCATCCGCGTCATCAAGGAGCGGCTGCCCGGCGTGCGCACCATCCTCGGCCTGTCGAACGTGTCGTTCGGCCTCAAGCCTGCGGTGCGCCACGCGCTGAACTCGGTGTTCCTGCACGAGTGCCAGCAGGCCGGGCTGGACGCGGCCATCGTGCACGCGGCGCGCATCATGCCGCTGAACAAGATCGACCCGGAGGCCGTGCAGGTCTGCCTCGACCTGATCTACGACCGGCGGTCCGACGGCTACGACCCCCTCCAAAAGCTCTTGGCCATGTTCGAGGGCGTGTCGGCCGACGCGGTGGAGCGCGAGGACCGGTCGGGCTGGCCCGTGGACCGCCGCCTTTCGCAGCGCATCATCGACGGCGACAAGGACGGGTTGGAGGCCGAACTGGACGAGGCATTGTCGTCGGGCCTGTCCGCCCTCTCGATCGTGAACGACGTGTTGCTGGGCGGGATGAAGGTCGTGGGCGACCTGTTCGGCTCGGGGCAGATGCAGTTGCCGTTCGTGCTCCAGTCGGCCGAGACCATGAAGGCCGCGGTGGCCTACCTCGAACCCCACATGGAGCGCACCGACGAGGGGGGCAAGGGCCGCATCGTGCTGGCCACGGTGAAGGGCGACGTCCACGACATCGGCAAGAACCTGGTCGACATCATCTTCACCAACAACGGCTACGAGGTGCACAACCTCGGGATCAAAGTTCCCTTGTCCGACATGGTCGAAAAGGCCATGGAGGTCAAGGCCGACGTCATCGGGATGAGCGGTCTGCTGGTCAAGTCGACCCTCATCATGCGGGAGAACCTCGAGGAGCTGAACCAGCGCGGGCTGGCTGCGGACGTGCCCGTCCTGCTGGGCGGCGCGGCGCTGACGCGCACGTACGTGGAGCGCGACCTGCGCGGCGTCTACGCGGGCCGGGTCTTCTACGGCAAAGACGCCTTCGAGGGCCTGCACACCATGGACAAGCTGATGGAGATGAAGCGGTCGGGCGCGCTGGCGTCGGACACCGCCTTCGGCATCGAGGCGGGCGGTCGCAACCTGCCGCCTCGGCGTTCACAGCGGGTCGTCGACGACTCTGTGACCGTGCCTGCCCGCTCGCCCGAGGTGGCCGACGACAACGAGGTCTACACGCCGCCCTTCCTCGGCACCCAGGTCGTGAAGGGCATCGGCGTGGACGAGATCGCGGCCTTCCTCAACGAGACCGCGCTGTTCCGCAACCAGTGGGGCTTCCGGCCCGACAAGACCAAGGCCGAGACCGACGACGAGTTCAAGGCCAGGATGCGGCCGCTGCTGCGCGAGAAGCTGGAGGAGGCCAAGGCCGCCGGACTGCTGCTGCCCGCGGTGGTCTACGGCTACTTCGCGGCCAACGCCGACGGGGACAACGTGGTCCTGTGGACCGACGAGTCGCGGGCCCAGGAGTTGGCCCGGTTCTCGTTCCCCCGCCAGCGCGAGGCGCCCTTCCTCTGCATCGCCGACTTCTTCCGCACCGTGGCGTCGGGCGAGAAGGACTACGCCGCGTTCCACATCGTCACCATGGGGCGGCGCGCGTCGGAGGAGGCGCAGCGGCTGTTCCAGGCCGACCGGTATCAGGACTACCTGTTGCTGCACGGGCTCGGTGTCGAGCTGGCCGAGGCCCTGGCCGAGCTGTGGCACAAGCGCGTGCGCGAGGAGATGGGCTTCGCCGACCAGGACGGCCCCACGCTGGCGGGCCTGTTCCGACAGCAGTATCGGGGCGGGCGGTACTCGTGGGGCTACCCGGCCTGTCCCGACTTGGAGGACAATGCCGCGGTGGCTGCGCTGTTGGGCGCGGACCGCATCGGCGTGGAGTGCAGCGAGGACACGTCGTTCCAGTACCAGCCCGAGCAGACCACGTCGGCCATCATCTGCCACCACCCCCAGGCCAAGTACTTCATCGCCCGCTGACGCACCGCCCGCTGACGCACAGCCCGCCCGCCCTTCAGCCCGCGAGGATGGCGCGGGCGACCAGGTCGGTGCCGAAGGCGGTGAGGATGGCCAGGTACAACAAGCCGGTGGCGGCCATCACCGCGGCATAGGCCCGCTCCTTCAGCGCGGCCTTGGTCACGACCGTGAGGATCAGCGTGCTCACCGCGCACGCCACCCAGAACCACGACAGCAGCCCTTGGTAACCGTCGTCGATGTGGCCGTTGAGGGCCGACACCATGCCGGTCGGCCACAGCAGGGCGGCCACCTCGAAGGGCCACGTCCACGCGACCCACCGGTTCAAGTCCTCCAGCGGCGCCCGGCCCAGACCGGGCTGCACCAGGTACCAGTGCCCGAGCAGCATGGCGTCGGTGACGGCACCGAGGAAGGCGGCGCCCACGATGGTGCGCACCACGGCCAGCACATGGGCCCCCACGCCCGCGGACCCGGACGCAGCCGCGACCCCCGCGGCCACCAAGCCGACCAACCCCACCAACGGCGCCACCACGTCCAGCACGGGCGGGAACTCCTTAGCGTCCATGTCCCTGCGGACCTCGGCTCTGTCGATCCCGGTCATGGCCGCAACCCGCGCGCTGCGCCGCTCCTCGCGCTCCCGCTGGCCGCGCACGCCCGCGCGCCGGCGCAGGACCGACACGACCAGCGCAGCCACGCAGGCCAGCGCCACCCCGACCGCGGCCGCGTCCCGCACCGGCACGGCGTCGCCGATGCGGCCTGCGGCCACCGCGCCCGCGGCCATCACGCCGAACACGCCCCGCAGGAGCCAGCCGTAGCCCAGGCCCACCTCCCGCCTCCGGGTGGTGACCCACAAGAACGCCAGGCCGCCGACGGCCCACTGCAACAAGACGGTGGCAGCGTCGAGGCGGATCACGGCTCGGAGTCTGCCGGACCGCTACTGCAAGCCGACCGTGGACCCGCCGTCGACCAGCACAGTCGTGCCGGTCATGAAGGCGGCCGACTGCGAGCACATGAAGGCCACCACCCGCCCGAAGTCGGCAGGATCGCCCATGGGCCCGGTGGCGCCGAGCTCCTTCATACGGTCGGTGGCGTGCGAGCCGGGGCAGGCCAGGTTCACGGTGATGCCGTCCTCGAACAGGTCCATGGCCGCCGTCTTGGCCCACGCCCACAAGCCGGTGCGAGCCGTGTTGGACAAGGCCAGCGACCGGATGGGCTGCTTCACCGACGACGACGTGATCAGGCACACGCGCCCCCACCCGCCGGCGCGCATGTGGGGCACGGACTCGCGCACCAGCCGCACCGACGTGAGCAGGTTGGCGTTGACCGCGGCGCGCAACTGCTCGTCGGTGAGGTCCAACGAGCGGCCGGGCGGGGGGCCGCCTGCGTTGGCGACCAGGATGTCGAGCCCGCCGAAGCGCTCCACCGTCCGACGCACCAACTCGGCGGGCGCGCCCTCCTCGGTGACGTCGATGGGGATGGCCAGCGACTCGCCCGCCAGCGTGGCCGCCGCGACCGACAGCACGTCGGCACTGCGCGCGCACATCACCACCGGACAGCCCTCGGCCGACAAGGCCTGGGCCGACGCCAGCCCCAGCCCCTTGGACGAGGCCGTCACCAAGGCCACCTTGCCCGAGATGCCGAGATCCATCAGTCGGCCCAGTCCATCAGTCGACGACCGCCAACTCGTGCGGGGCGGTGTTGAGGGCCCTCGGCCCTTCGGCCGTGGCCACCACGATGTCCTCGATGCGCGCCCCCCACCGGCCCGCGAAGTAGATGCCGGGCTCGATGGAGAAGGCGTGCCCGGGCTCCAGCGGCTCGGCGTTGCCCCGCACCAGATACGGGTCCTCGTGCTCCTCGATGCCGATGCCGTGCCCGGTGCGGTGGATGAACTGCACTCCGTACCCGCCGTCGGTGATGATCCCTCTCGCGACCCCGTCCACGTCCTCGCACGGCGTGCCCACCACGGCCGCGTCCACCGCCGCCCGCTGGGCCTCGAACAGCACGGCGTACAGGTCGCGGAAATTGGGGGTCGGATCGGAGCCGCCCGTCCAGAAGGTGCGGGTGGTGTCCGAGCAGTAGCCGTCGAGGACGCCGCCGAAGTCGCACACCACCGGCTCGTTGGGCTCGATGACCCGCGGCCCCGGCTCGTGATGGGGACTGGCCGAGTTCGGGCCCGAGCCCACGATGGCGAAGTTCACGCGGGAGTGGCCCTCGGCCCGCAGCCGCCTGCCGATCTCAGCCGACACCTCGGCCTCGGTGCGTCCGACGAAGCGAACCTCGCCCGACTGCAACTGGGCCGACACCCGGTCGGCCGCGGCCGAGGCCCGGGCCAAGGCCTCCACCTCTTCCTCGTCCTTCACCGCCCGCAACGGCGACGTCACCGCCGACGCAGGCGACCAGGCCGCGTCAGGCAGCTTGGACTGCAAGCGCAACAAGAACGTGGCCCAGGCCCGGTCCGAGATGGCCAGGCGGCGGCGACCCCCGACCAGCGCGGCCACCACGTCGATGGCGTTGTCGGTCTCCGTCCACGGGCGCACGGTGAACTCCGGGCGGTCCTCGACGCGCGGCGCCTCCAGTTCGGGCACCACCAGCACGGCGTCGCCGTCGGCGGGCAGCACCAGCATGGTCAGACGCTCCAAGGGCATGGCCTCGTAGCCGGTGAGCCAGGGCAGGTCGGCGCCCAACGAGAGCAACAGCGCGTCGATGCCGACCTCGGTCATGCGGGCCCTGACCCGCTGCATGCGCGCCTCACTCATGAACGGCCTCGCTCATGAACGGCCTCACTCATGAAACGGCCTCCGAATGGGCGGCCGCGGCGGTGGCGGCCTGCTTGGCGTGATAGCTGGAACGGGTGAGGGGCGAGGCCTGCACGTGGGCGAAGCCCATGGCCATGCCGATGGCGGCCACGTCCTCGAACTCCTGCGGCGTCCACCACCGGGCCACGGGCAGGTGCGACGACGTGGGCCGCAGGTACTGGCCCAGGGTCACGATGTCGACGCCGACGGCCCGCAAGTCGGCCAGGGCGCCGACCACCTCGTCGAACGTCTCGCCCATGCCCACGATCACGCTCGACTTGGTGGTGAGCCCGGCCGCGTGGGCCCGAGCGAGCACGGCCAGCGAGCGGGCGTAGGACGCCGACGGTCGCACGGCCCGTTGGAGGCGGGGGACGGTCTCCACGTTGTGGGCCAGCACGTCGGGGCGGGCGTCGAAGATGAGGCCGAGCGCGTCGGGCGCGCCCTTGCAGTCCGAGATCAGGACCTCGACCTGCGTCGTCGGCCGCCTGCGCCGAATGGCCTTGATCACCGCCGCAAACTCGGACGCGCCCCCGTCGGCCAAGTCGTCACGTGCCACGGCGGTGACGACGGCGTGGGCCAGTCCCATGCGGTCGACGGCCTCGGCCACGTGGGCGGGCTCGTCGGGATCGGGCGGGGCAGGCTTGCGGGTGTCGACCAGGCAGAAGCCGCACGCCCGCGTGCAGCGCTCGCCGTTGATCATGAACGTGGCCGTGCCCTCGGCCCAGCACTCGAAGATGTTGGGGCAGCCCGCCTCCTCGCACACGGTGACGAGGTCGAGCGAGCGCATGGTCTTCTTCAACGAGCGGTACTCGGGCCCCATGTTGGCCTTGACCCGCAGCCACTCCGGCTTGCGCTCGTCCACGGCCAAGAGCGTTTGGTGGTCGACGCCGGCCTGGGCCAGGCGGCCGAGTAGCCGGACCGACGTGCCGCCGCTGCGGGTGAAGGCGCTCATGTCGGACGGGGCCACGTGCCAGGCCACGTCCTGTCGCTCGACCGCGACCGCGTTCCACTCGGCCCATCGAGCGGCCACCGCGTCGACCACCTCGCGCATGGTGACGGACACGCCCTCGGCAGCCAGCGATGTCACCGGCTTGTCGGCGATCCCGCACGGCACGATGTGGCCGAACATCGACAGGTCCGGGTCCACGTTCAAGGCGAACCCGTGCATGGTTCGGCCCCGCGACACGCGCACGCCGATGGCGCAGATCTTGCGGCCCTCGACCCACACGCCCGGATAGCCGTCGAGTCGGGACGCGCTCGGCAGGCCCACGTCGGCCAACGATTCGATCACCAACTGCTCGACCCGATGGACGTAGTCAGGGATGGCATCGGGCCCCATGGCCACTGACGTGATCGGGTAGCCGACCAACTGCCCAGGGCCGTGATAGGTGACGTCGCCGCCCCGGTCGGTCTTGACCAGTTCGGCGCCCACGTCCGCGGGCGGGACGAGCACGTGCTCGAGCTTGGCCCGCACCCCGAGGGTGTAGACGTGCGGGTGCTCGAGGAGGAGCAGATAGTCGTCGGTGCCCGCGAACAGCGCGTGCTGGAGGGCCAGTGCGTCCTGGTACCGGACCCGCCCCAGCCAGCGGACCCGGCGGGCCCTGGTCAAACCTCCTGGCTCCAGTCGCGGGTCTCGATGATCTCCTTGATGCGGGCCACGAAGGCCGACGCATAGGCCCCGTCCACGGCCCGGTGGTCGAAGCTCAGGGCCAGGATGCCCACCGGGTGGATGGCGATGGAGTCGCTGCCGTCGGCGGCCGTCACCACGACGGGCTTCTTCTTGATGCCGTCGGTGGAGAGGATGGCGATCTGGGGCTGGTTGATGATCGGCGAGGTCACGAACGTGCCGAACGGCCCGGGGTTGGTGATGGTGAAGGTCCCTCCCGAGATCTCGTCCGCGGCCAGGCGCTTGGACCGGGCCCGGCCCGCCAGGTCGCTGATCTCGCGGGCGATGGCCCGCAGCCGCTTGCCGTCCGCATCCCTGACCACCGGCGCCAGCAGGCCCTCGAAGTTCAGGTCCACGGCGATGCCCAGGTTGACGTAGTGGTGGACGATCAACTCCTCGTTGCCCACCGACGCGTTCATCTTGGGAAAGTCGCGCATGGCGTCGACCACGGCCCGGCAGATGAAGGGGAGGTAGGTGAGGCTGAAGCCCTCCTCGGCCTTGAACCGGTCCTTGACCGAGGCCCGCACCCGTTCCACCGCGGCGTAGTCGGTCTCGATGCACACGAGGGTGTGGGCCGAGGTGGCCTTGGACCGCACCATGTGCTCGGCCGTGCGCTTGCGGATGTTGGTGAAGGGGATGACCTCGTCCCGCTCCCCGGCCGCCACCGCGGGCTGAGGCGCGGGCCGGGGGGCAGCCTGCTGCTGTTGGGGCGCGGGTTGCGGCTGCGGCGCGCGCTGCTGGGG
>JAUTXP010000048.1 GCA_030837965.1 Acidimicrobiaceae bacterium | reverse complement strand
CGACCAGCCCCAGAGCGGCCACCCGCGGCTGGCGAACATGAGCACGGTAAAGCCCACCCCGCCCAGCACGCCTAGAGCGCCGACCCGCCGCCTGCCGTGCACGTCGGCCCATCGCCCGCCGACGACGATGCCGATGGACGCGGGCGTGGCCGTGAGGATGGTGAACAGCGTGATGCGGGCGGCCGAAAAGCCCCGCTCGTCGCGGAGGAACTCGTTTTGGAACTGGCTGGCGGGCACGGTGAAGAGGGCGAGCAAGAACGTCGACGCGGCCAGCAGCCACAGGCGGCGCCCGTGGCCCACCAACCCCACGTCCTTGTGGGGGGCGCGGAACCTGCGGCTCTCGGGCAGGTGGCGGCTCACGCTGCGCAGCACGAGCAGCCCCACCAGGGGCAGCACGTAGAGCAGCCGCCACGACCGCCGGCTCCAGTCGGCCAGCGGCAGGGCGATGACGCACGCGCCCGCGCCCAGGGCGCCGGCCATGGTCAACAGGCTCACCGCGTAGGCGCGCGACCCGGCCGGCATCTCCTCCACGGCCACGATCCCGATGAGCACGGCCGCCGCGGTCACGAAACCGCGGGCCAGCAGTTGGCTGCCGACCAGCCCCCCCACCGATGGGGCGGCCGCGCCCGTCGCCGTGAGGATGGTGCCCACGGCCGACGCCATCAGGAGCAGGCGCCGTCTGCCTCGCCGGTCGGCCATGGCCACGAGGACGAGGGAGAGGATGACGTCGGCCCTGACCACGGCCAGCGACACGCCCTGCATGCGGCGGTCGGTGCCGAACTCGGCCGCGGCGAACGTGAAGGTCTGGGTCAGCACCGTGCCCAGGTAGCCGACCACCAGGGCCGCCCCCGCCAGCGCGTCCAGGGACATGGCCGCCCTGGCGTCGAGCCGTTGCGGCGGCGCCCACCACGGTTGGCCCTGGCGCGGGGTCAGCCGCTTGCACTCGCCGCGCACCAGCGGCCAGAAGAACCACCAGAACAACGGGGCGGCCAGCGTGCACGTCGTGACTTGCCGGACCCGGGCCGTTCCATCGGGCAGCGGCTCGACCTCCACCGCTCGGCGATACGAGCGCACCGGCCCGTCGAGGGCGTCGAACGCGTTCGGCTCTTCGGGGTCTGGCGCTTCGCGGACGAAGGCGTCCCTGGGCCGCAGCACCTCCTCGAGCTGGCTGCGGTCGACGACGCGCTCGGTGCAGACCCTCACATTCCGAACGAGGCGAACAGCTCGGCGAAGGCGGCCGACGCGTGCACGAGGGCGTCGACCGTGACGAACTCGTCGAAGGTATGGGCCTGGGCCACCGCTCCGGGTCCGCACACCACGGCCGGGATGCCCGCCTGGTTGCGAACGAAGCGGGCGTCGGTCGTGAAGGGCATCCCAATGGTGTCGGGGGCGTGTCCTGTCTTGGCCACCGCGGCCGCGACCTGCCGGGCGAAGGCATGGTCGGGATCCAACTCGGATGCCTCGCCGTAGACGACGACTTCGAGGTCGTAGCGCAGGCCGGGCCCGCCCGCGGCGTCGATCCTGGCTCGAAGCTCGTCCACTGCGTCCTGCATGGTCACGCCGGGGAGCAGGCGGCGGTCGATCTGGAAGGTGCAGTGCTCGGCCACCGTGTTGTGACCGCTGCCGCCGGTGATCACACCGATGTTGGACGTGGGCCTGCCGAGCAGCGGGTGGTCGGGCGGGCCGAAGTCGGCCGCGTGGAGGGCGAGGACGACCTTGGCCGCCTCCTCGATGGCCGACACGCCGTTGCGCGGCTCGCTGCCGTGGGCGGGCGTGCCGTGGACCTCGACGTCGGCCACGAGCAGGCCCCGCTCGGCCACGCACACGTTCATGCCGGTGGGCTCGGGGATCAGGCAGGCCTGTCCTTTGACCTTCCCCGCGGCCACCAGCGCGTCGGTGCCGAAGGCCCCGCCCCGCTCCTCGTCGGCGACCAGGTGGAAGGCCAGGTTGCACGACGGCGCCCGACCCGCTCGGCGCAGCGCGTACAAGGCCTCGACCGCGGCGGCGATGCCGCCTTTCATGTCGGCCGTGCCCCGGCCGTAGACCCGGCCTTCGTGCTCCTCCGCGCCGAACGGGTCGTGCTTCCAACCCGAGAAGTCGACCGGCACCACGTCGAGGTGGCCGTTCACGATCAGGGTCGGCCGGTCGGGGCCGTCGCCGGTGGTGATGGTGGCCAGCAGCGATGTGCGCCCGGACGCGACCTCGAACTCCTCGAAGGCGGCGTCGAACGGGGCCAGTGCCTCCTTGCACGTGCCGATGGCCGCGTGCTCGTGGCCCGGCGGGTTCTGGGTGTCGATGGAGACGAGGGCCTGGGTCAGCGCGACCACGGCCCGGTCGTCGACGTGGTCCCGCATCGGCGGCGAGCATACTGACGGCCGTGGGGCACTACGTGGTGCGGCCGGGGCCGCGGCTGGAGGGCTCCGTCCCTATTGGCGGGGCCAAGAACTCCGTGTTGAAGCTCATGGCCGCGACCCTGCTGGCCGAGGGCACGCACCGCCTGCGCAACGTGCCCCACATCGCCGACGTGGAGATCATGTGCGACCTGTTGGTCTCCATGGGTGTGGACGTGAAGCGGGACCCCGACGGCGCGGGCCTGTCGATCACCCGGTTCAGCGATGTGACCCCCGAGGCGCCCTACGAGCTGGTCGAGCGCATGCGGGCGTCGATCGTGGTGCTCGGCCCGCTGTTGGGCGCCTTCGGACAGGCCCGGGTGTCGATGCCCGGCGGCGACGACTTCGGGTCGCGGCCCATCGACTTGCACTTGCAAGGGCTGGAGGCCTTGGGCGCCGAGTTCTCGTTCGCCCACGGCACCATCGAGGCCAGGGCCGCGGAGTTGCTCGGCACGCGGGTGCTCTTGGAGTTTCCGAGTGTGGGCGCCACCGAGAACCTCTTGATGGCCGCGGTGCTGGCCAAGGGCACGACCGTGATCGACAACGCGGCCCGTGAGCCCGAGATCGCCGACCTGGCCGCGTTCTTGAACCGCATGGGGGCGCGAGTGGTGGGCGCGGGCACGTCGACCATCGAGGTGGAGGGCGTGCACGAGCTGTCGCCCGTGGAGCACGAGGTCATTCCCGACCGGGTCGAGGCGGCCACGTTCCTGGCCGCGGTCGGCATCGCGGGGGGCGAGATCCTGCTCGAGGGGGCCCGATCCGACCACATGGACATGCTGTTGCAGAAGCTGGGCGAGATGGGACTGCGCACCTCGCCCACGGGGTCGGGGCTGTGGGCGTCATCGTCGGGGCGTCTGTCCTCGGTGGACGTGTCGACCCTTCCGTATCCAGGCGTGGCCACCGACTACAAGCCGGTACTGGTGGCCATGCTGAGTCTGGCCGACGGCGTGGGCATCGTGACCGAGAACCTGTTCGCCGACCGGTTCCGCTATGTGGCCGAACTGGTGCGCATGGGCGCCGACATCCGCATCCAGGGCCATCACGCCGTGGTACGGGGGGTCGAGCGGTTGAGCGGGGCACCGGTCAAGGCGCCGGACATCAGGGCGGGCGCGGCGCTGGTGCTGGCGGGGCTGGGGGCAGAGGGGGAGACGGTGGTGACCGACTCGGAGCACGTCGAGCGGGGCTACGAGGACTTCGCGGGCAAGCTCCGATCGATCGGCGCCGACGTCACCCTGTCCCGCACGCCCGCCTAGCCCCCCGACGACGCCCGACCCGTCGACCCCCCGAACTTTTCCACAGCACCTGCTGCTGTGGAAAAGATGGCGGAATGTTTCCGTGGAGCGGGCGTGTTCTACCGTGAGGTCATGGAAGCAGCCCTCCTCGAAGCCGTGGACGCCATTCGCCCCGCCCTCCAGTCGGACGGCGGGGACATGCGCGTCCTGAGCTTCGACGAGGAGACTGGCGTGGTCGACATCGAGTTGCTGGGCGCCTGCGGCGGCTGCCCGATGTCGAGCATGACGCTGAAGGCGGGCATCGAGCGCATCCTGCGCGACCGGGTGCCGGGCCTGAGCGAGGTCCGGGCCAAGGGCATCGACTTCGATGTCGACTTCGAAGACGCGTACTAAGCCCGTCTAACGTCGCCCGCCGCCATGCGGACCCGCGACCCCCAGACCCTTGTCGACGCGGCTGTGGCCGGCGACCGTGCCGCGCTGGCCCGCCTCATCTCACTGGTCGAGCGGGGCGGTGACGACGCCCGGGTCGTCGGTCGGCTGACCTATCCGAGGGGCGGCCAGGCCTACACGGTCGGCATCACGGGCGCGCCGGGTGCGGGCAAGTCGACCCTGACGAACCGGCTCATCACGTCCGTGCGAGGCGACGGCGTGGAGGTCGGCGTGCTCGCGATCGACCCGTCGTCTCCGTTCACCGGCGGCGCCATCCTGGGCGACCGGGTGCGCATGCAGGACCACGCCACCGACCACGGCGTGTTCATCCGGTCGATGGCGACGCGGGGGCACTTGGGCGGTCTGTCCCTGGCCACGCCCGAGGCCATCCGCGTGCTGGACGCGGCGGGCTTGCCGTATGTGTTGGTGGAGACGGTGGGCGTGGGCCAGGTCGAGGTCGAGATCGCAGGGGCGGCGGACACGACGGTGGTGGTGGTGAACCCAGGCTGGGGCGACGCCGTGCAGGCCAACAAGGCCGGGCTGCTCGAGGTGGCCGACCTGTTCGTCATCAACAAGGCGGACCGGCCCGGCGTGCAGGAGGCCGAGCGCGATCTCAACAACATGCTCGACATGAACATGCACATGGGCGAGTGGCGCCCGCCGGTGGTGCGGACGGTGGCGGCCAAGGGCGAAGGGGTGGACGACATGTGGGCCGCCATCGCGTCGCATCGCGAGTACCTGGAGTCGAGCGGCGAGCTTGGGGTCCGTCGGGAGCGGCGGCTGACCGACGAGTTGCGTGAGATCGTCTTGCACCGTCTGGAGCAGCGGGCCAGAAAGGCCACGGGCAGCCAGGCGTACGAGGCCCTGAAGGCCGAGTTGGTGGCCCGGCGCGTCGATCCCTACACCGCGGCGGAGCGCCTGTTGGACGCGGCCGGCTAGCGTCGAGCAGATGTCCGAACAGATCTCTGAACAGTTCGTGAGCGTTGAGCGCCGATCCGACGGCGTGGCCGTGGTCCGCTTGGACCGGCCCAAGATGAACGCCTTGTCCTCCGAGCTGTTGCGACAGTTGGCGGTGGTGGCCCGTGAGCTGACCGACGACCCGCCGGGCGCGGCAGTGGTGTGGGGCGGCGAGCGGGTGTTCGCGGCGGGGGCCGACATCAAGGAGTTCGGCGGCTCGGCCGAGGCCCGGACCGTGGGCGCGCAGTTCATGGACGCCCTCAACACGTTGGCCGCTGTGCCCCGGGTGACCATCGCCGCGGTGACGGGCTACGCGCTCGGGGGCGGGTGCGAGCTGGCGCTGGCGTGCGACTTCAGGGTGGTGGGGGAGGGGGCCAAGCTGGGGCAGCCCGAGATCCTGTTGGGGATCATCCCGGGCGGCGGCGGCACGCAGCGTCTGGCCCGACTGGTGGGCGCGGCGCGGGCCAAGGAACTGATCCTGAGCGGGCGCCAGGTCGCGGCCGATGAGGCTCTGGCTCTCGGTCTGGTCGACCGGGTCGTTCCCGACGCCGAGGTGTTCGATGCGGCCGTGGCGTGGGCCGCGTCGTTCGCGGCCGGGCCCGTGGTGGCCCAAGGCCTGGCCAAGCGGGCCGTGGACGAGGGCATGTCGATGCCCCTTGCAGATGGGCTGAAGTTGGAGCAGGACCTGTTCGCCCAGGTCTTCGACACCGACGACGCCCGAGTCGGCGTCGAGTCCTTCCTCGCCCACGGCCCCGGCCAAGCCACCTTCACCGGCCGCTGACCCCGCCGCCGACCCGGCAGCGCCGCGCCCCCGCGCGTTTCCACAGCAGCAGGTGCTGTGGAAAAGCGCGAAGGGGGGCGGTTAGGCCCAGACGACGCAGCCCATCTCGGCCGGGTCGGCCAGGTCGGGGTGGGAGGGCACCACCCGCACGCTGAATCCGTACCGGCCCGCGTGGCCGCAGGCGAAGCTGCCCGAGTACCGATAGTGCCCGTCCCGCTCGGCCGGGCCGAGCAGGTCCATGGGCACCACCGCAGGCTCGACGATCTCGTCGTTGGGGCCCACCGGACCGTGGGCCAACTGCACCTGCACGTCGTCGCCCGTCAGCGAGCCCAGGGCCACGTCGGCCGACACCGTCCGGTCGGCGCCGAGGTCGGCGAGCCCTGCGTCGCACTCCACCGCGTCGACGTGCACGTCGTCCCAGCCCGCCCGCACCCGTGCCTTCCACCCGGCCAGGGCCCGGGCCCGGCCGTGCCCGTCGCCGGTGAGCACGTCGGCCCGTCGGGACACGGGCTCGTACATGGCCTGTACGTAGTCGCGCACCATCCGCGAGGCCACGACCCGCGGCCCCAGCGACAGCAATGACGACTTGACCCGCCGCACCCAGCGCCGGGGCACCGGTCCCTCGACCCGCTCGTAGAAGAGGGGCACGACCTGATGCTCGAGGATCTCGTACAGGCTGTTGGCCTCCAGCTCGTCCCTGCGCTCCAAGTCCTCGATGCCCTCGGCCGACGAGATGGCCCAGCCGTTCTCGCCGTCGAACATCTCGTCCCACCACCCGTCCAGCACGGAGCAGTTCAACGCCCCGTTGAGCGCGGCCTTCTCGCCCGACGTGCCGCACGCCTCCTGGGGCCGGCGCGGGTTGTTGAGCCACACGTCGCTGCCTTGGTACAGAGTGCGGGCCACGGCGATGTCGTAGTCCTCCACGAACACGATGCGGTGGCGGATCGACGGGTCACGCGAGAACTGCACGATCTCGCGGATCATGGCCTTGCCGATGTCGTCGGCCGGATGGGCCTTGCCCGCGAACACCAGTTGCACGGGCCGGTCAGGCGAGAGCAGCAGCGCCTTCAGCCGCTCGGGCTGCGACAGCAACAGCGTGGCCCGCTTGTAGGCCGCGAACCGCCGGGCGAACCCCAGGGTGATGATGCGCGGGTCGAGCACCTCGTCGCACCACGCCGTGTCCGAGTCGCTCAGTCCCTGGGCCTTCAACGACGTCTTCAGTCGGGCCCGCACGAAGGCGACCAGCCGCTCCCTGCCCTGCTCGCGCACGCGCCACAGCTCGTCGTCGCGGGCGTTGTCGAGCCTGCTCCAGTCGTCGCCCTCGGCCTGGCTCCAGTCGGGCAGGACGTAGCGCGACAACAAGTCGTCCATCTCGTCGGACACCCACGTGTACGCGTGCACCCCATTGGTGACCGACGTGATGGGGGACTCCTCCGCCGGCACCTCGGGCCACAGCCCGGAGAACATCGTCCTGCTCACCTCGCCGTGCAGCTTGGACACCCCGTTGGACATGCCCGCCAAGCGCAGGCCCATGACGGCCATGTTGAAGGGTTGGTCCTTGGGCTCGTCGGGCTGGTGGCCCAGGGCCATGAGGTCGTCGAAGGGCACGCCGCACTCGTCGGCCCACGACTTGAAATACCGCTCCATCAGCTCGCGCGGGAACCGGTCGATGCCCGCGGGCACCGGCGTATGCGTGGTGAAGATCGTCCCGGCCCGCACCGCTTCCACGGCCTCGGCAAACGTCAAGCCCTCGCCTGTCATCAGCCTGCGGATGCGCTCCAGCCCGAGGAACCCGGCGTGGCCCTCGTTGGTATGGAAGACCTGGGTCTCCTCGCCCACTGCGTCCAACGCCCGAACGCCGCCCACGCCGAGCAGGATCTCCTGGCGGATGCGGTGCTCGGTGCCGCCGCCATAGAGCCGGTCGGTGACGGCCCTGCCCTCCTCGGTGTTCTCGTCGATGTCGGCGTCCAGCATGTAGAGCCGCACCCGGCCCACGTCGGCCCGCCACACCTGCGCGTGCAGCGGCACGCCCGCCAGGTCGACCTCCAAACGAGCACCCTCCACGAGGGTGAGGGCCATGGCGTGTGGGTCGAGCACGGGGTAGCGCTCCTGCTGCCACCCGTCCGCATTGAGCTCTTGTCGGAAGTAGCCCTGCCGGTAGAACAGCCCCATGCCCACCAGCGGCACGCCGAGGGACGACGCGGCCTTGAGGTGGTCGCCCGCCAGCACGCCCAGGCCGCCGCTGTACTGGGGAAGGGCCTCGGCGATGCCGAACTCGGGCGAGAAGTAGGCCACCGCCCGCAGAGTGCTCTCGCGTTTTTGGAACCACAGCGGCGCGCTCAAATAGCGCTCGAGGTCGGCGCTCACCTCGCCCAGGTACGACATGAAGGCAGGGTCGTTCGACAGGGCTTCGAGCCGCTCCCTTCGGACGAGCCCGAGCAGCCGGACGGGATCGTGTCCGGTCACCTCCCACGTGGCCGGGTCGACCCAGCGGAACAGATCGCGGGTGCGACCGTCCCACGACCAACGCAGGTTCATGGCCAGTCCGTGAAGGGCGGCCAGCGGCTCCGGCAGCCTGGCTCGGACGGTGAAGCTTCTCAGGGCCCGCATGGCCCCGAAGCTACCTGCCCACCACGCTCCCCCCGGTCCGTCGGGTTTCGGTCCGCGGCCCGCAGTGGTAGGCCAGTGGGGGTGAGCATGGACCTGCTGAACGCCGAGGATCCTCGGTGGTTCCAGCGCGCTGTCTTCTACGAGGTCCTCACCCGCGGCTTCTACGACTCCAACAACGACGGCACCGGCGACTTGGCGGGCCTGCGCGAGAAGCTCGACTACATCCAGTGGCTGGGCGTCGACTGCATCTGGCTGCTGCCCTTCTACCAGTCGCCCCTTCGCGACGGCGGCTACGACATCAGCGACTTCTTCACCGTCTTGCCCGAGTACGGCAACCTGGCCGACGCCGAGCAGCTCGTGGAGGAGGCCCATCGGCGGGGCTTGCGGATCATCGCCGACATGGTGATGAACCACACCAGCGACCAGCACCCGTGGTTCCAGGAGAGCAGGCAGGACCGCACCAACCCCAAGGCCGACTGGTACGTGTGGCACGACGACGACCACCGGTGGTCCGAGGCCCGCATCATCTTCGTGGACACCGAGAAGTCGAACTGGACCTACGACGCCCAGCGCGAGCAGTACTACTGGCACCGCTTCTTCGCCCATCAGCCTGACCTCAACTTCGACAACGAAGAGGTCCAGAACGCCATGTTCGACGTGGTGAAGTTCTGGCTCGACATCGGCCTCGACGGCTTCCGGCTCGACGCCGTGCCCTACCTCTACGAGCGCGACGGCACCAACGGCGAGAATCTGCCCGAGACGCACGACTACCTCCGTCGTCTTCGCAAGGAGGTCGACGCCCAGTTCCCCGGCAAGGTCTTGCTGGCCGAGGCCAACCAGTGGCCCGCCGACGTGGTCGACTACTTCGGCGACGGCGACGAGTGCCACATGTGCTTCCACTTCCCGCTCATGCCCCGGATGTTCATGGCCATCCGGCGCGAGCAGCGCACGCCCATCACCGAGATCCTGGCCCAGACGCCGGAGATCCCCGACGGCTGCCAGTGGGGCATCTTCCTGCGCAACCACGACGAGCTGACCCTCGAGATGGTGACGGACGAAGAGCGCGACTACATGTACTCGGAGTACGCCAAGGACCCGCGCATGCGCCGCAACATCGGCATCGGCAGGCGTCTGGCCCCCTTGGTGGAGAACGACCGGCAAGTGGCCGAGCTGCTCCACGCCATGCTCTTCTCCATGCCGGGCTCGCCCGTCCTCTACTACGGCGACGAGATCGGCATGGGCGACAACATCTACCTCGGTGACCGCGACGGCGTGCGCACGCCCATGCAGTGGTCGCCGGACCGCAACGCCGGGTTCTCCCGGGCCGACTTCGCCCAGCTCTACCTCCCGCCCCTCATGGACCCCGTGTACGGGTTCCCTGCGGTGAACGTGGAAGCGGAGATGCGCGACACGTCGTCCTTGCTTCACTGGATGCGGCGCATGCTCGAGGTCCGCAAGCAGCACCCGCTGTTCGGCACCGGCACCTTCGAGATCATCCCGGTCGACAACCCGTCGGTCCTGACGTACGTCCGCACCGCCGACGGTCCGCAGGGAGGCGGGGTCGGGGGCGACGACATCGTCTTGTGCATCAACAACCTGTCGCGCTTCGCCCAGCCCGCGGAGCTGCCGTTGCAGCGCTTCGCAGGCCGCACGCCCATCGAGTTGCTGGGCCGGGTGCCGTTTCCGAGGATCGGCGAGCTCCCCTACTTCGTGACCCTCGGGCCGTATCAGTTCTATTGGTTCCAACTGGTGGAGTCGCAGTGATCGGCGCCGCCGCGTTGGAGAAGCTGCTCCCCGACTATCTGCCTCGGCAGCGCTGGTTCGCGGGGCAGGAGGCGGGCGAGGCCGCGGTAGCCCGCATCGAAGAGGCCGCGCCCGGGTTGGGCTGGGCCCTGGTGGAGTCGGGCGGGTCGACCTACCAACTGGTGATCGGCACCCGCCCGGCCACCGAGCCGCCGTCGTTTGTGCAGGGGCAGGAGTCGGCCGTGCTCGGCACCATCGACGGACTCCTCGTCTATGACGCCACCCTCGACCCGGAACTGGGGCTGGCCCTGCTCGGCCTGGTGGCGCCGGGCGAGTCGGCCGAGCATGTGCGCCCGACCGGAGCAGAGCAGTCGAACACCTCGCTCGTCTACGACAACCGGCTGATCCTGAAGCTGTTCCGGCGGCTGGCCGAGGGGCCGAACCCCGATGTCGAGGTGGTCACCGCCTTGAGCAAGGTCGGCTTCGAGAACACGCCCGGCCCTGCGGGGGTGTGGCGGCGGGAGCCGTACGACCTGGCCATCGCCCAGCAATTCCTGGCCGAGGCGGCGGACGGCTGGTCGCTGGCCCTCACGTCGCTGCGCGACCTCTACGGGGCCGACTGCGAGGAGCCGGGCGACTGCGGCGGCGACTTCGCCCCCGAGGCCGAGCGGCTGGGCCAGACCACGGCGGGCCTGCACGCGGCTTTGGCCGACGCCTTCGGGCGCACGCCGGGCGACCCGGCCGCGTGGGCCGCGCTGGTCGAGGCCCAGCTGGGCAGGCTGCGCGCGGGCGACGTGGACGGGGCCGCTGCCGACCGCTTCGTGCGGGCGCTGCGCGACGTGGCGCCCGTCGACGCCGGTCCGGCCATCCGGGTCCACGGCGACTACCACTTGGGCCAGGTGTTGCGCACCGACGCAGGTTGGTTCGTGCTCGACTTCGAGGGCGAGCCCGCCCGCCCGCTGGCCGAGCGCACCGCGCCGTCGTCGCCGCTCAAGGACGTGGCCGGGATGCTGCGCTCGTTCCACTACGCGGCCCAGGTCGGCCTGACCGAGCGGGCCGAGGCCAACCAGGAGCGCTACCTGCCGCTGGCCGACAAGTGGGAGGCCCGCAACCGCCGGGCCTTTCTGCGGGGGTATCTGGACCCGGCCCGCGAGGCCGGGCTGGTGCCCGCGGACGACGCCGTGCTCGAGCGGGTGCTGACCGCCTTCGAGCTGGACAAGGCCGTGTACGAGCTGCTGTACGAGCGCTCGCACCGTCCCGACTGGGCCGTCATCCCCCAGTCGGCCATCGCCCGCCTCCTGGCCTGAAATCTTTTCCACAGCACCTGCTGCTGTGGAAAAGCGCGGGGTGGGGGGCGCGGGTGGGGCTGGGCCAGGCGTGGCACACGCCAACAGCGTTCAGATTTCGAACCGGTCGAGAAGGAGTTCGAACAAACCGGGAGAAGTCATTGCACGCGGCATGTAAACGATGCCCGGGAACCACGTACCACCGTCGCCACTTCATCACGCCCGTTGGACGCAGCAGCAGCACACGGCGATGCAGTCAGTTGGGGGAGCTGCACGATGGCAACAAGGCGGAAGCCGTTGATGATCGACGACCTTCGCGCGTGCCTGACGCCCACCCCCTTGGCGCGTCCATTCGGACGCCCTATTGGTCAATGCGCCTAGGAGGCAGGATGAATCGAGGACGACGGCTGTTGGCGGCCGGAGGGCTGGTAGCCCTCATCGCCGCTGGCACCAGTGCGGCGAAGGCCGGACTACCGACGCCCGAGGCCAACTTCGCCACGACGATCACCAAGTCGGCGTGTCAAGCGGAGCCCGGCAACAAGTTCGAAGAGGCGCAGTACGGCGGAGAGGGCTGGAAGGCGACCGACGGGTTCACCCGGTACGGGTCGGACTGCCAGCGCCTGCATTTCGCGTTCGGTCCCATCAACGTGAAGCCAGGCCAGAACGACGTGCTGCTCCAGCCCGTGACCATTGAGAAGCCGGCCTACGACGGCTACATGGTCCGGATGCGGCCCGACCTGGTGAAGGTCGACGGCACCGTGCCCCCCATCGAGCAGGTCCACCTCCATCACGGCACGTGGCTCCAGCTCGCGGGCGGCACCTACGGCTCCGGCCCCTTCTTCGCCTCCGGCGAGGAGAAGACCATCGGGGACATCCCCAAGGGCTACGGCATGCCCATCAAGGCGGCCGACCAGTGGCAGCTCCTCTACATGGTGCACAACGCCACGGCCCAGCCCTTCGAGGTCTACATCACGTACGACATCGACTTCGTGCCCCAGGCCGCGGTGCCCAAGTGGAACCTCCAGCCCGCTTATCCGATCTGGCTGGACGTGGGCGCGGCCGACAGCAGCAAGAGCGGCTACCCGGTGTTCAACGTGCAGCAGAAGTACGGCGGCACTGACGGCAAGTGCACGTGGCCCAAGGAGTACTGCGCCGACTTCGACCCGTGGGGCGGCAAGAGCCGCAACAACGGCGTAGTCGCCCAGTCCGCAGGCACGCCCTACCGCTTCCCCGCGGCGGGCACCTCCCTCGGGCAGATCCCGAACTTCCAGGGCGGCACGCTGATCGGTGTCGGCGGCCACCTCCACCCGGGCGGCATCTCGGTCGACATCGACCAGACCCGAGCGGGCGCGAGCAAGCGCATCTTCACCTCGACGGCCGAGTACTGGGACCGAAAGGACAACACCAAGGTCGGCGGACCGCCCACGTCGTGGGACCTGTCGATGACCACCACCGGCCTGCCCCGCTGGGGCGTGCGGGTGAAGCCGGGCGACCAGATCCTCATGAACGCCACGTACGACACGACGCATCAGTCGACGTACGAGAACATGGGCATCGCCATCGCCTACGTGGCCCCCGACAAGGTCGACGGCACGCCGACGGCCCAGGGCCTGGACGTGTTCGACCCTGCGACCACGTTCAACAGCAACCCGGCCGCTCCCAACTCGGACTGCCTGCCCAAAAAGGCGCTGTGCGAGTTCGGCGTGGTGACCCACGGCCACATGGCCGAGGCGGGCAACTTCGGTGGGCCTGACGGCTCGACGACCCTGGCCGCCATGAAGGGCCAGGCCACCACTCGGGTCGACATCGCCGGGTTCCTCTACACGCCTGGCGACCTCACGACCATCGACATCGCCGGTGTGCCCACTGTCCCGCTGGGGTCGACGCTGACCTTCAACAACGAGGACACGGCCATCGACGTGTACCACACGGTCACGTCGTGCGGCTTCCCCTGCAAGGGGGCGACGGGGACGTCGTTCCCGCTGGCCAACGACCGCCGGGTCGACTTCGACTCGGCCGAGCTGGGCTACGGCCCGCCGATCTTCGGACCGGCGGCCAACAAGCTGAACTTCGACCTGCCCGTCACCGACGGCAACGGGTTCCAGCCCGGCCAGCGGTACACGTACTACTGCCGGATCCACCCCTTCATGCGGGGTGCGTTCGAAGTCACGGCGCCTTAGGCGTCAGGGAAAAGGAAGCTGGGGTCAGCGGTGGAGCAGGCACGCGGCGGTCGGTTCGTGGGGAGGGCACTACCCGTGCTCATCCTCGCGGCCGTCGCCCTGCTCGCTGGGGCCCGGGCCAGCCGGGCCGCGGGCGGTCCCGTTTCGGAGTCCGGCACTGGGGGCGGTGCCGGGGCCAAGGCCAAGCGGGGCAGCACCACGACCGCGACCCCCACCCCCGCCGAGCAGGCCGCGCTGGTGGCCGAGGGCAAGGAGCTGTTCAACAGCGTGGACGCCTTCGGCCAGCAGCCCAGCCAGGGACCGACCATCGCAGGCCTGAAGGTGTCATGCCAGACCTGTCATGCGGGCCCGGCCTTCACGGACAACCGCACCCATGTGGTGGGGCCCACCGGCTCTCGCCCCGCGGTCGCCCGTCAGACCCCGCACCTGCTGCGGATCAAGGACACGGCCCCGTTCGCATGGGACGGCCGCAACCCCACGCTCCAGAAGCAGATCCGAGGGGCCATCACGTCGCCCTTGGAGATGAACGGCTCCCGTGAGCCGACGGCCCACGAGCTCGACGCGTTGGCCGCCTTCGTGGAGACGCTCGACGCCCCCGACGCCGTCGCCGGCGTGGACTTCGACCCGGTGCTGGCCGAACAGGGCAAGCACATCTTCGAAGAGCCGCGCGGCATGGACCCGAGCGGCGAGTTCGCAGCCGACGTCAAGGTCGCCTGCGCCTCCTGCCACACCGGCGACAAGAAGACCGACCGCTCCTTCCACAAGATCCTCATGCCGTTCGGGGATCCCGTCCTCGACCCCGGCGCCATGGGCGACGACGGCAGCATCAAGGGCTTCAAGACCCCGGTCCTGCGGGCGTTGCGCCTGACCGCCCCGTACTTCCACGAAGGGCTGGGCGGCGACCCGACGGCCATGCGGTCGCCGGTCAACTCGCCGCCGCGTCCAGCCCTGCTCGAAACCGTCGGCTTCTACAACGAACGCTTCCAAATGAACTTCACGCCCGCTGAGGAGCAGGCGCTCATCGAGTACCTCATGTCGCTGTGATGCGACGTCCTGTCTGAACAACGAAATGGAGAGACACGTGCCGGGGAATCTGTCCGACAACGAAAACCTCAACGAGGCCCTGCCGATCGACGTGCTGCCGTGTTCCAACGGTGAGTTCATCCCGCGGCCTGCAAGCCGCGAGGAGAAGCTCATCATGGGCGTGGCCGACGACGCCACGAACGACATGGCCCGCAAGTTCGGCATGCCCCGTCGCCAGTTCGTGCGCACGGCCGCGGCCTACGCCATCGGCCTGGCCGCCATCAACCAGGTCCGCGACCTGACCTTCGGCAGCTACAAGGCAGGCGCCCACTCGGCCACCACGGCCGCGTGCGACCTGGAGTTCCCCGAGGCGCAGCTCGGCAACATGCCCGGTGAGTTCATCTTCGACGTGCAGTCCCACCACGTCGAGTCGGACGGCACGTGGCGCGTCACCAACCCGGTGATGGAGGGCTTCTTCACCGGTGTTTGGAGCCAGTCAGGCCCGCTCGGCGGCGTTCCCGGCGTGCGCTCCGACAACAGCGTTCGGGGCTTCGGTGCGGGTGAGATCGACCCCATCGAGAACCTGTCGCGGTTCCACTACATGAAGGAGCTGTACCTCGACAGCTCGACGACCATGTGCGTGCTGTCGGCCGTCCCCTCGGACCCCGACAACCAGCCGCTGCCCCTCGAGCGGGCCGCGCTGACCGTCCGCACGGTCAACGACCTGGCCAAGTCGCGCCGCTGCGTGATGCACGCCTTCGTCATGCCGAACCGCGGCTCGGTGGGCACCACCTCGACCACCCTTGGTCGGGCCCCGGTGTTCCAGCAGGCCGAGTTCGACGCCATGGAGGAGAACGCGGTCAAGTACCACGACATGCTCGTGGGCTGGAAGACCTACCCGGCATGGGGCGACGTGCCCTACGCCAGCGGTTGGTACTTCGACGACGACCTGGGCCTGGCGTTCTGCGAGCAGGTGCAGCGGGTCAGCCAGAAGTACGGCGTGCCCCCGGTGATCGCCACGCACAAGGGCTTCGCCCTGCCTGCGTTCGACCAGCGGGCCGCCTCGCCCCGTGACATCGGCCCGGCCGCCCGCCAGTACCCCGGCGTGCGGTTCATCGTGTACCACTCGGGCTACGACAGCCAGACCGAGGGCCCGTACCCGGGCGACGACAACGTCAACTCGGCCGACCGGTCGGTCAACGCCTTCGTCAAGAGCCTGCGGGAGAACCGCTGGGACGCCAGCCGCTTCATCAAGCCCGGCTTGAAGTTCGGCAACGTCCCCAACGTGTGGGCCGAGATCGGCTCCACGTGGCGCAGCGTCATGAACGACCCGAGCCAGGCCGCCCACCTGCTGGGCAAGCTGATCACCCACATGGGTCCCAAGCGCATCGCGTGGGGCACTGACAGCCTGTGGTTCGGCTCGCCTCAGTCGGAGATCGTCGCTCTGCGGACCTTCCAGATGAGCGATCAGGCCAAGGCCCTCTACAAGCTGCCGTACGGCTTGGACGGCGATGTCGACGACCCGACCAAGAACGCCCTATCGGGCAGCTCGTACCTCTCGGCCCATCCGGCTGTGCCCGGCTGGCCCACCGACGGCAAGGCCCACCCCGAGCGGACCATCCGCAACGGCATCTTCGGCCGCAACGCCGCCATTGCCTACGAGGTCGACCCCGACGCTGCGTTCCACAAGCTCAACTGCGACGACGTCCAGAAGCTGCGGGACCAGTACATCGTCAACCAGGCCACTCCGAAGAATGCCGCTCCGGCGTCGAGCAACACCCTGCTCGGCCCGCGCACGGCACAGGAGCTGATCGCCCACCGCGCTGCCGCGCCGTGGTCGCCGTAAGCGCACGGGATCTCAAGGAGCCGAAACAGAAAATGAAGCGAATCATCATCCTCAGCGCCGTTGCCGTCGGCCTGGTCCTGGGCTCGCCCGGGGCCAGGGCAGGCAGCGGCACCACCTACCAGCCCGACTCGTATCAAGCAGGACCGACGGGCGGTGACACCGAGGCCAAGCCGAACCGGACCGCGTACCGCAATGTCGACCCGTCCACCGGCACGGTCACCGTGCTGTGGGCCAACACCACGCCGGGCGCCATCGGGTGCGCAGCCACGGGCGGCTTCGGCTACCTGCGGGTCCTGCACAAGGTGACGTCCCCGGTGACCAAGGTGGCGGTGGCCTACGACAAGGCGACCATCACCCCGTTCACGTGGCTCAAGGCCAACGTGCGCGGCCTGGTCAAGGGTGTGGACACCTACATCGGGTCGGCCGCCCTGCGCGGCCAGATGGCCAACGACGGGGGCACCTTGGTGATCCCGCTCGACAAGGCCCCTGATGCGGGCAGCGTCATGACCATCGACTTCGGGATCGAGACCGCCTCGGCGTGTCCTAACGCAGATGGCGGAACGGCAACGTTCCCGACGGTGGCCGTGTTCTGATGGCCGCACGGCGATTGGCGGTTGCCGTGGCCCTGACCGCGGTTCTCTTCGGAGGATCGCCGGCCAGGGCCACGGCGCCGCCGGCGGCTGTGGTCGCGGTTGAGCAGTACCGCTACATCCCCGGCGACACAACGGGTTCAGTTCCAGTGTCCACCACTGCCATCGTGCATGTCTCGCAAGGCGGCAAGCTGTTCCTCGCCAACGTCGACCCATCGGCGCCCCACACGTTGACGGGCCCCGAGGTCTCCTTTGGCGTCTACCTGTTCGACACGCCGTACGAAGTGGGAACGGGCGACATGGCCCAAGTCGGCGGCGTGGACAAGTTGAAGCCCGGCACGTATCCGTTCATGTGCAGGCTGCACACCAACCTCATGCGAGGCCAACTCGTCGTGGAGCCTGCCTGACCTCGGAGGCCTGATGTTCCGACGCACCCGATCGGCCGCGCTCATGGGCGCGGCCGTGGTGTCCGCACTCGTTCCCGCCCTCGCCCTCCAGCCCGCCCACGCGGCGGCGTCTTGCGCCCCTGCGCAGCACGTGGGCGGCGACTGGCCCAGCTTCGGCCACGACCTGGCCAACACGCGAAGCCAGCCCGACGAGCACGTCATCGGCGTGCAGCAGGCCCCCACGCTGAAGCCCGCGTGGACGTTCCAGTCCGCAGCCGCGGGTGGCTCGGGCGGCATCACCGGCACGCCCGTCGTGGCCGACGGCTGCGTATTCACCGGTACGGACGGCGGGTGGGTCCACGCCCTCAACGCCGACACCGGCGAGGTCGTGTGGTCGCGCCAGATCACGTTGGGCGGCGTCAACGCCAGCCTCACCGTCGTGGGCGGCAAGGTGTACGGCCTCACCTCCCGCACCGGCGCGCCCGGCGCGTTCGCGCTGGACGAGGCCACCGGCGCGGTCTCGTGGACCCGCGTGCTCGACACGCAGCCCGGCGCCGACGCCTACGCCAGCCCCGTCGTGTTCGGCGGCGTGGTGCTGGCCGGCTGGTCAGGCGGCGCGGCCGAGCTGGGCTCCAACGAAGCTGAGCGGTACGCCTTCCAAGGCGGCTACGTACTGCTCGACGCGGCGACGGGCGCGGTGGTGCGCAAGCAGTACACGGTGCACCCGCCCAACCTTCCCGCCGACGACCTGGCGGGCGGGGCCATCTGGTCGACCGCGGCAGTGGACACAGAGACCGGCTACGCCTACGTGGGCACCGGCAACCCGTTCAACCCGGCCAACCAGGACACCAAGACCGACGCCATCTTGAAGATCGACTTGGACAAGACCAGGACGGCGACCTTCGGCCGCATCGTGGGCCACTACCAAGGCAACGTGGACGAGTACTTCACCGAGTTCAGCTCGGCCCCGTGCGTCGACATCCCCGGCAACCCCGCCCCCTGGTATCCGCAGGGCGGCGGAAGCTGCTTCGACTCCGACATGGACTTCGGCGCCTCGCCCAACATCTTCACCGTCGACGGCAAGAAGCTGGTGGGCGACGGCCAGAAGTCTGGCGTGTACCACGCGGTCGACGCCACGACCATGGCGCCTGCGTGGAAGTCGGTGGTGGGCGCCCCCACCGCGATCGGCGGCATCGTCGGCACCGCGGCATGGGACGGCGCCTCGCTCGTCGGCCCGGTCACCACCGGGGGCTACCTGTGGTCGATCGACGGTCGCGGCGGGCCTCGCTGGGCCTCGCCGACGGCGGACGGCGCCCACTGGGGCCATCAAGTCTCTGTGGCCAACGGCGTCGCGTACACGACCGACGCGGCCGGCTTCCTCAATGGCTATGACGCGAAGACGGGGGCCCTGCTGCTGCACTCGCCCATCGACTCGTCCACCGCCAATGCCAGCCTGGGCGCGGGCGTGAGCGTGGCCCGCAACTCGGTGTATGCGCCCGCGGGCGGCGCGCTGAGCGCCTTCCGGCCCCAAGCCCTTCCCGTGGCCGTGCCGGACCTGCCCACGCCGCCGGGAGGCGGTGGCGGTGGCGGTGGCGGCGGTGGTGGTACGCCGGCTGTCAATCCGGTCATCTTGTCCGGCCCCGGCGCGTTCATCACCAACTACGCCACGCCCGCCATGGTCGTGCAGCAGGGCGGGTCGGTCACGTATGTGAACGCCGACGCCACTGCTCACGACGTGCAGGCCTACGGCGTCTACGGACCCGATACCAACCGGTGGTGCGAGGGCGCGGAGCCCGGCAAGTGCCCGGCTTTCTGGACCCCGCTGATCGGCTTGAGCGGCACGTCGCCCGTCTACGGCGTGAGCGCCCTCAAGCCGGGCCAGTACCCGTTCTACTGCTCGCTGCACCCGGGCATGAAGGGCACCCTGGTCGTCGTGTGAGCGCGCCTCGCTACGGCCAGCAGGTGATGGCGGAAGGCGGCAGGGGGTAGGAAGGGGGGCATGCCGACTCGGCGGACTCCCGCGCCCAAGAACCCCACGCCCAAGAACGACCCGCTGGCCACCGAGGTGGTTCGCCTCGTATCCGGCGAGCACGCCAACCCCCACACCGTCTTGGGCCTGCACGGCGACGTCGTGCGCGCCTACCGTCCTGACGCCGTCGCCATGCGCGTCATCCTGGACGACGGCAAGCCGTGCGACATGGAGCGCGTGCGCGACGGCGTGTTCGCCGCCGAGGTGCCCGAGGGCACGACGGCCTACACGCTCGAAGCGACGTACGAGGACGGGACGATCGTCACCTTGGAGGACCCCTACCGGTTCTGGCCCACGTTGGGCGAGGTCGACCTGTACCTCTTGGGCGAGGGCAGTCACCGTCGGCTGTGGCAGGCGTTGGGCGCCCATCACCGCGAGCACCAGGGCGTGGTGGGCACGAGCTTCGCGGTGTGGGCCCCTTCGGCCCGGTCGGTGCGGGTGGTGGGCGACTTCAACTTGTGGGACGGGCGGGTCAACCCCATGCGCTCGTTGGGCTCGTCCGGCATCTGGGAGCTGTTCGTCCCCGGCGTCATGCCCGGGGCCAGGTACAAGTTCGAGATCCTCACCGGCGCAGGCGCGGTGACCCTCAAGGCCGACCCCGTGGCCTTCGCGGCCGAGGAGCCGCCGGGGACGGCCAGCGTGGTGGCCCAGTCCACCCACCAGTGGCAGGACGGCCAGTGGCTCGCTGAGCGGGACGCGGGGGGCGCGGCTGCCCATCTCACCAAGCCGGTGTCCGTTTACGAGGTCCACCTTGGATCGTGGCGGCGTCGGCCCGAGGAGGACGAGCGCTCGCTCACCTATCGGGAGTTGGCCCAGGAGCTGCCCGCCTACTGCGAGGACATGGGCTTCACCCACGTGGAGTTGATGCCGGTGGCCGAGCATCCGTTCGGCGGCTCGTGGGGCTATCAGGTGTCGTCGTACTTCGCGCCCACCTCGCGCTTCGGCACTCCCGACGACTTCCGGGCCTTGGTCGACGCGCTGCACCAGCGGGGCATCGGCGTGATCGTCGACTGGGTGCCCGCGCACTTCCCCCGCGACGACTGGGCCTTGGCCCGCTTCGACGGCACCGCGCTGTACGAGCACGAGGACCCGCGCAAGGGCGCCCATCCGGACTGGGGCACGCTCGTGTTCAATTTCGGGCGCAACGAGGTCCGCAACTTCTTGATCTCCAACGCCCTGTTCTGGCTGGAGGAGTTCCACATCGACGGCCTGCGGGTCGATGCGGTGGCGTCGATGCTGTACCTCGACTACTCCCGCAAGGCGGGCGAGTGGATCCCCAACGAGTTCGGCGGACGGGAGAACCTCGAAGCCGTCTCCTTCCTCAAGGAGATGAACGAGGTGGTGTACGGCGAGCATCCGGGCGCCATGACCATCGCCGAGGAGTCGACGGCGTGGCCCGCGGTGTCGCGGCCCACCTACTTGGGCGGGCTCGGCTTCGGGTTCAAGTGGAACATGGGCTGGATGCACGACACGTTGGACTACTTCTCCAAAGAGCCCGTCTACCGGCGCTACCACCACAACGAGCTGACCTTCGGCCTGCTGTACGCGTTCACCGAGAACTTCGAGCTGCCCCTCTCGCACTACGAGGTGGTGCACGGCAAGGGCTCGCTGCTCAACAAGATGCCGGGCGACCGCTGGCAGCAGCTCGCCAACCTGCGCGCCCTCTACGCGTGGATGTGGGCCCACCCCGGCAAGCAGCTCTTGTTCATGGGCGGCGAGATCGCGCAGGAGCGGGAGTGGAGCCACGACCGGTCGCTGGACTGGCACGTGCTCCAGTGGGACGGCCACCGCGGCGTGCAGTCGTTGGTACGCTGCTTGAACGGGCTCTACAAGGAGACGCCCGCCCTGTGGCAGCAGGACTTCGCGCCGGAGGGGTTCCGCTGGATCGACGCGTCGGACGTAGACGGCAACGTGTTGTCGTTCCTGCGCAAGCCGCTCGACGCGGAGTCGCCGCCGTTGGTGTGCATCGCCAACCTGTCGCCCGTGCCCAGACACGGGTACCGGTTCGGCCTGCCGGTGGGGGGCGAGTGGCGTGAAGCGCTCAACACCGACGCGGTCGAGTTCGGCGGCGGCGGCGTGGGCAATGGCGGGAGCGTGTGGGCGGTGGACGAGACGTGGCACGGCCTGCCCGCCTCGGCCGAGGTGACGCTGCCCCCGCTCGGCGTCCTCTGGCTCATCCCCGCCTGACACTGACCCCCTCCATCTTTTCCACAGCACCTGCTGCTGTGGAAAAGATGAGCGGCGGGGAGTCTGTACCGTGGCGTGGTGGGCAATCCGACGCTCGCCGTGCACGGCCACTTCTACCAACCGCCGCGGGAGAACCCGTGGACGGAGGAGGTGTCCCGCGAGCCGTCGGCGGCGCCGTACCACGACTGGAACGCCCGCATCACGGCCGAGTGCTACCGGCCCAACGGCTACGCCCGCATCGTGGACGACACCGGCCGGGTCGAGGACATCGTCAACAATTTCGAGCACCTGTCGTTCAACATCGGGCCGACGCTGCTGGCCTGGCTCGACCGCCACGCGCCTGACGCGTACGAGCGCATCCTCGAGGCCGACGCCAGGTCGCACGGGGCCATGGCCCAGGCCTATGGCCACCTGATCCTGCCCTTGGCCTCGCCCCAGGACCAGCGCACCCAAGTGCGGTGGGGGCTGGCCGACTTCGCCCACCGTTTCGGGCGGCCTGCGGCGGGCATGTGGCTGCCCGAGGCCGCGGTCAACGACGACGTGCTCGCCGTGTTGGTGGAGGAGGGCGTGGGCTTCACCATCCTCGCTCCCAGCCAGGCCGCCACGGACGAGCCGGTGGACACCAGCCGCCTCTACCGGTGGTGCCATCCGGACGGGTCCGGCCGCTTCATCACCATCGTCTTTTACGACGGCGGCCTGTCGCATGCGGCCGCCTTCGAGCTGGGCGGGCTGTCCAGCCAGGCCTTCGTCGACCGGGTGACGGCGGTGGCGGGCGGCGGGCTGACCATGTTGGCCACCGATGGCGAGACCTTCGGCCACCACCACCGATGGGGCGACCGACTGCTGGCCCACGCCCTGACGGTCGAGGCCCCGAGGCGCGGTCTGGACGTCACCAACGTGGCCCGGTGGGTGGCCGAGAACGAGCCCGCAGGCGACATCGCCATTCGAGAAAGTGCTTGGTCGTGCGTGCACGGGGTCGGTCGGTGGCGGGAGGACTGCGGCTGCTCCACCGGCGGCGAGCCGGGCTGGCGCCAGCGCTGGCGGGGGCCGCTGCGCGACGCGCTCGACGGGCTGCGCCAGCGAGTGGTCGAGGTGGTCGAGCGGCGCGGGCCCGTGCTGTTGCGAGACGCGTGGGCCGCCCGCGACGACTACCTCCCGGTCGTGATGGGCTGGCGGGGCCGGGCCGAGTTCGCGGAGCAGCACGTGGTGGGCGAGTGGGTCGAGGCCTTCACCTTGTTGGAGGCCATGCGCCACGCCATGGCCATGTACACGTCGTGCGGCTGGTTCTTCAACGACCTGGCCGGCATCGAGACCATCCAGGTCCTTCGGTACGCGGCGCGGGTCATCGACCTGTTGGGCGAGTTGGGCGAGGACGGACACGAGGCCGAGTTCCTCGATGCGCTGTCGAAGGCCGAGAGCAACGACCCTGCCGAGGGCGACGGGGCCCGCATCTGGGCCCGGCACGTCGTCCCGTCGCGAGTGGACGCCCCGCGGGTCGTGGCCCACTTGGCCTTGCGCGAGCTGCTCGAGAACCGGCCCGCGCCCGAGCAGGCCGCGGCCTTCGTGGTGGACGTGGTCGACCACGCCCACGCCGACCGGGGCGCGTTGGCGCTGTGCTCCGGGCTGGTCCGCCTCACCCACCGGCGCACGGGCCGGCTGACGGAGCACGTGTACGCGGCCTTGCACCTGGGCGGGTTGGAGGTGGTGGGTGCCACCAGGCCTGCCGACCCCCGTAGGGACCACGACGCCTTGTCCATCCTGCGGGCCGCGTTCGCCAAAGGGGCGCCCGTTACCACGTTGTTGCGGATGGTGGGGGACGGGTTCGGGCCGGGCGAGTTCGGCTTGGAGTCGGCCTTGCCCGACGCGGCCGAGCAGATCGTGGAGAGCGCGGCCCGATCGCTGGCCGACCGTTTCGCGGCGGCCTACAGCCGACTGTTCGAGGACCACGAGCACACGCTGATCGCGCTGGCCCGCGCCGGCTACCAGTTGCCCGCCGAACTGCGGGCGCCCGGCGAGCTGGCGCTGGCCCGGCGGCTGGAGGCTGAGGTGGCGGCCCGCGGGGGCTCACTGGACCCGGACGACTACGGCGTGGCCATCGCCATCGCCCGCCAGGCCCAGGAGAGCGGGCTCACCATCGACACGCCTGCGGCCCGGGCCATGGTCGCCCGCATGCTGGACCGGGCCGTGGTGGCCGCGGTCTCCGATCCGGCCCGGCCCGAGGGGGCGCAGGCCGCGCTGGCCGTGCTCGAGGTGTCGCGCGAGCTGGGCCTGTCACTCGACATCGAGCGGGCCCAGGAGCTGGTGCACCACGCGCTGGCGGGCGCTGGCGCTGATCCGGGCGACGGCGAGGGCGAGGGCGAGGGGCGGGACGCGGGACCGGCGTTGCAGGCGCTGGCGTCGGCCCTGTGGCTCAGCCCCCCTCGCGCCCCCTGACCCCCCGCGACTTTTCCACAGCACCTGCTGCTGTGGAAAAGTTTTCGGGGGGTGGGGTCAGCCGGTCTCGCTGGCCGGGACGGCCGAGCGCAGTTCGGCTGCGGCCCGCTCCGGCGCCACCACGTTGATCATCACGCCCGTGCCCAACTCGAAGCCGGCCAGCGTGGTCAGCTTGGGCAGCACGTGCACATGCCAGTGGTAGGGCCCGCTCGCCCGGTAGGGCGCGGAGTGGAACACGAGGTTGTAGGCGATGTCGCCCACGTTGGCCCGCAGGCTGTAGAGCGCGTCGCGCAACGCCCGGCCGACGGCGGCCACGTCGCGCGGATGGGCCCGGTGCAGATGGGGGTCGTGGATGCGGGGAATCACCAGCATCTCGAACGGCGTGCCGCTCCAGAACGGGCAGACCACCACGGCGTCCCCGTCGGCATAGACGATGCGATGGTCGGCCTCCTCCTCGGCCTCGGCGATGGTGCAGATCAAGCAGCTTCCCTCGAACCGGGCGAAGCCGGCCTGCTCGTCCACGATCTCGCGGGGCACGAACGGCATCCCCATCAACTGGCCGTGCGGATGCTCGAGCGACGCGCCCGCCTCCCGGCCCGAGTTCACGATGGCTTGCGAGTACCGCAAGTTGGGCGTGGACACGTGCTCTTCGATGCGGTCCCTGATGGCCGCCATCACCAACCCGGCCTGGGCGTCGTTCAAGTCGGCCCAACTGGCGTCATGGCGGGGCGAGATGACCAGCACCTCGTGGATGCCGCTGGCGTTGGCCTGGGTGAAGACGGGCCCGAGGTGGTTGACGACCATGGGCTGGTTGCCGCTGAAGGCGGGGAACAGGTTGGGCACCACGCGGACCAGCCACTTGCCGTTGGGCTCGTAGCTCTCCAGCGCGGGCGGGGTCGACTCCTCGTTGCCCGGACAGAACGGGCACGGCCGCCGCGGCTCGGTCTCCACGGGCAGCGAGCGCGGGAGGAAGGCGGACGGGCGACTGGCCCGATCGGTGGTGACGACCACCCAGCGGCCAGTGAGCGGGTCCAGGCGAAGCTGACTCATCGACCTGCGCTCAATTGACCTGCGCTCATTTGACTGCCCTCATTGACATGCGGCGGCGACGGTGGGCACTGAGTCCAAGGTAGCGCGCCCATTACCGTCTGAAGTCGTGTTCGGGCGGATTGATCCAGCGGGCGACATGCCGCCGCGTCGGGACCGCAAGCTGGCCCGCTATCTGCGCACCGAGGTGGCCGCCTACTCCTCCTATTGGCGCACCTCGCTGGCCGTGTCGCTGGACCGGGTCCCGCCTCGCTCCCTGGCCGAGTTGGCCGGGGCCGCGCCCATGCTCGTGCTGCGGCCCACCGTGGCCGCCGTCTACCACTTCGGCGCCCGCCGCCTGGCCGCCCGCACGGCCTGGTCGCGCCTGTGGGGCAGGCAGCGGGCCGTGAACGACCGCAGCCTGGTGCCCCACTTCAAGCCCGTCTTGTGGGTCACCGCCGACGGCGTGCCCATCGGCTCGTCCGAGGCCGACGTCGACCGATTGGCCCGCATCGGCGCCCGGTGGCTTCGGGACGCGGGCGTGGGCCCCGACGACGTGGTCGTGAGCATCCTGCCCCAGGGGCCCGACCTGGCCTGGTGGCAGGTGGTCGCCGGCTGTCGACGGGCTCGACTCTCGGCCATGCACGTTGGGCGCGACGCCACCGCGTCGGCCGTGGCCGCGCTGGAGCCCACGGTCGTCGTCGGCCTGCCCATGGACTTGGTCCGCCTGTTCGCCGACAGCGGCGCGGACGGTGCCGGTCGCCCGCGCCCGCGCCTCGTGCTGGCCGTGGGCCGCCCCATCGACGACGGCTTGCGCACGCGGCTCATGGCCGCCGCGGCCGCACCCGTCCTGTCGGCGTGGGCCCCGCCCGGCGTGCGCGCCTTGTGGGTGGAGTGCGCGGGCGGGCCCACCACCGGCCTCCACACGTGGGCTGCGGCCGAGGTAGTGGAACTGATCGACCCGCTCACCGGCCAGGCCGCTCCGCCCGGCGCGGGCGGCGAAGTGGTGTGGAGCCCGCTGGGCTGGCGGGGCACGGTCATGCTCCGGCTTCGCACCGGCGTGTTCGCCACCATCGAGGAAGGGCACTGTCCGGTCTGCCACCGCATCACCCCTCGCCTTTCGGTGTCGGGTACCACGCCCCGCTTTTTCGACGTGCTCGACCGTCATCCCGACATCACCGGTTGGCAGGCCGAGCTGCGCACGGTCGACGGCGTCGAGGAACTGGTCGTGTTCCTGTCGACGGCGCGCCACGACCGGCTCCAGCCCATGCTCAAGGAGTTGGACAACGTGTTGTCGGTCACGCAGTTCGTGGTGCTGCCCCAGGATCAGATCGACCGCCGCGTGGCCGAGGCCGACGACGCCCGGGTGGTCGACCTGCGCACGTAGCCTGGACGCAGTCATGACCGCCTATCTGGACCACGCCGCCACCACCCCGCTGCGCCCCGAGGCGCTCGACGCCATGCTCCCGTTCCTCATCGAGCACTACGGCAACCCGTCTGGCGCGCACGCGGTGTCGCGCCGAGCCAAGCAGGCCATCGAAGAGGCGCGCGACGTGGTGGCCGAAGGGCTCGGCTGCCGTCCGTCCGAGGTGGTGTTCACCAGCGGGGGCACCGAGGCCGACAACCTGGCCGTCTTCGGCGCCGACGCGGCCACGGTGGCGTGCACCGACGTCGAGCATCACGCCGTGCTGCACAGCGTGCAGGCGCGAGGCGGACGTGTCGTGCCCTACGCCGAGATCGGCTCGGTGGAGGCCGACCTGGTGTCGGTCATGCTGGCCAACAACGAGACCGGCGTCGTCCACGACCTGCCCGACGTGCGTGGCCTGCTGCATACCGATGCGGTGGCTGCCTTCCCGTGGCTGGACGTGGCCGCGCTGGCCCAGCGGGCCCACTTCATCTCCATCAGCGCCCACAAGTTCGGCGGGCCCAAGGGGGTGGGCGCGCTGGTCGCCCGCCGACCCCTCACGCCCATCATCCATGGCGGCGGGCAGGAGGCCGACCGACGCAGCGGCACCCACAACGTGGCCGGCATCGTCGGCCTGGCCGCGGCGATGCGCATCACCGTGGAGCAGCGCGCCGCCAACGTCGAGCGGGTGACGCGCTTGCGCGATCGACTGGCCGACGGGCTGTTGGCCGCCGTCCCTGGCGCGGCGGAGACGGGCGAGCGGAACAACAAGACTGCGGGCAACTGCCACGTTCGATTCCCGGGCATCGAGGCCGAAGCGCTGTTGGTGCTGTTGGACGAGGCGGGCGTGTGCGCGTCGGCCGGTTCGGCCTGCGCCAGCGGGGCCATGGAGCCCTCGCACGTCCTGGCCGCCATGGGCATTTCGAGGGACGAGGCCTTGGCCGCCGTGCGCTTCTCCCTCGGCGCGACCACCACGGACGCCGACGTCGACCTGGCCCTCAAGGTCGTCCCCGATGCCGTGGCCCGACTGCGGGACTCGACATGAGCCGCGTGCTCGTCGCCATGAGCGGCGGGGTCGACTCGTCCGTGGCCGCGGCCCTCCTCATCGCCGACGGCCACGAGGTGGTGGGCGCCACCATGAAGCTGTGGGGCGGCGACTCCGACTCGGGCTGCTGCTCGGTGGCGGACGTGGAGGACGCCCGCCGCGTGGCCCAGCAGTTGGGCATCGCCCATCACGTCTTCAACTTCGGCTCGGACTTCGATGCCCACGTGGTCGAGCCCTATGTGGCCGCCCACGCCGAAGGCCGCACCCCCAACCCGTGCGTGGAGTGCAACCGCCATCTCAAGTTCGACCGCTTCTTGCGGCGGGCCACCCAACTGGGCTTCGACGCGGTGGCCACTGGGCATCACGCGCGCGTCGTCCGCCATCCGGCGGGTGGGCGTTACCGGCTGCGCCGCGGGGTGGACCAGGCCAAGGACCAGTCCTATGTGCTGCACATGCTCGACCAGGCCGCGTTGGCCCGCACGCTGCTCCCTGTCGGCGCGCTGACGAAGGCCGAGGTGAGGACCCGTGCCGCCGACCTCGGACTGCGCACCGCGGCCAAGCCGGACAGCCAGGACGTCTGCTTCATCACCTCGACCGGTGGCCGCCACGCCTTCCTCGGATCGCGCATCCCGCTGCGCCCCGGCCTGGTGATCGACGACGACAGCGGCGAGGTCATGGGTTCGGTGCCTGCCGTGGAGCTGGTCACCGTCGGGCAGCGCCGGGGGCTGGGCGATGCGGGCGACGCCCGCAGGCGGTACGTGGTCGACGTCGATCTGGCCGCGGCCACCGTGACGGTTGGGCCCAGGCCCCCCATGATGGAGCGGTTGGCCGTGGGCGGACTGACATGGGTGGACGAGCCCGTGGCCGCGGGCGCGTCGGTGCTCGTGCAGTGCAGCGCTCACGGCGATGCCGTGCCTGCCGTGTTCGATGTGGACGGCGAGAGCGATGGCGAGGTGGACGGTGCCGGCGCCGGCGTGCGTTTCGAGCAGCCCCACCGCGTGGTGGCGCCGGGCCAGAGCGTGGTGCTGTACGACGGCGACGACGTGTTGGGCGGCGGGGTCGCGTTGGCCTCCGCGTCGGCGTTGGCGGACGGCCGGTTGTGACCCCGAAGGGCGGCGACACCCGACCGCCGGGCCGCATGGCCGGAGCCATGGTGCTCATGTCGGTGCTGCTGGTGTTCGCCATCGGCGTCGGCGTGGGCTACATCATCGGCCGGGCATCCGGCTGAGTCATCGGCCGGGCATCCGGCTGAGCCTTCTCCTCGCCGCCTCTTCCAGCACCGCGCCGGGCCGGGTGGGCGTGAACAGCAGCCGGGCCGACGAGCCCTGCTCCAGCGCGTTTTTCCGCCGCCCTGGTCGCACCAGTGTCATGGGTACCTTCTCGGTGAGCACCAGTTCGACGGCCAGGCCGGGGGAGCGCTGAGTCAAGTCGAGCGAGTCGGTGTCGGCCGGGGCCAGGCCCAGCGCCTCGATGGACTTGCGTTGGAACAGCACCGGGTCGGCCAGCGAGAGCGGGTCGTGCAGGACCACGCCCGCCGGCACGAACACGAGCCACCGCCTGCTCAGGCCGTGGATGGCCCGCAACAGGACGGCGGCGAGAGGCAGGGCCGCGGCCAGGAGGACGCCGCCCGCCACCCATCGGTCGTGGTGCAACAGGACGGCTCCGGCGACGACCGGGCCTACGGCCAAGGCCCAAGCCAATGGCAACAGTCCGGCCAGCAGCGGCCCGGGTGCGCGAAGGGGGAACCGGCGCTCGTTGGGGTAGGCGGCTCCGTTGACGAACAGCAGACCAGTGGCGGGGGCGAAGGCCAAGGCGGCGGCAATGAGCGTGGACACGATGGCGGCCGGGTCGGTCGACCACAGCGCCCCGGCCACGGCCAGCGGCGTTGCCACCCGAAGCGCAGTCAGCCCGATGGGCTGGGGGACGAGGGTGGCCAGCAAGACGAGCCCCCATGCGGCCCACAGCACGACCGCAGCCCAGAGGCGGACGTGCACCGACCCGCCCGCGGCCACCGGCAGCGCGGCCCACGCCCCCCGCAGGAGCCACGGAAACAGCCGGTCGAACGTCCCTTCGAACACGGCCGGGCAGCCTGGCAGACCGCTTCTCGGCACCGCCACCTCGGCCCACCGGGCAGAAGGTGCCGAGCAGGCGAGCGGCGGCGGCAAGAATGCAGGCGTGCCCGACGTCCGCCTGGTCGACCTGGACCTCATCAAGCGCTACAGCCTGGCCCTGCGCCAGGAGTCGGCCCCGGCCGACGAGCTGTTGGCCGCCCTCGACGCCACCAAGGAGCAAGTCCTGGCCGCCCTGGCCGGCACGCAGCCCGCCCCGCCGACCCCGCCGGCCCGCACCCGCCGCTCCCCGCGCCGCCGCGCCACCCCATAGCGCCCGCCCCTCCCGGCCCTCCCCGTTCTGGGCACCGAATTGTGTCTCCCTGACCAGAAAAGGTGCCCAGAACGAACGGAGCGGCGGGCCGGGTCGGCGCCGAAGCGGGTTCGAGGCGGGGCCGCGTAACGTCGGAGGGGTGACGTGCGCGGACAATCCGGCTGAGCGGGCCGACGAGCTGCGCGGCCTGATCGAGTACCACAACGCCCGCTACTTCGAGCTGGACGAGCCCGAGGTCACCGACGCCGAGTTCGACGCCCTCGTGCGCGAGCTGCGCCACATCGAAGAGCTCCACCCTGAGCTGATCACGCCGGACTCGCCGACCCAGAAGGTGGGCGGCGCGCCCAGTGCGTTGTTCGCGCCGGTCCAGCACCGGGCCGCCATGATGAGCCTCGACAACGCCTTCTCCTTCGACGAGCTGTTGGCGTGGGGCAGGCGCATGGAGAAGTTCATCGACGGCGAGGTCGACTACGCGTGCGAGCTGAAGATCGACGGCGTGGCCATCAGCCTCCTCTACGAGGACGGCCGCTACACGCGGGCCGCCACCCGCGGCGACGGCAGCACGGGCGAGGACGTCACCCCCAACATCGCCACCATCGACGTCATCCCCACGACGCTGACTCTCGACAAGCCGCCCGCGGTGCTCGAAGTCCGGGGCGAGGTCTACATGCCCCTGCCCGCCTTCGAGGAGCTGAACAAGCGCCAGGCCGCGGCCGGGCTCCGCCTGTTCGCCAACCCCCGCAACTCGGCCGCGGGCAGCCTGCGGCAGAAGGACGCGTCGATCACCGCCGGTCGCGAACTGGCCTTCTGGTCGTATCAACTGGGCGCGCTGGAAGGCCCGACGGCGCCCACGTTTCGCACGCACTCGGAGACCCTCGACTTCCTGCGGGAGGCGGGATTCCCCGTCAATCCTGAGATCAAGCGGCTCGACACGCTCCAGCACGTCCACGACTTCTGTCGTCACTGGGAAGACCACCGCCACGATCTGGCCTACGAGATCGACGGCGTGGTGGTGAAGGTGGACGACTTGGCCCAGCGCCAGGAGTTGGGCTTCACCAGCAAGGCGCCCCGGTGGGCCATCGCCTACAAGTTCCCGCCCGAGGAACGCGAGACCAAGCTTCAAGACATCATGGTGTCGATCGGCAGGAGCGGGAAGGCCACGCCGTTCGCCAAGCTCGACCCGGTCGTTGTCAGCGGGTCCACCGTGCAGTTGGCCACCCTGCACAACCAGGACCAGGTGAAGGCCAAGGACGTGCGCCCGGGCGACACCGTGCTGGTCCGCAAGGCGGGCGACGTCATCCCCGAGGTCGTGGGGCCCGTGCTGTCCAAGCGTCCGCCGAACCTGCCCGAGTGGACCTTCCCCACCGAGTGCCCGGTCTGCCACGAGCCCCTCACGCGGGCCGAAGGTGTGAGCGACACGTTCTGCACCAACGCCGAGTGCCCGGCCCAGGTGACGGGCCGCATCATCCACTTCGCATCCCGTGGCGCCATGGACATCGAGGGCTTCGGCGAGCAGCGCGCCTACCTCTTCACCAGCAAGGGCCTGCTGCACGACGTGGGCGACATCTACTCGCTCACGGCCGAGGACTTGCAAGGGATCGAGGGCTTCGGCGAGATCTCCATCCGCAACCTGCTCGACGCCATCGAGGCGTCCAAGTCGCGCTCGCTCGTCAACCTGCTGGTCGGTCTGGCCGTGCCCCATCTGGGCTGGACCGGGTCGCAACTGCTGGCCCGCCACTTCGGCCATCTCGACCGCATCCTCGAGGCCACGGCCGAGGAGATGGTTGCCGTGGAGGGCATCGGCCCCACCATCGCCAGCAGCGTCTCCGCCTACTTCCAGAACGAGCACACGTTGAAGGTGGTCGACAAGCTGCGGGCCGCGGGCGTGAACTTCAAGGGGCCGGACGCGCCGACGGAGCCGCAAGTGCTGGCGGGCATGTCCGTGGTGGTGACGGGCACGCTCGAGTCGCTGAGCAGGGAGGCGGCCGAGGAGGCGGTCAAGGCGCGCGGCGGCAAGTCGCCGGGGAGCGTTTCCAAGAAGACCACTGCGGTGGTCGCCGGGGAGGCGCCGGGGGCGGCCAAGCTGACCAAGGCCCGAGACCTGGGCGTGCCCGTGTTGAACGAGGAGCAGTTCCTTCATCTGCTGGAGACCGGAGAGGTTCCCGACGTGCGTCCTGACGGTGAGTCCGATGGCCAATAAGCAAGCGGTGGGCATGCAGGGACCGGCCTTCGACATGGCCGTGGAGCGGGGCAAGGTCCGCGAGTTCGCCCGGGCCACCAAGTCGGAGCACGCCGACTACCTCGACGACCCACAGCCGCCGATCCCGCCCACGTTTCTCACCACCTCGACGTTCTGGCAGCCGCCCGAGGCCGCCGCCCTGTGGCGCGAGCTGGACATCGACGTGCGCAGGCTGCTGCACGGCGAGCAGGAGTACGTCTTTCCCAAAGGGCCGCCGAGAGCGGGCGCGACGCTGACCGCCAAGACCCGCGTCGAGTCGGTGTTCGAGAAGGAGGGCAAGCGAGGCGGGACGATGACGTTCGTCGTCACCGTGACCGACTTCACCGACGAGCGCGGCGACGTGGTCGCCCAGGCCCGTTCGACGGCCATCGAGACTGGGAGGCCGCCCGCATGAACGCGGGCGACTCGCTCGAAGCGCGGGACTTCGGCCCGCTCACCCGCACCGACTTCGTGCGCTATCAAGGCGCGTCGGGCGACTTCAATCCCATCCATCACGACGAGGGCTTCGCCCAGTCCGCGGGCTTCCCCACCGTGTTCAGCGTGGGCATGCTCCAAGCCGGACTGTTGGCCACGTATTGCACGGATCAGTTCGGGCCCGCCAACGTGCGCCGCTTCCACGTGCAGTTCCGCGAGCAGGTCTGGCCCGACGACGTGCTCACGTGCACCGGCACAGTGGCCCAGGTCTACGAGGCCGACGGCGAACGGCGCGTCGACCTCGACCTCGTCGTCACCCGCCAGACCGGCGGCGTGGCTGTCCGGGGCCAAGCCACGTTCGTGCTTACGTGAGCTTGAAGCACCACGCGTACTGGCGGGACGTGGTGGCCCGGTCCTGGCCCAGCGGCCAGTAGTCGACCCGGGCGCACACGAGGCCGGTGCGGAACTTGGTGATCTCCTTGCCCGGGCCGGGCGTGAAGGCCAGCCGAAGGTTTCCGGTCAACAACCGGTCCACCTGATCGTCAGGGATCGGGTGGCCGTCGATGGTCAGGGCCCCGTCGTAGTCGGTGGTCACCTCGGCGAACACGGTGGTCTGGCGCTGCTCGCTGGCGTTCTCCGTGGGCGACACGGCCACCACCACTTGATCCCTGGCCGGCGCCGTGGGCTCGGGGTGGATCAAAAAGGCCATGACCAGCGCGGCGAAGGCGATGGTGAGCAGGACGGCGTAGATGATGCGCCGGCGGGTGGGGGTCATCGGATAGGGGTCATCGGGTCGGGGTCATCGGGCAGCGGTCATCGGTCGGGCAGCTCCAAGCGCTCCATGCGGGGGAACAGGGGCAGGGCCGCGCCCAGCAAGGCGAGCACGCCCGCGGCCAGGCCCAGCTCCAGCACGCGAAGCAGCAGCGGGACGCGGGGCGCCACCACGGCCGCGAAGACGCCGCTGCCCTCCCACAGCACCAGTGCCAACCAGGCCCCGGCCCTTCGCCGCAGCACGCCCAGACAGAACGGGTACCGCACGGCCACGCAGGCGATGGACAATGGCGCCGACCGGCTGTGCCTGCTCACCAGAACGGCGATCACCGCCGTCGTCTCCAGCGCGGCCAGGCCCGCGGCCGCAGGCACCGTCCAGGCCCGGGCATGCAGGGCGTCGCTCATCCCGGGTTCTCCTCCACGAGCCTGCGCGACAGCCGCCGGTTGAGGACCTCGATGCGGGTGCGCAGCTCGCCGTCGGGCAGGCCGTCGCGGGCCGCCTCCATCACCTTCCAGATGCGGGGATAGACGATGCCGTCCACGTCGTGGGCCATACGCGTCGGCACGTCGCCCATGCCCAGTCGGAGCAGGACGGCCCGCAGAGGCTGGGCCAGCATCTGGGGGATGGGGTCGTTGGTGTCATGCGACTCGTCCTCCAGCCGCTCCACCAGCTTCTCCAGGGCGGACGGGTCCCACAGCGAGCCGGCGCGGATGAACTCCTCCATCTCCTCCACCAAGGCCGCTCGCACCCGCTCATCATGGCCGCAGATCCACAGAGGGACACAAGGCAGCCGGTAGCCTCGGGGGGTGGCCATGTCGAGAATCGCCGACCACGTCGGGCGAGTCCTCGGGGGCCGGTACCGACTGCTCGCGCCCATCGGCACGGGCGGTTCGGCGCACGTGTACCTGGCCGAGGACTCGACGTTGCGCCGCCGCGTCGCGGTCAAGCTGCTGCACGCGGCCTTGGCCGACGACGAGTCCTTCCTGCGGCGCTTCCGGGCCGAGGCCCAGGCCGCGGCGGCCCTCAACCACCCCAACATCATGCGGGTCTTCGATTGGGGCGAGGACGAAGACGGGCCCTATCTGGTCCTCGAGTACCTGAGCGGCGGATCGCTGCGCGACGTGCTCGACCGGGGCAGGCGGCTCACCCCGGCCCAGGCTGCGTCGGTGGGCGGGCAGGCGGCCAAGGCCCTCGACTACGCCCACCGCCGGGGTCTGGTCCACCGCGACATCAAGCCCGCCAACCTGCTCTTCGACGAGGAGGGCAGGCTTTGCATCGCTGACTTCGGCGTGGCCCGCGCCCTGGCCGAGGCCACGTGGACCGAGCCCGCCGGGTCGATGGTGGGCACGGCCCGCTACGCCGCGCCGGAGCAGGCCAAGGGCGGCTCGCTCGACGGCAAGGCCGACGTGTACGCGCTGGGCCTGGTCCTCATCGAGGCCGTCACCGGCGAGGTGCCCTTCCAGGCCGACACGACCCTCGCCACGTTGATGGCCAGAGTGGACACGCCCGTTGTCGCCCCGCCGGAGTTGGGGCCGTTGGCTCCAATGGTCGAGGCCGCGGGGAGGCCGTCGCCTTCAGAGCGGCCCGACGCGGCCGACTTCGCCCGTCAGGCCGAGGCCGTCGCTCGGGACCTGCCGGAGGCGGCGCCCCTGAACCTGGTCGGTCCTGCGGCGGCGGAGACGGCCCGCGGCGCCGGCGCTGGCGCTGACCTTGCTGGCGCTGGCGTGGGCGACCTGACCGAGGTGCGATCCCGCCCGCGCCTGTATGACCGGGAGGCGGACCACGGCATCGGCGAGGGCGACATCACCGGCTTCACGCCGCTGCCGCTGGTCGAGCCCGCCAAGGCGGGCCGACGCCGGCGCCGTTGGCCCATCGTGCTCGGTGTGCTGCTCGCCGTCCTGGCCATCGCCGCGGGCGCCTTCGCCGTGGTGCAAGTGGCCACGCCCTCCCACCCCGTCCCGCGCGTCCAGGGCGCGTCGGTCCTCGACGCCCGCCGGGCTCTCGCCCTGGGCAAGTTCAAGTTGGCCGAGTCCCGTCGCTACGACGAGGCCGTTCCCAAGGACATTGTGCTGGCCCAAGACCCGGCCGCGGGCGTGAAGCGCAAGGAGGGGTCGGCCGTCCACGTGGTGGTATCGGACGGGCCCGCGCCCCGGGCCGTCCCGACCCTCGCCAACCTCACCGAGCAGCAGGCGGTCGACGCGCTCCACAACGCGGGGTTCGTGGCCGCGGTCGTGCCTGCGTCCAGCGACCAGGTGGTCAAGGGGATCGTGTTGTCGTGGACGCCCCAGGGCACCCAGCCCAAGGGGGCCAGCATCACGATCACCGTGTCGAGCGGGCCCCCGATCGTGGCCATCCCCGACAACCTGGTGGGCCAGCCCTACGACGCCGCGGCCAAGGCCTTGGCCGACGCGGGCTTCGTGTCCGTGCGAAAGGACGACTACAGCGACGACGTGCCCGACGTGGGCAAGGTCGTGTCCCTGTCGCCCAGTGGCTTGGCGGCCAAGGGGTCGAAGGTGACGGTGCTGGTCTCGAAGGGCCCGAAGACCGTGGCCGTTCCCGGCCTGTTCGGGGACAAGGTCAACGAGGCCAAGGGCGTGCTCGAAGGCGCGGGCCTGACCCTGGGCAACCTGTACGGCCCGCCCAAGGGCCGGGTGTTCGCCACCAATCCGAGCGAGGGCCGCAAGGTCCCGCGGGGCACCGCGGTCGACATCTACACGGCCTGAACAGGTCAGGCCGGATGTCCGGGGGACAGGTCCTTGACGGCCTGGAAGCCGAGTTGCCCGCCTGCGTCTCGGGCGGTGTCGAAGGCGGCGTCGAAGGCGGCGTCGACAGGCTGGACCAGGAACCCGACGTGGTCGCCGTAGTCGTGGTGCTGGAGCACTTGGCCCGCGAACCAGCGGGCCACGCCGGTCAGCACGGGCGTCGTTCCGTCGGGCCCGGGACGCCAGTCGCAGCGGGCGAACTTGTCCACCTCGTCGCCCGTCTCGTGCCCGAACAAGGCGGCCAGTTCCCGGTTCTCAACGGTGGGGAAGTGGACCACGAGGATGGGCGCTTGCACGGCGACGTGGAAGGTGCGGTTGAGCTTCGAGAGGCACACCATCCAGCGGGGCGGCTTGATGCTGCACTGCGTGGTGAAGCCCACCAGGCAGCCCGCCATTTCGTCCGCAGACGCGGCTGCAGTGACGATGGCCATGGGGTAGTCGATCGAGCCGACGAGACGGTCGAAGGCCTCCTGCGGCAAGGGCATGACTCCTGGCCTACCCAGTAGTCTGCGGCGCCATGGGCGCACTTGACGGGCGGGTTGCCATCATCACCGGGGCGGGCCGGGGCATCGGCAGGGAGCACGCCCTCTTGTTCGCATCCGAGGGGGCCAAGGTCGTGGTCAACGACCTGGGCGGCGCCATCGACGGATCGGGCGACGACCGCACGCCGGCCGAGCAAGTGGTGGACGAGATCAAGGGCATGGGCGGCCAGGCCGTCAGCAACGCCGACAACGTGGCCGACTGGGAGGGCTCGCAGCGCCTCGTTAACGCCGCGGTCGAGGCCTTCGGCGACCTGCACGTCCTCGTCAACAACGCGGGCATCCTGCGCGACCGGGTGCTGGTCAACATGACCGAGGAGGAGTGGGACGCGGTCATCCACGTCCACTTGAAGGGCCACTTCGCCCCTACCCGGTGGGCCGCGGCCTATTGGCGGGAGCAGGCCAAGTCGGGCAAGGAGGTGAAGGCGTCGGTCATCAACACGTCGTCCACCTCGGGCCTGCTGGGCAACCCGGGCCAGACCAACTACGGCGCGGCCAAGGCGGGCATCGCCGCCTTCACCGTCATCTGCGCCCAGGAGCTGAGCCGCTACGGCGTGCGCTCCAACGCCATCGCCCCCGCGGCCCGCACCCGCATGACCGAGTCGACGCCCGGCTTGGGCGACGTGGTCAAGGTGCCGGACGAGCCCGACGCCTTCGACGTCTGGGACCCGGCCAACGTCTCGCCCCTTGTGGCCTACCTGGCCACCGAGTCGTGCCCGGCCAACGGCAAGGTCTTCTTCGTGCAGGGCGGCAAGGTCCAGACCTTCCAGCCCTGGACCCTCACCGACTCGATCGACAAGCAGGACCGCTGGACGGTGGCCGAGCTGGAGACGGAGATGAAGGCCCTCCTCGGCTGAGCTGCCCCACCCCGCAAACTTTTCCACAGCAGCAGGTGCTGTGGAAAAGCGCGGGAGGGGGGTCGGTGAGGGGGGTGTGACGGACGTCCTCTTGCCTGCACGCCCGGCCCGGGTGCAGAGTTAACGACGTTAACCATTGAGGGGGAGAGCCACGTGACCATCACCGAGAACCGTTATCTGGTGGGCAACTTCGGGCCGGTGAAGGAGGAGGTCGACGCCGTCGACCTGCCCGTCACAGGCAGCCTCCCGCCCGAGTTGAACGGCCGCCTCCTGCGCATCGGGCCCAACCCCATCGCCGAGCAGGACCCGGCCACCTACCACTGGTTCACGGGCGACGGGATGCTCCACGCCGTACACCTGCGCGACGGGCAGGCCGTGTCATACCGCAACCGCTGGGTCCGCACCGATCAGGCCTGCGACGCCTTGGGCGAGCCGCGGGTGGGCGGGGCCGACGAGACCTGGCCCATGGGCAGCGCCGTGTCCAACACCCACGTCGTGCCCCACGCCGGACGCATCTTCGCCCTGGTCGAGAACGCCCTGCCCATGGAGGTGGACGGCGACCTCAACACGCTGGGCCGCTGGGACTACAACGGCGCCCTGCGATCGGCCATGACCGCCCATCCCAAGGTCGACCCCGAGACGGGGGAGCTGCTCTTCTTCGGCTACGACATCTTCGGCCCGCCCTACCTGCGCTTCCACGTGGCCGACGCGTCCGGCGCGCTGGTCCGCAGCGAGGCCATCGACATCCCCGGGCCGGCCATGATCCACGACTTCGCCATCACCAAGGACCACGTCGTGTTCTTCGACCTGCCGGTCGTGTTCGACATGGACCTGGTGGCGAGCGGCATGTTCCCCTTCGGCTGGAAGCCCGACACGTACGGGGCCCGTGTCGGCGTCATGCCCCGCACCGGCGGCAACGCCGACGTGCAGTGGGTGGACGTGGAGCCCTGCTACGTGTTCCATCCCCTCAACGCCTACGACGACGGCGACCGGGTGGTGGTCGACGTGGTCCGCCACCAGAGCATGTTCGCCTCGGACAAGAACGGCCCTTCAGGCGGCCAGCCCACGTTGGACCGTTGGACCATCGACCTCAACGCCCGCAAGGTGCTCGAGGAGCGGGTGTCCGATCACCCGCAGGAGTTCCCCCGCATCGACGACCGGCTGGCGGGCCGCCGCCACCGCTACGGCTATGGCACCTACTTCGGCACCGACGACAACGGCGTGGCCCTGGGCGGGCTGGTCAAGCACGACCTGGTCGCAGGCACCAGCCAGATCCACGACTTCGGCCCGGGCCTGTCGGCCAGCGAGGGAGTGTTCGTGCCCGCATCGGACAACGCGGGGGAGGACGAGGGCTGGGTGCTCTCTGTCGTGTACGACGACGCAACCGGGTCCAGCAGCCTGGCCGTGCTCGACGCCACCGACTTCGCCGCCGCCCCGGTGGCAACCGTCTCCCTGCCTCAGCGGGTCCCGTTCGGCTTCCACGGCAACTGGGTCCCCGACCCGGCCTGACCACAACCTCACCCCTTCTCGACTTTTCCACAGCACCTGCTGCTGTGGAAAAGATCGACGGGGCGTGTACCTTGGGTGACCAGCGGGGGCTAGTGCGTTTGGGTCATCGCCCGAATGAGCATGGTTTCCGTAATCGACCTTCCGTATGATTTGCCCCAACAGGGCTGAGGGGGGTGGCGTTGCTGAGGCAGTGTTCCCCAGCCGCTGCCGGTGCCGCCACCCCCCTCAGCCCTGTTGCGCGCCCCGCCACAGGTCGGGCTGACAATCCCGTCAAGGAGCCGGCAGGCGCCTTCTAGGCTCGACCGTTGATGCCCGAGCAACCGCCCGAGCAACCGCCGCCCGGCCCCATCTCGGAGGACCCGACCTTGGGCGGGGCGGGCAGCGACGAGGTGGCCGTCGTCCCCTGGCCCCTCCTGCTGCGACGCAGCGTGGCCCACCGGGTCAGCACCGGGCCGCGCTATCGGTGGTGGGTCCTGTGGGCCGTGCTGTTCGGCCTCCTGGCCGTGAACGTCACCTTCACCATCCTGGCCGTGGCCCTGCCCCGCATCGGCCGGGACATGCACACCAGCACGAACACCATGACGTGGGTCATCACCGGCCCTCTCCTGTTGTTCGGCGTGACCGCGCCGGTGCTGGGCAAGGCGGGCGACATCTGGGGCCACCGCCGGATCTACGTGATCGGCCTGCTGGGCGCATGCGTGTGCGCGGCGGGCAGCGCGGCGGCGTGGAGCGCGGGCTCCCTCATCGCCGTCCGCACCTTGGGCGGCATGGAGGGGGCGGCGACTGGCGCGGCCTCGATGGCCCTCATCTTCTCGGTGTTCGAGCCGGGCGACCGGGTCAAGGCCATGGGCTTCTGGTCGTTGGTCGGGGCGGGCGGGCCCGTCATCGGCGTGGCCATCGGCGGTCCCATCATCCAGCACTTCGGCTGGCGTTGGATCTTCGTCACCCAGGTCCCGCTCATCGCCGTGGCCACCGTGCTGGCCGTGCTCGTTCTGCCCGAGACGGTGAAGGGCGAGCGCCAGCGGCTCGACTGGGCGGGCGCCGTGGCCCTCACCGTCTCGGTGACCAGCGTCCTCATGGCCCTCAACCGCGGGCCCGAGTGGGGATGGAGCCACCCGATCGTGGTCGCCGCCTTCGCCCTGGCGCCCGTGGCCCTCGTCGCCTTCCTGCGCATCGAGGCCCGGGCCCCGCACCCACTGCTGCCGCTGGCCTATCTGCGTCGACGGAACTTCGCCGCCCCCATCGGCCAGTCGGCCTTCTCCCAGTTCGCCTACATGGGCGGCTTCATCCTGGCCCCGCTGCTGCTCGACAAGGTCTTCCACTACGACGAGACCCGCATCGGCCTGCTGGTGATCGCCCGGCCGCTGGCCTTCTCGGTGACCGCGCCCATCGCGGGCTACCTCGCGGTGCGACTGGGCGAGCGGTCCGCGGCCATCGTCGGGACCCTGGGCGTCATCGCGTCGATGGGCGTGTTCGCCACCATCGACGCCCGCTCGAGCGACCTCGTGCTGATCAGCGCGCTGGTCCTGTCCGGGGTGGGACTCGGCATCTCGTCGCCGTCGGTGGCGGCCAGTGTGGGCAACGCGGTGGACGAGGCCGACTTGGGGATCGCCAGCGCGGCCCAACAACTGCTGACCCAGGTGGGTCTGGTCGCGGGCATCCAGCTCATGCAGACGGTGCAGGCCGCGCGCGAGCCAAGCGTCGGGACAGTGGCGGCCTTTCACGAGGCCTATCTCCTGGGCGGCGCCGTGTGCGCGTTGGCCCTCGTCTGCGCGGTGTGGGTCCGGTCGGCCGACCGCGACGCGTTCGAGCGCGCCGCCGCGCCGGTGGCGGCGGCGTGACCGAGTCCTATTCCTCGGTGATGTCCTTGATGCGCTGCTGGATCTCGGCCGCGGCCGGGTCCGGACTGGTCTGCTGCATGGCCATGAGCTTGGTCATGTCGCCCTGGACCTTGATCTTGCCTGCCATGAAGGCCTGCATCCCGGCCTGGGGATTGCCGTCCACGAAGATGGCCTTGGCCGTGGCGTAGTCCAGCGTGAGGGTCACGTCGGCGTTCTCCAAGTGGCCCAACTCGGTCTCGAGGTCGCCGCCGGTGGTGTCCATGTGGGCCTCGATGTTCCCGTCGCCGAAGGGCACGTCGGTGATGATCTGGTTCATGCGCACCTGGTGGGCGGGCGCCTGCGTCTTGCCGCGGTACTCCTCACGAATCTTGCGCGCCTCCGCCATCCACTCCTCGCTGAGGAAGGGGTACTTGGCCACGATGTGCTCCTTGGTGATGGGATCGAGAACACGCCGAACGCTAGCCGTAAGCTGCACAGCGCCATGCCCGGGGGCACGTCGCGCGTCGAGCGCATCGAGGAGCGGGTCCGCAACCCCAAGTGGAAGCACGTCCCGTTCCGCATCGAGATGTCGGAGTGCATCAACTGCGACACCTGCCTGCGCCACTGCCCGCCCCAATTCGGCGCCATCTTCAACCATGGGATCGACGTGATCATCGTGCCGGAGCTGTGCTCTGGCTGCGGGAAGTGCCTGCCGCCGGTGTGTCCGGTCGACTGCATCTACGAGGACCCAGACTGGACCCCCGCCCCTGACGACTGGTGGACCGAGCCCCTCGGTCCCGAAGACCCTTACAAGTAGGAGGACGGCCGCATGCCCGCACCGATCATGGAAGGGGCCGAGCCCTTCTCCGCCCCCGGCGACCCACACGGCGTGCTCGTCGTCCATGGGTTCACCGGCAACCCCGGGTCGATGCGCTCGCTGGCCCAGGCCTTCGCCGCCGCGGGCTTCGCCGTCGACCTGCCCCTGCTGCCGGGTCACGGCACATCGATCGAGGACATGCTCCTCACTCGTTGGGACGACTGGTCCGGTGCGGCCGAGGCCGCCTACCAGGGCTTGGCAGCGCGCTGCGAGCGAGTGGTGATCGCCGGGCTGTCCATGGGCGGGACGCTGACCTGTTGGCTGGCCGCCCACCATCCCGAGGTGGCCGGGATCGTGTGCGTGAACCCGGCCATCGAGCCACCCGCCGAGTCGTTCGTGGAGATGATCCGACAGACCGCGGTGGCCGGCATCGACCGCATCCCCGGCATCGGGTCGGACATCGCCATGCCCGGCGTCAGCGAGAACGCCTACCTGGGCACGCCCATCGAGCCCCTCCTGTCGCTGCTCGCGGCCCAGGCCGACCTGGCCGACAAGCTGGGCGACATCCGATGCCCGGTCCTGCTGCTGAACAGCCCGCAGGACCATGTGGTGCCGCCGTCGTCGGGCGACTTCCTGGCCGAGCGGGTGAGCGGGCCGGTCGAGCGGGTCACCCTGGCCCGCAGCTTCCACGTGGCCACCATGGACTTCGACAAAGACGAGATCGAGCAGCGCTCTGTGGAGTTCGCCAAGAAGGTCACCGCGCCGTAGTCACGGGGCCGCCGAGACGTCCCGCAAGCTCGAAAAAGCAGGGATTTGTACACTTCGCGTGCAATCAATACGCATGCGCAAGGCCCCCCTTCTTCTCGCCGCGGCTGGACTCCTCGCCGCCGTTGCCCCCGTCGCCGTTCGAGCGGACGACCTGCCCTACGCCTCCGTGCAACGGGCGTCCATCACCTCCTTCGACGGCACGGCCATCGTCTACAACCTGTTCCTGCCTCCCGGCGCGGCGGCGGGCAGCCCCGTGCCCGTCATCATGCGCACCCACGGCTGGGGCGGCTCGGGCGAGCAGACCTTCTCCAACACGAGCACCGGCGGCAAGCTGCTGAAGAACGGCTACGCCGTGCTGACGTGGGACGAGCGTGGCTTCGGGCAGTCGGGCGGCGACGCGTGGGTGGACGACCCGGACCACGAGGTGCGCGACGCCCAGGCCCTCGTCGACCAGGTGCTCGTGCCCAACGACGCCATTCGAAAGACGGCGCCCGGCGACCCGGTGATCGGCATGACCGGCGGCAGCTACGCGGGCGGCATCCAGTTGGCGCTGGCCGCCTTCGACCACCGGGTCGACGCCATCGCCCCGGAGATCACCTGGAACGACCTGAACCGCTCGCTGTGGCAGGGCGACGTCATCAAGCTGGGCTGGGGCGAGCTGCTCTACGGCTCGGGCCTGGCCACGGCGGCGAGCGGCGGCGCCACGCCTTCGGGCACCGCCGGTCCCCAGACCGGGACGTACGCGCCCTTCATCCACGAGTCCGAGGTGACCGGCGCGGCCGTGGGCTACCCGACCGGCCAGATGAAGGGGAACTTCTCGCCCCAGGGCTTCAAGTTCTACGGGGCCGACCACACCATCGCCGCTCCCACGCTGCTGATCCAGGGCAAGACCGACACCTTGTTCGACCTCAACGAGGCGTGGGCCAACTTCAACCAGGTGAAGGCGGCGGGCACCCCGGCCAAGCTCGTGGCCTACTGCTCGGGCCACGCGGGCTGCCCGTCTGACTTCAAGGACGGCGCGCTGGCGAGAGGCGAGGCCGACAACGCCATCTTGAACTGGTTTGCGAAGTACCTGAAGGGCCAGGCCGTCGCCACTGGCGCACCCGTCCACTACTCGTTGAAGGACGGCACCTGGCACGACGCCGCCACCTTCCCGACCGTGGCCAACCCCGGCCCGGCCACGTTCACCAACCTGCAGGGCATGGGCACGGTCGTGAACCCGGGCTCGCCCAACCCGGGCGAGAACAGCGGACAGGCCTACGGCGTGGCCATCACCGACACCAGCACCGCGGGCGAGCCGGGGACCATGGTCGTGCCCGTGCTGGACGCGGCTGCCGCGGATCGTCAGATCGTGGGCATCGGCCATGTGAGCGGCACCATCACCGGCTCCGGCCCCGGTACCAACCTGATCTTCAAGCTGGTGGACGTGGAGGACAAGCGGGTCCTCGACTACCAGGCGGCCACGCTGCGGGTGGACGGGCCCTTCGTGCTCCCCACCGACCGGCAGTTGTTCTCGGTCGACCTGGTGGGCGTGGCCGAGCTGCTGCCCGCAGGCCACCACCTGGCCCTCGAGGTGGCAACCACCGGGCTGCCCCACACCACCTTCCGAGGCCCCGGCCAGTTCAACCTCAACCTGGCCCACATCCGCGTGCCCGTCATCGGCTAGCCCGGCTATGTCCTCCAGGCTTGACTGGAGGACATAGCCACACCCTGCGGGTACCTATGTCCTCCAGAAGCGGGGAAGGCACGGGCGGGGCGGGGGAAGGCGGCGGGTGAACGGGTCAACGGTCCTGGGCCGTCACCCTTGGGTGGACGACGCGGGGCGGGCGCTCGACCTCCGCTCGGTCTGGTCGGCGCTGGTCTCGGCCCGCCACTCGAACCGATCCGGCAACGTCGGCAACGAGGTCCAGCGCACCACGAAATGCGATGACGTGCGGCCTCGGCCGTACGCGGCCGGGTGATCCTTGCAACTCGCGTCGAAGGCGTGCTCGCCGGGGCAGACCACACCGTTGGGGTACTCGCCCGCACCCTCCACGCCCACCGTATAGAGCGCGTGCTCGCCTCCCACCGCGAAGAGCCTGAGCAAGTAGCGCCCGCGGCCCACGGGTCCCGGTTGCGCGGTCCGCACCTCGAATCGCAGGGTCTTGGGATGGAGTTCGATCGTGGCCCTCGTGATGTCGAGCGCACCCATTCCCGGCCCCGCCACATCGGCCTCCGGGTCGTCAACGGCCTGTGAGCTGAGGGGCGTGGCGGGCGGCGGATACTCCAAGTCCTGGCCTGCCCCCTCGGGAACGACGTCGGCCCACGTCGCGCTTGCTCGCCCGGGCACGTCCTCGGTCACCAGACTGGCCGCGGACCAGCGAACGCCTGTGGGCACCCGGGGCAGGGATCGGGTAGGAACGTCGACCTGCCAGACCCGGGCCGCATGGTCGAGGCGTGCGCCCGTCGCCTTGGTTTCGCACGAAGGCAGTGCCCCTTTGCAGACGCGCACGTCTGGTCCGACCCACACGGTGAAGGCGGGCTTGTCGTTGTCCCATGCCCGCAGCATGCCGACATGCCCGTTGGGCGCGGCGTCGTCGGCGTAGAAGGTCCAGCGCGCCGACAAACCCGTGCGGGTGACGCGGACGGTGACCTGATCGATGTCGGCCGCGTCGCGAAGCGCGGTCTGTGTTCCCCCAGGACGCAGGTAGACGTCGTGCGCCGCGTCCAGCAGCACCCCGGACACACGGGCCGACGTCGAGGCTGAGCAGGCCACGGCAAAGAGCGAAACAATCGTTGCGACTGTCGCTCCCCAGCGCACAACCGGGGATGGTAGCGAGGGACCCGCCTACCATCCAAGCCATGCCCGAACGGATCTCGCCTGCGGACGTGGCCCACGTGGCCCGACTGGCTCGGCTCGACATCAGCGACGATGAGATCGAGCTCTTCGCCGAGCAGTTGGCCGCCGTGTTGGAGCACGCCGACGACGTGGCCGCGCTGGAAACCGCGGGGGTGCCGGTGACCGCCCACCCCATCCCGTTGCAGAACGTCTTCAGGGAGGACGTCGAGCGCCCGTCGCTCGACAGGGACGAGGTGCTGGCCATGGCCCCGGCGGCCGAGGACGGGCGCTTCCGGGTGCCGCGCATCCTCGGGGAGGCGCCGTGAGCCCGCCGCCGAGCCCGCCGTCCAACACGGCGCCGAGCCCGCCGTCCAACACGGCGCCGAGCGCGGTCGAGACGGCGGCGGCCGTGCGGGCGGGGACGCGCTCGGCCCGCCAGACGGTGGAGCAGCACCTCGAGGCCATCGCCCGGCGCGAGAGCGACATCCATGCCTTCAACACGGTGCTGGCCGACGAGGCCCGAGCCGCGGCCGACGCGGTCGACCACAAGGTGGCCATGGGCCAGGACCCCGGCCCGCTGGCGGGCGTGACCGTCGCCCTCAAGGACAACATGTGCACGCGGGGCATCCCCACCACGTGCAGCTCGAAGATCCTCGAAGGCTGGCGCCCACCGTACGACGCAACCGTCGTGGAGCGGATCGTGCGCGCGGGCGGCATCGTGGTGGGCAAGACCAACTTGGACGAGTTCGCCATGGGCTCGTCCACCGAGAACTCGGCCTTCGGCCCCACCCGAAACCCGCACGATGTGACCAAGGTGCCCGGCGGGTCGTCCGGGGGCAGCGCGGCGGCGGTGGCCGCGGGCTTCGCGTCCCTGGCCATCGGGTCGGACACGGGCGGCTCCATACGCCAGCCCGCCGCGCTGTGCGGCGTGGTCGGCATGAAGCCCACCTACGGCCTGGTCAGCCGCTACGGCCTCATCGCCTTCGCCAGCTCGCTCGACCAGATCGGCCCGTTCGCAGCCACGGTGGCGGACGCCGCCCTCCTGCTCGAGGTCATCGCCGGGCACGACCCGCTGGACACCACGTCAATTCCCGAGTCCGGCCCCCGACTGGTCGACCAGTTGTCGCAAGGGGTGGACGGACTGCGGGTGGGGGTGGTGCAGGAGCTGATGAACGGCGTGGACGCCGATGTGGCGGCCCGGGTGAACGAGGCCGCCGACGCCCTGTCCGCGGCGGGCGCCAAGGTCGACACGGCGTCGGTGCCCGCTGCCATCTACGGCTTGTCGGCCTACTACCTCATCGCCCCAGCCGAGGCGTCGAGCAACCTGGCCCGCTACGACGGGGTGCGCTACGGCCTGCGTGTGCCCGGCGACGACATCACGTCGACCTACATGCGCACGCGTGCCGCGGGCTTCGGGGCCGAGGTCAAGCGCCGGATCATGCTCGGCACCTACGCCCTGTCGGCGGGCTACTACGACGCCTACTACGGCCAGGCCCAGCGAGTGCGCACGCTGATCATCAGGGACTTCACCGCGGCCTACGAGCACTTCGACGTGTTGTTGTCGCCCACCTCACCCACCACCGCCTTCGCCTTCGGCGCCAAGTCGGAGAACCCACTGGCCATGTACTTGAGCGACGTCTGCACCATCCCCTCCAACCTGGCCGGGCACCCGGCCATCAGCGTGCCTTTCGGAGCGGGCGACGACGGGCTGCCTGTCGGCGTGCAGGTGATGGCGCCCGCGCTGGGTGAGCCGGTCATGTTCCGGGCCGCGGCCGCCCTCGAACGCGGCGCGCCCGGATCGAGCAGTGCGGCGACGGCGGCGGGCCGATGAGCGCGGCTGCACAGACCGAGGCCGAGTTCGAGATCGTCATCGGGCTCGAGGTCCACTGCGAGCTCAAGACCAGGACCAAGCTGTTCTGCGGGTGTCGCAACGCGTTTGGCGACCAGCCCAACACCAACGTGTGCCCGGTCTGCCTGGGCCTGCCCGGTTCGCTGCCCGTGCTCAACGAGCAGGCCGTGGAGCTGGCCATGCGCATCGGCGCCGCCCTGCACTGCCGGATCGAGCCCAGCCTGTTCCACAGGAAGAACTACTTCTATCCGGACATGCCGAAGGACTATCAGGTCAGCCAGTACGACGAGCCCATCAACGTGGACGGCTACCTCGACCTGGCCGACTGCTCGCAGGTCGGCATCGAGCGGGCCCACATGGAGGAGGACACCGGCAAGACGACGCACGTCGGCGGTGGCGGTCGCATCCACGACGCCGAGTACTCGCTGGTCGACTACAACCGCGCTGGGGTGCCGCTGGTCGAGATCGTCAGCCGCCCGGAGATCAGCTCGGCGGAGCAAGCGCGGGCCTACGTCTCGGAGCTGCGATCGATCCTGGTTGCCACCAGCGCGTCCGACGGCAAGATGGAAGAAGGTTCGCTCCGTGTCGATGCCAACGTGTCGGTGCGCCGCCCCGGCGAGCCGTTGGGAACGCGGTGTGAGATCAAGAACATGAACTCGTTGCGCTCCCTCGGGCGGGCCATCGACTACGAGGTCCGCCGCCAGATCGATCTCATCTCCGAGGGCGGTTCGGTCTACCAGGAGACGCGTC
>JAUTXP010000045.1 GCA_030837965.1 Acidimicrobiaceae bacterium | reverse complement strand
GGCCATGGCCCGGTCGCGCGCCTCGTGCGGCGTGGCCGGGTGGAGCAGCCGGCCCCGCAGCTCGCCCAGCGGTATCGGCCGCGCCGGGAAGGGCCAGCCGAGGGAGCGCCCGTCGAGGCTCAGGTTGGCGGGCTCCTCGCACAGCGCCCGGAAGGCGGCGTCGAGGGTCTCGAAGGGCGACTGGTCTGACGGCATCTGGCCTCCTGTCGGGCGGCGGGCTTGCCCGTCGAAGGAGGCCAGGGGCGGCGGTCAGGACAGGGCCGCGCCGCGGTCGGGCCGCGGTCGGAGACTGGACAGACAGCGGTCAAAGCCGGCTTGTCCGCGGCCTGTCCACCCCGCCGACCAGGGGTTTCGCCTCGCACCCGTCCCGCCGTGGCGGCCCGCCGGTCGCCGAAGGAAATTTCTGAGCGCAGGGCCGCGCCTCGGGTCTTCCTGGCCCGAGCGGCAGAAACCCGGTGACATTCGGCCCCGAAATCGCGGTTTACCTGTGACCAGGCGCAAGGCGTGGGCCGGGCGGTGTCCGACCCATGTCGACCACGAAGGAACACTCAGCAGACGTCCCCCTCGCCGTGTGGCCGCTCGCGCCGCACGGGGGGCCAGGGGACCACGAGACGCTCCGGCGCGAGCTCGCCTGGCGGGTCCTCGACGGCTACCTGCCGGCGGGCGGCGCGGTCCTCGACATCGACCCGCACGACGGCGAGGTCCCCCAGGCCGTCCTCGGTACCGGCGGCTCGGCCGTCGTCGTGGCCGCGCCCGAGTCCGGCGCGCGCCTCGGCGCGTTCGACGGGACCTTCGACCTCGCGGTCGCCCTGCCGCCGGAGCGGGTGCTGCGCGAAGGCGGCCCGTGGGCGCCCGACGAGGCCTCCCTCGACCAGGCCGCCGCTGCCGTCCGGCCGGGCGGCTTCGCCGTGCTGTGCCACGTCGGCCGCCCGATCGAGGGCGTCGCCGCCGCCGCGGCGCACCAGGGCCTCCTCTACGTCCAGCACGTCGTGGTCCTGCTGCCGCCGCCCGCCGCCGGCGTCGGCTCCGGCCAGCGCCAGGTCGGCCACGCCGACGTCCTCGTCTTCGCGAAGGAGGGCGCATGACCCGGTCCTCCGTGTGGGACGTCGCCGAGAAGCCCAGCCAGGTCCAGCGGCGGGGCCGGTACCTGCCCGACTCGATGCCCCACCCGGCCAAGATGCTGCCCGCGCTGGCGGCGACGGCAGTCGAGGCCTACACCGGCCCCGGCGACCTGGTGCTCGACCCGATGTGCGGGATCGGCACGACGCTGGTCGAGGCCGCGCACCTCGGCCGCGACGCGATCGGCATCGAGTACGAGCCCCGGTGGGCGGCGCTCGCACAGGCGAACGTCGGCCACGCCCGCGACCACGGGGCGGCCGGCCGTGCCGAGGTGCTCGTCGGCGACTGCCGGCACCTCCGGTCGGTGGTGCCCGCCGACGCGGCGGGGCAGGTGGCGATGATCCTGACGTCCCCGCCCTACGGCGCGTCCACCCACGGCCGGATTCGCACCGGTTCGCAGTGCGTCCGCAAGTCGGACTACCGGTACTCGGCCGACCGGGCCAACCTCGCGCACCGGGGCCTCGATGAGATCCTCGCCTCCATGACCGCCATGTTCCGGGAGGCGTCGTTCGTGCTCTCGCCGGGCGGCGTGGTCGTGCTGACCGCCCGCCCGTACCGCCGCTTCGGGGTGCTGGTCGACCTGCCGGGCCGACTCGTCGGGGCGGCCGAGGCCGGTGGCTTCGAGCTGGTCGAGCGCAACGTCGCCCTGCTGTGCGCGCGCCGCCGCGATCGACTGGTCCCACGCGCGTCGTTCTTCCAGCTCAACGAGGTGCGGCGTGCCCGCCAACACGGCGCGCCGCTTCGGGTCATCGCCCACGAGGACGTGCTCGTGTTCGCGAGGGCGTCGTGACGCCGGCCGTGGTCATCGCCGCCGTCGCCGCGGTGCCGCCGACGCTTGCCGCGGTCCTCACCTTCGCGGCGGCCCGCGCCTCGGACCGTCGGGCGGGCCGGGAGCGGGCCGCCGTTTTGGACCAGTCGTTTGGCTCCCTCCACGCGTCCGTCGGCCAGGTGGCCGATGCGGTCGGCCGGGTCGAGGGCGTGGTCACGGACCTGCGCGAGCGCGTCGCCCGGCTGGAGGGCGCGCGGTCGGCGGCGCGCAGTGCCTGACCACGCCGGCCCGGCCGGGGTGGTAGATGGCTTGAAGTCCACCACGAAGCAGACCCATGGTCGTCCGCGGACGCTTGGCCCAGGCGACGTCACGTTCCGGTGGCACTTCGAAGTCGTCACCGGCGCCGAAGGCCAGGCCGTCCGCCAAGCACAAGCACAAGCGATCGGGGAGTTGGTGAGGTGGCTCTACGAGCAGAAGAAGCAGAGGCGCTGAACACGGCGCTGGCCGATGGCGGGTACACGCCCGACCATCCCAGCGCCGTCTTCGGCGCGGGCGCGGCCCGGGCGGGCGGCCCGCCTGACGAGGACACGCTCTACGTCGCGTTCGCCGCCCGCACGTCCGACGACGAGCTGCAGGACCCGACGATCTCCATCCCGCGGCAGTTGGAGAGCTGCCGCCGCGCCCTTCCGCCCAACGCGGTCATCGTCGCCTTCTATTGGGACGTCGAGTCGGGCCGCAAGGACATCGAGAACCGCGGGACGGGGGCGCACGACAAGTTCGACATCCCCATCCCGCGCGACGGCGGGCTGCCCGAGCTGATGGCCGAGGCCAAGCGCAAGGACCGGCGCTTCGACGCAGTCATCTGCGAGAGCGTGGACCGCATCGCCCGCCTCATGCACCAGTCCACCCGCGTCGAGCACGAGCTGGACCGCGTCGGAGTGCCCCTGTTCGCCGCCGACGAGGGTTTCGAGACGACCAGGCGCAAGTCGACGAAGATCCTCGTGCGTCGCACGAAGCAGATGCTGGCCGAGTGGTACGTGCGCCAGATGCTCGAACTCGCCTGGGACGGCTACTGCGAGCACACCCGCCAGGGCTGGAACATCGGCGTCCCTCCCTACGGCTATTTGGGCGAGCGCGTGCCGCACCCGGTGCCCGCCAAGCGCGACAAGGGCATGAGTAAGACGCGTCTCGTGCCGGAGCGGCACCGCGCCGCCGTCGTCCATCAGATCTTCGTCTGGCGGGTGACTGAGCGGCTCTCATACGACGCCATCGCCGAGCGCCTCAACGCGGACCTCGACACGTACCCGGCCAAGAAGGCGCTCCGGCCCGACCAGCGCCGGGACTCGTGGACGACCTCGGGCGTGCGCGACGTGCTCGAGAACCCGAAGTACACCGGCTACATGGTCTGGAACCGCCGGGCCTCCAAGACCGGCGCGGGGAAGCTCAACCCTCCCCGCGACTGGGTGTGGTCGCCTTTGCCGACCCACGAGCCGCTCGTCACGGTCGAGATGTTCAAGGCGGCGCAGGCGGTGAAGCCGGAGCGCCTCGTGTCGCGGACCCGCACCCGGCCGGGCATGCACACGCACCCCGACACGAAGCGGAGCTACACGCTCCGCAGCTACGTGTTCTGTGCGCAGTGCCAGCGCCGCATGTTCGGCAAGACTCGGCACACCCGCTCGTACTTCGGGTGCCAGCCCCGCGAGACCCGCAGCCCCGCGGAGGCGATGCGGGGCCATCAGAAGAGCGTGTGGGTCCGCGAGGACGTCCTTTTGGAGGGCGTGCTGCGGTTCCTTGCCGAGCGCGTCCTCGGCTCAGACCGGCAGGAGCACGTGCGCGCCGAGATCACCGCCGCCACCCCGACGCGGGACCAGGCGCTGGAGAAGGAGGCCGCGGCCCTGCGCCGGGCCGTCGAGGAGGTCGACGGCAAGAAGGCCCGCCTGGTCAAGCAGCTTGAGGATCAGGACGACCCCGACGGGACGATCTTCCGGGCCGTGCGCGAGCGGCTCTCCGAGCTGACCGCGGAGCGCCAGGCCAAGCTGGCCAAGCTGGGGGCGCTGCTCGACCGGATGGGGCAGGGCGACGACGCCGACGACCCCGCGGTGCTGGACGACCTTCCCATCGCCCGGCTGGCCGACCTGATCGACGCCCCGGAATCGACCCTGCGCACGATCTTCGACGCCCTGCGCCTACGGGTTGTGTTCGACGGACGCACCGGGGACGCCGACTGCACGGTCACCGTCACCGACGACACGCTGACGGCCGTGTGGGGGGCCGTGACGGCGCTGTCGGGCGGTGCCGGCGGCGACCAGCCGCCGACCGGGCTGGAAACGAATGGACCAACGGGTACGCAGGGGCAACCGTTCCCATCCTTTGTGCGCCCTCGGTAGGATTCGAACCTACGCACCCGCCTCCGGAGGGCGGTGCTCTATCCCCTGAGCTACGAGGGCGGGAGCGGGCAGTCTAGGCGCGTGACCGCCTAGGCTGAGGCGTGTGGCGGACGCGACGGTGTTGGTGGTCGACGACGATCCGGTCATCCAGAAGCTCCTCCAAGTCAACTTCGAGATGGAGGGCTACACGGTCCTGACCGCAGGCGACGGGCTCGAGGGAGTGGAGCGCGCCAGGGCGGACAACCCGGACATCATTATCTGCGACATCATGATGCCCCGCATGGACGGCCTCGAGGTCACCAAGACCCTCAAGGGCGACCCGGCCACCGCCAGTATTCCCATTCTCCTCCTCAGCGCCAAGGCCCAACAGGCCGACGTCGCCGCGGGTCAGGCGACGGGGGCGGACGACTACGTGACCAAGCCGTTCGACCCGCTCGACCTGTTGCAGCGGGTGGCGGGCCTGCTCGAGCGCAAGACCACCTAGACCAGGCCGAGAAGACCGGAAGGCCGAGGGCGCCCCGGGCAGCTACATCCGCTCCGGCGCCACGATGCCAAGCAGGTCGAGCCCGGCGGCCAGCGTCCGCTCGGTCAACGAGCACAATGCCAGCCTCGATGCTCGCACCTCGGCCGACGGTGCCCGCAGCACCGGGCACGCCTCGTAGAACGCGGTGAACAGCGAGGCCAATTCAAAGAGATAGGTGCAGAGCCGGTGGGGCGCCAGCGCGTCAACGGCAGCGGACAACGCCGAGGCGAACGAAAGCGCGTGCAACGCCAGCGCCCGTTCTGCCGGCTCGGAGATCGAGACCGGCCCGCCACCGCCACCGCCACCGCCACCCCCGACCGAGCCGCCAGCGCCACCGCCGCCCGACCCGCCAGACCCGCCAGACCCGCCAGACCCGCCAGCATCACCCGACCCGGCCTTGCGCTGGATGGACCGAATGCGCGCCACTGCATATTGCAGATACGGCGCGGTGTTGCCCTCGAACGAGAGCATCCGGTCCCAGTCGAACACGTAGTCCTTGATCCGGTCGTTCGACAGATCCGCGTATTTGACTGCGCCGATGCCGACGGCGGCCGCCACCGCGGCCTGCTCATCCGCCGACAACGAGTCCCCCGACTTGGACGCGACCACCGCCGACGCCCGGGACACGGCCTCGTCGAGCAGGTCCGACAGCTTGATCGTCTCGCCCGACCGTGTCTTGTACATGCGTCGGTCCTCACCTTGCACGGACCCGAAGGCGGCATGGTCGGCCCGGGCAGGCGGCACCAGCCAGCCTGCCTCCCGAGCCGTCTCGAAGACCATGGCCAAATGCTGCGCCTGGGGCGCGCCGACGACGTAGATCAGCCAGGTGGCGCCCAGGTCGCGGACCCGATGGCGCACGGCGGCCAGGTCGGTGGCCGCGTACGGGTAGCCGCCCACCGAGTTGCGGATGATCAACGGCTGCGGCCTGCCGTCACGCCCCACGAACCCAGCGGGAAACGTGCACAGCGCACCATCGTCAACCCGCGCCAGTCCGAGCGACTCCAACTCCGCGCACACGGAGGCGAGCACGGGGTTGTACGTCGACTCGCCCGCCAGGTCGGCGGAGGAAAGCGTCACGCCCAGCCGGTCGTACACCAGCGCGAAGTACCGCATCGACTCGTCGACCAGCAGCCGCCACAGACGCAGCGTCTCGACGTCGCCGCCCTGCAACAGCACGACGCGCGCCCGGGCCCGATCGGCGAAGTCCGACGAGCTGTCGAACTTGGTGCGGGCCTCTCGGTAAAAGGCATTGAGATCGCCCACGGACAGCTCGTGGGCCGCGGCCGCCTCGCCCACGTCGAGCAGATGCTCGATCAGCATCCCGAACGGCGTGCCCCAGTCCCCGATGTGGTTCTGGCGGATGACCCGATGGCCGAGCCATTCCAGCACCCGCACCACCGCGTCGCCGATGATCGTCGAGCGCAGGTGCCCGACGTGCATCTCCTTGGCCACGTTCGGATGCGAGTAGTCGACGACCACCGTTTCCGGCGCCGCCACCGTGGGCACGCCAAGCCGATAGTCCGCCAGAGCGGACTCGACCAGGCTCGCGACCCATGCTGACGAAAGCGTGATGTTCAAAAAGCCCGGCCCGGCCACCTCCACCGACTCGACCACCGACGCCGCCGACGCCGCCGACGCCGACGCCGCCGACGACTCCCGCACGGCCGCGGCGATGTCGGCGGCCACGTCACGGGGCGGCCGTCCGAGCTGCTTGGCCAAGGCCATGGCCGCGTTGGCCTGAAAGTCCGCATGGTCTGACGGGCGCAGCACCGGGTCGGCCCCGGCGAACGACGGCCCCAGGGCCGACGCCATCGCGTCCTGCAACAACAGCGTGAGGAGGGGAGCGGGATCAGCCATGTTCCCGTCATCAATCGCAGCCCGGAGCGCCAGCGTCAAACCACTACCGTCAAGCCGCTTTGACCCCGCTGCCCCGACACCTCCTGCCGCTGACGGCCGCCATCGACGAACAGACAGGCCGTCTGCGCATCGGCGGCCTCGACCTGCTCGACCTGGCCGCCGAGTACGGCACCCCGTTGTTCGTCTACGACGAGGAGCATCTGCGCCAGCGCTGCCGCGAGGCGCGCCAGGTGTGGGGCGACGGCGTGGCCTACGCGTCGAAGGCCTTCCTCTGCAAGGCCATGGCCACGCTGGCCTACGAAGAGGGCCTCCATGTCGACGTGTCCACCGGGGGCGAACTGCACGTCGCCCTCAGCGCGGGCGTGCCCGGCGAGCGCCTGGTGCTGCACGGCAACAACAAGTCCGAGAGCGAACTCCAGGCCGCCATCGAGGCGGGCGTGGGCCGTATCGTGGTCGACTCCTTCGACGAGATCGACCGCTTGGAGCGACTCGGCCACCGGGACCAGAAGCTCCTCATCCGGGTGACGCCGGGCGTGGCCGCCCACACCCACGAGTACGTGATGACGGGCCAGGACGACTCGAAGTTCGGCTTCGGCCTGGCCTCCGGGCAAGCGGCCCAGGCCGTTGAGCGCCTGCGGCCGGGCAAGCCGGGCGAGGCGGGCAAGGCGGGCACGCTCGTCGGCGTCCACGCCCACATCGGCAGCCAGATCTTCCTCCTCCACTCCTTCGTCAAGGAGGTCGAGGCCCTGGCCGAGTTCTTCACCGCCCTGGAACTGCCCGAGCTGTGCGTGGGCGGCGGGCTCGGCGTGGCCTATGTCGAAGGCGAGGAGTCACCCCCGATGGAGCAGTGGTCGGCCACGGTGAAGCGCGCCTGTCACGACCACGGCATCCCGACGGGCACACGCATTACGGCCGAGCCGGGACGCACCATCGCGGCCGCCGCCGCCATCACCCTCTACACGGTCGGCACCATCAAGGACCTGCCCGGCATCCGCACGTACGTGTCCGTCGACGGCGGCATGAGCGACAACCCGAGGCCCGTCCTCTACGGCAGCGGCTACGAGGCCTTTTTGCCCCGGGCCGCCAACGCCGAGCGCCCCCGCGCCGCGACCATCGTCGGCAAGCACTGCGAGTCGGGCGACGTCATCGTGCGCGACGCCCGCCTGCCCATCGACCTTGCCGTCGGCGACATCCTGGCCACGCCGGTCACCGGCGCCTACGGCCACTCCATGGCGTCCAACTACAACAAGGTGCCGCGCCCGGCGGTGGTCTTCGTGCAGGACGGCGAGGCCCGGGTGGTGGTCCGCCGCGAGACGCTCGACGACCTACTGCGAAACGACCTGTAGCACGGCGTCGGGCGCGGTCGCCCGCGCCACCGACGTGATCTGCAAGAAGCCCGCGCCCTCGGCGACCACGTCCGTGTTGGGGCACCCGCCCGCGTCGATGGACTGGTACGACACCCGCACGGTGAACGGCACCACGGGCAATCCGTCGACGCCGACGGCACGAAGCTGCTCCCACCGCACGCTGACCGAAGGGTCGTCGCACGCGGCGAACACCTCGGACCACACCATCGGGTCCGACAGTCCCTGTCCGGTTGTGAACAGCTCCCGGGAGAACACGACGGCACCGCCTGCCACATCGGTGATCGACGCCGTCCAACCGCGCCCCGACTTCACGATCCGCAAGTCGTAGGCCAGGCCCGCCTGCCACGGGCACGGATGGGTGTTGCCCGCAGGCGACCCGTCGAGCTCGCGGCCGTCAGGCCCATAGCCGCCCCAGTTGGCCGCGTGCGACCCGTCACCCAACTGCTGCAAGCCCACGTGGGCGCCCGACCCGTCGCCGAATGAGACCTGCAAGGCCCAGAAGTACAGCTCGCGCACTGCGGGCGGCGTCACCACAGTGAGGCGGGCCGACACCTCGGCCAAGGACTCGTTGGAGGGCATGCCCCAGATCAAGTGGAACGAAGAGGCGCCATTGGCAGACCGAGGCTTGCCGGCCTCAGCGCCGACACCGCCGCCGCCGACCTTGGGCCTGCCCTTGAACACGGATCGCAGCCAGTCGCCCCATCCCACGCGTGGGACCCTACGCCACTGGCTCCACCGATCGAGCGCCTTCGGCGTCGCCCTGGCTCTGGACCTCGGCCTCGCCCCCGATGCCGCCTTGGGCTCGCAGCCCGCGGCGCAAGTGGTCGACCCGGCCGGCCAGCATGGGCCCGATCTCGGCCGCGGGCTTGGGCCGCGACAGGTAGAAGCCCTGCACCAGCGGGCACCCCAACGCCCGCAGCCTGCGCATCTGCTCCTCGTTCTCCACGCCCTCGGCCACCGCGCTCATGCCCACCGCGGAGGCCAGCCGAATGACGGCTCGCACGATCTCCGAGTCCACTGCGTGGTTGCCCAAGTCCTTGATGAAGGACCGGTCGATCTTCACGTAGTCGACGGGGAAGCGCTTGAGATAGGAGAGCGACGAGTAGCCGGTGCCGAAGTCGTCGATGGACAGGCACGTGCCCAATTCCTTGAGCTTGCGCAAGGTGACGGTGGCCGTCTCGGCGTCGTCCATCATCACCGACTCCGTCACCTCGAGGCAGAGCTGATGGGCGTCGAGGCCGGTGCGGGCCAACACCTCGGCCACCTGGCCGGGCAGGTCGGGCTGGCGGAACTGGCGAGCGGACAGGTTGACCGACACCACCAGCGGGACGCCGGGATAGGTGTCCTGCCAGATGCGCATCTGCCTGCACGCCTCTTCGAGCACCCAGCGACCGAGGGGCAGGATCAGCCCGGACTCCTCGGCCATGGGGATGAAGTCGGCGGGGGACAGGGGGCCGCGCTCGGGGTGGGTCCAGCGCACGAGGGCCTCGAAGCCCACGATCGACACGTTCTCCAAGGACACGACCGGCTGATAGTGAAGCTGCAATTCGTTGCGCTCGATGGCCGTGCGCAGGGCCAGCTCCATGTCGAGCCGCTCCAGCTCGCGCCCTTCGCTCTCGGGCTCGAAGATGACGTAGCAGGCCTTGCCCTTGGCCTTGGCCCGGTACATGGCCACGTCCGCGTTGCGCAGGCAGTGGTCGGGGTCGCGGTTGGCCGAGCCCAGCACCACGCCGATGGAGGCGGACACCGGCAGGTCGCGCCCGCCGACAGGGAACGGGCGCTCCAACTCCTCGAGGATGCGCTGGGCCACCGTCTCGGCCGACAACTGGTCGACCAGGTCTTCCAGCAGCACCACGAACTCGTCGCCGCCGAAGCGGGCCAACGTGTCGCCCGGACGCAGGCACGCATGTAGCCGCTGGGCCACCTCGACCAGCAGTTGGTCGCCCACCTGATGGCCGAGCGAGTCGTTCACGACCTTGAAGCGGTCGAGGTCGATGAACAGCAGCGCGTACATGCTCGACGTGCGGGTGGCTCGGGCATGGGCCTGGTCGAGGCGGTCGACGAACAGGGCTCGGTTGGACAGGCCGGTGAGCCCGTCGTGGAAGGCCTGATGGGCCAACTGCTGCTCGAAGGCCTTGCGCTCGGTGATGTCCCTGAACGCGATGACGGCGCCCACCACCTCGCCGTCGCGCACGACGGGCGACGTGGTGTGCGACACCGGCAGGCTCGTCCCGTCCGCCTGCAAGAAGCTGTCGTCGTCGCTGCGGTCGGTGCGCACTGATTGCAGGGCGCCGACCAAGGGGCACAGCCGTCCCAGTCGGCATGATCCGCCGTGGGCCACGTCGTGGAACGAACGGCCCAGCAGCTCCGTGCCGGTCCATCCGAGCATGCGCTCCGCGGCCGGGTTGACGAACGTGATGATCTCTTGCGGGTCGATGGCCATCACGCCTTCACCCAGGCTGCTGGTGATGGTGCGCACCTGCTCGAACAAGGTGGCGTGGGCCAACGCGTTGGACCCCACAGATGCGAGGGCCCGCAACAGTCCCTCGTCGTTGACGTCCCAGTCGCCGCCCGCCAGCCTGCCCGAGACCTCGACCGCGATCGACCCGTCCACGTCGGCCCGCAGGCCGCCCTCGGACAGCGGCGAGTTCACGGGGACGAGGCGGGCGCCGGTGGCGTCGAGCAGGGTTCGGGCCGATGCCAACAACTGCTCGAGGATGCCGCGCGAGTCCATGCTCGACCGGATGGACGAGGCCGCCGCGTACAGCTCCTCGATCTGTCGACGCTCTCGGTACTGGCCGAAGGCCCGGCTGTAGATGAGCTGGAGCATGGCGATCGGAAGGACGGTGACCGGCAGCGTCCACAGGTGACGGTCCATGGCCGACGCGATCAGCACGCCGACGGCCAAGGCACTGGCCCACGTGGCCAGCCTGACCTCCACGCCGTCGAAGATGTTGTCCCTGAACCGGCCCAGCGAGACGAACGTGATGACACTGGCCACCGCCAGCATCGAGAGCATGGCGAACACCAGCACGCCCGCCGACGCGGCCAGGATGGCGCGGGTGGACAGGTCGCCGGTCGATGCGCCCAGCAGCCTGCTGACGCCGATGCCGATGCCGCTGGACAGCACGAACTGCCCGGTGTTGAAGCTGGTCTTCAGCCAGCCCCTTCGATGCCACGTGTGGCCGAAGCACACGGCGCCGCCCACGGCCAGCAGGGCCTCGAAGGGGGAGAGGAACAAGGCCATGGCCACCAGGAAGGCCTCTTCCAAGTGGATGATCTCGCCCTGCCCCTCGTGGGAGAGCCGCAGGGGCATGACCTGAAGCACGCCGATGCCCACCGCAAAGGTGATGGTCAGCCACATGTGGTGCAGCGGATGGCGAGTGGCGGCGAAGGCGATGGCCAGGGTGACCGCGCCGAGCACGCTGGCCGAGGCGCACAGCCACTTCACCAGGACGATGTTGGGCCCTTGCTCCGTGAGTGCGGGCACGTTGGGCGTGGGCAAGCCGGTCGAGCCCATGTCGCCAGACGCGACGGCAAGCGACTCGGGCGCCACCGCGCCCACGGTCGCCGACTGAGTCATCGCCGTGTTCGCCCGACGCATTGCCTGTCTCCACGCCCTTCTAGATCGGTTCGGATGTTCATCGGCGGAATCGGCATGCCAAACGAGCGGATCGCGCCGTTTCTTTGGTCGATCGTCTCTGCCGCGGGCCGGTCATGCAGGGGCGCGGGGAGGGCCGGACTCGTGGCCCGGCCCTCCCCGCTCTCGTCCCAAGGGGGACACATCATCTGTTTGGCGCTAGCCCCAGTGGCTGCCAAGCCACTCGAGGTCGGTCCACTGGTTGCCGGTCCACTGGGCGCCGTCCCACTGGCTTCCGGCCCACTGCGACCCGGCCCATTGGCTGTTGGCCCACTGCGAGCCGCCCCACTGCGAGCCTGCCCACTGGCTGCCGCCCCATTGGGACCCGCCCCATTGGGACCCGCCCCACTGCGAGCCGCCCCATTGGGACCCGCCCCACTGCGAGCCACCCCATTGCGATCCGGCCCACTGCGACCCGCCCCACTGGCTGCCTGCCCACTGGGAACCACCCCACTGCGAGCCGCCCCACTGGGAGCCGCCCCATTGCGATCCCGCCCACTGCGAGCCTGCCCACTGGCTGCCGCCCCATTGCGATCCCGCCCACTGGGAGCCGCCCCACTGGCTGCCTGCCCACTGGGAGCCTGCCCACTGCGACCCCGCCCACTGGCTGCCCGCCCACTGGGAGCCGAAGAACTGCGTGGGGTTGAAGCCCACGGCGGCGTAGACGTCGGCGTCACTCATGCAGTTGCCCGCTGCGTCCCTGAAGCAGGAGCTGCCGCTGGAGCCCTGGAGCGAACCGCTGCCGTTGGCCGGGGTGACCCCTTGGTTGGCCTGCGTGGTGTCGTTGCTCTGCATGGCGCCCCATGCGTCGAGCTGGCCCGCGCCCTGCTGCATCGGGTTCGAGCTGGACACCGACTTGGCCGTGGACATCAGGCGCTGCTTGACCTGGTTCGGGTTCAGGTTCCAGTTCTTCTGGATGACCAGGGCGGCCACACCTGCGGCCACAGCCGAGGAGAACGAGGTGCCCGACCCCTTGAAGTAGCTGGACCCGATCTCAGCGTTGGGGAAGGACTGATCGACGTAGCTGCCGGGCGAGCGGCTCGAGATCACCGACTTGCCAGGAGCGACCACGTCCGGCTTGGCCAGACGGTCGGACAGCGTCGGGCCTACGCCCGAGAAGCTGGCGATGGTGTCGTTGTTGGTGTTGACCGTCGTGTGGTCGTCGGTGGCGCCCACGGTCACGACCAGCGGGTCGTCGGCGGGCTTGACGATCTTGCCGTTGTTGCCCGCGGCGGTGACGACGACGATGCCCGAGTTCCACACCCGCTCGATGGCGTAGTTGAGCGGATCGACCAGATAGGACTGCGTGGAGTCCGAGCCGAGTGAGAGGTTCATGACCCGGATGCCGTAGGCGTCCTTCATGGTCACGACCCACTCGAGCGCGGCCAGCAGGCGGAAGATGTTGGTCGAGCCGTCCCGGCCCGCGATCTTCACGGAGAGGATGTGCGACTCCGGGGCCACGCCCTTGACAGCGCCGTTGGAGTTGGCGCCGTTGCCCGCGATCAGGCCGGCGACGAAGGTGCCGTGCCCGAAGCTGTCCGTGGTCGGCGCGTTCTCGCCGCTGAAGTCCACGGCCATGGCCACCCGGTTGCCCAGGTCGCCGCTCACGTCCACGCCGGTGTCGATGACGGCCACGCCGACGCCCCGGCCGGTGACGCCTGCGCCCCAAGCCTTGGAGGCTCGGACGACGTCGGTGTAGACGGCGCTGGCCACGTTCGAGTTCTCGCCGTACTGGCCCGCCACGTGCACGGCCGAGTTGCGGGTGATGCCGCGCACCCCGGGCTGCGACGCGATGAGGCCGATCGTCCGCTCAGGGACGGTCGCCTCGAATCCGTCGACGATGTGCAGCGGCTTGCCGACCTTGCCCCCGACGCGCTGGACGGCCCGCTCGGGGCCGGGGTCAGAGGGGTTCAGCTTGCTGACGATGATGGAGACGGCCTTGCCCAGGTGAAGCGTGGGAACCTGCGCGCCCGCACTCGTCGAGACCAGCATCATCAGCCCGACCATCAGGGCTACGGCCTGCTGGAGCGTCCGCTTGGTCATGCCGCCCGGCATGCCAATCGTGAGTGTGTTCATGTACCCCGCCCTTTCGGATGGCCGCTACCCCGGCCTCCCCGGCTATCGGCAGCCCCTGACGTGGACTTGACGTGGAGAAATGGGACGTGGCCGACCGCTTCGGACAGGGCGCTCGAAATTTCTTTCTGCGGCTACCGTCTTGGGGTGGGCGACACGGTGCGGGTGGGCGTTTTGGGATGCGGCAACGTTGGTGGCGCGCTGGTGCAACTGCTGGCGGCCGACGCGCAGGCCATCGCCGAGCGGACCGGCCTGACCCTCGAGGTCACGCGGGTCGCGGTCCGCAGCACGGCCCGCGAGCGCAGCGTGCAACTGCCCGAGTCCTGCCTCACGTCGGATGCGGAGTCGGTGGCCAATGACCCCGACATCGATGTGATCGTGGAGGCCATCGGCGGCATCGAGCCCGCCCGCAGCCTCATCCTCGATGCCCTCAAATCCGGCAAGCCCGTCATCACCGCCAACAAGGAGCTGTTGGCCAACGTGGGCGCCGAACTGGTCGACGCGGCCGTGGCCGCGGGAGTCGACCTGCTGTACGAGGCCGCGGTGGGCGGCGGCATCCCGCTGATCCGACCGCTGCGGGAGTCCTTGGCAGGCGAACGGATCATCCGGATCATGGGCATCGTCAACGGAACGACCAACTACATCCTCACCCGCATGAGCGAGGCGGGCGCTTCGTACAGCGACGCGCTGGCCGAGGCCCAGACCCTTGGGTTCGCCGAGCGCGACCCCACGGCCGACGTGGAGGGCTACGACGCTGCGGCCAAGTGCGCCATCCTGGCCAGCATCGCCTTCGGCGCCAAGGTGGTGGCGGGCGACGTGTACCGCGAGGGCATCTCCGGCATCACCAGCGCAGACATCGCCTATGCCGACCGGCTGGGCTACGTCATCAAGCTCCTGGCCATCGCCGAGCAGGTCGAGGGCGAGGTGGCGGTCCGCGTCCATCCGGCCATGATCATGAAGACGCACCCCCTCGCCGCCGTGCGCGAGTCCTTCAACGCCGTGTTCATCCAGGGCGAGGCCGTGGGCGACTTGATGCTCTATGGCCGGGGCGCGGGCGGCATGCCCACCGCGTCGGCCGTTCTGGGCGACCTCATCGACGCGGCCCACAACCTGCGCTCGGGCGGCAGCGGGCGGGCCTCGTCACCCGGGCGGGCCACGCTGCGCTCCATCGACGAGCTGCGCTCGCAGTACTACATCAACCTCGAAGTGGCCGACCGCACGGGCGTGCTGGCCTCGGTGGCCACCGTGTTCGGCGAGCACGGCGTGTCCATCCGCTCCATGGAGCAGGACGACGAGGAGTCGGGCGAGGCCCGTCTGGTCTTCATCACCCACATCGCGCGCGAGCGCGACGTGCAGGCGACCTTGCACGGCCTGCGCGAGCTGGACGCGGTGCACAGCATCGGCAGCCTGCTGCGGGTGGTGGGATCGGAATGACCCGATGACCCGCCCGGGGGCGGCGGGCTGGCCGGGCCTCATCGAGGAGTACCGCGCCTTTCTCCCTGTCAGCGAGGCCACGCCCGTCGTCACCCTGCTGGAAGGGGGCACGCCCCTGGTTCCCGCGCCGCGGCTCAGCGAGCGGGTGGGCGCCACTGTCTATTTGAAGTACGAGGGCCTCAACCCCACCGGCTCCTTCAAGGACAGGGGCATGACGCTCGCCATCTCCAAAGCGGCCGAGGAGGGCGCCAAGGCCGTGGTGTGCGCGTCCACCGGCAACACGTCGGCGTCGGCCGCGGCCTATGCGGCCCGGGCGGGCCTGACGTGCGCGGTGCTCATCCCCGAGGGCTACATCGCCTTGGGCAAGCTGGCCCAGGCCCTCATCCATGGGGCGCGCGTCCTGCAGATCAGGGGCAACTTCGACGACGCCCTGGCCATCGTGCGCGAACTGGGCGACCAGGCGCCGGTCACCGTGGTCAACAGCATCAACCCGTTCCGCATCGAGGGGCAGAAGACGGCCGCCTTCGAGATCGTTGACGTGCTGGGCGACGCGCCCGACGTCCACTGCATCCCGGTTGGCAACGCGGGCAACATCACCGCGTATTGGAAGGGCTACCGCGAGTACCAGGACGCGGGCAAGGTGTCGAAGCTGCCCCGGATGCACGGGTTCCAGGCCGCGGGCGCGGCCCCCATCGTGGAGGGCAAGCCGGTGGAGAAGCCCGACACCATCGCCACCGCCATTCGCATCGGCAACCCGGCCTCCTGGTACGGCGCCACTGCGGCCGCGTCCGAGTCGGGCGGGATGATCGAGGCCGTCACCGACGAGGAGATCCTGGCCGCCTACCGCTTCCTGGCCGAGAGCGAGTCGCTCTTCTGCGAGCCCGCGTCGGCCGCCTCGGTGGCGGGGCTGATGAAGTACGGCGTGCCCGCAGGGTCCACCGTCGTGTGCGTCCTCACCGGGCACGGCTTGAAGGACCCGGACGTCGCCATCGGCCAGATCGCGGTGCCCACCGCGGTGGACGCGGAGTACAAGGCCATCCGGGCCGAGTTGGGAGTTTGAGAGTCCAGGTCCAATCCGCCGCGGGCTTGGTGCGCCGCCAGGCCGGGCCGTGGACGGGCTCGGTCCACGATCTGTTGTCCTCCCTGCCCGACGGGATCGGCCCCAGGCCTGTCTCGTGCGACGACCAGTGGGAGGTTGTCACGTGGCTGCCCGGTTCGGTGGGGGAGCGGCCGTTGTCGGACGACGTGCGCTCGGACGACGCGGTCGTCTCGGTGGCCCGGCTGCTGCGCCGCTTCCACGACGCCACCGGGCACGCGGTGTGTCACAACGACGTGGGCCCGTGGAACGTGGTGTTCGACGGTGCCGATGCGGTCGGGCTGATCGACTGGGACCTGGCCGGGCCCGGCCTGTCCTTGGCCGACGTGGCCTCGGCCGTCTGGCACTTCGCCCCGCTCTACGACGATGCGGAATGCGTGCGCGTGGGCTGGCCCGCGCCGCCCGACCGAGTGCAGCGGGTCGCCCGCTTCTGCCACTCGTATGGCCTCTCGGTGGACGACGAGTTGTGGGACGCCGTGGCCGAGCGCATGCGGTGGTACCGGGGCCAGGTACTGGCCGCGCGAGGCGCTCCGGCCCGGCCCGGCGCGGCGCCGTGGCTCAAGGTCGACCCCGCTCTGGTGGACGCGGACATGGCCTTCTTGGCCCGCTTCCTGCGGACCCTGCATGGGGGGAATTCGACCGGGATTGCCGATGTTGGGCGCCCCGGGTAGCATGAGCGGCGAAACCGCTTGCCGTCTCGGGCGCAGCGCCTCCATTCGGAGGGACGTCCGGGGGTGGCGCAGGGGGTAAGGGTTTCTGGGTGGTGCAGAACCCACTCCTCGCTCCGATCTCCGGTCGTCGTGCTTCTCCTTCTTCACCATGGGCCACTCGGTCAGGCGCGGCGGCAACCGACCCATTTTTCTCTGGACAGCAACCCAAGTGAGGTGCATATGAGCGGAGAGCAGCAGCTCGAACGCTCGGTCTTGGAGCGCAAAGAGCGCGACGAGCTTCAGCAGATCGCGTCGGCGATGGGGCTCACGCCCGCGTCGCGGACGTCCAAGGCCAACCTGGTGACCCAGATCCTGCGGGCCACCGGCGTGGACGTGGACGCGGACAGCAACGGCGCGCCGGACAAGCCCAAGCGGACCCGTCGCAAGGCGACCGACGCAGCCGAGGGCGGCAGTGGTGTCGTCGACGGCAGCGAGTCGACCTCGGCCGTATCGGCGTCGGCGGTATCGGCGAACGGCGGGTCGGCTGAGGCCGCGTCGTCTGACGGGGCATCGGTCGAGAGCCCATCGGCCAATGGCCGCGCTTCGTCCTCGCTTGCCGAACCGGCCCCGGCGCGAGCGCCCAGGTCGTCGCAACTGGCCGCCCCCGCGCCTGCTCCGGCCCAGGCCGACAACGCCGAGTCCAACGGCCGGGCCGGGCGCACTGGCGCCGGCGACGGTGGCGACGCGGCGTCGACCGAGTCCGGCTCGACGTCCGGCGAGTCGACCAGCGCCCCCCAAGGCCGCGACGGCCAGTCAGGCGACCGCCAGCCCAGGGACCGCCAGCAAGGACAGGGCCAAGGCCAAGGCCAAGGCCAGAACCGTGACCGCCAGGGGGGTCAGAACCAGCAGGGTCAGAGCCAGCAGAACCGCCAGCAGCAGAACCAGCAGTACGACGGCGGTCAAGGCGACCTGGGCAACCGGCGCAACCGCCGTCGCCGCGGACGCGACCGCGAGCGTGGTCCCGGTGGTGGCGGAGGCGGCATCGAGCGCGACCTCCAGGGCAGCGGGCAGGAGCCCGTCTTCCAAGGCGAGCCCGTCCCCGTGTCCGGCCTGCTCGACCTGCGCGACGAAGGCTTCGGCTTCCTGCGCACGTCCGGTTTCCTGGCCAGCCAGAAAGACGTGTACGTCTCCATCAGCCAGGTGCGGCGCTTCGCCTTGCGCAAGGGGGACTACGTCGAAGGGGCCAGCAGGCCCGCGGCCACCAACGAGAAGTACCCGGCACTGCTGCGCATCGACACCGTGTCGGGCATGACCCCGGATGAGGCCCGCTTGCGGCCCCGCTTCGAGGACCTCACCCCGCTGTTCCCCGACGAGAAGCTGCGGCTCGAACTGCCCGGCGACCCGGCTAACACCACGGCCCGCATCGTCGACCTCATCTCGCCCATCGGCAAGGGCCAGCGCGGCCTGATCGTGTCGCCCCCCAAGGCAGGCAAGACCACGATCATGAAGCAGGTGGCCCACTCCATCGAGGCCAACAACCCCGGCGTCCACCTCATGGTGCTGCTGGTGGACGAGCGGCCCGAGGAGGTCACCGACATGCGCCGATCGGTGAAGGGCGAGGTCGTGGCCTCCACCTTCGACCGGCCTTCGGACGAGCACACCCAGGTGGCCGAGCTGACCATCGAGCGGGCCAAGCGTCTGGTCGAGGTGGGCACCGACGTGGTCATCATCCTCGACGGCATCACCCGCCTGGCCCGGGCCTACAACCTGGCCGCTCCGGCCACCGGGCGCATCATGTCCGGCGGCATCGACACGGGCGCCCTCTATCCGCCCAAGAAGTTCTTCGGTGCGGCCCGCAACATCGAAGAGGGCGGGTCGCTCACCATCTTGGCCACCGCCTTGGTGGAGACGGGGTCCAAGATGGACGAGGTCATCTTCGAGGAGTTCAAGGGCACCGGCAACATGGAGCTGCGCCTGGACCGGCGGCTGGCCGAGAAGCGGGTCTACCCGGCCATCGACGTCAACGCCTCGTCCACCAGGCACGAGGAGCTGTTGTTCGAGCGCACCCAGTTGCAGCAGGTGTGGAAGCTGCGACGGGTCCTCAACGCCATGGCCGCGGACGGGAATGCCGCGCCCGGGTTGGAGTTGTTGATCGACAGGATCAAGACGACGGCCAGCAACGACGAGTTCTTGGCCGAGATCGCCAAGGGCCCGACGCCGCCGGTATAAGACGCCGCCTGTATAAAGACGTGTAGAAGAGAGGACGCCATGAAGACCGAGATCCACCCCAACTACGCCGACGCCACCGTCCACTGCTCGTGTGGCAACACGTTCACGACCAAGTCGACCACGCCCGAGCTGCGCGTCGAGCTGTGCAACGAGTGCCATCCCTTCTACACCGGCAAGCAGAAGCTGGTGGATACCGGCGGCCGGGTCGAGCGCTTCGAGCGCCGGTACGGGGCCCGCAAGGGCGCCAAGGCCAAGAAGTAGCTTCCCCGCCCCGCCCCGCCCCGCCCCGCCCCTCGCGCTCGCGTTTTTCTCGTCTGGAGGACATAGCCACCCCATGGGTACTGCTATGTCCTCCAGTGCGCGTCAGGGGGGGTATCGGGCCAAGCTTCGGGCCCTGGTGCGCGAGCACTTCGGCGTCGACGGGGCGAGTGTCGATGCGGGGAGTGTGGATGTGGAGCCGGGCGGGTTTCCCGGCGGTGCCACGTTGCGGCTCGGGCCGCGGGGTTGGGTGTTGGCGGGCGGCGAGTCGGCCCGGTCGCTGGGTGGCGCGCTGGCGTGGGCCCGCCAGTTCGAGGTGTCGGACCTGCACGTACTGGTGGACGACGCCGACGCCGCCGGGGCGATGGCGCGCCAGGCACAGGCCTTCGCCGCGCCGCCAATGGTGTGGCGGGTGGACGGCCGTGCCCTGGTGCCCGTGTCGGCGGCCGAGCTGGTGCCCGAGCGGTCGTTGCCGTCTGCGGCCGAGCCCTTCCGTGCCCTGTTCGCCGACGCGGGCGCCGACCCCGTGGCCGAGGACGGGCTGCTGCTGGCCGAGGTGTTGGGGCTGGAGGTCGCCCGGGTCGGGGCCGACGGCGCGCTGGAGGTGGGCGTGGGCAAGCACGACCGGGAGGCCCAGAAGCTCATGCACCCCGACGTTCAGCCGTTCGACGCGCTGGTGGCCGCGGTCGAGGCCGTGCGGGAGCTGCGCACGCCTGACGCCCCGACCCATCCCATGAACCAGCTCGCGGCGGCGCGCTGGCTGCGGGCCGTGGTGTGCAGGCGCCCTGAACTGGTGGGCGCGTCTGGGTTGCGGCCCGTCTCGTCCACACTGCCCCTGACCGACCTGCGCCTGCCCTCGCCTGCCGCCGCCACCGGCAACGACGCCACCGGCGACGACGCCACCGGCGACGACGCCACCGGCGACGGCGTGACCGTGGTGTGCTCCACCGGGGTGGACTTGGCGCTCGTCCCCGTGGCCGCCGACGTCCGCCTGCGCCACCCCGGCCGCCTCGTGCTGGTCGTCCCCGAGATCGACGCCCACCCCGTGACCCACTCGCTCGCCGCCGCCCTGCGCGAGCCGGCCACCGTCGTCACCGTCCCCGCCGACTGGCGCCGCCTCTAGTCCGATTGGAGCCGGATGGCAGCCGCGAACCGACCGGTGGCCGAGTGGGCATCGACCTGAAGGCTGATGGCCTCCCAGGGCGGCATCGGCGATGAGACGGACAGGTCGAGGACGCCGTCGCTGAAGGCCGGGTACGGGGGTGGCCCGCCCGGCGCCACCGCGACCGCGAAATGCCATCGGGCGAGCCCGACCCGGTTGACGGTGAGGCGGTACCGGCCCTGGTTGGCGAGGGCCGTGCTGCTCTCTCCTTCGGCGAGCGTCAGCCACGGCAGCGACGCTTCCGGCTTGACCGTGATGGTCAGGCTCCCGTTGTCGTTCGGCGCGATGAGGTGAAGATTGGCCAGCTCCAGGCCCTGAAGGCTGAAGCTGATGCCGACGCCCTTGGACCGCTCGAACGCCCCGTAGACCAGGAACTGCGGCTCAACTCCTTCGGCGGCGGGGACGACCACGGCCCGGAACGACGCGGGCACGTCCATGCGGACTGTTCGCCCGTCCGCGGTGCCCTCGACGAACCCCGAGGCCCGGTATCGACGTTCCCAGTCGGAAGGAATCGGCGCGGCCAGGTCCGTCATCGCGTCGGAACCCGTGGACTCACTGGCATGGCCGACCTTGGCTGATGTGCTCGGCTTTTCGGCAGGCTGACGGGGTGCGGTCGAGAGAGGCGGGGCTGGTTGGGCGCTCGCAGCAGGCCCAGCCGGGTGCGGCCGCTTCGAGAGCACGCCCGTGGGAGGCTGCGCGCAGCGCGACAGGAGGACCGCCCCAACGACGGCGATCGCCGCTTGCGCCAACCGGCCCATGGATCAGGGGTGGATGCCGCTGCCGATGGGCGGAACGCCCTCGGTCGTTGTCTCGACACCAACCGTGCCGTCCTCGTTGTTGACAGGGCGGACTGGGTCGCCCGGTGCCTGGATGCCGACGACGGTGAACGGCAGGGTGCCACCCAGCGTCGGGTTGACGAGGCACGGCGACGTGTATGCACCTTGGCACGCCACGGCGAACCAGTCGTACATGTAGACGCCAGTGGTGAACGACGCGCTTCCGAAGTCAAGGATCTTGACGTCTCCCGTCGCCATATACGGGGTCGCCCGGTTTCCGTAGTCGTGGTAGATGTCATAGAAGCTGATCAGCCCGAAGAGCCGCTTGTGGCGCTTGTCAGCAGTAAGCCCGAAGGTCACCGAGACGGGTTCTGGCGCGAAGTCCATAGTGACATCGAGGTCGGCCTCGACGTACAGGGTGTTGCCGCCGACTTCCACGGCGTAATAGGGCCCGCGGGATACGGACGCATCTCCGACGTAGTCGCATAGACCAGGCCGTCGTCCATGCCGCTGTCCACGCATCCGGCGAGCAAAAAGCACGCTCAGAGGCAAAGCGTCAACCGCCGCAACGTCAACGCACGTCCTCCTTGACGACTGCGGACGGCGAGCGGCGTTGAGTGTGGGCTCCGCCATGAATCCGGACGCCGGAACACTATCACCGTGTTAACCGGCACACTTTCGACCGTTGGACTTCCGCTGGGGAAGGTTGGGGATGCACAAGACGCTGCTGGGGGCAGTCGCGCTGGATTTGGCTATGCCTATGGTCGGCGCGCACGCGGGCGCGACCCAGGCCCGGGACGCGGCACCAGGAGAGCCCGCACTGGGCGCGCTTCTACGTCGGCTGAGGGGCCACCGGTAGCCTCGTCCTTCGTGCTTGACCGACTGGCTGCGCTCGAGAAGGAGTACGAGGAGGTGGTGGCCCAGCTCGGCGATCCCGTCGTGCTGTCCGACCAGCGCCGGCTTCGTGACGCGTCGCGCCGCCACAAGCAGCTCGAGCCCATCGTGGCCGCCTACCGCCAGTACCGGAGCACCCTCGAGGACTTGGCCGTGGCCAAGGAGTTGGGCATGCGCGAGGAGGTGGACCTGGCCGAGGCCCGCATGGAGGAGTTGGAGGCGGAGTTGAAGCTGCTGCTCCTGCCCAAGGACCCCAACGACGACAAGAACGTGATCGTGGAGATCAGAGGCGCCGAGGGCGGCGAAGAGGCCAACCTGTTCGCCAAGGACCTGTTCGAGATGTACCAGCGCTACGCGGAGCGCACGGGGTGGAAGCTCGAGGTGCTGGGCGCCGACCCGTCGGACATGGGCGGCTACAACGAGATCACCTTCATCCTGAGGGGCGACGGCGTGTGGACGCACATGAAGCACGAGGGCGGGCCGCACCGCGTGCAGCGCGTGCCCGTGACCGAGTCGCAGGGCCGCATCCACACGTCGTCGGCCACGGTGACCGTGCTGCCCGAGGCCGAGGAGGTCGACATCCAAGTCGACCCGAACGACCTCAAGATCGACGTCTACCGGTCCACCGGCCCCGGCGGCCAGAGCGTGAACACCACGGACTCGGCGGTGCGCATCACCCACATCCCCACCGGCGTGGTGGTGGCCATGCAGGACGAGAAGAGCCAGATCCAGAACCGGGCCAAGGCCATGCAGGTGCTGCGGGCCCGGCTGCTCAAGGCCGAGCAGGACCGCCAGCAGGCCGAGCTGTCGTCGGCCCGTCGCAACCAGGTGGGCGGCGGCGGACGGTCCGAGAAGATCCGGACCTACAACTACAAGGAGAACCGCGTCTCCGACCACCGCATCAACCTCACCCTTGCGGGCAAGCTTGACCGGGTGCTGCAAGGGGATCTGGACGAGCTGATGGACGGGCTCATCGCCGACGAGCGGGCCCGGCAGCTCTCGGGCGAAGAGTGATCTGGCGGGAGCTGCTGGACGAGGCCACCGTGCGGCTTGGCTCCAAGGTGGACGCCCGGCGCATCGTGGAGCGGGCGGGCGGGTTCGAGGGGGCCGACTTCCACGCCGGGCTGGACGAGCCGGTGAGCACGCGGGCGTTGGCCTTCTTCGACTCGATGGTGGAGCGCAGGGCCGCGGGCGAGCCGTTGCAGTACGTGGTGGGGGCGTGGGGTTTTCGGTCGCTCGACTTGTATGTCGATCGCCGGGTGCTGATCCCGCGCCCCGAGACCGAGCAGGTCGTGGAGCACGCGTTGGCCGAGCTGGCTGCGTTGACGGACCGGGCTGCGTCGACGGACCTGGCTGGGTTGAAGCCCGTCGTGGTGGACTTGGGCACCGGCTCCGGTGCCATCGCCTTGTCCATCGCGTCAGAGGTTCCCGCCGCGCAGGTCTGGGCCACCGACGCGTCGGCCGACGCGCTGGCCGTGGCCCGCGCCAACCTCTCGGGCATCGGGCGGGCCGGCTCGCGGGTGCGGCTGGAGCACGGCTCGTGGTTCGACGCCCTCCCCAAGCTGTTGCAAGGGCGCGTGACCCTGGTGGTTTCCAACCCGCCATATGTCGCGGACGGCGACACCCTTCCCCCCGAGGTGTTGGACTGGGAGCCCGGGGGCGCGCTGTTCAGCGGGCCGACCGGCTTGGAGTCGGCCGCGGCCATCTTGGAGGAGGCGCCTCGCTGGCTGTCTCGGCCCGGCGTGTGCGTGTTGGAGATCGCGCCACATCGGGCTTCTGCGGCGATGGACTTGGCTCGGGAAGCGGGCTTCGCCGACGTGGACGTGCGCCCGGACTTGGCGGGCCGGGCCCGGGCCCTAGTGGCCAGGCTCGCATGATCGTCGATCCGCTCACCGCGGCGGCGGCGTTGCGCGACGGCAGCGTCGTCGCCCTGCCCACGGACACCGTCTACGGCCTGGCCGCCGACGCCGCGCAGCCCGACGCGGTCGAGCGGTTGTTCGAGTTGAAGGAGCGTCCGCACGATGTGCAGGTGCCGGTGCTGGTGGCCGACGTGCCCCAGGCGCGGGGACTCGCCGTCATCGCGTCGAGCGCGGTGGAGGGGCTGCTCGAACGGTTCTGGCCCGGGCCGCTGACGGTCGTCCTCCATCGGCTGGACGGGTCCGGCACCATCGGGCTGCGCTGTCCCGAGCACGCGGTAGTGCGCGACCTGTGCAGGCGGGTCGGCCCCCTGGCCACGACCAGCGCCAACCGCCACGGCGAGCCGCCGGTGACGACCGCGGCCGGCGTGCTCGACCTGTTCGAAGGGGCAGTGGCCGTGGTCGACGGCGGCACATGCGCGGGCACGCCCAGCACCGTCGTCGACTGCACCGGGCCCGAGCCGCTGCTCCTGCGCGATGGCGCGGTGCCTTTTGCGGTCATTGCCGATCTTTTCCACAGCACCCCCTGATGTGGAAAAGGTGAGAGGGCACGCTTCGGAGGGGTTCCGCGCCGCGGCGGCGAACCTCCACCTATGCGCCGCCTCGCTGCTCTTCCCATCGCGCTCGCCCTGACGGCCGCCATTGCCGCCAACGCGGTCGAGTCCCGCACAGCGTCGACGGGCCCTTCGTCGGCAGCCGCCGCGCCCGCGGCGGCGGTGGCCAGCCGCCTGCTCGGTGCGTCCGGGCCCGCTGACGCCTCGCTCACCTCTGGTCAAGCCAACGGGTCCGCGGGTCGGGTCGCAGAGGCCGCCCACACCGCGGCCGCGCCCGTCCCGCCCGTGCCCGTCGGCCCGCCCAAGGGCCTGCCCAGCGGCATCCCTGCCCCTGCGCTCAAGGCCGAGGACAAGCTGCCCATCCCGCAAGGCTGGCCCTTCGACGAGGCCTTCCCCCGCACCTCAGGCACGTCCCGCCTGGTGCCCGGCGCCTTCGAGTACAGCGACTTCCTCTACGACGACCACGGCGCCGCGGGCGCCCCCCGCGGCTTCCCGATCGCGGGCTTGGCCCCCAGCGACGGCACCTTCGAGTACGCCCCGGCCGCGGCCAAGAAGAACGGCGCCGACATCTTCCGCGTCGGCATCGGCCACGACGTCTCCGCCTCCTACTGGCGGGTGGACTGGACCACGCTGATCGACCAGAACGTGCCCGTGGCCGAGTTCGCCATCGACTCCACGCCGGACGCGGGTGCAGCGGCGTGGCCCGGCGTCGACCATCTGGCCTCGCCGGGGATCGACAAGGCGCTTGTCGTGTCGGCCCAGGGCGCATGGGTGATGGACGGCACGGGCGCCAAGACGGCCGTGGCCGCGCTGGGCGGGTCGCTCACCGTCGACATGGCGGCCAAGTCGTTCGTGGTCCGGCTGCCCGAGGCCCGCTTTGCGACCGGCGGGAAGTGGACAGTGCGGGTGGCCTCCGGCGTGGCCAATGCCGCGGGCGACGGGTTCGCCCCCGTCGACTCCGACCATGGCGCCCTGCCCAACCAGCCGCCCGTCTTCAACGTCGGGTTCCGCAACCACGACCAAGAGCCGATGGTCGGCAACTACTGGATGGAGGACGCGCAGGCCGCGGCGCTGGCCGCGGGCGACGTGGCCAAGTTCGGGGCCACCGTCGACTGGAGCGATTTGGCGTCCGGCAAGGCCACGCCCGAGCCGCTGCCCACCGGCTATACGAACCGCTGGTACGTGTCGTCCATCACCGTCGGCGACGCGTCCAAGCACGAGGACCAAGGCGTGGTGGCCGACACCGGCGGTGGCACCGGCGACCTCAAGCCCAACTTCCTGGGCCGGGTCCAGCCCTATGCCGTCTTCGTGCCCAGCACCTACAAGGACACGACGGCCACCCCTTTGACGTGGGTGCTGCACTCGCTGTCGGAGCAGCACAACCAGTACGGCGCCCTGGCCCCCAACTTCCTCACGCAGGCCTGCGAGGACCGGGGCTCGATCTGCGCCACCACGTTGGGCCGAGGTCCCGACGGCTGGTACTTCGACGAGGCCGAGCTGGACTTCTGGGAGGGCTGGAACCGGCTGGCCAACACGTACAACATCGACGCCGACCGCACGGTCATCTCCGGCTATTCGATGGGCGGGTGGGCCACGTACAAGCTGGGGCTGGCCCACCCGGACCTGTTCGCCAAGGCCGTGGTGCTGGCCGGTCCGCCCCAGTGCGGCCTGCGCGTGGCCGACGGGTACGGCTTCGCGGGCGGCGCTGGACGCTGCACCACGGACGGCAACGGCTCGCCCTTCATCGAGAACGCCCGGTCGCTGCCTTACTACATCGCCCATGGCACCGACGATGAACTGGTGCCCGTCACCTCGGTGCTCGAGCACGTCGACCACTTCCGCGCTCTCGGCCTGCGCTACCGCTTCGAGCTCTATCCGGGCATGGACCACCTGGGCTACGGCGCCGCCGACCACTTCAAGTCGGCCGCGGCCCACATGGGCACCGGCGTGCGCGAGACCGACCCGTCCCGGGTCACCTACCGCTGGTATCCGAACCTCGACCGGCCCGAGTGGAACATGCGCTCCACGTCTGCCTACTGGCTGTCGGGGCTCCAGGCCGCCGAGGTGCGCCCCGGGTTGACGGCCCGCGTCGATGCGGAGTCGTCAGCCGTGGCCCGGCCCTCGCACACGGTGCAGTTCACCCCGGGCGCCGACGTGCCCGGCGACCCGTCGCCTGCGGTGGTGACCGAGCAGACGTGGGCCGATGGCCCGGTCGACGCCGCGCTGCCCGTGCTGAGCCTGGACCTCACCAACATCGGGTCGGTGACCATCGACGTGGCCCGGGCCGGCTTCGCTCCGGGCACGGCCGGTCACCTCGATGTGGTGGCCGACCGGGCGGGTTCTGTCGTGCTGCACACTTCCAAGGGCGACGTGACCGTGGCCGTGTCGCCAGGCCACGGCCCCCTGATCCCCTTCACCGCCTGACGTTTCACCGCCTAACGCGGCCCCGCCTTGCCCGTCTGGAGGACATGGCCTGCGGAAACCACGGGCTCTGTCCTCCAGTCGTGGTTTGGGAGGGGGTCAGGCCGAGGGGGTCAGATCTACGCGGTCAGGTCGACGCTGCCGTCGGCCCGCAGGCGGGCGGCCCGGCCGCAGAACTCCTCTTGCACCATGGCCTTCAACAGGCCCGTCTCGTTGAGGTTGCCCCAGGCCCGTCGGCCATCGGGGAGCAGGCAGGCGACGATGCCGAGCACGGGCGAGCCGTCCCGCTCGTGCATCACCGTGTACGTCTCGACGGTCACCGGCCCTTCGTACTCGGCCACGTAGCCCCGCTTGGGCAGGGCGTCGACCTCGGCCTGTGGATGGGCGGACCGGAACCCGCCCGCGGTGGGCGGCTCGGTGGAGTAGACGCCGATGGAGTGCTTGGTCGTGTACCAGCCGAGGGCGGTGACGAGGCCGAACGAGCCTGGGTCGTTGCGCAACACGTCGGTCATGGATGCGATGGAGTGGGTCACGTAGTTGTTGCCGGGCCCGCCCGCGAAGCACAGCCCGCCGGTCACCGTCAGGTCCCGGTCGGAATCGTCCGTCGGGAAGCCCAGCTCGGCCGCCCCGATCTGCACGGCCGCGGGGAAGCACGAGTACAGGTCGACGTGGGCGATCTCGCTCGGGCCGACCACGGCCAAGTCCATGGCCGCCTTTCCGCACAGGCGGATGGCGGGCGAGGAATGCAGGTTGTCGCGCTCGCTGATCCACCAGTGGTCGTGGGCGTCGGCCCCGCTGTGCACGAACACCCAACGGTCCTCGGGCACGCCCGCTGACCGGGCCGCCTCCACTGAACAGACGATCAGGGCCGCGGCCTGGTCGGTCTGGATGTTGGAGTTCATGTACTTCGGATAGGGGAACCCGATCATGCGGTTGTCGGGCGTGAGCGTGCGGATCTCCTCGGGAGTTCGGAACTCCCGCGACCAGGCGTACGGGTTGCGGGCCGCCACCGCGCTGAACCGCGACCACAGCTCGGAGACGCGGCGCTGGTGCTCGTCGATCGACTCGCCTGCCGCGGCCCGCAAGGCGTTCTCGAACATGGGGTACACCTGGGTCGGCATCACGATGGAGCGGGCCATCTCGACGTCGTTGGTGCCGGCCCGATCGTCGCCGAACACGTCGGGCGCGGCGCCGGTCGCGTCCTCGTCCTGCGGCGTCCACTGGAGCCAGTCCTTGGTCTTGCGGGCCAGCAGCCGGGTGTAGACGGCCTCGGCCCCGGCGATGACGGCCACATCGAGGTCGCCCCGTTGGATGGCGGCGGCAGTGTCGTTGACAAGGGCCTGCGGGGTGTTGCCGCCGGTGGTGGTGCGCAGGGTCTGGCGCGGCGACGCGCCGACGCGCTCGGCCACCAGCGCGGCGGGATTGCCGTAGCGCCACGACAACAGGTCCACGACGCGCACGCTGTCGGCCTTGGCCACGAGCGACGAGCCTCCCGGCCCGGCGTCGGCCGCGGCCAGGCGGACGGCGTCGGCCATCATGTCCGCAGGCTCGGCCAGTGAAGGCACCTCGTCGGGCTCAGGATGGCGCAGGAGCTGTCCGACACCGACCACCACCGGGAGGCGCGGATCGAGGGTCACGCGTGGACCCTAGACTTGCCGCATCGACGTGCTCTTCCTCTGCACCGGCAACATCTGCCGTTCGCCGATGGCCGAGTTCCTGCTTCGTCACCGCCTCGACGACCTCGGCGTGGAGGCGCGCGTGGCCTCGGCCGGGTTGCTCGAAGACGAGATGGTGCCCACCGCTGACGCCATCGCGGTGATGGCCGCGTTGGGCCTGGACACGTCGGGCCATCGCAGCAGGCGGATGGTCGTGGACGAGTTGGGCCAAGCCGACCTGGTGCTGGGCATGGCCCGCATGCACGTGCGTGAAGCGGTCACCTTCTTCCCGCCCTGCTGGCCCAAGACGTTCACGTTGAAGGAGTTCGTGCGCCGAGCCGAGTGGGTCGGCCCCCGGGAGGCGGAACAGCCCTTCGACGAGTGGGTCGCCAAGATCCATGCGGGCCGCAACCGCACCGAGCTGCTCGGGTCGTCGCCCGAGGACGACGTGGCCGACCCGATCGGCCTGTCCCGATCCGTCTACGAGCGCACCGCGGCCGAGATCGGGGCCTACGTGGACGCCATGGTGGAATTGGGCTGGGGCTCGGCGCCCTGATGGTGTTGGGCGGGTACGGCATCGTCTTCGCCGTGGCCGCGGTGGCCACGTGGGCGTGCACGTTCGTGGTCCGCCGACTGGCCGTTCGCATCGGGGCCGTGGTCATGCCCGACGAGCGCCGCGTCCATGCCGCGCCGACTCCCACGCTCGGGGGCGCGGCCATGTTCGTGGCCTTCTTGCTGGCCATGCTCCTCGCCTCGCGGCTCTCGCAGTTCAAGGAGGTGTTCGCCAGCTCTTCGGCCCCACTTGGCGTCGTGCTGGCCGGGACCATCACCTTCGCCGTGTTCCTCGTGGACGACCTGCGGGAGATGTCGGCGCCCGCCAAGCTGGCCGGTCAGGTGCTGGCCGGGTCGATCCTCGCCCTGCTCGGCGTCACCATGTTCTTCTTCCAGATCCCGTTCGCCGGGTTCGTGGCCCTGTCGCCCGACCTGGAGCCGCTGGCCACCGTGGTCTGGGTGGTGGGCATGGCCAACGCCGTGAACCTCATCGACGGGCTGGACGGGCTGGCCGCGGGCATCGTCGCCTTGGCCGGCGCGTCGTTCTTCATCTATGGCGACCAGTTGGTGCGGGCCGGGAGCCTGGGCCCGGAGAACATCGGGCCGCTGGTAGCGGTCATCGCCTGCGGCATGTGCATCGGGTTCCTGCCCCACAACTTCCACCCGGCCCGGATCTTCATGGGCGACAGCGGGGCCATGCTGCTCGGGGTGCTGATGGCCGCGTCCACGCTGGTGGTCGTGGGGCAGACGGACAACGAGTTCAGCGGCAAGACGTTCTTCTTCTTCGCCCCGATCTTCATCCCGTTCTTCATCCTGGGCGTGCCCATCCTCGACACCGCCTTCGCCATCATCCGCCGGGCGGGCGGGCGATCCCGCGTGGCCGAGGCCGACAAGGAGCACCTGCACCACCGGCTCATGCGGCTGGGGCACGGGCAGCGGCGGTCGGTGGTGATCCTGTGGGCGTGGACCGCGCTGCTGTGCGGGATGGTGCTGTACCCCACGTTCACCAAGCGGGGCAACGCCGTCATCCCCGTGCTCGTGGCCGCCCTGGGCATCGCCCTCTACATGCTGTTCCATCCCGGCATCCGCCAGCGCCCCGTGGTCGGCGACCCCGACGCTGACGCTGGGCTGGCCGACGCCGGGCTGGCCGACGTGGTCGCGTTGGAGGACCGCAAAGGCTCCGCCGGCTCGGCCTGACGTCGCCTCTGTCCCCGGCCCACCCCGACTTTTCCACAGCACCTGCTGCTGTGGAAAAGATCGGGGGGCGGGTTTTTGGGGGGCGAAAACCTGGATTTGCACCCGTGAAGGGTGACCTCCTAACCTCCCCGGCGGTGGATCTGCGGGAACGGCGCGAGCTCAACAATGGCTTCGGCGAAGCACTCTCCCGAGCCTTCGAGTTTGCCGTCACCCCCGTCGTCTTCGGCTTCCTTGGACACCTTCTCGACATGCGCCTCGGCACCTCCCCGATCTTCATGCTCGCCCTCGCCCTGTTCGCGGTGACGGGCATGTTCGTCAAGCTCTGGTACGCCTACGACCAGGCCATGCAGGCCCGGGACGCAGCGGCGCCGTGGGGCCGACGCACGCCCAACGGCACGGAGGAGGCGGCCCGATGAGCGCGACCACGCCTGCCCACCTGGCGCCGCCTGCGCCGGCCATGGTCACCCGCCTGGACGGCCCGGCCGTCGAGCAGCAGGTCGCGTCCGACATGCTGCGCCGGGCCCTGCCCGTGGCCCCTGTCGTCATCGCCCTGTGCGCCATCCCTTGGGGCCTGGCGGGCGCGGCGTCGAGCGCCTACGCGGTCGTCATCGTGCTGGCCAACTTCGCCTTGGCTGCCGCCCTCTTGAGTTGGTCGGCGCGCATCTCGCTCGGCCTGCTGATGGGCGCGGCCCTGTTCGGCTATCTCATCCGCCTCGGCCTCATGGCCGTGGCCGTCATCGCCGTCCACAACATGTCGTGGTTCATGGCCTGGCCCCTCGGCCTGACCCTGATCGCCACCCACCTGGGCCTGTTGGTCTGGGAGCTCAAGTTCGTCTCCGCCTCGCTGGCCTTCCCCGGCTTGAAGCCGCGTCCGGAAGCCCGACCGGCCCCATTGGCCCGACCGGCCCGAAAGGACTGACCTGGTGCACCTCCTCGCACTCGACTTTCCCGGGATCGACCACATCGTCAAGTTCAAGCCCATCTTCGGCGACGGCACGCTTTACGAGTTCAACAAGGTCACCCTCATCTGCGTGCTCGCCGCGGTGGCCACGCTGGTCATGTTCCTGCTGGCCGGGAGCAAGGGCGCCCTCGTGCCCACGGGCGTGCAGAACATCGTGGAGTCGGCCGTGGAGTTCGTCCGCGAGGGCATCGTGCTCCAAACCATGGGCCCTTCCGGCCTGGGCTGGATGCCGTATCTGACCACGCTGTTCTTCTTCATCTTCTTCTGCAACATCTTCGAGATCATCCCGATCTTCCAGATCCCGGCCACGGCGCGCATGGCCATCCCGCTGTTCCTGGCCTTGTTGAGCTGGGTCATCTTCATCGTGGTCGGCATCATCAACCAGGGTCCGCTCGGCTACTTCAAGTCCAGCCTGTTCCCGCCCGGCGTGCCCACCGCCCTCTACATCCTGGTCACGCCCATCGAGTTCATCTCGACGTTCCTGGTGCGGCCCTTCTCGCTCGCCGTCCGGCTCTTCGCCAACATGCTGGCCGGCCACATCCTGCTGGTGACGTTCTCGGTGCTGTCGGCCGCCCTGTTGGTCAAGGGCCCGCTGGTCGTCGTCATGCCGCTGCCCGCGGTCATGCTCGTCTTCCTCACCGGCTTCGAGGTCCTCGTCGCCGTCCTGCAGGCCTACATCTTCACCATCCTCACCGCCGTGTACATCGGCGGTGCCATGCACCCCGAGCACTAGGAGGCTCAACCACCAATGGCATTCGCCCCGCTCGTCGCGCAAATCAGCGGCGCCGACCAGATCAGCTTCGGTGAAGCGATCTCGGCCGGCTTCGCCTATGGCCTGGCTGCCATCGGCCCAGGCATTGGCATCGGCTACCTGGTCGGCCAGTCGGTCCAGGCCATGGCCCGCCAGCCCGAGGCCGCAGGCATGGTCCGCACGACCATGTTCCTCGGCATCGCCTTCACCGAAGCCCTGGCCCTGATCGGCTTCGTCGTCTTCGTGCTCTTGAAGTTCGCGTAGGGAGGCCGTCATGCACGTTCTCGGGCTGTTGGTCCTCGCGGCCGAAGAGGGCCCCTCGAACCCGATCCTCCCGGACAAGAACGAACTGTTCTGGGGGTTCCTCGCCTTCATCGTCCTGTTCGTGTTGATGTGGAAGCTCGCGTTCCCCGCAGTGGCCAAGGCCATGGAGAACCGCACCAACCGCATCCGCAAGGACCTGGACGACGCCGAGCGTCTCAAGAGCGAGGCCCAGACGATCCTCGACCAGTACTCGGCGCAGCTTCAAGACGCCAAGAGCGAGGCCAACCGCATCATCGAGGAGGCCCGCCAGACGGCGGACCAGCTTCGACGCGACCTGATGGCCAGGGCCGAGTCCGAGGTGGCCGAGCTGCGTCAGCGCAACGCGGACGACATCAACGCGGCCAAGGACAGGACGCTCGCCGACCTGCGCCAGCAGGTGGCCGAGATCGCCATCGCCGCGGCCGAGCGGGTGGTCGAGCGCAACCTCGACCGTGACACCAACACGGCCTTGGTCGAGAACTTCATCAGCCAGGTCGGGGCCCAGCGGTAATGGCCGAGACCGGGACCCGCGCCGACGCCTATGCCCAGGCGCTGTTCACCATCGCCAGGGCCGAGGACGCGCTCGAGCAGGTCGAGAACGAGCTCTATCAGGTGGCCCGCACCTTGGAGTCCGACGACCGGCTGCGCACGACGCTGACCGACGAGGCCATCCCGGTCGAGCGTCGGCAGGGGATCGTCGAGGACCTCCTCGGCACCCGCGCCCACCCGGTCACCAACGCGCTGGTCAGCTTCATCGTCGGCGCGGGACGCGGGCGCGAACTGCCCGACATCGTGGACAAGCTCGTGCAGCGGGCGGCCGAGACGCGCCAGCAGGCCTTGGCCGAGGTGCGCACCACGTCGCCCCTCACCGACGAGCAGAAGCAGCGCCTGGCCCAGGCCCTGTCCCATCGCACCGGCAAGAAGGTCGAGGTGCGCGTGATCATCGACCCGTCCGTGCTGGGCGGCGTCGTCGCCCAAGTGGGCGACGAGGTCTACGACGGCAGCGTCCGTCACCGACTCAACCAACTCCGCGAGGTGCTCTGACCCATGACCGACACCTTCAACCTCGATCCCGCGGACATCGCCGCCGCGCTTCAGAAGCGGCTGGCGGGCTACACGCCCACCATCTCGTCCGGCCAGGTCGGCCGAGTGGACGAGGTGGGCGACGGCATCGCTCGCGTCCTCGGCCTGCCCGGCGCGGCCGTGAACGAGCTCCTCGAGTTCGAGAGCGGCACCTTGGGCCTGGCCCTGAACCTGGACGAGGAGTCGATCGGCGCCGTGGTGCTCGGCGAGGTGGACGACATCGAAGAGGGCCAGACCGTGCGGGCCACCGGGAACATCCTGTCGGTGCCGGTCGGCGACGGACTGCTCGGCCGAGTCGTCAACTCCCTGGGCGAGCCCATCGACGGCAAGGGCGCGCTCAGCAACGTCACCATGCGCCGCATGGAGGTGCAGGCCCCCGGCATCACCGGCCGCAAGCCCGTGCACGAGCCGCTGCAGACCGGCATCAAGGTCATCGACGCGCTGACGCCGATCGGACGGGGCCAGCGCGAGCTGATCATCGGCGACCGCAAGACGGGTAAGACCGCCGTCGCCATCGACACGATCATCAACCAGAAGGGCCTGGGGGTGAAGTGCGTCTATGTGGCCATCGGCCAGAAGGCGTCCACCGTGGCCCAGACGGTTGCGACCCTCGAGTCGTACGGCGCCATGGACTACACGGTCGTGGTCGTCGCCCCCGCCTCAGACCCGGCCCCGTTCAAGTACCTCGCCCCGTACGCCGGGTGCGCCATGGGTCAGCACTGGATGGAGACGGGTGGCCACGCCCTCGCCGTCTACGACGACCTGTCGAAGCAGGCCGAGGCCTACCGCCAGCTCTCGTTGCTGCTGCGCAGGCCGCCGGGCCGCGAGGCTTATCCGGGCGACGTCTTCTACCTCCACTCGCGCTTGTTGGAGCGGGCGGCCAAGCTCAGCGATGCGCGCGGCGCCGGTTCGCTGACCGCGCTGCCGGTGATCGAGACCAAGGCGGGCGACATCTCCGCCTACATCCCGACCAACGTGATCTCCATCACCGACGGCCAGATCTTCTTGGAGGACGACCTGTTCAAGTCGGGCATCCGCCCGGCCGTGAACGTGGGCCAGTCGGTGTCACGGGTGGGCGGCGCCGCTCAGATCAAGGCCATCCGGGCCGCGGTGGGCACGCTCAAGGGCGACCTGGCCCAGTTCCGCGAGCTGGAGGCGTTCGCCCAGTTCGGCTCCGACCTGGACAAGACCTCACAGGCCCAGTTGGAGCGCGGCTATCGACTCACCGAGCTGTTGAAGCAGGGGCTGCACTCGCCCATGCCGGTGGAGGAGCAGGTGGTGTCGCTGTACGCGGGCACGCACGGCTATCTGGACACCATCCCTGTCGAGGACGTGCGCCGGTTCGAGTCCGAGGTGATCGAGTGGTTCCGCACCCGGCACGCCGACGTTCTGGAGTCGATTCGCGGCACTGGCCTGCTGGCCGACACGGACGCCTTCGACGCGGCCATGAAAGCCTTCGTCGACCACTTCCAGCCCACGGCCCAGCCCGCCGAGGCCTCGGCCTAGCCATGCGTCCCACCTCCGACCCCGCCCAGCCCGCCCAGGCGTCGGCCTAGCCATGCGACCCACCACCACCGGCTTTTGGGCACCTTTTCTTCGCCTCCAGGCAAGAAAAGGTGCCCAGAACGACGAGAGGGGGGGCTGAGGCGTGGCAGGTGGCAAGGAGCGCGTCCTCAAGCGGCGGATCAAGTCGGTCCAGTCGACCAAGAAGATCACCAAGGCCATGGAGCTGATCGCGGCCAGCCGCATCGTCAAGGCCCAACAGCGCGTGGCCGCGGCCCGTCCGTACACCGAGCAGATCACCGAGGTGATCCGCAACCTGGCCGCAGCAGGCGCGGGCTCGTCGTCCCCCTTGCTCCAGCCCCGTGAGCAGGTGCGCAAGGTCGCGGTGGTCGTGGTGACGGGCGACCGAGGTCTGGCAGGCGCCTACAACTCCAACGTCATCCGGGCCGCGGAGCGCTCGATCGTGGCCACCCGGGATGCGGGCAAGGAGTACGGGCTGGTGACCGTGGGCCGCAAGGCGGCGGGCTACTTCCGCTTCCGCGGCTTCAAGATCGACGCGTCCTTCAGCGGTTTCAGCGACCAGCCCTCGTACGAGGACGCCCGCCAGATCGCGGCCTTCGTCACCGAGCAGTTCGAGTCCGGCGAGTACGACCAGGTCGAACTGGCCTTCACCCAGTTCCTGTCCATGGGCACGCAGCGGGCCGTGGTCCGCCGCTTCATGCCGCTGGACGCCGAGGCCATCACCGACGCGACGAAGGGCGACGGGCCCAAGGCTGACTACGAGTTCGAGCCCTCGCCCAACGAGATCCTCAACCGGCTGTTGCCCCGCTACGCGGAGGCCCGCCTGTTCGCGGCCCTGTTGGAGGCGGCCGCGTCCGAGCACGCGGCCCGGCAGCGGGCCATGAAGTCGGCCACCGACAACGCCGAGGAGCTCATCACCAAGCTCACCCGGGTGATGAACCGGGCCCGCCAGGACTCCATCACCACCGAGATCATGGAGATCGTGGGCGGGGCCGAGGCCTTGGCCCAGGACCAGTCAGGCCCCGGCGAGCTCATGATCGACCACACCTTCTGGTCGCACATCACGCCCCACAAGTTCGACCATCACGCACACTGAGGAGCACCCCATGACCATGACCGACGACACTCAGACTGAGCTGAAGTCGGGCCGCGTCGTCGCCATCGCCGGTCCGGTCATCGACGTCGAGTTCCCGCCCGACGGCATCCCCGAGATCAACCAGGCCCTGTCGATGACCCTCACCGTGGACGGCGAGGAGGTCGAGGTGCGGGCCGAGGTGGCCCAGCAGATCGGCGACAGTCGCGTGCGGGCCATCTGCCTCAAGCCCACTGACGGCTTGACCCGCGGCACCGAGGTCCGCAACACGGGCCACGGCATCATCATGCCGGTGGGCGATGGCGTGCTCGGCCACGTCCTCAACGTGATCGGCCAGCCCCTCGACGTGGACGAGCTGACCGGCGTGGAGGACCACTGGGAGATCCACCGCCCGGCCCCCGACTTCGACACGTTGGAGCCCAAGGCCAACATGTTCGAGACGGGCATCAAGGTCATCGACCTGCTGACCCCGTACCTCCAGGGCGGCAAGATCGGCCTGTTCGGCGGCGCGGGCGTGGGCAAGACCGTTCTCATCACCGAGATGATCCGCCGCGTCGCGCAGAACCACGGCGGCGTCTCGGTGTTCGCCGGGGTGGGGGAGCGCACGCGTGAGGGCACCGACCTGTTCATCGAGATGGGCGAGTCCGGCGTGCTCGACAAGGCGTCGCTGGTGTTCGGCCAGATGGACGAGCCGCCGGGTGTGCGCCTGCGCGTCGCGCTGAGCGCGCTGACCATCGCCGAGTACTTCCGCGACGTCAAGCAGCAGGACGTGCTGTTGTTCATCGACAACATCTTCCGCTTCGTGCAGGCGGGCTCCGAGGTGTCGACGCTGTTGGGCCGCATGCCGTCGGCCGTGGGCTACCAGCCGACGCTGGCCGACGAGATGGGCGAGCTGCAAGAGCGCATCACGTCGACCCGAGGCCGCTCGATCACGTCGCTCCAGGCCGTGTACGTGCCCGCCGACGACTACACCGACCCGGCGCCGTTCACCACCTTCACCCACCTCGACGCCACCACTGAGCTCAGTCGGGATATCGCCGCGCTGGGCATCTACCCGGCGGTGGACCCGCTGGCGTCGACGTCCACCATCCTCGCCCCCGAGATCGTGGGCCAGCGCCACTACGAGGTGGCCCGCCGGGTGCAGGAGATCCTCCAGCGCTACAAGGAGCTTCAGGACATCATCGCCATCCTCGGCCTGGACGAGCTGTCCGAGGAGGACAAGGTCACCGTCTCGCGGGCCCGCAAGATCCAGCGCTTCTTGTCCCAGCCCATGTTCGTGGCCGAGGTCTTCACCGGCCTGCCCGGCGTGTTCACGCCCGTCGAGGAGACGGTGGAGTCGTTCGGCCTGCTGGTCGACGGTCACTTGGACGACCTGCCCGAGCAGGCCTTCCTCAACGTGGGCGGCGCCGACGACGCCAGGGCCAAGGCCAAGAAGCTCCAGGACGCCTGATGCCGCTGCGCGTCGAGCTGGTCTCGCCCGAGCGCATCCTGTTCTCGGGCGAGGCGGAGATGGTGATCGCCCGCACCGCGGGCGGCGACATCGCCTTCCTGACCGGGCACGCCCCGTTTCTCGGCGCGCTCGGGATCGGCGCCGTGCGCATTCAGAAGGTGGGCGGGGGCGAGGAGCAGGCCGCCGTCCACGGCGGGTTCGTGGAGGTCAAGGACGACCGGGTGATCATCCTGTCGGACGTGGCCGAGCTGGCCTCGCAGATCGACGTGGCCCGGGCCCGACGCGCCGCCGACGAGGCCGAGCGCAGGGTGCGGGCGGGCGACGACGCCGAAGCCGAGGCCGCCCTCCGACGGGCCCACGTCCGGGTCACCGTCGCCACCGGCAGCTAACCCCCCGCGGCTCCCCCCAGCTCCCAGCCGACTTGTCACGCTGATTGCCGTATACGGCATTGAGCGCGACAAGACGGGCTTGTGCTGTGGTCGTTGGCATGTCACGCTAGGGGCCTGACATGCCAATTTCTTCTGGGAGGAAGACATGCAACTGAAGAGAAGCCTGGCCCTGTTCGCGGCCTCCGTCTCGATGGCCTTCAGCGCCGTCGCGCTGGCGGGCGCCCCAGCCGCCTCGGCCGATACCGGCACCGGCACCGACGCTCGTGAATACGTCTGCGTCATCATCCCGGACAAGGGCCCCAACCCGAGCGGGGGCTACGGGGTGTGCATCGAATGGCCTGACCGCTTGGTGACGGTGCAGGCCCACCTACCCGGACACGGCTAGTCAGACTCGGCTGAGTCAGCCTCGGCGACCGAGCGGCGCAACTCCTGCTCGGTCATCTCCACCCGGCCCTCGGGTGGCCCAGCGCCGGCAACGTACTCCCGCCCGTCCACCACCACGGTGACGGGCGGGTCTACGTGCTGACCCAGCTTCCACACCAGCGCAGCCACCTCGTCGTTGCCAGGACCTTCGGAGCCCGGCGCGGCGTCAGCCCCCGCCATGGGTGTGCGCTCCCTCGGTGGGTCCGCCCAGCGCGGCCCAGACCGCCTGCACGTTCTCGAAGCGGGCCTCTTCGGGCAGCGTGCGCAGCGAGTCCAGCACCTCTTGCGGCGCCCGCTCCACCCTGGCCACGTGGACCAACTCCTCCTTGGCCGCGGGCCACGTGGCCGCCGTGATGTGTCGGGCCAGCTCGGCCCTGGCATCGAGGTCGGTCCGCACGTCGTCCTCGGTCGACTCCTCCAGTACCCGGTCGGCCCTGCTTCGGGATTCCTCGGGCGAGTTGCCCCGAGTCATGGACTCGACTTCATGGGCCATCTGGTCGTCCAGCCTGCCGCTGTGCTTGGCGCTCTCGCGTTCCATGCCGGGGGTTCTCCCCCTCCGACCGGGGTGTGCAATCGTCGTCCATGCCCCGCTGGCGCCTCGGCGTCGCCCTGCTCGTGCCTGCCCCCGCCTGCCAGGAGGTGGACGGTCTGCGCCGGGCCTTGGGCGACCCGGCCTTGGTCCGCATCCCCGCCCACCTCACGCTGGTGCCGCCGGTCAACGTCCGGGAGGACGACGTGCCGTCAGCGCTGGAGGTCTTGCGCCACGCGGCCGCGTCGACCCGCGCCCTCGACCTCACCCTCGGTCCGCCCGGCACGTTCCTGCCCGACAACCCCGTGCTCTTCCTCAAGGTGGGCGGCGATCTCGATGCGCTGCACGCGCTGCGCGACCGCGTCTTCACCGGTCCGTTGGAGCGCTCGCTCACGTGGCCCTTCGTCCCCCACGTGACCATCTGCGACGACTCCACGCCGACGCGCATCGACGCGGCCATGAGCGCGTTGGCCGACTACGCCGTCGAGGTGCGAGTCGACCGGGTGCATCTGTTGCGCGAAGGCGACGGACGGGTTTGGACGCCTATCGCCGACGCGCCCTTCGCGCCCAAGGCGGTGGTGGGCCGAGGCGGCCTGCCGCTGGAGTTGACGGTGAGCGAGCGGCTCGACCCCGAGGCCACCGCCTTCTCAGTGCGGGAGTGGGCCGATGAGCCGACGGCGGAGCCGCGGACGCCGCTCGCCGTTGCCGCCCGGCGAGACGGTCGAGTGGTGGGCGTGGCCGAAGGCTGGGTCGCACGAGACCACGCGCATGCGCACCTGGCCAACCTCATCGTCGACCCCGACGAGCGAGGCACGGGCGTGGGCGCCCATGTCGTCAACGCGTTCCTGGCCGCGGCCGCCGACCGGGGCGCGGGCCACGTCACCGTGCGTACCAAGACCGACGGGTTCTATCGCCGATTGGGCTGGGTGGACGAGGCCAAGCTGTCGGGCCGCTTCGTGCAGCTTCGACGCGATCTGTCGTAGGTTCCGCCCATGCCGACCGCTCTCGTCACCGGTGCCTCGTCGGGCATCGGCCTCGCCTTCGCCCGCAAGCTGGCCGCCACCGGGCACGACCTGGTCGTGGTAGCCCGCAGCGAGGACAAGCTCAAGAACCTGGCCGACGAGGTGCGCGTCAACGTCGAGGTGCTGCCCGCCGACCTCACCGACGCCGAGCAGCTCGCGGCCGTCGAGTCGCGCTGCGCGGCAGGGATCGACCTGCTCGTCAACAACGCGGGCGCGGGGACGTACGGCGACTTTGCCCAGACCGACATGGAGGCCCTTGACCGCGAGGTCCGACTCGACGTGGTCGCCCCGATGCGACTCACCCACGCCGCCCTTCCCGGCATGGTGTCGCGCCGGTCGGGCGGGATCATCAACATCGCATCCGTCGCCGCCTTTCAAGCGGGCCCGAGCAATGCCGTCTACTCGGCGGCCAAGGCCTTCGTCCTCAGCTTCACCGAGGCCGTGCACGAAGAGGTGCGCGCATCAGGCGTGCACGTCACCGTGGTGTGCCCGGGCGCGACCCGTACCGAGTTCCAGCAGCGAGGCGGGTTCGCGGGCGGCAAGCTGCCCGACTTCGTGTGGGACGACGCCGAGTCGGTGGTCGATGCCGCGTTGAAGGCCCTGGCCCGCAATCAGGCCGTCTGCGTTCCTGGCTTGTTCAACAAGATCTCGACCGTCACCAGCCAGGTCGCCCCTCGAAGCCTGAGCCGCAAGATCAGCGCCCGGGTCAGCAGCCGCATCTGACCAGTTCGGCCTGTGCCCGGCCCGTCGCATCCCGGTCGTCGGTATTTGGGCGTGGTTCACCACCCGGGCGGTGGCCAACTACGCCCAAATGCGAGAGCGCGGGGCGCTGGTCTGGCCGACCTCAGCCGAACTCGATGGAGCTGAATTCCTGGAGCTTGTGCAGGCGGTGGCGGGCGTCGATGCGACGCACCGTCCCCGACTTGGACCGCATGACCAGCGACTGGGTGGTGGCCCCGCGCGAGTCGTAGTGCACGCCCCGCAACAGCTCGCCGTCGGTGATGCCCGTGGCCGCGAAGAAGCAGTTGTCCGAGCGGACCAGGTGGTTGATGGTCAGCACGTGCTCGAGGTCGTAACCGGCAGCCACGGCCGCGTCCCGCTCCTCGTCGTTGCGGGGCCACAGCCTGCCTTGCAGCGACCCGCCCATGCACTTGAGGGCAGCGGCGGCGATGACCCCTTCGGGCGTGCCGCCGATGCCGAAGAGGATGTCCGCGCCCGAGTCGGGCCACGCGGTGGAGATGGCGCCCGCCACGTCGCCGTCGGGGATGAGCCGGATACGCGCGCCCGCGCTGCGCACCTCGTCGATCAACTCCGCATGCCGAGGCCGGTCGAGGATCACCGCGGTCACGTCCCGCACGGCCTTGCCCTGGGCCGCGGCCACGGCCTTGAGGTTCTCGGTGGGCGACGCGGTCACGTCGATGGCATCGGCCGCTTCCGGCCCGACGGCGATCTTCTCCATGTAGACGCACGGGCCCGGGTCGAACATGGTGCCCCGCTCGCTCACGGCGATGACGGCCAAGGCGTTGCCTCGGCCCAAGGCGGTGAGCGTGGTGCCGTCGATGGGGTCGACGGCGATGTCGGTCTGCGGCGGGGTGCCGTCGCCGATGGCCTCGCCGTTGTAGAGCATGGGCGCCTCATCCTTCTCGCCCTCGCCGATGACCACGATCCCATCCATGGGCACGGACTGGAGGACGATGCGCATGGCGTCCACCGCGGCGCCGTCCGCGCCCTCCTTGTCGCCCCGACCCATCCAGCGCGATGCGGCCAGCGCGGCGGCCTCGGTGACCCGGACCAACTCCATGGCCAGGTTGCGGTCGGGTGCTTGCTTTTCCTTGACTTCGGCGGCCGCCATGACCGTGGACGATACTTGGCGGCATGACGCGCAAGGACGAGTGGCGGGCCGCCTTTGACGCCTCGCCGAAGAGGACAGCCGACTTCGACACCATGTCGGGCGTCCCTGTCGAGCCGGTCTACGGGCCTGACGACGGCGAGTTCCCGGGCCAGTGGCCGTACACCCGCGGACCGTACGCGTCCATGTACCGGTCGAAGCTGTGGACGATGCGGATGTTCGCCGGCTTCGGCACGCCCGAGGACACCAACGCCCGCTTCAAGGAGATCCTGCGCTCGGGCGGCGACGGCCTGTCGACCGCCTTCGACCTGCCCACGCTGATGGGCCGCGACTCGGACGACCCCCGCTCGCTTGGAGAGGTGGGCAAGGCGGGCGTGGCCATCGACACGCTGGCCGACATGGAGGACCTGTTCGCCGGAATCGACCTGGGCCAGGTGTCCACGTCGATGACCATCAACTCGCCCGCCGCCATCCTCCTGGCCATGTATGTGGCCGTGGGCGAGAAGGCCGGCGTGCCCCGAGCGGCCATGTCGGGCACGCTCCAGAACGACATCCTCAAGGAGTACCAGGCCCAGAAGGAGTACATCTTCCCGCCTCGGCCGTCCATGCGGATCGTCACCGACGTCATCCGCTTCACGGCCGAGGAGATGCCGCGCTGGCACCCGGTCTCCATCTCGGGCTACCACATCCGCGAGGCGGGCTCGACAGCCGCGCAGGAGCTGGCCTTCACCGTGGCCAACGGGTTCGCCTACGTGGAGGCGGCCATGGCCGCGGGCCTGGACGTGGACACCTTCGCCCCCCGGCTTTCGTTCTTCTTCAACGCCCACACCGACTTCTTCGAAGAGATCGGCAAGTACCGCGCCGCCCGCCGCATCTGGGCCCGGTGGCTGCGCGACCGCTACGGGGCCAAGAAGGAGCGGTCGATGCAGCTCCGGTTCCACACCCAGACCGCCGGCGTCTCGCTGACCGCGCAGCAGCCGGAGATCAACATCGCCCGCGTGGCCATCCAGGCCTTGGCCGGAGCGCTCGGCGGCACCCAGTCGCTGCACACCGACTCCTACGACGAGGCCCTCGCCCTACCCACGGAAAAGGCGGCGCGCATCGCGTTGCGCACCCAGCAGATCGTGGCCCACGAGACGGGCGCCACCAGCGTGGCCGACCCCCTCGGCGGGTCGTGGTTCGTAGAGGCCATGACCGACGAGATGGAGCGACAGGCCGAGGCCGTGTTCGCCCACCTCGACGAGCTCGGCCGCGGCTCCATCCTCGAAGGCGTCTACGCCGGGATCGACAACGGGTACTTCCAAGGCGAGATCGCCGAGGCCTCCTACCAGTTCGAGAAGAAGATCACCGACGGCCGACGGGTCGTGGTGGGCGTCAACCGGTTCACCGAGTGGGAGGACCCGCCCCCGCCCATCCTGTCCATCGGGCCCGAGGTCGAGGAGCGACAGCTCAAGCGGTTGGAGCAGATCAAGCACGACCGGTCAGACGAGGCCGTGCGCACCGCCCTCGACGCGGTCACGGCCACGGCCAGGCAGTCCGACGCCAACCTCATGCCCGCCATCCTCGACGCGGCCCGGGCCTACGCCACCGTGGGCGAGGTCATCGGCGCCCTGGAGGCCGTGTTCGGCCGCTGGACCGAGGACCCCATCATCTAACCCGTCGAACTTTTCCACAGCACCCCCTGCTGTGGAAAAGTCGGAAGGGGGGTCAGCGGCGGCCGAGGAGGCGGCCCAGACCCCGGCGGCGCTCGGGGTCGAGGGTGTCTAGGGGAAGGGTGTCGGCGGGCATGGCGTCGCCCGCGGGCTCGTCGTCGACATCGTCGTGGCCCGCGGCCGCCAGGTCGGGCACTGCGGTCGACGCGCCGTTGACCGACATGGCCGGGACGACGTCCTCGGTCATCTCGTGCAACAGCTCGCCCAGGCCCTTGTGGTGCTCCTCGACCACGGCCGCGCCCTCGGCCTCGACCACGGCCTCGACCACGGCCTCGACCTCGACCTCGGGCTCGTCGGCCACCACGGCATCGGGGACGATCTCGGCATCCACCACCTCGTCGTCGAACAGGGCCCCGCTGAGCGAGAACGGCGGCGGCTGGCCCACGGCCACCGCGGCCGCGCCCTCGGCCAGCCGCTTGGACGCGGTGTCGAGGGCGGGCATCAGGTCCATGGCGTGGCCCAGCAACTCGGCCAACTGCTGTTGCAGCGCGCCCACCTCGGCCTGGAGGGACGCGGCCGCGGCCACGGCCCGATGCTCCAGCGCCGACGCGTTGGCCTCGGCCTGCTGCAAGCGCCACTGGGCCTCCTCGGTGGCCGTGCGCAACTGGCGCTCGGCCCTGGCCCTGCTTTCGGCCAGCAGGATGGCGGCCTCATCGGCTGCGGCCCGCCGCCGTTGGGCGGCCTGCTCGTCGGCCTGGCGCAGGGCGGCGGCCATCTGCTCGCTCACCGACGCCTGCACCTGTGCGGCCTGGGCCTGGGCCTCACGCAAGACCTGCTCCCGGGACCGTGCCGCGTCGGCCGCGGCCCGCTCGGCCGTGTCCCGCAGGCGGGCGGCCTGGTCTCGCGCCAAGTCCCGTAGTCGGGCCGCCTCCTCCCTGGCCTGCTGGACGATGGCCGCGCCCTCCTCCTGGGCTTCGTCCAACCACTCGCTGATGACGGCGTCGGCCTCGTTCAAGCGGTGCTCGATCTCGGCCCGCTCATCGCCAGGACCGGTCCCGCGCAGAAGCACGCGGCGCTCGGCCTCGGCCTGCACATGCTCGATCGCGCCTGCGTCGAGCTCGTCGTCCGCCATCACGAAACCTCCATCGGTGCCCCTAGCCTCGCACTGAAATGCGGCCCGGTCCCAACATCTCGCCCGCAATGTGCACCAAGGGCCGCACCATCGCCAATGCCGCGCTCTCCCCGGACGGTGCGACGGTCGCCTTCGGCGCAGGCGATCGGCTCATCGCCGTGGCCGCCGAAGGCGGTCCCGAGCGGGTCGTGGCCTTTGACCCCGCGCCCGGCGCCTTCGCCTGGACGGCCGACGGCAGGGCATTGGCCTACGCGGCCAAGGACCGCATCTGCGCGGTGCCCGCCACCGGCGGGCCGGGCCGCACGCTGCTCCAGGCCGACGGTCCCATCACCGGCTTCGCCTTGGCCGCCGACGGCCGCATCGCGCACGTGGTCGACCACCGCGTCGTCCACGTCGACGGCACCGCCCTCCCCGGGACCGCCGACTTCGTGTTCGACCCGACCTGGTCGCCCGACGGCCGCACGTTGGTGTGGCACGAGTGGGACGTGCCCGACATGCCGTGGGACGCGGGCCGCATCGCCGCCTGGTCGCCGGAGTCGAGACGGGTGGCAACGGTGGCGGGCGGCGACGGCTTCAGTGTGCAGCAGCCCCGCTTCTCGCCCGACGGCAGCCGCCTCGCGTTCCTGTCCGACGCCACCGGCTGGCTGAACGTGTGGATGGCCGGGCCTGACGGCAGCCACGCTCGGCCCGTCCTCGACGAGCCCTTCGAGCATGCCGACCCGGCCTGGTGGCCCGGCCAGCGCAGCTACTGCTGGTCGCCCGATGGCACCGCGCTCGTCCTCAACCGCAACGAGGGCGGGTTCGGCCGCCTCGTGCGCATCGGCGTCCCCGGCACTGGCGCGCCGGGCGCGCCGGGCACGCCGGTCGAGCTGCGAAAGGGCGTGCACCGCTCGCTGTCATGGGCAGGCCCGCACGTGGCCGCGCTGCGTTCCGGCGCCCGCACGCCGACCGAGGTGGTGGTGGACAGGACGACGGTGGCCGTCGGCCCGGTGGGCGGGTTCGAGCCCGCGCTGGTCGAGCCCGAGCCCGTCGAGTGGCGGGGCCACGACGGCGGCGTGATCCACGGCCGCCTCTTCAGGGCCGGCGCCGCAGTCGGCCGCGCTGCACCGGGCGGCAACGCCCCCCTCATCGTGCAGATCCACGGCGGCCCGACCGGCCAGAACCAGGTGGTGTTCGACGCCAAGACGAGCTTCTGGCTCGACCGGGGATGGGCCGTGCTGGTGCCCGACTTCAGAGGCTCCACGGGCTGGGGCCGCGAGTACCAGCAGGCCTTGCGGGGCCGGTGGGGCGAGCTGGACACGGCTGACGTGGCCGCGGGCATGCAGGCCGCGGCGGACAACGGGTGGGCCGACCCCAGGCGCATGGTGCCCATGGGCGGCTCGTCGGGCGGCATGACCGTGCTGTTGCTGCTGGCCCTGCATCCCGAGCTGTGCGCGGCGGGCGTGGCGTCCTACCCGGTGGTGGACCTGGCCGACCTGGCCCGCAGCGAGTACCGCTTCGAGGCCCACTACACCCACTCCCTGATCGGCCCCTTCCCGGCCACGCGCAAGGCCCACAGGGACCGGTCGCCACTGGCCCACATCGACCGCATCACCAAGCCCATGCTGGTCTTCCACGGCACCGCCGATGAGGTCGTGCCCGTGCGCCAATCGAGGAAACTGGTCAGACGGCTGCGCGATCGCGGGGCCGACGTCGAGCACGTCGAATACGAAGGGGAGGGCCACGGATTCCGCGGCCCGGCCCATGTCGAGGACCAGTTGAGCCGCACCGAGGCATGGCTGGCCGCAAAGGTGCTTGGATTCCCCCAATGACCCGCTATTGCCAGAGCTGCGGCGCCGAGTACATCGACTCCGTTCAGGACTGCGCGGACTGCGGCCTGCCCTTGCAGGACGCGCCCGCGTTGGCCGTGGTCGCCGAGCAGGAGGACCACGAGATCCTCGTCTACGAGTTGAACACGTGGGAGGCCGAGCAGCGCACCCGGCTCGAGGCCGTGCTGGGCGAGTCCGGGGTGCCCTTTCAATGGGAGGGCACCGACCTGCTCGTCCCTGCCGCGGACGAGGGCAAGGTCGACGACCTGCTCGACCGCATCGAGTTCCCGGACCCGCTGCCCGCGTCGACGGACGGCGGCGGCGACGGCGTCGCCGACGACATGGACGACGAGGCCGTCTACCAGGTGATGTCGGACCTGTTCGTGATCGCCGACCGCATGGCCGACGGGAACTCGGTGGACCTGGCCGTGGCGGGCGACTTCATCGAAGCCGCGGCGGCCGCGGCCGAGACGCCCGCCCCGTTCGGTGTCGACGAGCGGCTGTGGCAGCAGGTGCAGCGGCTGGCCAACGAGATGGCCGAGCGCCTTCAGAACGAAGAGGACGACGCCACCGTGATGGCCGACGCCACGACCCTGCGCAACGCCTTGCGCGGCTTCGTGTAGACGTGCTGCTCGCCGAGATCGAGGTCCGCCACTCGCGGGCCATCGCCCCCACCCGGCGGGTGGCGGTCGGCGAGCTGTGGCTGCCCACCGAGCCCGCCCCCGGCTTCGGCGGGCTGCTGTTGGCGGGCGTGGTGGCCGCGGGCGTGAGCTGTCTGGAGGAGGATCTGCGCGACGGCGTCGACCGTTTGTTGTGGGACCTCGAGCACGGCCGCCATGTGGCCCAGCCCCGGCTCGGCTACCGCTTCCAGACCGACGTGCACGGCCTGGACCGCAGCAGGCACCGGCTCCTGGGGGATGGCGAGGAACTGCACCTCGAGATCGATGGGCACGGCGCCGTGCTGCCCCAGGTGCTGGCCTCGCTGTACGCCGCCTCCCGCCTGGCCCGCGCCGCCCGGCCCGGCGTGTTCCGGCTGTTGCGGCGGGCCACCCGCTGGCAGGGCGACGCCGACGAGAAGCTGTTGCGCTACCTGTCCAGCGACGAGGCCGCCTTCAAGCCGTGGCAGGCCCCGGGCGACGAGACGTGGGCCTTGCGGGTCCTCGGGTTCGGGGTGGGCGCCGAGCCCGCCCGCTCCGAGATCCTGCGCCGCTTCCGCTCCCTGGTGCGCGAGGCCCACCCCGACCATGGGGCCGTGTCCGAGGGCGCAGGCCTGCGCATCCACGAGTTGACCGAGGCCCGCCGCATCCTGCTCGCAGGCTGATCCCTCCCCGCTTTCCCCGCCCGCCTTTTCCCGTTCTGGAGGACATACCTTGCCGAAACCGCAGTCCATGTCCTCCAGACCGGCGAGGGGGCAGGGGACGGGGCGAGGGCGGGGGCGAGGGCAGGGGCCAGGTCCGGTGCTGCTGGCGCCGGGCGCGGGGGCGGACAGGGACCAGCCGTCGCTGGTCGCCTTGGACCAGGCCCTGTCGGCCCGGGGCCATGTGGTCGGGCGCATGGACTTTCCCTACCGCAAGGCCGGACGCCGGGCTCCCGATCGGGCCCCGGTCCTGATCGAAGCCGTGCGCGACGAGGCGGCCGCCCTGCTCGAGCGGGCGGGGCGGGGGACCAAGCCGGGCGACCTCATCCTGGGCGGGCGCTCGATGGGCGGGCGCATGTGCTCGATGGCCGTGGCCGAGGGGCTCGCAGCCCGGGCTCTGGTGCTCATCAGCTATCCGCTGCACCCGCCGGGGAGGCCCGAGCGACTGCGGACCGAGCACTTCGGGGCCATCGGGGTGCCCTGCCTGTTCGTGTCCGGGACGAGGGACGCCTTCGCCACCCCGGATGAGCTGACCGAGGCCGCCGCCTTGCTGGCAGGCGACGTCACTCACGTGTGGCTGGACGGGGGTGACCACGGCCTGCGTCGGCGTGACCAGCAGGTGGTTGAGGCCGTCCTGGGCTGGCTGGATCGCCTCGACCACGAATAGCGGTGATTGTCCCGCGAACAGCGTCATCGCGCTGGGGGTCAGGCGTCCAACTTCACGGATGGTGTTTGAAGGCGGACATATGTGGCGAGAACCGGCACGACGGCGGGCAATGCATTGTTCACCACTCTCCGTGGCGGTACCATCGCATGGAGGGGCACCCCAGGTGTCCACGAAAGGGCAGGGGATTCACTTGACCAAGTTTCGCTGTGTGCTCGTCAGCGGCGTGGCCGCGGCCGCGTTGCTGGGCGGGGCAGTAGCCGCCCACGCCGAGGACTACGTCGGCAACCAGGAGCAGGCGGTGTTGGGGACGGAGATCAGCCGGGCCCCGGCCGCCGCCGCTCCGGCCTCGTCGTCTCGGGGCGGTCTGCCCGTGACGGGCGGGGACCTGGCCGGGCTGGCCGCCGTCGGTGCCGCCGCGGTGGGCTCGGGCGTCGTGCTCGTGCGCCGCAGCCGCTCGGCCCGAGCCTGAGACCGGCAGTCAGCCTCCCAGTGGAAGCCGTCTCGGCCGTGTCGGCCGTTCCAGCCGTCTCCGCCGTCCCCGAGGACCTCGTCCCGCCGCTGGCAACAGTCGAGCGGCTGTTGGCGCGGGCCGCCGCGGTTCGTACCCACCCCCGGGCAGCGCGGCTGGTGCGGGCCTCGGTGATGGTGCTCGACGTGGCCACCGTGGCCGCGTCGATGGCGGCCGGATTCGAGCTGGCCCGGGTCCTCGGGTTCGGTGCCGGGTCGCCGGTGGTCACCCCCGCGGGCTACCAGCGTGTGGGTGCCCTCGCCCTGCCCGTGTGGCTGGTGGTCTTCCAGCGCTACCACCTCTACAACGCCCGGCATGTGGCCGGCCGCAAGGACGAGCTGTCCCGCCTCGTCCACGCCTCTGGCGTGAGCGCCGTGCTCACCGCCTTGGTGGCCTACGGCTTGGGCACCATCGTGGCCCGGTCGTGGCTGGTGCTGGTGTTCGTGCTGGCCACTGGCGGGTTGGCCTTGGAGCGACAGGCCGTGCGGGCCGCCTTCAATGCCGCTCGGCGCAGGGGCCACCTGCTGCGATCGATCGCCCTCGTGGGCACGGGCGAGGAGGCGGCCGCCCTGGCCGCGACTTTCGCCGACCACCCCGAGCTGGGCTATCGGGTGGTGGCCATCGTGGGCGACTCGGACCACATCGACGCACGGCTCAGCGGCATGGGCCCGGTGCTCGACCCCCGCAACAAGCTGGCCGAACAGGTCCGAATGGTGGGCGCGGGCGGTGTACTGGTGGCCACGACCGACGTTGACCAGGCCCTGTCCAACCGCATCGTGCGCTCGCTCACCGACGCAGGTGTGCACGTCGAGATGTCGTCGTCGCTGAAGGACATCGACGCGGCCCGGCTGTCCATCAGACCCCTGGGCCGGCACCCCGTGCTGTACGTCGAGCCCGTGCGGCGCAACGGCTGGCGGGCCGCGGCTAAGCGGGCCTTCGACGTGACCCTGGCGGCGGTGGGACTGGCCGTCACCGCCCCGCTGTGGCTGCTCATCGCGGCGGCCGTGAAGCTGACCTCTGACGGGCCCGTGCTGTTCAAACAGGAGCGGGTGGGCCGAAGGGGACGCCGCTTTCAGGTCTACAAGTTCCGCACGATGGTGGCCGACGCGGAGCGCATGCTCATCGAACTGCGCGACATCAACGAGGCCGACGGGCCGCTCTTCAAGTTGAAGGACGATCCTCGCATCACGCCGATCGGGCGGCTCCTGCGCAAGCTGTCGCTCGACGAGCTCCCCCAGTTGCTCAATGTCCTCAAGGGGGAGATGAGTCTGGTCGGCCCCCGCCCTGCACTGCCGGGCGAGGTAACCCAGTGGGGACCCGACCTGTTCGAGCGGCTTCGGGTCCAGCCCGGCATCACGGGGATGTGGCAGGTCAACGGCCGGTCGAACGCCAGCTTCTCGGAGTACCAGCGCTGGGACCTGTACTACGTGGACAACTGGTCGATCTGGCGCGACCTGGGCATCTTGTTCAAGACCGTGCCCGTCGTGATCAGCCAGAAGGGCGCGTACTGATCCCAGGGTCGGGGGGCGCGGCGTCGGCCGCGTCCTCCGGGTTCAACTCCTCCAGCTCGCGTCCGGCCGTCTCGGGGTAGCCGACCAGGATCAACACCACCAGCGCGGCCGGGCCGAAGGCCATCAAGGCGAAGGCCGGGGGCAGCGTGCCGATCCGCTTGGACAGCACGCCCACGGCCACCAGGCCGACGACGCTGCCGATGCGGCCCAGGGCGAAGATCAAGCCGTTAGCCTTGCCCCGCAACGACGTGGGGAACAGCTCGGGGCCGTACACACCGAGGGCGGGCACGGTGGCCCCGCCGATGATGGAGGCGACCACC
>JAUTXP010000079.1 GCA_030837965.1 Acidimicrobiaceae bacterium | reverse complement strand
TCACCGCGACGCGCTTGCCCTTGAGGTCGGCGACATTAGCGACCTTCGAATCTTTTCCGGTGACCAGCGCGGTCCATTCCGGGCGCGAATACACATAGATCGACTTGATCGGATTGCCGTTGATCTTGGAGACGAGCGCGGCCGAGCCGGCGGTCGAGCCGAAATCGATCGAGCCGGCACTCAGGAATTCCAGCGCCTTGTTGGAGCCAAGCGTCTGCACCCAGCGGATGCCGATGCCGTCCTTGGCGAACTCCTTCTCGAGCAGGCCCTGCTCCTTCAGCACCATCGAGACCGGATTGTAGGTCGCCCAGTCGAGGCGGATTTCCTTCGGCTTGTCGGCGGCAAGCACGCTCGCCGGCAACAGGCCGACGAAGAGCGCGGAGCAGATGAGGGAGCGTCGGGAGAAGATGGACATGAAGTCCTCCATTGCTTTGCGGCAGATGCCGCGTTGATGGAGGCGGGGAGTGGCCCGCCGTTCAGCCAGCTTGGGCGGGGCCCGCGCTTTAGCTGCATTTGTTAAGCGCCCGCAAGCTGATCGCTCAAATCGGCGCTATGTTTATTCTATGAGAGCCCGTGGTTTGGCGTCAATGAGAATGAATTTATTGCATCAATACCATTCTAAGGAATTTTCTACCCCGACCAGAGACATCGCGGCCGCATCGAGTTGCCGCTTCGCGGCGTGACACCGTGTCGGCGCTCCGCTATCGGGGTTGCCCCATGCTGTCCCCCGCCGATCTCGCCGCCCGCGGAACCGCGCTCATCGACACCGACGCGATCGCGGCCGATCTCGCCAAGCTCGCGGACGAATACGCGGGGCGCGAGCGCGAATTGCGCACCGCGGTTGCGCAACGCCTGAAATCCGCGCTCGCAGAGGGACGCGCCGCCGCCGAGCAGATGCTGCTGGCCGACCGGCACGGCCGCGCCTGCGCGGAGCGCATCTGCGTGATGCAGGACGAAATCATCCGGCTGATCTACGATCTCGTCGCCAAGCTCTATCGCTCGCTCACGCCGTCTGACTCAGAGCGCATGGCTGTGGTCGCGACCGGCGGTTACGGGCGCGGGCTGCTCGCGCCCGGCTCCGACATCGATCTCCTCTTCCTGCTTCCCTACAAGCAGACCGCCTGGGGCGAGTCCGTCGCCGAAGGCATTCTTTATTGCCTGTGGGACATGGGGCTGAAAGTCGGCCACGCGACGCGCTCGGTCGACGAGTGCATCCGCCAAGCCAAGGCGGACATGACGATCCGCACCGCCCTGCTGGAGGCGCGCTATCTGCTCGGCGACGCCAAGCTTTATGACGAATTCCTCGCGCGCTTCGACAAGGACATCGTGCGCAACACCGGCCCGCAGTTCGTCGCCGCCAAGCTTGCCGAGCGCGAGGAACGGCTGCGCCGCGCCGGCCAGTCGCGCTATCTGGTCGAGCCGAACGTGAAGGACGGCAAGGGCGGCCTGCGCGACCTACACACGCTGTTCTGGATCGCCAAGTATGTCTACCGCGTGCACGGCGCCGAGGAGCTGATCGAGCGCGGCGTGTTCGACCGCTCGGAATACAAGATGTTCCGCGGCGCGGAGGATTTCCTCTGGGCGGTGCGCTGCCACATGCATTTCGTCACCGGCCGCGCCGAGGAGCGCCTCTCGTTCGACATCCAGCGCGAGATCGCGGTGCGGCTCGGCTACACGGCGCATCCCGGCATGAAGGATGTCGAGCGCTTCATGAAGCACTACTTCCTGGTCGCCAAGGATGTCGGCGATCTCACCGCCATTCTGTGCGCCGCGCTCGAGGAGCGCGAAGCCAAGCCGGTTCCGGTGCTCGACCGCGTGATGGCGCGCTTCAAGCCGCGCCCCAAACGCGTGGTGCTCGACTCGGATGACTTCACGGTCGACAAGAACCGCATCAACATCGCCGACGCGGACGCGTTCCGGCGCGATCCCGTCAATCTCATCCGCATTTTCCGCTTGGCGCAGAAGCACAACCTCGCCTTCCACCCGGCTGCAATGCATGCGGCGGCGCGCTCGCTCAAGCTGATCGACCAGAAGCTGCGCGAGGACAGAGGCGCGAACGCGCTGTTCTTCGAGATCCTCACCTCGGAAGGCGCCGAGGTGGTGCTGCGCCGCATGAACGAGGCGGGCGTGCTCGGCCGCTTCGTGCGCGCGTTCGGCAAGATCGTCGCGATGATGCAGTTCAACATGTACCACCACTACACGGTGGACGAGCATCTGCTGCGCTGCATCGGCATCCTCGCCGACATCGAGGCGGGGGGCAACGAAGAGTTCGCGCAGGCGAGCGAACTGATGAAAACCATTCAGCCCTCGCACCGCGCATTGCTTTACGTGGCGCTATTCCTGCACGACATCGCCAAGGGGCGCGTGGAGGACCACTCGATCGCGGGGGCGCGCATCGCGCGACGCTTCGGCCCGCGCCTCGGCCTCTCGCCGGCCGAGACCGATACGGTTGCGTGGCTGGTCGAGCAGCACCTCGTGATGTCGACGGTGGCGCAATCGCGCGACCTGTCCGACCGCAAGACCATCGAGAACTTCGCCGCCGTCGTGCAGTCGCTGGAGCGGATGAAGCTGCTCACCATCCTGACCACCGCTGACATTCGCGCGGTCGGCCCCGGCGTGTGGAACGGCTGGAAGGCGCAGCTATTGCGCACGCTCTATTACGAGACCGAGCCGGTGCTCACCGGCGGCTTCTCCGAGGTCAACCGCGCGCAACGCGTG
>JAUTXP010000021.1 GCA_030837965.1 Acidimicrobiaceae bacterium | reverse complement strand
CGCCGTGCGTTGTTGGCCGCGGCCGGGGCCGCGCTCTTTGTACTGCCTCGGGTGCTGGTCGACGCGGGTGTGGGCACGGCGCGCGTCGCCGGCCGGGTCGCGCGGGCGGGCGCGGCCTTGGCCGACTTCTTGCCCGCCGACCTCTTGCTGGTCGTCCTCTTGGCAGCGGGTCTGTTGCCCGCGGCCTTGGTGCCGGCTGTCCGCTTGCCCGCGGCCTTGCCGGCCGCGCCTCTCCTCAGTGCCGTCTTCTTCGCCGCCGCCTTCGTGGCCGCGGCCTTCTTGACCGCCGCCTTGACCGCCGCCTTCTTGGCCGGGGCCTTCTTGGCGACTGCTCGCTTGCCCGCCGCGCTCTTGGCCGGACCCGCGCTCACGCCCGCAGTGGCCGCGGCTGCGCCCTTGCCCGATCGGCCCGATCGGCCCGATCGGCCCGGACCGCGTGCACCGGCGTCGGGCGTGGTGGGCCCGTCGTCAGGCGGCTCGAAGAGGGGCTGGCTGCGTCGGCGGCGACCGGGCTCGACGTAGCCCAAGTCGGCGGCCAGCCGGTTGCGGGCGTGCAGGGTCCCCTCGCGCAGGTCGACCTCCCACTCGGCCGACTGGGAGCGCTGGCGTGACACATAGGTGAACTGCACGACCCACACCGCGCCTTGCAGGTTCCACGCCCGCCAGGCCGATGCGAAGGCGCGCTCGGTCATGCGCAGGCCGCGGTCGACCAGGTTCCACAGCACGGAGGTGCCCAAGGGCTGGGCCGACGACCCGAGCCTGGCCTTCGAGTACACGTACTGCCGGGCCCGCTCCACGACCTGGTGCTGCTCGGCCAGGATGGGCACGGCAAAGCGGGAGACCCACTCGTCGTCCACGCCCGCGGCCTTGGCCACTTCGGTGATGGTCGAGCCAGCCCGAAGCCGGGCCTGGATCTCGCGTGGGCTGAGCGTGCTCTCGGGCCGCGGCATGCGGCCGGTCTGCCGTCGTCGAGCGTCTTCGCCGTCGACCGTCGGCTCGGGCTCGCCTTCGCGTAGCCGTCGGGCGTCCTCGATCGTCGCCAGCAGGCCGTCGTTGATCGAGACGACGAAGCTGCCCGACTTCGAGCCCCTCCGGGCACTGAAGATGAGACCGTCGAGATCGGTGGTGAATCCGACGAGGTGGAGCTGTTGCACATTGCCCCCGGCGGAGGAGGCCCGACCCTCGGACCTGATTGGCGATGGAACGTAGCAGCCGGCCCAAGAGCGGCCGCGGACCCCACCTCATGAGCTTCGGCGCGCGTGGCGCAGGTCGGGGACGAGCCCGGCGCCCGCCAACAGGCGCACGGCCCGGGCCTCGGCCGCGTCGATGACGACGGCGTCGTCCGGCTCTCGTCCGCATATGAAGGTGACGATGCAGTCCTCGCAGGCGCGGGTGCGTTGGAACTTGCAGTCGTCGCAGTCGATGGTGAGGCCCTCGGTCATGGGAGCAGCATGACGAGGGGGTGTAACAACAACGTCCGCCCGCCGCCCCAGCCGCCCCCCGGACTCTCCAAAAAATCCTGACCCCGACCGTAAGGGTTGGCCGCCTGCCCCGTTTCCGGGTGCGAACGCATTCACCCCCCTGGGAGGAAACCACCATGAAGAAGGTCATTGCCGCGGCCGTGTTCGCCATCGCCCTCATCGGGCCGGCCAAGCTCGCCTCGGCCGATCCGTCGGCCAGCGAGTGCCACTCGGTCACGGTCACCATCAACGGTCAGTCCGTGGTCGATCAGGCGGGCTGCAACGTGCTCCCTCCGCAGTAGCCCCAGCGCTGCGGGCCCGCCGGCCCCGTCCTCGACCGACCCCCGGGGGCGGGGCCGGCCCGCACCGCTCAAACGCTGAAGTCTGCTGAGGCGCACCCGGGGGGCGTGCGTACGCCGCCGTTCAGGACGGGCTGGGAGGCACTCGTCCAGAACGGCGGCGGCTTCGCGCCAGAACGGCGGCGCACCCGCCACCGCCACGTCGAAGACTCAGCGGGCCCGGCGGCGCAACGTGGCCAGGAGCTGGGCCCGACTCAACACGTTGGCGCTCCGCTGCCGGGCCCCGTCTTGCACCTGCCTGTCGTCCGACGCCACCACCACCGGACGTTGCCGCGGGGCGTGGTCGACCAGTTCGAGGATCACATCGTCGGCGGCCACGTCGGCGGCCGAGAACACGACCTTCACCGGCCCGCGGGCCCCCGCGCCCGCCCGCGCCCCACCCCCCGCCCGACCCCGAAACCCATCGGCGTCCTCGGCCCCGTCGAAGACCGCAGTCGGCTCGGCACCGGTCCGGGCCGCCAACTCGGCCAATGCGTCCACCAAACGGGTTCGCTGCTCGGCCAACGGCACGTCGGGCCAGACCGCCAACGTGGCGTTGTAGCCGTCCACCAGCAGAACCACGCCGCTGGTCCGCACCAGGTGCTCGGCCGCCTCGGTCGAGTCGTCGTGGATGCCGGGCGGCAGCGCCACAGGCCGACGCCGGGGCGCGCCGGTCGATGGCCGAGGCAAACGCTTGGATCGACGGGCCGTGGACAACGAGGCCGATGGCGAGGGGGGTTCGGCCGCCTCGCCATCACCCAGAGGCAACAGCGCCAGCGCCGCTTCCAGGGCGGCCCTGACGCCGGCCACGTCGACCGCCGGCCATGGCTCGGGAACCGACACCCCCACAGGCTCAACCACAGGCACAACCACCGGCGCAACCACAGGCTCGGGCAAGGGCCGCGCGGCCAACTCGGCCTTGAGCCGCTCGACCTCGGCCCACGCCGCGTCACGCGCCGATTCGGCCTCCTCGACCCGCCTGCCTGCGGCCTGTCGGGCCCGGCGAACGGCGGCCAGCTCTTCGACCGCGGCGGCCTCGCGCCCGCGAGCCGCGGCCAGGTCCGCCTCCAACCGCGAGATGCGTTGCTCGGCCCCGGCCAGACGGCGCTGGGCCCTGGCCTCGGTCGCCGCCTCCCGCCCGGCCACCTCGGCCACCACCGCCTGCTCCACCAACGCATCGAGCTCGGCCTGCCAGTCGGCTGGTCGGACGAGGAAGAGCCACGAGGCCCGACCCAGCTCCTCTTCGCCAACCTGAGCCGCGGCAGCCGCGGCCCGGGCGAGGAACGACAGGTCGGCATCAAGGGCGTCCCTGACCACCGCCAAGCCGCGAGGCGGCAGCTTGGCGAAGCGCAGGAGCGGGCGAAGGCTGCGGGGCGGCTCGACCGGCGGACGCTCGCCCAAGCCCGACCGCGCCACGGCCCACGCCAGCTCCAGCGCCGGACGCAGCACGGCGTTGGCGTCAGCGGTCGTCGGCGGCCTGTCGGTCGGCGTCCCTTAGATCGTTCGCGTCCACTTCCTCGACGGCCCGGCCGTGATCGCACCATCGGCACGACACGTCCTCGACTACTTCGGACAGGACCTCTTCAGCCTCCACCGACAGCTCGCCGCCCACCGTGTAGTGGTAAAAGGCGCGAGTCCGACGGGTGACGACCACGTTGAATCGAGTGAGGTTCCCGCACGCCGCGCACCGATACCTGCGGGGGGAGCCGGGGGCCACGGCCGTCAGACTACCGTCGAGCCGATGAATCCCCGGCTGCGCGCCGCGTGTGACCTGCAGGTGCCCGAGGTCCGCGAATACGCGGGCCTGCACGACCTGTATGACGGCGTGGTGCAGGATCTGAGCCCGGCGGGCGTGGCCGCCGCGCTGGCCCGGCTGGGCAACGGGTCGAGGGAGCCGGACGCCCACGACGAGGCCCATCTTCGGGCCGTGGAGGCCGGGCTTCGGATGGACTTCGGCCAGGCCGAACTGCACCGACGCAACCCGCTCTATCACCTGTCCAACCTCGACCTGGCCTGTTACGACAGGGAGTACGCGCCTGCCGAGGAGCGCGACGCGGCCCGGCGACGACACCTGGCCGCCTGGCCCGACGCGGTGGACGCGGCCGTCGAGGCCTTGCACCAGGACCGGGTTCCGGCCCCGGTGGCCAAGGCCCTGCTCGGGGCGACCAAGGGCCTGGCCGCGGGCGTGTCGGCCGACGAGACGGCGGCCCTGGCCGCCCATCAGCGGCTGCTCGACCACATCTCCGGCCTGGCCGAGACGGGCAACCCGGACCCGTCCCTGGGCGCCGAGACGCTGACCGCGATGATGAGCGCGCCGGAGGCCATGCCCGTCGACCTGGGCAGGCTGAGCGAGCGGGCCGACCACGAGCGGGACCGCTTGCGCGAGCTGTTGCGGGACGCGGCCGACCGGCTGCGTCCTGGTGCCGACGTGAGCGGGTTGATCACCGAACTGTTGGCCGACCACCCCAATGAGGCCGAGGCCATCTACGCCGAGGCCAGGTCTCAGATCGACGAGGCCACCCAGTTCACCATCGAGCGGAATCTGCTGCCCGACCCGGGCGGCCAGTGCAACGTCGGGCCCGCGCCGCCGTCACGCCGGTGGAGCATGGCCATGATGTCGTGGGCCGCGCCCCATGAGGCGGACGCGCCGAGTTGGTACTACGTCACCCCGCCCGACGAGTCGTGGGACCACAGCGCCAAGGAGGAGTGGCTGTCGGTGTTCAGCCGCACCACGCTGCCGGCCATCACCGTCCACGAGGTGACTCCGGGCCACTACGCCCACGGGCGCATGATGCGGCGGGCCCGAGGCGACGTGCGCACTACGCAGTTCTCCTTGGCCTTCGTGGAGGGCTGGGCCCACTATGCCGAGGAGCTGTTCGTGGACGAGGGGTTCCGCGCCGAGGACCCCCGCTTCGCCATCGGCGTGGCCATCGAGGCGCTGATCCGGGTGACGCGGCTGGTGTCGTCCATCGGGCTGCACAGCGGGACGATGACGCTGGACGAGTCCATCGCCCGCTTCGAGAACGACGCGTTCTTGTTGGGGCCCGCGGCCCGGGCCGAGGCCGAACGGGCCTCGTACGACCCGACGTACGGCCGCTACACGTGGGGCAAGCTGGAGATCCTGCGCATCAGGGACGAGGCCATGATGAAGTGGGGCCGCAAGTACAGCCACCGCCGGTTCCACGAGGCTCTGCTGGCGCTGGGGGCACCACCCCTCGGGTTGTTGGGCGACGCCATCGACGGCGACTAGGGACGGCGGGGGCTGCGAGCCAGAAAAATCGTTTGGCCCGGCCGTCGGCCGGGGACATGATCCTTCCATGCGAACATATGTTCGGTTACGGTCATGGCGATGGCTCCCCTGGCATTGGCTCGGCTCGACGGGCCCAGCGCGGCCGGCGCCGGCGCGCAGCGGTCGTTCGACGACCTCGGCGCCCCGCTGTCGCAGGTCACGTTCGTGGTGGTCGACCTGGAGACGACCGGAGGGTCGCCCACGGCCGACGCCATTACCGAGATCGGCGCGGTCAAGCTGCGGGGCGGGCAGTGCCTGGGCACGTTCCAGACGCTGGTCAACCCGGGCGTGGGCATCCCGCCTGAGATCGTCTACCTCACCGGCATCACGCAGGCCATGGTCGTCACCGCGCCGCGCATCGAGTCAGTGCTCCCCGCGTTCTTGGAGTTCGTGGGCGACGCCGTGGTCGTGGGCCACAACGTCCGGTTCGACCTGGGCTTCCTGCAAGAGGGCTTGCGCCGGCACCACTATCCCCGCCTGGGCAACCGCTTCGTGGACACGTGCCTGCTGGCCCGCAGGCTGGTTCGCGACGAGGTGGCCAACTGCAAGCTGGCCACCCTCTCCGACCATTTCCGGGTCGCCCACCGACCCACGCATCGGGCCCTCGACGACGCCTTGGCCACGGGCGAGGTCCTGCACTGCCTGCTGGAACGGGCGGGCAGCCTGGGCGTCTTGGCCTTGGAGGACCTGCTCGAACTGCCCACGGTCCACGGCCATCCTCAGTTGGCCAAGCTCAAGCTGGCCAACGCCCTCCCCCGCCTGCCAGGCGTCTACATCTTCAAAGACGCGGGCGGACGGGCCTTGTACGTGGGCAAGGCCGTCGACCTGCGGCGCAGGGTGCGCTCGTACTTCACGGGCGACGACCGCAGGAAGGTCGGGCAACTCCTTCGGGAGGCGCAGGCCATCGACCACGTCGTGTGCGCTGGAGACCTGGAGGCGTCGGTGCTCGAGGTCAGGCTCATCCACCAATGGGCGCCGCGGTTCAACCGGCAGGCCAAGCACTGGCGGCGCTACGCCTACCTCAAGCTCACTATGGACGAGCACTTCCCTCGGCTCTCGGTGGTGCGCCAGCCCAAGTCCGGCGACGGGTGCCTGTACCTCGGGCCGCTCGCCTCCTCGGGCCAGGCCCGGCTGGTGGCCGAGGCCATCGAGACGGCCGTGCCTCTACGGCGCTGCAACAAGAAGGTGCCGCGCACCCCGCGGCGCAGCGGGCCGTGCGCCCCCGCCCAGATCGGCGTATCGACGTGCCCGTGCTCGGGTGACATCGGCGAGGCGGGGTACACGGCCATCGTCGACCAGGTGGTCGTGGGCCTGACCCAGGCCCCGCAACTGCTGCTCGGCCCGTTGGAGCAGCGCATGCGGGCCTTGGCCCTCGCGTCGCGGTTCGAGGAGGCCGCGGCCATGCGGGATCGGGCCTCGGCCCTGGCCCGGGCCGTGACCCGACAACGGAGGCTGGACGGGTTGCGCCGGGCCGGGCGGGTGCTGGTCGAGGTGCCCGGCGAAGGTGGGGCCGTGCTCGATCGCGGCCGGCTGGTCGCGGCGTGGGCGGACGACGGCCAGGTGCCGTTGGCCGCCGACATCGACGCGGGCGCGGACGCAGACGCGGGCGCGCAGGATGCGCGTGCGCCCTGGATCGAGCCGCCGCTGGCCCGCGACCAAGCCGACGAGGTGGCCGTGGTCGCGGCCTGGCTGGACGCCAAGGCGGCGCGTGTCCGGCTCGTCCGCTGCGACGGCGAGCTTTCCTCCACGCTGCCTCGGCTGCCCAGGTTTGAGCCCGGCAGACAGGGCCGGTCAGCGGGCTGAGCGCGGGTGTGGTTGCCGCTCGCTGCTAGTGGGCGGGGGCCTCGATGTCCATGCCGTACTGGGCCGCCACCGAGACGATGCGGGCGATGTCGGGCGGGGGGCCGCCTTCGGGAGGCAGGTCGCGGGTCAGGGCCCGCTCGCCCACTTCGGCGAAGAACTTGTCGACGCCGCCCGGCATGTAGGTGGCCAGCACCGTCGTCGTCGTCGTCGTCTGGGCCTCCCACCACTCCCTCGTCCCCGCAGGGAAGAAGAACGACGCGCCCGGTCCGGCCGCGACCTGCTCGTCACCGATGTGGACGATGAGCTCGCCCGCCACCACGTAGAGCGCCTCGTCGCCCGGATGGGTGTGGGGCGGGGCACCCCCGCCCGCAGGGGCGGTGATGCGCATCACGGTCGCCACCCCACCCGACTCCGCCCCGGACAGAACCACCTCGTACAGACCGCCCAACAGCCAAAAGGCTGGGGTCTCGTCAACCTTGCGCGCCACCGTCTCGAGTGCCATGTCGTGCTCCTTTTCGTTGCCCAGCAGTCAGTCAAAGCCGCAGGCCGGTCAGGTGATGGTCAGCACCTGCGGCACGAACACCTCGTGAGCGGGATGAAAGGTCACCTCGGGCTCGGCCTCGACGCCGACCTTTCCGATAGCCGGGCCCAGGCGGGTCTCGCCGAAGGCGGCGAAGGCGTCCTCGCTCTCCCAGGCGTCGCAACTGTGGCAGTCCTCGCCCTCCCACCACGTGAGGTGCGCGAGCCCGCCGGTGGGCGTGTCCTCCAGCCAGCCCGTCGCCTCCCTGACCGCGTCGTACTGCGCTTTGGTGACACCCCGCAAGACCACGTGGGCGATGACGGCCATGGCTATGCCTCCTGTCCCTCGCCCCGTCCCTGATCGGGCACCAGCCCGAGCTGGGCCAGCATGGCGCCGGTGTCCATGACGACCTTGTGGCGGTAGCCCCGGCCGTTGCGCATGACCGCGATGTTGAGGCTGTCGAACTCGACCGTGCGACCCGTCGCCGGGATGCCCATGAACTCGCCGTCGTGCGTGCCCTTGGCCCGAACCGACCAGGCGATGCTGTCGCCCTCCTCCACGAAGTCGCCCACGTGGCAATGGACGTCGGAGAAGCCCACCCGCCAGTCCTTCACGTATTGACGGAAGGCGTCGCGGTCGAGGATGCCTTGCGGAGTCTCGCTGGTGAAGGCGGGGTCGAACAGCACGTCGACCAGCTCCAGCCTGCCCTCGTTGATCACGTCCTCGAACATGCGTCGGATCACGGCCTGGTTGTCGGACATGCCCATGACCTAACCCCGCTTGGGCGGCGCGGGCAATGAGCAACCTGCGCATGGGTGTATCGGGCTACAAGATCAATAGGCCGAGCTGCGGTCGGGCCGGGGCCCCGGCGCTACGGTGCCGGCCATGCTCCACGCCTTCGTGCTGATCGACGCCGAGCCTGCCCGCATCGCCGACCTGGCCGCCGAGTTGACCGACGTCGAGGGTGTGGCCGAGGTGTACTCGGTGGCGGGACAAGACGCCGACATCGTGGCCATCGTGCGGGTCCGCCAGCATGACGACCTGGCCGAGGTGGTGACCCGCCGCATCGCGGGCCTGGCCGGCATCCTGGCCACCCGGACCCTGGTTGCGTTCAAGGCCTACAGCCGACACGACCTCGAAGCCATGTGGGACCTGGGCGCGGGCTGAGCGCCGCGCTGCCTCCCGCCGCCCCCGCCGGGCACGGCTACGGCGTGGCCCGACCGGTCCCGGTGCCCTGGCCTTGCGGGGCGTTGCCGCCGCCCACCGAGGCACCGGGCGTGCCCCCTTGGGACGGGTTGTCGGTGTTGTTCTGCGGCTTGGTGTCGCCCTTGCCCGCGTCGCTGCTGCACGCGCCCGCCAGCACGCCGAGCGCCAGCAGGCCGGCGGCGAGAGCGTGAGCGGCACGGGCAGAACGGGCGGGCGTCGGCATGGTCGCCCTCCTACCCGCGCCCGGCGTCCTCCGACACCTTGGCCGCCTTGGACACCTCGACCAGTCGATCCAGCACCTCGCCCGCCCGGCCCGAGTCGACGGAGCGGGCGGCCACGAGGAGCCCGTCGACCAAGTCATCGGCCAGGCCCGCGACCACGACGGCCGCGGCCGCGTTCAGCAGGACGATGTCGCGGTGCGGGCCGGGCTCGCCTTCCAGCACCCGTCGGGCCAGGCCCGCGTTGGTCGTCGGGTCGCCGCCCCGCAGGGCGTCGAGCGGGGTCAGGGCCAAGCCCATCTCCACGGGGTCGACCACGAACGTGCGCACTGAGCCGTCGGCCAACGCCAGCACGGTGGACGAGTCCGTGGTGGTCAGCTCGTCCAGGCCGTCGTGGCCGTAGACGACCATGGCCGTGGTCGCCCCGTTGGCCTGGAGCACCCCGAGCACTTTTTCAGCCATGGCCCCGTCGGACACGCCGACGACCTGGCGACGGGGGCGGGCCGGGTTGGCCAACGGCCCCAAGAAGTTGAACACGGTGGGCACCCCCAACTCGCGGCGCGTCGGGACCGCGTGGCGCGATGCCGCGTGGTAGCGGGGCGCGAAGCAAAAGCCCATGCCCGCCTCCACGATGCAGCGGGCCACGCCCGCAGGCCCGAGGTCGATGACCACGCCCAAGGCCTCGAGCACGTCGGCCGAGCCTGCGGCCGAGGACGCGGCCCGGTTGCCGTGCTTGCACACGCGGGCCCCCGCGCCCGCGGCCACGAAGGCGGCGATGGTCGACACGTTGATGGAATGGCTGCGGTCCCCACCCGTCCCGCACGTGTCGATGACCTCGACGCCCGCGGGCAGGTCGACCGGCTCGGCGTGGTCGAGCATGGCCCGCACCAGCCCGGTCATCTCCTCCACCGTCTCGCCCTTCATGCGCAGGCCCACGGCGAAGGCCGCGATCTGGGCCGACGTAGCGTTGCCCTCCAAGATGTCGTCCAATGCGGCCGCGGCCTGGTCGGCCGAAAGCGACTCGTTCCTCATCAGCCTGCCGATGACGAACGGCCAGCCCCCCAGGTCCGCCAGCGACGAGGACGGCACGTCGGGCGGCGTCAATCCCACCAGAGGTCTCGGTCCAGGACGCCCCGGGCGATGAGACCCAACTGCACCTGCGAGGTGCCCTCCACGATGGTGAGCTGGCGGGCGTCGCGGTAGTACAGCTCAGTGAGGTGGTCCTTCATATAGCCCGCCGCGCCCAGCAGTTGCACGGCCATGCCCGAGGCCCGCACGGCCAACTCGGTTGCGTAGTACTTGGCCATCGACAGGTAGGGCACCCACTCCTTGGTGAACTCGCCCCGGTCGGCCATCCATGCGGCCCGGTAGGTGAGCAGGCGGGCCGCCTCGATCTCCGTGGCCAGCTTGGCGATCTCCCACTGAACCCCTTGGAAGTCGGCCTCCACCTTGCCGAACATGGTCCGCTCCTGGGCGTACTCGGTGGCGTACATCAACGCCCCCTCGGCCAGGCCGATGCCGCGGGCGGCCACGATGGGCCGCATCGAGTTGAGGCCGAGCATGGCCAGTCGAAAGCCGCCCACCTCGCCGATCACGTTGGCCGCGGGCACCCGCACGTCGGACAGCAGCAGCTCGCCCGTGTCCACCCCGCGCACACCCATCTTGCGGTCCGTCGAGCCGACCGACACGCCCTCCCACGACCGCTCCACGACGAAGCACGAGATCGAGTCGTGCCGCCGTTCGGTGACGTCGGTCGACGTCTTGGCGAAGACGGTGTACCAGTCGGCCTGGACCACGCCCGACATCCAGCACTTGACCCCGTTGAGCACCCAGTCGCCCGAGCCGTCGTCGGCGGGCACGGCCCGAGTCCGCATCCCCATCACGTCCGACCCGGCCTGGGGCTCGGACAGGCCGAACCCGCAGCGCTGCTCGCCCGAGGCGATGCCCGGCAGGTACTTCTGCTTCTGGTCCTCGGACCCGGCGATCATCACCGGTCCGGTGGGAAGGCGGGTGAGCAGCAGCATGAGCGCGGCAGTGTTCGAGTACTTGGCCACCTCCTCGATGGCGATGGTGAGGCCCAGGATCCCGGCCCCGGACCCGCCGTACTCCTCGGGGATGCACAGGCCCAGCAGCCCCGCGTCGCGGAAGACCTCGAAGATGTCCTGGGGGTATTCCCCCGTGTCGTCGATGTCCCGGGCGCGGGGCTTGACCTTGTCCTGGGCGATGCGTCGACACGTCGACTGGAGCTCGCGCAGCTCCTCGGAGAACTCGAAGTCCATGGGGCCGGAGGCTACCGCCCGCCGTCCCCCATCCCGCCGGCCGCCGTGCCCCGGATTTGGGCGTACTTGGGGTGGGTTTGCCGACACAACCACGCCCAAATGCAAAAACGGCGAGGGCCCCGCCGGCGACGAGGGTCGGTTCTAGGCCGACTTGCGGCGCTGGCGCACCATGCGCCTGCGCTCGCGCTCGGTGGCGCCACCCCACACGCCGTCGCGCTCGCGGTTGGCCAATGCGTACTCCAGGCAGGGCTGCAGGACAGGGCACTGGGCGCAGATCGACTTCGCGGCCGCAGCCTCCTCGTCGGAGGTGGGATAGAAGACATCCGGGTCCACTCCCCGGCAGCCCGCACGCTGCCGCCAGGACAGGTTCAAGAAGACCACTTCCTCTGACGGTAAAGGTTGGCGTTCGCTCCGTACCCTGCCACTCAGCCGGGTAATCGGACAATTAGGCCAACAACTTGAGGGGGCCGCACTCGGCCTGGCCCGGGCTACGAAGCCGGGATCGAGGCCTTGGTGCGCTGGTACTTGGCGTCCTGGGCCGCCAGCAGCTTCAGGACCACCTCATCTTTGACGCTGCCAGGCGCCGCCGATGACGACACTTGGTAGTAGACGCCGTCCTGATAGAGGGTGGCGATCACCACGGTCTCGGCCTGAGCACCTGGCGCGGGCGGCACGACCAGGACCGCCGCGGGGACGACGCCGATCTTCACCTCGGGGTGGGCGTTGGTCTTGGCCCCGCCGAAGGTGGTGGCCACCTGGGTGGCCGACTGGACGAAGGTGCCGCCCGTCGTGGCGTCCTTGAACTTCACGGCCAGCACGTTGATCACGGCCCCCGCGCCGATGGCCGCGGCATACGTCTTGTTGGCCCCCACGGACGCCTCCCCCTGCTCCAACAAGCCCTTGTACGCGGGGTCGGGGAAGACCTTGGCCACGCCGTCGAGCGACAGCGGGCCTTGGGGCGGCGGCGGCGCTGCACCCGTCCCGGTGAAGGGCTGGGGCGGGGCCGGCAACGCCAGGGCGGACTGGACCTCGGCCGCGGTCAGGATGGTGCCGTCCAATGCGGCGGCCACCTTCGAGTCGGTCGTCAGCAACACGGTGGTCGACGTGGTCGAGGTCGAGGCGGTGGTCGAGGTGGTGGTGGCCTTGTCGCCGCTACCGCTCTTGTCGCTCCCGCCGCACGCGCCCGCGGCCAGGACGAACACGGCCAGGGCCGCAGCCCCGATGGAAGTCTGCGCCCGTCGATGCATGCAGGCGAACCTAGCCCCGGAGATCCTCCAGCAGGGCGCGCTTGGTGTCGTCCGAGAGATGGGTGCCCTCGGCATAGTTCGGATGATTCACAGCCAGCACCACCGGCTCGGATGCGAAGCGGCCGACCTGCTCGGGGCTCAGCCGGAACCGCACGTAGTGCACGGAGGCGGTCACGTCCTGGCGGGTCAACTGGTCGGCGTGGGCCTCTTCCACCTCGCAGCGCACCACCTCGCGGCCGATGATCAGCTCCACCGACCGCTCGACCCCGACCAGCTTGGGCAGCCACTCGACCAACTGCTCCTTGGACGTCAGCTCGACGAACAAGGTCGCCGACAGCTCGCCCACATCAGGGATCAGCGGGTTGTAGACGTCCAACTCGGTCTGGATCTGGTCGTCGGACAGCATGCGCTCGGCCCTGGCCATCTCCTGCACCTGGAACCGGATGGTGTCGCGGTTCTCGAACAGCAAGGTGACGAGCGGTCCGATGCCAACCCGTCGCACGCGCTTCAAGGCGATGATGCGGTCACGGAACTCGTCGCGCTCGCGCTCATAGGCGCGCAGGTCGGCGATGTCGCCGAGACTCAGCTTCTGCCCCATCCGCTCCCCTCCCCTTCCTCGGCAATGCCGTAGGCCCGGGCCACGAACTGGATCGGGTGGACGGGGCGCTTGCCCGTCTCCTGCACGATGGCCCCGTTGGCCAAGTGGCAGTCCCCCGTCACCACGTCGTTGCCCGCCGCCTCCACGGCCTGGGCCAGGGGCTGGGCCACCTTGCGGGCCAGCTCGTAGTTCTCGGCCCGGTAGCCCCAGGTGCCGTCGATCCCCGAGCACTTGTTGACCAACGTGATCTTGGTGCCGGTGAGCTTCATCAGGTCCCTGCTCTTGAGCCCGATGTTCTGGGCCTGGAGGTGGCAGGGCACGTGGTAGGTGACGGCCTCGGGGACATCGCCCGCGAAGTCGGTGTCGAACGTGGTGTCGGCGTCCTTGTGCAGCTTCATCAGGTACTCGGCCGCGTCGTACGTGTGCCTGGCCACCAGCTCGGCGTCGTCACCACCCACGTACTGCACGTAGTCCTTCTTCAGCACGTAGCCGCACGTGGGCTGGGGCACGACGACGTCCCTGCCCGCGCGCACGTCCTCGGCCAACGCCTTCACGTTCTTCTCGGCCACCTTCAAGAAGCCGTCGACGTCGCCTGCGTGCAGCAGCGGCGCCGCGCAGCACGTGGTGGTCGAGGCCAGGCTGCATGCAACGCCGTTGCGCTCGTAGACCTTGACCAGGTCCTGGCCGATGTCAGGCTGCATGTACTCCACGAAGCAGGTGGGGAAGACGGCGGCCCGGGCTTGAGTGCGCTCGGCGCGTTGCGTGCTGTCGGACGACGACGCCTTGCGCTTCTTGAACCAGGTGGTGAAGCGCTGTCTGGCGTACGGCGGCAGGACCCGCTCGGACGCGATGCCGGCCGCCTTCTCGACCAGTCTGCGCACCGGCTTCACGTCGAGCGACTTGTTCACCACGACGCTTTGGGGGCCAGTGGCCAGGCGGCCCAACAGGTCCGGCCTGCCCAGCGCATGCTTGGCCGCCTTCTGGGCCACGGTGTCGTCGCCCTTCTTCATCCGCACGGCCTCGGCCCGCATGATCATCCGGGGGAAGTCCAGCTCCCACTCGTGAGGCGGGATGTACGGGCACTTCACATAACAGATCTTGCACTGGTAGCACTCGTCCACCACGTGGTCCTGCTCGGCCGTCGTCATCTGGTGGACGTCGCCGTCGTAGGAGTCGGCGTAGTCGAACAGGGTCGGGAACGACGGGCACAGGTTGAAGCACATGCGACACCCGTGGCACAGGTCGAAGACCCGGTTGAGCTCGCCCCGCAGGTCGGCCTCGTCGTAGTACGCGGGATGGCGGTGGTCGTACGTCGTGGTCACATGCGCTCCTTGCGCGCACTGGAGGACATGGTGGCGGTGGCGCGCGGCCACCATGTCCTCCAGACGCCGGATATCGGGGGACTTAGCTGATGGACTCGAGGCCCTGCGTGAAGCGGCCCGCGTGGCTCTTCTCGGCCCGGGCCAGGGTCTCGAACCACTCGGCGACCTGGTCGAAGCTCTCGTCGCGCGCCGTGCGGGCGAAGCCCGGGTACATCTCGGTGTACTCGTAGGTCTCGCCCTCGATGGCCGACTTGAGGTTGTCCTCGGTGGGCCCGACGGGGACGCCGGTCACCGGGTCGCCCACCTCGGCCAGGTAGTCGAAGTGCCCGAAGGCATGGCCCGTCTCGCCCTCGGCCACCGAGCGGAACAGCGCGGCCACGTCGGGGTAGCCCTCCACGTCCGCCTTCTGGGCGAAGTAGAGGTAGCGCCGGTTGGCCTGCGACTCGCCCGCGAACGCCTCCTTCAAGTTGTCCTCGGTCTTGGTGCCTTTCAGTTCAGCCATGGTGTTCGTCTCCTTGCTTGCAGGTGTCACAGAGGCCGCGGAACACGACCTCGGCGTTCTTCACGGTGAATCCCTGGGCCCGGCCCCGCGGCACCGAGATGGCGAAGTCGGCGTACAGGTCGCGGACCTTGCCGCACCGCTCGCACACCAAGTGGTGATGTACGTCGGTGTTGGGGTCGAAGCGGCTCGACCCAGTGCCCATGTCGAGCTGCTGGATCTCACCCATCGACTCCAGGTCGCTCAACGTCTGGTACACGGTGCGCAACGAGATGGTGGGCATCTCCGCGCTGGCCGCGGCATAGAGCGACTCGGCCGTGGGGTGCACGTCATTGCCGTGGAGCAGCCGGAACAGCATCTGGCGCTGCGGGGTGACCTTGAAGCCTCGGGTGCGGAACAGCTCGGTCAGCTCGGCGGGGGTCTTCACGGCGAGAGCGACCCTAGCACGCACGTGCTGCTAATCAACAACGATTGTTGATAAGCCGTCGGAGCGCCGGCGTTGCTGTTACACCGCCCTTCTAGGATGCCCCGACGATGACGACCACCGGCCAAGACCTCGCCGCGGGCGCTCGCCACCACGGGCGCAACGCCGTTTCCATGGCTGTCGCCGTGGCCGCCACCGTGCCTGGGATCTTCCTGCGCGTGACCGGCTCGCACGTGAGCGATCCGGCCGACGCGCTCTTGTTCGGCCTGGCCATCGTGGGCTCTGCCTTCTTGCTGTCGTGGGCCGCAGAGGTGGCCCAGCTCGACATCTCGGCGGGCCTGGCCATCGCCGTGCTGGCCTTCATCGCCGTGCTGCCCGAGTACGCGGTCGACCTTGTCTTCGCCCGCAAGGGCGGCAACGCGGTGGAGCGCTTCGGGCCCGCGTGCCGGTCGGCGGCCGACATCGCGGCCAAGGTCGAGGCCCCATGCTCGCTGGCCCTGGCCAACATGACGGGCGCCAACCGACTGCTGATCGGCGTGGGCTGGAGCATGGTCGCATTCATCGCGTGGTGGCGCTTTCGCAAGCAGGGCACCGCGCACAGGGGCATCGAGCTGGAGCGGTCGCATTCGGTGGAGCTCTCCTACCTCGTCCTGGCCACCGCCTATTCACTCACGCTGCCGCTCAAGGGCTCCATCACCCTGTTCGACGCGGCCGTGCTCGTCACCATCTTCGTGGCCTACACCATCCGCATCTCGCGGGCGCCTGCCGAAGAGCCCCATCTGGTGGGCCCGGCCACGCTGCTGGCCACGCTGCGGGTGAACAGGCGAAGAGCGGCGGTGGTGCTGTTGTTCGTGGTCGCCGCGGGGGTCATCCTGCTGTGCGCCGAGCACTTCGCCGAGGCCTTGGTCAACACGGGCAAGATGTTCCACATATCCGAGTTCTTGTTGGTGCAGTGGCTCGCGCCCTTGGCGTCGGAGTCGCCGGAGCTGCTCGTGGCCGGGCTGTTCGCGTGGCGCCTCAACACCAACGCCGGGCTGGGCACGCTGGTGTCGTCCAAGGTCAACCAGTGGACGCTGCTGGTCGGCACCCTGCCCATCGCCTTCGCCCTGTCGTCGGGCTCGCTGCACGGGCTGCCCATCATCGCCCAGCAGCGCGAGGAGTTGTTGTTGACCGCGGCCCAGTCCGTCTTCGCGGTGGCCATCCTCATCAACCTGTCCATGTCCAACCGCGAGGCGCTCATGCTGTTCGGGTTGTTCTGGGCCCAGTTCCTCATCGGGGCGGTGGTGCCCGAGCACCTGCACGGCATCGAGCGGGTCGTGGTGTCGATCACGTATCTGGTGCTCGGCGTGTCCATCCTGGTGAAGGACTGGGGGCCGGCCCGCAGGCTGCTGCACGACGGGTTCCGCACGCCCTACGCCGAACTGGACGACCCGTTGTGACCGCGGCCGCCTTCGACCGGGCCGCGGCCCTGGCCCGCCTGGCCGACGAGGAGTTCGACGTGCTCGTCATCGGCGGCGGCATCACCGGCGCGGGCGTGGCCCTCGACGCCGCCGCGCGCGGCCTGCGCACCGCGCTGGTCGAGCGGGCCGACTTCGCCTCCGGCACGTCGTCCAAGTCCTCCAAGCTGGTGCACGGCGGCCTGCGCTATCTCCAGCAGAAGGAGTTCGCTCTGGTCTACGAGAACCTGGCCGAGCGCCAACGCCTGCTCGACAACGCACCGCATCTGGTGCAGGTGCTCCCCTTCCTCATCCCGCTGTTCGGCAAGGACAGGGCCGTCAACAAGACGATGGCCAAGGCCTACTCGACGGCCCTGTGGCTGTACGACCTCACCGGCGGCCTGCGCATCGGCAAGCGCCACAAGCGCATCTCGATCGACGAGGCCGTGGCCCACATGCCCACCCTGCGCAAGGACAAGCTGGTCGCCGGTTTCCTCTATTACGACGCCCGGGCCGACGACGCCCGGTTGACCCTTGCCATCCTGCGCACCGCGGTGCTCGACCACGGGGCGGTGGCCGCCAACTACTCGCCCGTCGTGGGGTTGCTGAAGGGCGAGGGCGAGGGTGGCGAGGGGGAGGCCGGCGGCAAGGTGCGAGGGGCCCGGCTGGCCGACGGGACCGAGGTGCGGGCGTCGGTGGTGGTGAATGCGGCGGGCGTGTGGTCGGACGACGTGCGGGCCTTGGACCAGGGCACCCATCCGCACACCTTGCGGCCCGCCAAGGGCGTGCACCTCACGGTCGCATGGGACAAGGTGCGCTGCGACATCGCCGCCGTGCTGCCGGTGCCCAAGGACCGGCGCTCGATCTTCGTGGTGCCGTGGGGCGACCGGGTCTACCTGGGCACCACCGACACCGACTATCAGGGCTCGCTCGACCAGCCCGAGTGCACGGGCGACGACGTGGCCTACATCCTGGGCGCGGTCAACGCGTCTGTCTCCGAGCCCATCACCGAGGCGGACGTGTTGGGCACATGGGCCGGGCTGCGCCCCCTGGTCGCGGGCGCCTCCTCCGAGCGCACCGCCGACCTGTCTCGCAGGCACGCGGTGTCCACGTCGGATAGCGGCGTGGTCAGCGTGACCGGCGGCAAGCTCACCACCTATCGCAAGATGGCGGCGGACACGGTCGACGAGGTGCTCAAGGGGGTCGGCCGTGGGCCCAGCGCCATCCGCCGCTCCCCCACCAAGCGGCTTCGCCTTCGTGGCGCCGACGGGTGCGACCGGGTGACCGACGAGCACCTGCGGTCCCGGTTCGGCGGCGAGTCGCGGGTGATCGAGGCCATGGTCGCCGGGTCGCCGGACCTGGGGGCGCCGCTCCTGGAAGGGCTCCCGTACATGAAGGCCGAGGCCGTGTACGCGGCCCGCTATGAGATGGCCCACACCCTGGAGGACGTGTTGTCCCGGCGCACGCGGGCGCTGCTGTTGGCGCGGGACGCGGCGGTGGCCGCCGCTCCGTCCGTGGCCGCGTTGGTCGGGGCCGAACTCGGATGGGACGAGGCCGAACAGGCCAGGCAGGTGGCGGCATTCACGGCATTGGCCGAGCGGGAGCGGGCCGCGTCCGGCCTGCCGCCGGTCGGGGCGCGGGCATGAGGGGCCAGCCGACCCCGCCCATCGGCCTGCCCGATTCGGTGCGCGGACGCTTCGGATCAGCGGCCGTGGTCATGCCCGACGGGTTCGACGACCGGCTGCGCTCGGCGTGCGCGGCGGTGGCCGAGGGCGACGCCGAGCACGGGCGGGACTGGTGGCCGCTGGCCATGACGTGGGCCGCGGGCGGCGAGGTCCCCGCCCTTCCCGCGCTGGTGGCCAAGCCCGAGGCGGCCGGCGAAGTGGCCGCCGTGCTGCGCGTGTGCTCGGAGGCGCGCGTGCCGGTCACGGCCATGGCGGGCCGCAGCGGCGTGTGCGGCGGCTCGGTGCCCGCTTTCGGCGGCGTGGCCCTGGACCTGTGCGGGCTGGACGGGATCGTCGGGGTGGACGACGAGTCGCTGCTGCTCGATGTGCGGGCGGGCATGTTCGGCGACGTGCTCGAGGACTCGCTGCGGGCCGACCACGGCGTCACCCTTGGGCACTGGCCGCAGTCCATGGCCCTTTCCACGGTCGGCGGGTGGCTGGCCTGCCGGTCGGCCGGGCAGTTCTCCACGCGCTACGGGAAGATCGAGGACATGGTGGTCGGCATGGAGGTGGCCCTCGCCGACGGCCGCCTGGTGCGGTTGGGCGGGAGGGCGCCGCGAGCCGCGTCAGGGCCGGACCTTCTCCAGCTCTTCGTCGGCAGCGAGGGCACGTTGGGCGTCATCACCGAGGCCCGGCTGCGGGTGCATCCCGCGCCCGCGGCCGAACAGCGGGGGGCGTGGTCGTTCCCCTCGTTCGAGGCCGGTTTGGACGCATGTCGTCGAGTCCTGCGCAGAGGGGCCACGCCCGCCGTGCTCCGCCTCTATGACGACAGGGAGTCGAAGCGGAACTTCGACCTGGACGACGTCCACGCCCTGATCGTGCTGGACGAGGGCGACCCGTCCATCGTGGAGGCCACGCTGGCCGTGGTGGCCGAGGAGTGCAGGGCCGGTCATCGCGAGGACGACGGCCTGGTCGACAGATGGCTGTCGCATCGCAACGACGTGTCGGGCCTGGAGACGGCCATCACCCAGGGCATCGTGGTCGACACGTGCGAGATCGCGGCCTCGTGGTCGGCGCTGCCGCGCATCTACGCAGGCGCCATCGAGGCGGTCAAGGCGGTGGACGGCGCATGGGTCGTGTCGGCCCATCAGTCCCACGCGTACACGGACGGGGCCTGCCTGTACTTCACGTTCGCGGGCCAGCGCGAGGACGGCGATGCCTTCTACCGAGACGTGTGGGACGCGGTCACTCGAGTCACGCTCGATGCGGGCGGGGCGCTGAGCCACCACCACGGGATCGGCCTGAACCGAGGCCGGTTCATGCAGGCCGCGCTGGGCGACGGGTTCGACGTGCTGGTCGGGTTGAAGCACGCCCTCGACCCCGCCGGGGTGCTGAACCCGGGCAAGCTCGGGCTGCCCTCGCCCTTCGGCCCGGTCCCGTGGCCGTGAGCGAGGAGCCGGCGGGCGGGGCGGGTTCGACTGCCGAGGGTTCGGGCGGGGCCGGGGGAACACGGCGGCTGCACTGGCCCACGGTGCTGGCGGGCGCGGGCCTGGCCCTGGCCGTGGCCATCCCGCCCTCGTTGTTCGTGCGCATCCTGCGAGGCGGCGACATGGACGGCCAGGAGTCCAACCTGTGGGTCGTGGTGCCACTGGCCGTCTTCGCTGGGGCTGCGCTGGGCGGGCACCTGGCCGGCAGGCGCAGGCCGCGGGCAGGCCTGGCCCACGCGGCGGCGGCCACCGCGCTGGCCTTTGTCGGGCTCGCCCTCTATTCATTGGTGCGCCATGCGGTGTCCGGCGACCCCATATCGGTTTCGCTGGTGATCCAGTTGCTGCTGCTCGGCACCATCGTCGTGTCCTTCGGGGTGCTGGGCGGGTACGTCGCCATCCGGCAGTCGGCGTGAGCATCCTCGTCGTCGACGTCGGGACCAGCGGCGTGCGGGCCGCGGTGGTCAGGCCGGACGCCACTGTCGAGCACGTCCACTACCGCCAGGTGCTGCCCTCGTCGCCTGCGCCCAACTTCGTGGAGTTCGACGGTGCCCAGATGGCGTCCGCCGTGCTCGACGTGGCCGGCGCGGCGCTGGCCGAGGGGGGCCCGGTGCAGGCCGTGGGCATCGCCAACCAGCGGGCCTCGACGCTGGTGTGGGACCGGGCCACCGGCACGCCCATCGCTCCCGGCATCGGGTGGCAGGACCTGCGCACGGTGGGCATGTGCCTCATGCTCCAGGCCCAGGGCATCCGGCTGGCGCCCAACGCGTCGGCCACCAAGCTGGCCGCCCTGCTCGACATCTACGACCCGAACCGCGAGCAGGACCTGTGCTTCGGCACGGTGGACACGTGGGTCGCATGGGTGCTGTCCGGCGGGTCCGTGCACGTCACCGACGCCACCAACGCGGCCGTCACCGGCCTGGTCCACGGCGACGCGTCGGGCTGGGCCGCCCACATCCTGGAGGCGCTGCGCATCCCTGCGGACGTGCTGCCCCGCATCGTCGACTCCACCGGCGTGGTGGGCTCGGCCTCCGCCCTCCCCGGCGCGCCGCTCATCGCGGGCATGGCGGGCGACCAGCAGGCCTCGCTGGTCGGGCAAGGCTGCACCCAGCCCGGACTGGCCAAGATCACCTTCGGCACCGGTGGGATGCTCGACCTGTGCGTCGGTCCCGAGCGGCCCGCGTTCGACACGCGTGGACCGGGCGGGTGCTTCCCCATCGTGGCCTGGCGCAAGGGCGGCGTGGACATGTGGGGGATCGAGGCGGTGATGTTGTCGGCGGGCACGTGTGTCGAGTGGCTGCGCGACGACATGGGCCTGATCGCATCGGCGGCCGAGTCCGAGTCATTGGCCGCCCAGTGCGGGCCTGCGGGCACGGGCGACGTCTGGTTCGTGCCCGCCCTGCTCGGCATGGGCACGCCCGCGTGGGACTTCGGGGCCCGCGGGACCCTGCTCGGACTCACCCGGGGCACGGGCCGGGCCGAGGTCGTGCGGGCCGTGCTGGAAGGGGTGGCCCATCGGGGCGCCGACCTGGTCGAGGCGGCCGAGGCCGACGGCTCGGTGCAGATCGCGGCCCTGCGGGTCGACGGCGGCATGACGGCCAACGGCGTGTTCCTCCAAGCCTTGGCCGACGCCGCGGGCAGGCCCGTCGAGGTCTCGCCCGTGTTGGAGGCCACCACGCTGGGCGCCGCCTATCTGGCCGGGATGGCCGTGGGCGTGTGGTCCGACGAGGCCGAGATCGCGGCGTCGTGGAAGCCCCGGGCCGTGATCGAGCCTGCCGGCCGCCCCGACCGGGACCGCTGGCGCCAGGCCGTGGCCCGGGCCGTCCACACCGTCCCCGAACTCAGCGCCCTCGACTTCTAACCCCCCCGGCCGGGTTTGCGCCCCCGGCTTCCCCCGCCTCCCCCGTTCTGGGCACCTTTTCTTGCCCCTGAGCGAAGTTTTGGTGCCCAGAAGCGGAGGCCGATCGGGTGCGCCTGCGCGCGAACGGGGCGCTGGCCCACTCGGTCCGCGTTCTTGTTACACCCTCGGCGTACCCTCCTCGGCGGTGGGCCCTTCGCTTCCCCTGTATGGCCTCGACATAGAGACGGACACGTCGTGCGACGGCCTCGACCCTCGTGAGGGCGGGATCGTGGCTGCCGCAGTGAGCACGGCTTCGGGCGCAGTGGTTCTCACCGGTGCCGAGGACGGTTTGCTCGTCGCGCTCGACGAGGTCTTGGCCGGGTTGACCCCCGGCGTCGTGGTCACGTGGCACGGCGCCGGGTTCGACCTGCCCTTTATCGCCGACCGGGCGGGCACCGCGGGCCTGCGCCTCGGCCTCGAGCTTCGGCTCGACCACGCCATCCACATCCGCCGGCCGCTCGCGGGCCACGCCGGCGCCTATCGGGCCCGTTGGGGCTCCCATACCCATCTCGACGCGTACCAGTTGTTCCGTGACATCGGGCGGGCGCTGCTGTTGAGCTGCTCGCTCAAGACGATGGCCCGCTTCTTCGGCCTGGACCCGGTCGAGGTCGACCGCGCCCGTATCCACGACCTCGACCCGGCGGACCTGTCCGCCTACGTCGCCAGCGACGCCGACCTGGCCCGGCGGCTGGCCTTCCTTCGCTGGCACGCAGCCAGCCCATACATAGACCACGACCACTGGCCTGGTGCCAGTTCGCCCTCACGCGCCCTCACGTCAGTCTCGGAGGACGCGGCGGTTGCCGGCGACCGCCGCGTCACCCGGACGCGCACGGCCGCCGGGTCGGCAGGCTCGACGCCGGCCCGGTCAGTCCCAGGCTGACCGGCCTACCCGGCCGCCCAGCTCCGGGCACTCGGGGGCGAACACGCCCCAGGAGCACTCCCAACCGGGCACGACCCAGTCGTGCAGCATCCATACGTCAGTCAGCTCGCGCTTGGCCCCGCCCAGCGCGGCACACTCCCGCGCGCTCGCTTGCTCGCCCGCGATGACGACACCGTCGGCGCTGAAGCACAGCCCGCCATTGGCGTTGTGCTGGTGCCAGACGTCGTTGGGGCCCGCGAAGCCCACGGGCGCACCGCCGGGGTGGTACACGAGATAGCTCAGCCCCACCAGCTTGGCCGACGGCGTCGTCCCGTCGAACAGCAGCTCCGAGGGCGCGGCCGGGTCGAACCTGGCGACCAGGCCGATGTTGGTGAAGTGGGCGCCGATGCACGGCGTGTAGCCGGTGGAAAGGCGATAGCCCGACCGCGTGGCGTCGGCCACGGTCGGATACCGGGCTGCGGCGGCCCGGGCCAGGGCCTGCTGGCCAGCGAGGACCAGCCGGGTGCCTGCGTCGATGGGCTGCTGCGGGACGCTGCCCCGGTGGAAGTGTCCCTCGCTGTCCGTGACCTGGGCGGGCGAGGCGGGAGGACCGGCCCGCTCGCACGGACTCGTGCCCGCCGCGGAACCGGACGCGGGGGTGGCGACATGGCCGGCCCCGTCGTGCGCGGGCACGGGCGCGGACGCGGACGCGGCTTCGTGGTGGTGATGCCCGCCTGCAGCCGCAGGCGTGAGAGACACCAGGGTCAAGGCCGTGGCCACCGTGGCCACCACGGCGACGACCGGCGCCCGCAGGCGGGGCCTGCCCACGCCCCGGACCAACGCCACCAGCCCGAGCCCGGCCACACCCACCTCCACAGCCGACGCCAGCGCGTCCGGGAACCCAACCGCCTCAACCGGCTCGCCGGGGAGCCCGGCCGTGCGCGACACCAGCCACACCCCGACCACCGCCAGGTTCAGGAGGCCCACGGCGGCGACGAGCCGGCCGGGTCGCAGCAAGGCCCAGACAGCCCAGCCCACTTGGAACAACCCGAGACCGAGAAAGAAGGCGCCGTGCGACGCGTGCTCGGCGAAGTGCTCGGGCGCAAAGGCGAAGTGGATGGCGCCCGCGGCCAGCGACAGCACGGCGGCCAGCACCAGCCCCGGCGACGTCGTGTCCCGGCCATGCCTCGCCGCACCCGGCGCACCCGCCCCACCCGCCGGGTCCGCCCCAGACAAAGCCGCGCCCGCGCCCGAAGGCCACTCACAGCCCGGGCCGGACTGCCCGCCGTCGCGCGTCACCACTACCATCGTGAGCCAGGGTACGGCGTCCACGCCCGCTCGGAACCGTCAGCCCAACCGACCGAGCCCCGACAACGGCTGCGAGGAAACAGCCCGCCGTGTGCCAACCTTGACGGCGTGAAACCGGGGGCGTGGACACCGACGGCGTGGCGTGACTTCCCCGTGGCCCAGCAGCCGGAGTGGCCCGACCCCGCCGCCCTCGAACGCTCGCTCAAGCAGTTGGCCGCGCTGCCGCCGCTGGTCTTCGCGGGCGAGGCCCGCAACCTGGAGGCCTCGCTGGCCGACGTGGCCGCGGGCCGGGCGTTCCTGCTTCAGGCGGGCGACTGCGCCGAGTCGTTCGACGAGTTCTCGGCCGACGCCATCAGGGACAAGCTCAAGGTCATCCTCCAGATGGCGGTGGTGCTGACCTACGGGGCTGGGGTTCCCGTGCTCAAGGTGGGCCGCATCGCCGGGCAGTTCGCCAAGCCCCGGTCGTCCCCTACCGAGCTGGTCGGCGGCGTCGAGCTGCCGTCGTTCCGGGGCCACATCGTCAACGACGACGCCCCCACGGCCGAGGCCCGCATCCCCGACCCGGCCCGGCTGGTGGCCGCCTACCACCAGTCGGCGTCGACCCTGAACCTGGTCCGGGCCTTCACCAAGGGCGGTTTCGCCGACCTGTCGCAGGTGCACGTGTGGAACCAGCAGTTCGTGGCGTCGAGCAGCGAGGGCAGGCGGTACGAGGCCATCGCCTCCGAGATCGAGCGGGCCATGCGCTTCATGAAGGCGTGCGGCATCGACCTCCAGGCCGAGGCCCGCTTGCATCAGGTCGACTTCTACACCTCGCACGAGGCCCTGCTGCTGGGCTACGAGGAGTCGCTCACCCGGCGGGACTCGCTGACAGGCGACTGGTACGACTGCTCGGCCCACATGCTGTGGATCGGCGAGCGGACCCGGCAGTTGGACGCGGCCCACGTCCAGTTTTTGGCGGGCGTCGGCAATCCGCTGGGCGTGAAACTCGGCCCGACGGCGTCCCCCGACGAGGCCGTCGCCCTGTGCGAGGCCCTCAACCCGGACCGGGTGCCGGGCCGCATCACGCTGATCTCGCGCATGGGCGCGGGCAAGGTGGCGGCCGGGCTGCCTCCCGTCATCGCCGCCGTGACCGAGGCGGGCCACCCAGTGGTGTGGGCCTGCGACCCCATGCACGGCAACACCGTCACCAGCGCCACCGGGCGCAAGACCCGCCACTTCGACGACGTGCTGGCCGAGATCCAGGGCTTCTTCGCCGTGTGCCGGGCCGCGGGCGTGTGGCCGGGCGGCGTGCACATCGAGCTGACCGGCGACGATGTGACCGAGTGCCTGGGCGGGGCCGAGGAGATCCTCGAGGACCAGTTGCACGTGCGCTATACGACGACGTGCGACCCCCGCCTCAACGCCCGCCAGTCGCTCGACCTCGCCTTCTTGGTGGCCGAGCTCCTCCGGGCCTGACGCCTGGCCTGCGCCCACGGGGGCAGCAAAATTGGGAAAATCTGAAAACTTGATCGGATTACTCAGCATTCGGTACCCTGGGCCGGTGGAACGGGTTCCGAATGCCACCGACGTGCGACGCCTCCTCGGCGCGCCCTCGGTCGCCATGGGCGCCACCCCCCACATGGTGCACGACACCATCTGTCGCGGCATCCGCTGACCCGACCGACTGACCCACCCGTCCCGTCGTCGTCCCTCCGGAGCCTGGAGCACCGTCCTTTGCATCTCGACCCGCTGATCGCTGTTGCCGGCCTCGTCCGTGCCACCCTGTTCGCCCTGCCGGTGGCGAGCGGGCTCACGCTGGTCCTCGTCTGAGGAGGTTGCCCATGTCCGTCACGCAAGAACCCGTCACGCAAGAACCCGTCACCCAAGAACCCGTCGCCCGCGAGATCGACCCCGCGGCGCTGGCCGACATCGTGAAGTTCGAGCACATGCTCGACGCCTACCTGCGCGGCGACATGGACGAGGACCGCTTCCGCATCTTCCGTCTGAACAACGGCGTGTACGGCCAGCGCCAAGGCGGCCACAACCAGATGCTGCGGGTCAAGGTCCCGTACGGCTCGCTGACCCCCGAGCAGCTCGAGACGATGGGCTCCATCGCGGACACGTACTCGCGGGGCTGGGGCCACATCACCACCCGCCAGAACATCCAGTTCCACTTCGTGCAGTTGGAGCAGGTGCCCGCCGTCATGCGGGACATGGCGTCGGTCGGGCTGACCACGCGCGAGGCGTGCGGCGACACCGTGCGCAACGTGACCGGCTGCCACCTGGCCGGGGCCTGCCCGTTCGAGGTGCTCGACATCAGCCCATGGGCCGAGGCCACGTTCCGGCACTTCCTACGCAACCCCATCGCCCAGCGCATGCCCCGCAAGTTCAAGATCAACTTCTCGGGCTGCACCACGGACTGCGGACAGGCCATGTTCAACGACGTGGGCGTGATGGCGGTGGCCCGCCCCCGCCCGGACGGCACGCTGGAACCAGGCTTTCGCGTCTTCTTCGCAGGCGGCTTGGGCGCCAACCCGCACCCGGCTCAGGCCCTCGAGGAGTTCACGCCCCGCGAGGACTTGCTCCAAACCATCGAGGCCGTCCTGCGCGTCTTCGACCACTACGGCAACCGCGACAACAAGCTGCGTGCCCGCATGAAGTGGCTGGTCGACACCATGGGCGTGGACGAGCTGCGCGAGCGGGTGTTCAAGGAGCGGCGGTTCCTCGTGGGCTCGTCGTCGTGGCCGGGCGGCATCCCGCCGTACGTGCAGGAGGTGGGCGACGCGCCTGCGGGCGTGTCCACCGCGGTGGCGCCCACGCCGGTCGGCGTGCCGGTGAAGCTCCGCCTCAACGGCGAGTCGCCGTACCAGAAGTGGGAGACGGCCAACGTGGTTCGCGGCGTGGCCAAGGGGACGGTGTCGGCCTACGCCTACGCCAGGCTGGGCGACGTCACGTCGGACCAATTCCGAGGCCTGGCCCAGATCCAACGCGAGTTCGACGTCGAGGTGCGCGTCACCAACCGGCAGAACGTCGTGTTCCGCGGCCTGACCGAGGCCCAGCTTCCCGAACTGCACGCCCGCCTGGCGGCCATCGGCATGGCCGAGGCAGGCGCCGAATTGGCCAGGGACGTGGTCTCGTGCCCGGGCGCGGACACCTGCAACCTGGCCGTCACCCAGAGCCGGGGCCTGGCCTCGGACATCGGACAGGCCTTGGAGGACGCGGGGCTGGCCGAGGTGGGCGGCATCCGCATCAACATCTCGGGCTGCACCAACTCGTGCGGCCAGCACCACATCTCGGACCTCGGCTTCCTCGGTGTCGAGCGACGGGCGCACGGCCAGTCCGCCCCGGGCTATCAGCTCATGCTCGGCGGCTACGTGGGCCAGACCCAGATCGAGTTCGGCGAGAAGGCCATGCGCCTGCCCGCCAAGGCCGCGGGCCAGGCCGCAGTGCGGGTGATCGGCCGCTTCGCCGACGAGCGCTCGGGCGGCGAGTCGTTCCGGTCCTGGCTCGATCGCAGCGGAGGCCCCAAGGCCGTCGCCGAACTGCTGAAGGACTTGGACGAGTTCCCCACGCCGGACGAGCGCCCCGACTACTACGTCGACTTCGACGAGCAGGGGCCCTTCACCGGCGAGGTCGGCGTCGGGGAGTGCGCGGGCACGTGAGCACCATCACCGACACCGACCTGGCCGCCCTCAACGAGGAGTTCGAGCGCGCCCCTGTCTCCAAGGTGGTGGCTTGGGCCGTCGAGCAGTTCGGGTCGTCGTTGACGGTGGCGTCGTCCATGCAGGACGCCGTTCTCATCGACATCGCTCATCAGGTCGATCCCAACATCGACGTGTTCTTCATCGACACCGGCCTGCACTTCACCGAGACCTGGGACACCCTGCGGGCGGTGGAGGACAAGTACGGCATCAAGGTGCGCGTGGTGAAGAAGGACGAGCAGAACTGGAAGGAGCTCGACCCCGAGCACTGCTGCGAGGCCGCCAAGGTGGCGGGCCTGGACGACGCCCTCGTCGGGCGCCAGGGCTGGATCACCGCGCTGAAGCGGGTCGACGCCGTCACCCGCGTCCAAGTGCCGGTCGTGGGCCGCGACAGGCGCGGCCTGGTGAAGCTGAACCCCTTGGCCGCATGGACGGACGACGACGTGTACGGCTACGCGGCCGACCACGACGTGCCCGTCAACCCCTTGGTGGCCAAGGGCTATCTGTCCATCGGGTGCGCACCGTGCACGGTGCCGGTCGCGCCTGGCCAACATCCCCGTTCGGGCCGCTGGGCCGGTACCGACAAGACCGAATGTGGACTCCACGTATGACGCTGACTGCGCCCCCGATCACCAGGGACCATGCCTACGAGCTGTCCCATCTCGACTCCTTGGAGGCCGAGGCCATCTTCATCATGCGGGAGGTGGCGGCCGAGTTCGAGCGGCCCGTGCTGCTGTTCAGCGGGGGCAAGGACTCGATCGTGCTGCTGCGCCTGGCCGAGAAGGCCTTCCGGCCTGGCAAGTTCCCGTTCCCGATCATGCACGTCGACACCGGCCACAACTTCCCTGAGGCGTTGGAGTTCCGGGACCGCCGGGTGGCCGAGTTGGGCGAGCGGCTGATCGTCGCGTCGGTGCAGGACGACATCGACGCGGGCCGGGTGGCCGAGGAGACCGGGCCCCGGGCATCGCGCAACCGGCTCCAGACCACCACGCTGTTGCGGGCCATCGAGGAGCACCAGTTCGACGCCTGCTTCGGCGGCGCCCGTCGGGACGAGGAGAAGGCCAGGGCCAAGGAGCGGGTGTTCTCGTTCCGAGACGACTTCGGCCAGTGGGACCCGAAGAACCAGCGCCCCGAGCTGTGGTCGCTCTACAACGGGCGCATCCGCAAGGGCGAGCACATTCGGGCCTTCCCCATCTCCAACTGGACCGAGCTGGACGTGTGGCAGTACATCGCCCGCGAGGATCTCGAAGTCCCGTCCATCTACTTCTCCCACAAGCGCGAGGTCTTCGAGCGCGACGGCATGCTGCTGTCGGTGAGCGCCGTCACCCCGGCCCAGGCCGACGAGCCCACCTTCGTCGAGCAGGTGCGCTACCGCACGGTGGGCGACATGAGCTGCACGGGCGCGGTGCGCTCGGCCGCCACCACCATCGAGGAGATCCTGGCCGAGGTGGCCGCCACCCGCATCACCGAGCGAGGCGCCACCCGCGCCGACGACAAGTTCTCGGAAGCGGCCATGGAAGACCGCAAGCGCGAGGGCTACTTCTAGTCGCTTCGCAACCAGGGTTGCGAAGCGAGACATGACGAATCGCCGCCGACCGGCAGAGCCGGCCGCCGTCGATGCTGAAAGGCAATTCCCTATTGGAACTCCTCAGATTCGCCACCGCCGGCTCCGTAGACGACGGCAAGTCGACCCTCATCGGCCGGCTGCTCCACGACTCCAAGGCCATCTTCGAGGACCAGCTCGCGGCCGTCGAGCAGTGGTCCCAGTTCCGCGGCCACGAGGACGTGAACCTGGCCCTGCTCACCGACGGGCTGCGGGCCGAGCGCGAGCAGGGCATCACCATCGACGTGGCCTATCGCTACTTCGCCACCCCCCGCCGCAAGTTCATCATCGCCGACACGCCGGGCCATCTTCAGTACACGCGCAACATGGTGACGGGCGCGTCGACGGCGGACTTGGCCGTCGTTCTGGTCGACGCCCGCAAGGGCGTATTGGAGCAGTCCCGCCGCCACGCCTTCATCGCCTCGCTGCTCGGCATCCCGCACGTGGTCCTGGCCGTCAACAAGATGGACCTGGTCGGCTGGGACGAGGTGGTGTTCAAGGAGATCGTGGACGAGTTCCTGGCCTTCGCCGAAGGCCTCGACATCGCCGAGGTCACGCCCATCCCCATCTCCGCGCTGCTCGGCGACAACGTGGTCGACCCGTCGGCCAACATGCCCTGGTACGACGGGCCCACGCTGCTGCACCACTTGGAGCATGTCGACGTGGCGTCGAGCCACAACCACACTGAATCGCGTTTTCCCGTGCAGTACGTGATTCGCGACCACGACACCGACTACCGCGGGTATGCGGGCCAGGTCGCGGGCGGGGTGCTCCATCCGGGCGACGAGGTGGTGGCCCTGCCCGGCGGGCAGCGCTCGCAGATCCTGTCCATCGACACGTTCGAAGGCCCGGTGACCCAAGCCTTTGCGCCTATGTCGATCACCGTGCGGCTCACGGACGAGATCGACATCAGCAGGGGCGACATGCTCTGCCTGGTGGGCGACGAGCCGACGGTGTCGCAAGAGGTGGACGCGGTGGTGTGCTGGTTCGCCGATCGGCCCATGGCCGTCGGGGCCAAGTACGGGATCAAGCACACGACGCGCGCCGTGCGGGGCGTGATCCGTTCACTCGAGCACCGGCTCGACATCAACACCCACGAAGAGGTGGCGGCCGACTCGCTGGCCATGAACGAGATCGGGCGGGTGGTGATCAAGACCACGTCGCCGTTGCTGTTCGACCCCTACCGCCGCAACCGGGCCACGGGCTCGTTCATCCTCATCGACGAGGCCACCGATGCCACTGCCGGCGCGGGCATGATCCTCGGTCCCGCGGGCGGCTGAGGCCGCGGCGCGGTCGGCGCAGTCGGCCCGCTCAGCGCAGTGACAGGTTGTTGCAGGCCTCGCACACGTCTTCAGGGATGAGGCCGAGGCGCATCAACAGGGCGAAGACCTTGCAGCCCACGCACAGCCCGAACACCGACTCGAGCGTGGCGAACACGACCATCACGCCCAACACCACGTAGGCGCCCGCCGCGACCCCGGCCAAGGCCAACACCAGCCCCACCGTGGTCAGCGCCGCGCCAATGCCCTGGGCGAATCGCTTGGGCGGACCGGGCACCGGCTTGGGCTCGGCAGGCAAGGCCGGGGTGACCACCCGCGTGGCCAACTGGCCCAGCGGGCTGAGCTTGGGGCCGGTCAGCACCCGGGCCCAGAACCCGTAGGCCAGCGGCACCAACACCAGGGGCTGACGCAGCAGCAGTCCGGCCAAGGCCATGAGCACCACGCCGCCGGCCACGACCCGCGCCGACACCTCGTTCACTGGATTCGGAAACGACACCAGACCCGACAGCTTGGCCATCACCAGGCCCTCCCCTCCCCAACACACACACGTCTGGAGGACAGAACACGCGCAAACCGCAGGGTATGTCCTCCAGACGGGAGAAATGCTCAGCGGCGGTCAACCAGAAGGGCCTGCACCGCTCGCCCGATTCGCCCGTGCTCGTCGTACAACGCGCTCTCGGCCAGGCCCACGCCGGAGTTCGGCGGGATGTACGTGTGCGCGTCGAGACACACCCACTCGCCCGTCGGCGGCCGAACCAGATGGACGGTCAGCTCGGGGTTGATGAAGACGTGGTCGTCCCAGGAGATGATGGAGCTGACCCCGTTGCCGAAGTCGGCCACGGCCATGGCCCGCTGGGTCTGCGTGGGCGCCTCGCCCGCCACCACCGGCTGGCACAGTCGCATCCACACCGTGGCCGGCCCGCTGTCTTGGAAGTAGCCCTTGACGAAGCGCATCTCCACGCCTTCGTTGTGGAACGCGTCCCAGTCCCCCGTGCGCCGCTGCTTGGCCTGCACCGCGGGGAGCGCGGGCGCGGGCTCGCCCGCGGCATCGGCGGGAAGGGTGGGGATGGACAGGTCGAGCGAGCGGATGCGCACGGCCACCGCCCTGGCCACCTCGGTCTCGCCCGCCCACAACGACGCGCCCAGCAGTTGCAGCTTGCGACCGGGCCGCAGCACGCTCGACGTGGCTCGCAGGAGCGCCACCGGCGCGGGGCGCAGCAACTCGACCGTCACCCGCGCCACCTGCATGGGCCCGTCGGCGGGAAGCTGTTCGACCAGCCTGGTCAGCAACGCGGCCACTGGACCGCCGTGCAGCGCATTCGCGTCCCATGGCCCTCGGGCGCGCGGGCCAGGCATGAACACGTCGGCGCCCTCGGTCGTGAAGAGCGCGTCGACGTCGGTCATGGCCGCGTCGCTCACGACAGGCCGGCCAGATGGGCGGCGTCGTTGTAGCGCAGCAAGGCCCAGCGGCCAGACGGCGCCTCGGCCCACTCGGTGATGGCCGTGTTGGTCACAAAGGTGTCGAAGGGCCTGCGCACCGGCAACCCGCCCAGCACGACGAAGGCGGCGTCGATCACACCGCCGTGGCACGCCACGACCACGGTCTGACCGGCGTGGCGCTCGACCAGGTCGAGGATGGTGACACCCACGCGCGCCACGAACGACGACCAGCTCTCGGCGCCCGGCGCCCACGGCCGGTAGTGCTCGCCCGGCGCGGGCACGCCGAAGCGGTCGCTGAACTCCTGCCACGTCAAGCCGTCCGCCTCGCCGGGGTGGACCTCGCACACGCCGCAGTCCTGCTGCACAGGCAAGTCGCCCAACGCGGGGGCGATGATCTCGGCCGTCTCGATGGCGCGGGGCAGCACGCTGGCGTAGAGGGCCGCGGGGTCCGGCACCTCGCCCGTGCGGGCCAGCCGCTCTCGCAACAGCTCGGCCTGCTTGCGCCCGAGCGGCGAAAGCCCGGTGCAGCCGCGGTGGCCGCCCACGACCTGGTCCACCGTCACTTGGCTCTCGCCATGGCGGATGAGGAGGAGCCTGGTGCCGTGCGCCTTCTCGGCCACTAGCCCAAGTGCTCCACGAAGCGCTCCAACTGCTTGAGGTTCCTGCACTCGAAGGCCCCGTCGCAGAAGGTGGCGTACTCGGACACGATCGAGTCGCCCGTGTCCCAGTAGGACCGCGGCTCGGGGTTGAGCCAGTAGACGTGGCGGGCCCGCTTGCGCAGCTCCTGCACGACCCAGGCCTGCGAGGCGTGGTAGTTGTTGCGGGCGTCGCCGAGCAGCAGCACGGTTGTCTTGGTGGTGATCTCCTTGCCCCACCGCTCCCAGAAGACCTCGAAGGCGTGCCCGTAGTCGGAGTGGCCGTCGACCCAGATGACGTCGGCCTCGGTGTTCACGCGGTGCACGGCGTCGGTGATGTCCTCCACGCCCTCGAAGTAGCGAGTGACCTCGTCGATCCCGTCGATGAACACAAAGGCGCGGACCTTGGAGAACTGCGACGAGATGGCGTAGACGAGTTGCAGGGTGAAGCGGGCGAAGGCGGCCACCGATCCCGAGATGTCGGCGATGACCATGATCTCGGGCTTGGACGGGCGGGGGTAGCGGAACTTGGGCTCGGCAGGCACGCCGCCGTAGGACAGCGAGTGGCGCACGGTGTTGCGGAAGTCGAGCGGCCCCTTGCGACCATGCCTGCGCTTGCGGGCCAGCCGCACGGCCAGCTTGCGGGTGAGCGGCTGCAAGGCCCGGCGCAGTGCGGTCAGCTCCTCGCGGGTTGCGTGCATGAAGTCGATGTCCTCGGGCAGCGGCTTGCGCAACGTCTTGGCCATGGCCTCGGTGCCGCGGTCGGCCACGAGCCGCCTGCGGATCTCGGCCTCGATCTCCTTGCGCAGCTTGTCCAGCCTGACCTCGTACTCGTCGCGCGCCAGCCGCTCCTCCAACGGCGTCAGCCCGCCGCCGTCCTGGGCCGACTGGCGCTCGGCGTCCATCATGCGCTGGAGCATCCCCTCCAAGTCGAGCTGTCGGAGGGTTCGGTAGAGGTAGTACGTGCCCCCCACCGGCCTGCCCGGCTCCATGCCCGAGTAGCGGGTCACGGCCTGTCGGGCCAAGGCGCGGATCATGGCCTCGTCCGCGTTCATCAGCGCCTTGTAGAGCATCTCGGCCAGCTCTTCCGGCGTCAGCCCGTCCATGCCCCCGCCCTGGCCCGCGGGGCGGTCGCCCTGCATGGCCTGGAGCAGGGCCTGCAGCTCGGCGTCGTCCAGGCCCTCGCCCTCACCGTCCTGCTTGATGTCGTACTCGGGACCGCGCATCGAGAAGTAGACCTCGAACACGGTCTCGAACGCCTTCCAGTGGGCGTTGGACTTCACCAGGGTTGCGGCCAGCGCGTACTTGAAGGCCTCGCGGTCCTCGAGGGGGATGTGCTTGACCGCCTCCATGGCGTCGAGGTTCTCGGTCAGGCTGACCGGCAGCCCCGCGGTGCGCAGCTCTTGGATGAAGCCGGCGAGCAAGTCGAGCATGACGGGCCGTCCCGCTAGGAGACGGTCAGCTCCTTGGTCGCCTTGGCGATGTCGGACTGGTACTTCAACAAGATGTGCAAGGTCTCCTTGGCCTGGTCGGCGTCCACGTTCTGAATGCCGAGGAGGACCAGCGTGCGGGCCCAGTCGAGCGTTTCCGAAACCGACGGCGCCTTCTTCAACTCCAACTGGCGGATGGAGCGCACGATGCGCACGACCTGGTCGGCCAAGTGCTCGGAGATGTCGGGCACGCGGGTGGTGACGATCTCCTTCTCCCGCTCCAACGTGGGGTAGTCGACGTGGAGGTAGAGGCAGCGCCGCTTCAACGCCTCCGAGAGCTCGCGGGTGTTGTTGGAGGTCAGGAAGACGAGCGGGATCTGCTTGGCCACCACCGTGCCCAACTCGGGGATGGACACCTGGTAGTCGGACAGGATCTCGAGCAGCAAGGCCTCGGTCTCCACCTCGACGCGGTCCACCTCGTCGATCAAGAGGACCACGGGGTCGTCGGCCCTGATGGCCTCCAACAGCGGGCGGGTGAGGAGGAAGTCCTCGGTGAAGATGTCGTCCTCGATCTCCTGCCACGTGGACGACTCGCGCTCGACCTGGATGCGCAGGAGCTGCTTCTTATAGTTCCACTCGTACAGGGCCTTGGACTCGTCCAGCCCCTCGTAGCACTGGAGGCGGATGAGGCGGGCCCCGGTCATCTCGGCCACCGACTTGGCCAACTGGGTCTTGCCCGTGCCCGCGGGCCCCTCGACCAGCACCGGCTTGCCCAGCCGATCGGCCAGGTACACCACGCCCGCGATGCCCTCGTCGGCCAGATAGCCGACGTCGCGCAGGCTCTCGCGCACGGCGGGGACGGTCTCAAAGCGAGGCTCAGCCATCCGGGGAGATTACCCCGCCACTTGACCGCTCGGTCTAGTTCACCCCTGCACCGCCCCCACCCCCGACTTTTCCACAGCACCTGCTGCTGTGGAAAAGATTTGGGGGTCAGGCGTGGGGGGCTTGGCGGCAGGCGGCCGCGGCCGACCCGGCCTGCTGCTTGACCTGCTCGATCCGCGGATCGCCCTCGGCGATCTCGTTGAGGCCCGCGAAGGCCTTGGCGCCCAGTTGGCCCAGCAGGGTGTCGACCGTGCAGGTCACCAAGTCCAACGTTGCCCCATCGGTACCGAGCATCCCCTGCATGATCGCGGCCCGCACGGACAGGACCGCGAACGGGTCGGGGTCGGCCTTGGGCAGGGCGGCGGCCGACGGGCCTGGGTCACAGGCCCGCATGCCGACCGTGCGGCCGCGGCCGACGACGGTGCCGTGGGCCGCGGTGGCCCACGTGGACGCGGCCTGCTTGAACGCGGCGGCGTGCTCGTCGGTGTCGAAGCGGGTGTTGACGGCCACGCAGATGTCGCCCGCGCTCCCGGGCTTGCCGGCCTTCCCGGCCTTGGCTGCCTTGGGCCCGTCGATGCTCACCACGTCGCCCCGCCAGCCCTGCACCGCCTTCCAGGCCCCGTCGAACCCGACCTGGCCGGCCAGCACCTCGACCATCGACTCCTGGCCGAACGGCGAGGGCCGAACGACGGGGTGGCGACCCTTCTCGACCGGAGGGGCGGGCGGCGTCGACACGCGGAAGCCCTTCAAGAACAGGCCGGGATCGAGGATCTCGGCCTCGGAGTGCGGCGGCGACCGAAAGGCGCGGTCCACCGCGGGCAGCCCGCCCTCGGCGATCAAGGCCTGCTCGAACGTCGGCCCGAACACATAGGGGAAGGCCAGCGAGTGGGTGAGCACGTCGGGAATCCCGGACGTGTCGCTCTCCGACTGGACCGTCTTCTGGGCCGCGTCGTACAGCTTCTGGTCGGCCTCGCTCATCTGGCCCCGGTAGACCTCCTCGACCCGGCGGGCGTCGGCCTCGATCAAGGCCCGCACTGCGGATTGGGAGTTGGGGTCGCGCTGAAGATGCAGTAGGCCGAATCGCTGGTCCTGCAACGCGTGGGTGAGTTCGTGGGCCAGCGTCACGCGCACGTCGGGGGTGAGCTGCGACCCGCGCACCCAGACCTTCTTGGCCATCGGGTCGTACAGCCCGATGATCGACTCCTCGGTGAGCTTCTTCTCCAGCGAGTGCAGATCGACGGGGCCGGACAGCAGGCCGAGGGCGCGCATGGCCGCGGCGGTGTCGTCGAGGGACTTGCGGTCTTCGGCCGACAGCGCATCGGCCTCGCCGCCGACGTGCTTCTTGAAGTCGGGCACCGACAAGAACTCGACGGCTACCGGATGCTCGAAGGTGCTGCCCCGCTCGGACTCCACGAAGTGGGCGATGTCGGCCACCCGTGCGTCCCATCGACTCGGATAGTGGGGGCCACCGTCTCGGATCACGGTGGAGTAGGCGGCCACCACCAGCACGGCCAGCACAACGGCGACGCGGACGATGGTCTTGCGGTCCAAGTCGCCGAGGACGGGAAGCCGCCACGAACGGGCCGGGGCCGCGTGGCCGAACACGAAGTCGTCGCCCGTGCGGATGATGGGCCCGGGCTGGCGCGGGAACGGCGGCTGCGGCGGCAGCTCCGTCGGCGGCGGCGCCTGGTACGACGCAGGCTGAAGCCCAACTGGGGCGGGGCCGGGATCGGCGAATGAGGACACGGCCATGACCGAAGGGCGCACTGACGCGGTCCAGCGCACGCCGTCGAACCAGCGCAACTGGCCCGGCACGCCGGGGTCGGAGTGCCAGCCCTCGGTGGCAGGGACGGACGGAGGCAGGGCAACGTCGGCCTCGCCGGGCCCGGCGGGCGGCGCGGCCGTGACGGGGACGGCGGGCGCGACCGTTGCGACAGGCACAGCGGGCACAGCGGGCGCGACGGGCGCGACAGACGCGACGGGCTCGTCGTCCAATGCTGAAAGCATCGAGAACAGCGACGCCAGGTCGTCCTCGTCCGATGTCGCCATTGCCGCCCCTCCCGCCGAAATACCCTCTCTCGACAATCGGCGGGGATGCGGCCGACTTGAGGGGAATGTCAGCCCCGGATGTGGCCTTCGCCCTCGACCACGTACTTGGCCGTGGTCAGCTCGCGCAGACCCATGGGGCCGCGGGCGTGCAGCTTCTGGGTGCTGATGCCGATCTCGGCGCCGAAGCCGAACTCCTCGCCGTCGGTGAAGCGGGTCGAGGCGTTGACGACCACGGCCGCGGCGTCCACTTCTCGCACGAAGCGCTGAGCGGCAATGAGCGAGCGGGTGACGATGGCCTCGGTGTGCCCCGAGCCGTACCGGGCGATGTGCTCCACGGCCGCGTCGAGCGACGGCACCACGGCCACCGACAGCTTGAGATCGAGGAACTCGCGCCCGAAGTCGTCCTCGGTCGCGGCTTGCATTCGCGACCCGCCCACGATGCCAATCGAGGCCGCGTCGCCCACCAGTTCCACCCCGTCCAGCGCGGCCGCGGCGCGAGGCAGGAACTCGGCCGCCACCGACTCGTGCACCAGCAGCGACTCGGCCGCGTTGCACACGGAGGGCCGCTGCGTCTTGGCGTTGACGATGATGGACACGGCCATGTCCAAGTCGGCGTCGGCATCCACGTAGACGTGGCAGTTGCCGTCGCCGTCGATGACATACGGGACGGTGGCGTTGTCGAGGATGGCCTGGATGAGTGACTGGCCGCCGCGCGGGATGAGGCAGTCGATCAGGCCGCGCAGGCGCATGAACTCGACGGCCGACTCCCTGCTCACGTCCTCGACGAGGACGAGCCCGTCCTCGGGCAGCCCCGCCTTGGCCAACCCCTCGCGCACCACCGCGGCCACGGCTTGGTTGGAGGTGATGGCCGCCGACGAACCCCGCAAGAAGGCGGCGTTGCCGGACTTGATGCACAGACCCGCGGCATCACTGGTGACGTTGGGCCGGTTCTCGTAGATGATCCCCACAACGCCGAGGGGCACGCGCACGCGGCGGATGCGCAGGCCGTTGGGCCGGACCCATCCATCCACCACCTCGCCCACAGGGTCGGGCAGCGACGCGACTTGTCGGAGCCCACTCGCCATCCCCTCCACCCGGCTCGGATTCAGCCGCAGACGGTCGACCACGGCCGAGCTGGTGCCTGCGTCGACGGCCCGTTCCACATCGACCGCGTTGGCGGCCAGGACATCCTCCGACCGGTCGACCAGCAGGTCGGCCGCGGCCCGCAGGGCGTCGTTCTTGGCCGCGGTCGACGCGTTGGCCAACAGGCGCGAAGCGGCCTTGGCCCGGCGGCCGAGATCGGCGAGAGCGGGGGAAGCCACCCGGAAAGTCTACCGGCGGTCCTGGTTCGCAGCCCCGGCCGCCCGCCAACGAGCAGACTGTCGGCGATGGCCGCCCCGTCGAGCCCAAACGTGCGCACGGCCACGTCCGCAGACGTGGCCGCGCTGAGCGACACGCTGGCCCGCGCCTTTGCCGACGACCCGGTGACCACGTGGATCTTCCCCTCCGCGTCGTACCACGACCGGCTGCGCCGGTACTTCGTCATGCACCTCGACAAGATCGCCATGCGCCACGACCTGACCTACACGACGGAGGGCAATCGGGGCGGGGCCATCTGGCTGCCACCGGGCGCATGGGAGCTGACCCCGCGGGACATCCTGCGCACGCTGCCCGCCACCGTGCGGGCCCTGGGCCCGCGCCTTGCGTTCGCCCTGCGCACCGTCTTGCACATCGAGCGCCGCCACCCCCGCGCCCCTCACTACTACCTGGCCACCCTCGGGACTCACCCGAGCCACCAGGGCCAAGGCGTGGGCAGTGCGTTGTTGCAGCCGGTGCTCGACCGCTGCGACCGCGAGGGCCTGCCCGCGTATCTGGAGTCGTCCAAGGAGCGCAACGTCCCGTTCTACGCGCGCCACGGCTTCGCCGTCACCGAGGAGCTGGCCCTGCCCGGGGGCGGGCCGCCGCTCTGGCTCATGTGGCGCGAGCCGAAGGGCTGAACGGGTCGACATGGCCTCACCTCTGACCGAGCCTGTCGAGCGGTTCGTGCGCGAGCTGGGCCCCGTCCTTGACCGCATCGCGGCCGACGCCCGCATGCAGTCCAGCCACCCGGGCGGACAGGACGTGACCCTCGAGGCCTACAACCTGGCCACCGCCTTCATCGACGCGGACGGGCTGCACACCGACGAAGAGCTGTGGGCCCTCATCGAGACCTTCGGCCCTCGCTTCGAGACCATGCTGGGCATGGCCACGCCCGCCGACGTGCGCACGGCTCGACTCGTGGTCGGGCACAGGGCTTGGCTGGACACGCCGTCGGTACTGTTCGAGATCCTTGTCGGCGACGACCACCGCGGCGGCACCACCAACTCGTGGACCTACTACGACGCGGCCGTCGACATCGCCCACACCATCGCCTCGCTCGACCTGCATCCGTCGGCCTCGGAGTTGGACACGATCGAGCGCTACCGGGCCCTGTTGCTTGGGCGCATGGAGAACTGGGGCATCCCCAAGCCGGGGACGGTCACCGCCGCGCCCACGCCGGCGGCCGCGCCGGCAGCGGCAGCACCAGCCGACGAACCGCTGGCGCCCGCCCGCCCCATCGCGGAACTGCTGGCCGAGCTGGACAAGCTGGTCGGGCTGGAAGGCGTAAAGAACGAGGTCAAGCTCGTCACCGCGCTGTTGCAGGTGCAACGGCTTCGCAAGAAGCGCAAACTGCCCGTCGTCGAGTCGAGCAGGCACTTGGTGTTCACCGGCAACCCGGGCACGGGCAAGACGACGGTGGCCCGCCTGCTGGCCCAGATCTACCGGACCCTCGAAGTGGTGGAGAAGGGCCAGTTGGTCGAGACCGACCGGTCGCAACTGGTCGCGGGCTACGTGGGCCAGACCGCCATCCAAGTCCGTCAGGTGGTGGACCGCGCCCTGGGGGGCGTGCTGCTGGTGGACGAGGCCTATGCGTTGGCGCGCGGCGACGAGCGCGACTTCGGCCAGGAGGCCATCGACACCCTGGTCAAGCTGATGGAGGACCACAGGGACGACTTCGTGGTCATCGCCGCGGGCTACACCGACGAGATGGACGAGTTCGTGAACTCCAACCCTGGCCTGCGGTCCCGGTTCCCCAAGACCATCAACTTCCCCGACTACAGCACCGACGAGCTGGTCCGCATCTTCCAGTCCATGTGCGAGGCGTCGTCGTACAAGCTCACGGCCGAAGCCGAACAGGCGTTGCGGGCCACGCTCGACGGCCAGCCGCGGGACAAGGGGTTCGGCAACGCCCGGCTGGTGCGCAACCTGTTCGAGGCCGCGTGCGCCCGGCAGGCGGGCAGGCTGGTGGCGCCCAGCGCAGGCGGGCGCGGCACGGTCGGCGAGGCAGTCGGCGAAGCAGTCGGCGAGCCCGCCGAGCCCACCGACGAGCAGCTCATGACCTTGCTGCCCGACGACCTCACCGCCTGACGGCCTGAGGCTGGGCAGGTTCAGAGAAGGGCGCTAGAGAAGGGCGCGTCGGCGCAAGCCGTCCGGGTCGAGGATGGAGATGCCCCGGCGCTGCGTCTCGATCCAGCCCCGCTTGCGCAACTGCTGCAAGGCCTTGCTCACCGCCTCGCGCGACGCGCCGATGAGACCGGCCAGCTCCTGTTGCGACAAGGGCAGCGTGATGCGCACGCCTTTGGCCGCGGGCTCGCCGAACTGGTCGGCCAAATCGAGCAGCCGCAACGCGACGCGCCCAACGGTGTCGAAGGCGGCGAACTCGATGCGCTTGCGGTCGGCCTCGCGCAGGCGCCGGACCAAGCCGGTGAGCAGGACCATGGCGGCGCGAGGCGTCGTCGACACGAACTGCTGGAAATCCTCCACGCTGAGCACCAGGGCCTCGACCGGCTCGGCCGCCAGCGCGGTGGCCGACCGGGGCTCCTGGTCGATGGCCGACAGCTCGCCCAGCAACTCGCCCGGCCCCCGCACGGCCAGGATGATCTCGCGCCCGTCGTTGGTGAAGTGGGAGATCTTCACCCGGCCGGTGAGCACGATCATCACCTGGTCCGAGCTGGCCCCCTCTTCGAACAGCATGGCCCCCCGTGCGAAGCGCCTGCGCCAACCGCGCGAGCGCAGGGCGTCGAGGTGGGGCTGTCCCAACTCGGCCAGAAAGCCGGTGAAGCGGGCCTGGGTCCCGGGGCGCACCGGGGCATCCTGTCACGCGCCACGTGGGCCATTGGGACTCGGCCCTACGCTGCTGGCCCGTGCCCCGCCGCCTGTTCGCGCTGCTCGCCGCCGTGGCCATGGTGGCCGGCGCCTTCGGCATGCGCCACCTGCTCGACCAGCGCAAGGAGGACAAGGCCCACCCCCTCAACCTCATCTGCGTGCCGGACCTCACCGCCTTGTGCCAGATCATCGGCCAGCGCACCGACATCAACGTGACCGTGGAGCCCGCATCGCAGACGTCGGGGCGGGTGGTTGCGTTGAACGGGGCGCTCGGCATCGACGGGTGGCTGACCACGGGTCCGTGGCCGTCGATGGCGGAGGCAGGCCGACAGGCCAAGGGCCTGCCCCGCATGTTCACGACGACGTCGCCACCGGTGCTGGCCCGCACCCCGGTGGTGCTGGCCGTGTGGCCCGACCGGGCCGCGGCCCTGCGCCAGAACTGCCCCAATCAGCAGATCGGCTGGAAGTGCCTCGGCTCGGTGGCGGGCAAGCGGCAGTGGAAGGACGTGCCCGGCGGCAACCCCATCTGGGGCCCGGTGAAGATCGCCCTCCCCGACCCCGGCAACGACGCCGCGGGCGTCACCGTTCTGGGCGCGGCGGCGGTCGACTACTTCGGCAGGCCCGACGTGGCCGCGGCCGACTTCGAGGACGACGCCTTCCGGGACTGGGTCAGCGGGCTCAAGTCGACCACGCCGACCCGCGAGCCCACCTTCAGCGAGGTGCTGGCCACCGGCAAGTCGCTGGAGGACGTGTACGCGGGCCTGGAGGCCGATGTGCAGCCCGCGTTGGCGCAGTACGCCAGGGCCGACAAGCCGGTCCTCCTCTACCCTGCGCCCATGACCACCGTCGACCTCGTGCTCGCCGTGCTGCCCGGTCGGGCAGGCCAGCGGGTGCGGGTCCTGGTGGCGTCGGCCGTGAAGGACCACTTGGCCGATCTGGGGTGGCGGCTGACGGGTGGCCCCGGCCGCCAGCCCGCCCTTCCGGCGCTCGGCGCCGGGGGCGGAGTGCCCGATCCGGGCGTGCTCGACGCGCTGCGACTGGTGTGGAAGGAGGCCGCGTGATGCGGCGCACGTTGAAGGGGCGCGGATGCCTCGGGGTGTTGGTGGTCGCCGCGCTGGTGCTGGCGGGCTGCACGACGACCGGCGGCGGGACCGCGTTCGGGGGCAAGCGCAACTGCACCACGGTGACCATGGCCGTGTCGCCCGAGAAGCTGGCCCTGCTCACCGAGTTGGCGGCCACGTTCAACAAGGACAAGATCGACGGCAAGTGCGTCGACGTGCGCGTGGCCAAGACGTCGTCCGGCGCCGGGGCCACCCTGCTGACCGAGGGCTGGCCCGACGAGCCCGCCAACGGTCCCAAGCCGGTGGTGTGGTCGCCCGCCGCTTCGTCGTGGGGCGCAGTGGTGAACCAGCGGCTGTCGGACAAGGGCCAGGCCGCCATCGTCCCCACCGACGCCAAGCCCTTCATGCTCACCCCGCTCACCATCGCCATGCCCCGCCCCATGGCCCAGGCCCTGGGCTGGCCCAACACGCCCATCGGCTACAGCGACCTGTTGGCCTTGGCCAACGATCCCAAGGGCTGGGCGGGCAAGGGCCATCCCGAATGGGGCCCGTTCAAGCTCGGCAAGACCAACCCCAACTTCTCGACCAGCGCCCTGTCGGCCACCATCGCCCAGTACTACGCCGCGGTCGGTAAGGTGCGCGACCTGAGCCTCGAGGACGTGAACAACCCGCAGGTCGAGTCGGCCCAACGGGGCGTGGAGTCGGCCGTGGTCCACTACGGCGACACCACCCTGACGTTCCTCAACAACCTGTACCGGGCCGATTCGCGCGGCGTGGGCCTGACGTATGTGAGCGCCGTGGCCGTCGAGGAGAAGTCGGTCATCGACTACAACACCGGCAACCCGGACGGCATCCTCGATCCGGGCGAGCGGCCCCGTCCGCCCCGCATCCCGCTGGTGGCGATCTATCCGAAGGAGGGCACGCTCTTCTCGGACAACCCGCTGTTCATCCTCAACGCGCCGTGGGTCTCGCCCGTGCAGCGCAAGGCGGCCCAGGCCTTCGAGGCGTTCGTGCAGCGCCCCGAGAACCAGCGCAAGGTGCTGCGCTTCGGCTTTCGTCCCGGCAACCCCTCGGTGCCGGTGGCCGCGCCCATCAACGCGGCCAACGGGGTGGACCCCGGCCAGCCCCAGACCACCCTCGGGCTGCCCACGCCGCAAGTGCTGGTGCGCCTGGTGGAGAAATGGGGCGAGCTGCGCAAGGGGGCCAGGGTGCTGCTCGTCATGGACGTGTCCGGCTCCATGGGCGACGACGCGGGCAACGGCGACACCAAGCTGGAACTGGCCAAGCGGGCCGCCATCACCGCCCTCGACCAGTTCAAGTCCGACGACCTCGTCGGCCTGCGCATCTTCAGCACGCAGATCCGAGCCCAGGAGCCCAAGGACTACATCGACCTCGTCCCGGTCGGGCCCATCTCGGCCGACCGTGAGCAGTTGGTGCACTCCATCGACGCCTTGGCCCCGACCAACGGGACGCCGTTGTACACGGCCGCGTCGGCCGCCTTCGACGACATGAAGCAGGCCTTCGACCCGGCCCGCATCAACGCCGTGCTGCTGTTGACCGACGGGCAGAACGAGGACCCGCGCAACGAGGACTTGGACGGGCTGGTGCGCAGGCTGCGCTCGGGCAGCGAGGGCGCGTCGAGCGGCGGCAACACCGTGCGCCTCTTCACCATCGCCTACGGGCGCGACGCCGACCTGGCCGTGCTCAAGCGCATGGCCGAGGCCACCAACGGCGCGTCGTACGACGCCCACGACCCGACCACCATCAACCAGGTCTTCACCGCGGTGGTCAGCAACTTCTGATGTCGGGTCGGTCGTAATGCTGGAGCGGTCCTAGTGCTGGAGCGGTCCTAGTGCTCGAGCGCCTGCCCGAGCGGGTCCGGTCCCGCCCGGTGGCCAAGGCCATGTTCTCGCCGTCGGCCACGTTGCTGGCCGGGGCGGGCGTGTCGGTGGCCGTGTTGGCGGGCGCGCCGGTGTTGGCCGCGGCCGCGGTGGGCGCGCTGTGCTGGGTGGGCCGGGTGGCGTGGGCCGTGCCCCGCAAGCGGGGCGAGCAGCGCGTCGAGCCGGGCAAGGTGCGCGAGCCGTGGCGGCGTTTCGTGGTCGACGCCATCGACGCCCGCAGGCGCTTCGAGCAGGCGTCGCATCGGACCCGCCCCGGGCCTTTGCGGGACCGGCTCACCGAGTTGGGTCGAAGGCTCGACAGCGCGGTGGACGAGACGTGGCGCATCGCCCGACAAGGCGACGCCCTCCAGTCGGCGTACAGCGAGTTGGACGTGGGCGACGTACAACAGGAGCTGGCCTCGTTGGGCGACGAGGCGGCCTCGCCGTCTCGGGACGCGGCCATGAAGGCGTTGCAGGCCCAGTTGGCCGCGGCGGCGCGCATCGAGCGAGTGGCGGGCGACGCGCGCGACCGCCTTCGTGTGCTCAACGCCAGGCTGGACGAGGCCGTGGCCCGGGCCGTGGAGCTGTCGGTGGGCACCATGGGCGACGAGGATCTGCTGGGCGTGTCGAACCAGGTCGACTCGCTGGTCGGCGAGATGGAGTCGTTGCGTGAGGCGCTGGAGGACACGGGCGAGCGAGCCGGCGGCGAGGCGGGTGGCGAGGCAGGCGGCACGCCGATGACGTCCGGGGGCGGGTCCGCCTAACCTCACGCCATGTTCAAGCTCCTCCGCCGGATGTGGCGGTACCTCACGGCGGCGTCGACCTCGAAGTTCGACGAGGCGGCCGACCCCAAGATCCAGTTGGAGCAGGCCATCGCCGAGGCCCAGGACCAGCACCGGCGGCTGAAGGAGCAGGCGGCCAACGTCATCGCCAACCAGAAGCAGACCGAGATGCAGTTGAACCGGGCCATGGAGCAGTTGGAGTCGCTCAACGGCAAGGCCCGTCAGGCCGTGCTGATGGCCGACGAGGCGACCAAGAAGGGCGACGCGGCCCGGGCCACCGAGTTCACCCGCGCCGCGGAGACGTTCGCCAACCAGCTCATCTCCATCGAGCACCAGGTCGAGTCGCTCAAGACCCTGGCCATGCAGTCCACCCAGGCCGCCGACCAGGCCAAGGCCGCGGTGAACCAGAACTCGATGGTGCTCCAGAAGAAGCTGGGCGAACGTCAAAAGCTCATGTCCCAGCTCGACCAGGCCAAGATGCAAGAGCAGATGAACAGGGCCATGCAGTCGCTGTCCGAGACGGTGGGCCAGGACGTGCCCACGCTCGAAGAGGTGCGGGACAAGATCGAGGCCCGTTACGCCAAGGCCCTGGGCTCGTCCGAGTTGCAGGGGGCCACGGTGGAGAGCCGGATGCTCGAAGTCGAGCAGGCCCAGATGGACACCGAGGCCCAGGCCCGGCTGTCCCAGATCCGGGCCCAGCTCGGCATCGCCGCGCCGGAGGGCGAGGCCGCAGCCGCCCCCTCCCCCCAAGCCGATCCCGGCACCACCACCACCTAGCCGACACCTAGCACGTCTTGTCGCGCTGTTTGCCGAAATCCCGGGAGCCGGCGCGACAAGACGGGCTGCGTTGCGGGGTCAGCCGGGGAGGACGACGAGGTCGTCGCGGTGGACCACCTCGGGCGGCTCGTCCGCGGGAAGGTCCGACGTGCGCCTGCCCCGCCACTGCTTGACCCACGCGGCCGAGTGCCGGGCCAGGCCCTTGGCGAACACGGTCCCGTCGGGCAACGCGATCTCGACGGCGTCGTCGGCGCCGAACCCGCCCGACACGTCCACCACGCCCGCGGGCAGAAGCGACGAGTTGCGCTCGACCAAGGCCCGCCGGGCCCCATCGTCCACCACCACCCGCCCGGACGATCCGATGGCGAAGGCGATCCACAGCTTGCGGGCCGACAGCCGCCTGCCGTCACGGGGCTTGACCACCGTACCCACGCCCGCCACCCCGTTCACCGCGTCGAGCAGGACGTCAGGCCGGGCCGCGCCGGCGATGACGGCCCGCACGCCGGACCACGCCGCGATCTTGGCCGCGGCGAGCTTGGACGCCATGCCGCCGCTCCCCCGCTCTCCCGCGCTGCGCCCCGCGGCCTGCTCCAGCTCGGCGTCGACCTCGACGATCTCCTCGATCAGCGACGCCGACTCGTCCAGCCGCGGGTCAGCGGTGAAGAGGCCGGGCGTGTCGGTCAGCAGCACCAGCAGATCGGCCCGCACCAAGTGGGCCACCAGCGCGGCCAGCCGGTCGTTGTCACCGAAGCGGATCTCGTCGTCGGCGATGGCGTCGTTCTCGTTAATGACCGGTACCGCGCCCAACTCCAACAGGCGCTCCAACGTCTGGCGGGCGTGGAGGTACTGGCTGCGGTGCACGAAGTCGAGCGGCGCCAGCAGCACCTGCGCGCTCACCAGCCCGAGGTCGCCCAGGATGCGGTCGTACACCCGCATGAGCCTGCTCTGGCCGATGGCCGACACGGCCTGCAAGGTGAGCGGGTCGGTGGGTCGGGCCCCATCGAGCCCGATGGCGGGCAGGCCTGCGGTGATGGCGCCGGAGGTGACCACCAGCACCTGATGGCCCGCGCCGCGCACCGCGGCCACGTCTGCGCACAGGCGCTCGACCGCGCCCGCGTCCACGTGGCCCGACCCGTCCGTGATGGACGACGTGCCGATCTTGGCGACGATCAGCATGCTCAGTCGGGCTCGTACTCGAAGGTGAACCCGGCGATGTGCACGGTGTCGCCCTCCCGCGCCCCGGCCCGGGCCAAGGCCCGGTCCACGCCCAGACGCTTGAGCCTGCCCTGCACGTAGGCCAACGCTTGGGCGTTGGTGATGTCGGACACGGCCACGGCCCGCTCGGCGGGCCTGCCCTTGACCACGAAGGCCCCGTCCGGCCCCCGCTCGACCAAGACGCCTTCCGGCTCGGGCCGGTGCACCACGTACTGCTCCGGCGCGGGCAGCACGGCGCGCGCCGTGGCCACCAGCTCGGTGAGCCGCTGCAAAAGCTCGGTCAGCCCCTCGCCCACCACGGCCGAGATGCACAGCCCGCCGAAAGCGGCCAACGCCGCGGGATCGGGCGCGGCGTCGGCCTTGGACCCGACCCGGATGCGGGGCCGCTCCAACAGTTCCGGCCGGTAGTTCCCGAGCTCGTGCAACAACACACGCTCCTGCTCGGCCACGTCGCCGGTCAGATCGAGCAGCACCACCAGCACGCGCGCCCGTTCGACATGGCGCAGGAACCGATGGCCCAAGCCCTTGCCCTCGCTCGCCCCCTCGATCAGCCCGGGCACGTCGGCCACCACGAACTCGGCGTCGTCGTAGCGCACCACGCCCAGGTGGGGCTCCAACGTGGTGAAGGGGTAGTCGGCGATCTTGGGCTTGGCCGCCGAGATGCGCGAGATGAGGGTGGACTTGCCCGCGTTCGGGAAGCCGACCAAGGCCACGTCGGCCATGAGCTTGAGCTCCAGGTTGAACCAGTGCTCCTCGCCCGCCTCGCCCTGCTCCGCGAATGACGGTGCCCGCCTCCGATTGGACAGGAAGCGGGCGTTGCCCTTGCCGCCCCTGCCCCCCTCGGCGGCCAGCCACCGGTCGCCTTCCAACACCAGGTCGGCCACCACCGTGCCTTGCAGGTCCTTCACGACCGTCCCCTCAGGGACCTTCACCACCATGTCGGCCCCGTTGCGGCCGTGCCTCGCGCGACCGGCCCCGTGGGTGCCGCTGCCCGCCTTGCGATGGGGGTGGTCGCGAAACGACAGCAGCGAGGCCACGTCTCGGCTGGCCACCAGCCACACGTCGCCGCCCTTGCCGCCGTCGCCGCCATCGGGGCCACCCCGGGGGACGTGCGCCTCTCGCCGGAACGACACCGATCCCGCGCCGCCGTCGCCCGCCTTCACATGAAGCTGCGCCTCGTCGACGAACCCGGCCATCGGGGACGCGGCCCCGGACTCGCTAGGAGGGGAGGATGTCGACGAGCTTGCGTCCCTTGCGGGACCCGAACTTCACCTTGCCGTCGGCCAGCGCGAACAGCGTGTCGTCGCCGCCCCGGCCCACGTTGACGCCCGGGTGGAACTTGGTCCCCCGCTGGCGCACGATGATGGAGCCCGCGGTCACCTCGGTGCCGTCGAACACCTTCACACCCAGCCGTTGCGCGGCCGAGTCCCGGCCGTTGCGAGTGGAGCCGCCGCCTTTGGTCTTTGACATCGCTGGCCCTCCGCTAGCCCCGGCTGATGCCGGTGATCTCGATCGTCGTGTACTTCTGACGATGCCCCCAGCGCTTGCGCTGGTTGGTCTTGTTCTTGTACGTGAAGCCCCTGATCTTGGGGCCTTTGGCCTCGCCCACGATGCGGGCGGTGACGGTGGCGCCGCCGACCGACGAACCGGCCAGCACGTCGTCCCCGTCGACCAGCATGAGAGGCGTGAAGGTCAGTTCAGCGGCTTCGCCGTCCGCGCTCAGGCGCTCGACGTTGAGGCGCTGGCCCTCGGCCACGCGCTCTTGCTTCCCACCGGTCTTGATGACTGCGTACATGGCCCCTCCGGGCTGCCCTGTCGGAACAGACAACGGCCGACCATCGTAGCCGACCAGCCCGCTCGACCCCCACCCGACCACCCCACCCGACCACCCCACCCGCCCCCTGGCCCGGCGAGAACCACCCTTAGAGCAGCGACTCGTCGAACACCAGGCCGCGGCCGTTGCACGTCGGACACATCTCCGACAACGACTCCACCAGCCCCTCGCTGATGCGCTTGCGCGTCATCTCGACCAGGCCCAACTCGGAGATGTCGAACACCTGCGTGCGCGTCTTGTCCCTGGCCAGCGCGTCCCTGAAGGCCCGGATGACGTCGTTGCGGTTCGACGCCACCTCCATGTCGATGAAGTCGATGACGATGATCCCGCCGATGTCGCGCAGCCGCAGTTGGCGCGCGATCTCCTGGGCCGCCTCCAGGTTGTTGCGGTAGACGGTCTCCTCCAAGTTCGACTTGCCCACGTTCTTGCCCGTGTTCACGTCGATGACCGTGAGGGCCTCCGTGCGCTCGATGATGAGCGACCCGCCCGACGGCAGCCACACCTTGCGGTCCAGCGCCTTGTGCAACTGCTCGTGCACGTGGAAGCGCTCGAAGATCGGGAGCGCCTCCTCGCCCGGGTCGTAGTGCTCCACCCGGTCGGCCAACTCGGGGCTGATGCCGGCGACGTAGTCGCGGACCTGCTCGTACAAAGCGCGGTCGTCGATGACCACACCCCGGTACTCCTTGTTGAACTCCTCCCTGATGACGCGCACGGCCATGTCCGGCTCTTGGTACAGAAGGGCAGGAGCCTTCGACCGCTTGGCCAAGGCGTCGATGTCCTCCCACTGACGCACCAGGCGCTGCACGTCCCTGCGCAACTCGTCGGCCGTGGCCCCCTCGGCCGCGGTGCGCACGATGATCCCGTGCTCCGCGGGCTTGACCTCGTCCAGCACCCGCCGCAGCCGCTTGCGCTCGTCGTCGGAGAGCCGCTTGGAGATGCCGTACGTGTCGCTGTTCGGGATGAGCACGCCGAAGCGCCCTGGGAGGCTCACCTCCTGCGTGAGGCGCGCCCCCTTGGTCCCGATGGGGTTCTTGGTCACCTGGCACAGGATCGTTTGGGCCGACTTGAGCACCTGCTCGATGCGCACGTCGCCCTTCTTGCCCTCGATGTCGTCCTTGTCGTAGCGGACGTCGCCTCGGTACAACACTGCGTTCTTCGGGGTGCCGATGTCGATGAAGGCGGCCTCCATGCCGGGCAGCACGTTCTGCACCCGGCCGAGGTAGACGTTGCCGTCGATCTGGTTGGCGTCGTCCTGCGGGCGCGACACGTAGTGCTCGATCAGGGCCCGTCCCTCCATCACCGCGATCTGGGTGGCCTGGGGCTGCACGTGCACGCACATGAGGTACCGGCCGACGGGCCGACCCTTGCGCTCGCGCCCGCGCCGCCGCTCGAGCGTCTCGGCGTCGAGCTCGAACGGGTCGTCGTCCGCGGGCGACGCGGCGGTGACCACGTCGGGCCGACGACCGCCGGTCGCGTTGCCACCGACCGAGCCGGACCCGCTGCCACTGCCACTGCCGCTGCCGCTGCCTCGACCTCGACCGCCGCGACGGCGTTTGCGCTTGGCCCCGCCTTCGCCGCTCGCCGATTGCGTCGAGGACGCCGCGGGCTCGCTGGACGGCGGACGAGCAGCCGGGGCCTTGGGCGTCAGCGGCGTCGGTGCGCCCGGCCGGGAGTCACCGATCTTGGGCCTCATCTCGGGCCTGGTGTCGGGCCTGATCTCCGGTCTGGGTTCGGGCCTGACCTCGGCCCGGGCTGCCGCCTCCGCGCTGCGGGGCACGCCTTCGATGGGACGGTCGGGGAGGTCGTCGGGCCGTCGGTCGTCCGGCGCTCGGTCCTGCGACCCGTTGGCCGTGGCCCCATTGACGACACCGCCGCCACCGCCCGAGCCGGAGCGGCCTCGGCCGCCGCGCGACCCGCGGCGTCGACGCTTGCGCGCCTGCCCGCCAGGCCCCTCCATGGGATCAGGGCCGCCAGGCCCGGAGGCGCCTTCAGGCCCGGGTGGCGGGCCGGTCTCTTCCAGACGGGGGGCAGGGGCCGGGCGGGGCTCCGGGGTGGCATCGGACATCGAACAGGTCCTTCCTCATGACGCACGCCTCGCGTGCGGCGCGGCCGTCGCGGGAAGGGGGAGCGGTATGGGCTCACACTTCGCGCCGTCGCGCTGAATCCATTGGTGCGTCCTGTGCACTGTGCCGGGCTCGAGCTGCGGGTCGATGGCCCGCAGCAGCTCGTTGGGGCGAAGGCCGCGCGTCAACGTGGCCAGCTCGCACTCCAACAGCCCGTCGTCGAGGACGGCAAGCGACAGGATGGCGGAGCGCACGTCGTCGGCAGCCGACTGACCTTTGCGCTCCCTGGTGATGACGAGCGAGTCGGCGGCCAGGGCCTGGGCGACCCGCTCCTCCAGCAGGTCGGCGTCGGCTCCAGCCGCGGACAGCTCCCAGCGGCAGGAGGTGACGATCTCCTGGAGGGAGCCCTTCTCGTGCACGACGGCGGCGGCCAGGACATCGATCCCGACCGGGAGGGCCGGGCTCAACCGGCCGGGTAGGGCGGCGACATCGGGCTGCTCGCCGTGGGCCAGCTCGATGTCCAGGTATTCGGCGACGGACTCGCCGCCAGTGGGAAGGGCCAGCCCGAAGCTCACCTTGGGCCGAGGCGAGAAGCCCTCGGTGTAGGCGAGGCGCAGGTCGACCCGGCGGAACGCCCGCTCCCACATGCGGGCCACGTCCCTGTGCGAGGTCCAGCGGACCTTGCCCAGCTTGCTGAAGCGGAGTCGGACCCGCATCAGGTCCGAGCCGCCGAGAGCTGCACGGGGACGAACGTCCCCTGGCTGCCGCCCGCGGGCGGCAGGGTGGAGGCCACCACGTGCTCGATGCCGTAGCCGGTGCAGGCCCCGCAGTCGTAACACGGGGTCCAGCGGCAGTCCTCGACGCCGGACGCAGCGAGCGCGTCCTGCCAGTCCTGCCAGAGGAAGTCCTTGTGGAGCCCGGCCGAGACGTGGTCCCAGGGCAGGACCTCGTCCTCGCCGCGGTGGCGGTAGACGTACCAGTCGATGCTGAGGCCGTGTCGGGCCATGGCGTCCTCCCACAGGGAGAGGTCGAAGTGCTCGGACCACTCCTGGAAGACGCCGCCGTGGCGCCACACGTCCTCGATGACCGGGCCCAGCCTGCGGTCGCCCCTGGAGGCGATGCCCTCGGCCAGCGTGGCCTTGGGGTCGTGCCACTTCAACTGCACGCCCCTGTCCTTTTTGGTCGCGTCCCGCAGGAGCCCGACCTTGCGCTGCAGCTCGGCCACCGTGTTCTGGCCGAACCATTGGAACGGCGTCTGTGGCTTGGGCACGAACCCGCCCACCGACGCGCTGACCGTGACCCGGTTGGTGTGCTGCTTGCCCACGGCCACGCACTTGCGGGCCAGCTCGGCGATGCCGAGCGTGTCCTCGTCCGTCTCGGTGGGCAGGCCGATCAGGAAGTACAGCTTGACCCGGTTCCAGCCTTGGCTGAAGGCCGACTCCACCGCGCCGTACAGGTCCTCTTCGCGGATGAGCTTGTTGATGACCTGACGCATTCGCCAGGTACCGCCCTCGGGGGCGAACGTGAGCCCGGTGCGTCGAACCTTGGCGATCTCGCTGGCGATGCCGACCGTGTAGGCGTCCACCCGCAGGCTCGGGAGGCTGACGCCCACCGACCCTTGGCACATGGGGTCGTTGATGATGCCGCCGACCACGTCCTCGATGCCGGAGTAGTCCGCGCTGCTGAGCGACGTGAGGCTGACCTCGTCGTACCCGGTGCGCTTGAGGCCGTTGCTCACCATGCTGCGAACCTGCTCGTTGCTGCGCTCGCGCACGGGCCGGGTGATCATGCCCGCCTGGCAGAAGCGACAGCCCCGCGTGCAGCCCCGGAAGATCTCGACGTTGAGCCGGTCGTGCACCACCTCGGTCAGCGGGACCAGTTGCTGCTTTGGATACGGCCAGTCGTTCAGGTCGGCGATGGTGCGCTTCTCGACCCGCTCGGGGATGCCCGCATGCCGGGGCGTGACGCTGACCAGCCGCTCGCCGTCGTACTCGACGTCGTACATGGACGGCACGTAGACGCCAGGCACTTGGGCCAGCGCGGCCAAGACGTTTTGGCGCGACCCCTCGGTGCGCCCGCCGCGCTTCCAGTCCCCCACCACCTCGGTGATCTCGCTGACCGCCTCCTCGCCGTCACCGATGACGAAGAAGTCGACGAAGTCGGCCAGCGGCTCGGGATTGAACGTGCAGTGGCCGCCCGCGCACACCAGCGGGTCGTCCGGCCCCCGCTCGGCCGCGCGTACAGGGACGCCCGCCAGGTCGATGCAGTTCAACAGGTTCGTGTAGACGAGCTCGGCGCTGAGGTTGAAGGCCAGCAGGTCGAAGTCGGCCGCGGGCCGGTGGCTGTCGACACTGAACAGCGGCAGGCCCCGGGCCCGCATCTCGCGCTCCATGTCGGTCCATGGCGCGTACGACCGCTCGGCCGCCGCGTCCGGCCGCTCGTTGAGGATCTCGTAGAGGATTTGGAGCCCCTGGTTGGGCAACCCGACCTCGTAGGCGTCGGGGTAGACGAGGAGCCAGCCGACCTTGTGGGGGGCGTGGACGGGCATCTGCGCGCCGTCCTCGCACCCGATGTAGCGGGCGGGCTTCTGCACCTTGGCCAGGAGGGGCTCGATCCTGGGCCAGAGAGAAGTCATGTCCGGTCCGCGAGTGTACTCCCGCCCCCGCCCCGAACTTTTCCACAGCACCTGCTGCTGTGGAAAAGTCAGGAGAAGCGGCGCATGTGGACGTTGAGGACCAGGCCGATGGCCGCGAACTCGGCCAGGGTGGCCGAACCGCCGTAGCTCATGAACGGCAGCGGGATGCCGGTGATGGGCATGATGCCCATGGTCATCCCGACGTTCTCGAAGATCTGGAACACGAACATGGCCAGCACGCCGATGCAGATGAGCGTGCCCGTCAAGTCCTTGGCCAAGGCCGCGGCCCGCCAGATGCGCCAGACCAAGAACGCGAACAGGGCCAGCAGCGTCCCCGAGCCGACCAGCCCCAGCTCCTCGCCCACCACGGTGAAGATGAAGTCGGTGTGCTGTTCGGGCACGTACGACAAGTTGGTCTGCGTCCCCTTGAACAGCCCCTGGCCCGTCACCCCGCCGTGCGAGATGGCCAGCTTGGACTGGTTGAGGTTGTAGGCCGAGCGCTGGGTGTCGCCCTTGGGGTCGAGGAAGGCGGTCAGCCGGTCCCGCTGGTAGTCCTTCAGCAAGCCGAAGTGGAACACCGCCACCACGGCCAGCACAGCCAGCAGGCCCAGCGCGGCCATGTGCCTGGGCCGGGCCCCGGCGACCAGCAGCGTGCCCAGCAGGATGGCCCCGAACACGAGGTCGGTGCCCAAGTCGGGCTGCAACTCGATCAGCCCCATGGGCACGGCCGCCAGCCCGAGCAGCACGATCAGCCTGCGCCCGTCCAAGTCGCCCCTGTGGGCCGCGCCATAGGCCGCGATGCACACGATCAGCGCCACCTTGGCCCATTCGGACGGCTGCAACTGGAACGACCCCAACTGGAACCAGGCCTGGGCCCCCTTGCGGTTCGACCCCAGCGGCGACACCACGAGCACCAGCAGCAGCACCGTGGCCCCGTAGACGAGGTGGGCGTGGTCCCTGTAGATGCGGTAGTCGATCGACGCGGCCGCGGCCATGGCGCCCAGACCCAGCAGCACGTACAGCAACTGGCGCTCCATGAAGAACGAGGGCGACGCCTCGAAGCGGTGCTGGGTCGCGCTGTAGACCATCAACACGCCCAGCCCGGCCACGAACAGGGCGGCGAAGACGAGCGACATGTCGAGGTGCCGCAGGGGCGACGGGCTCGAGCTGGTGCGAGAGCGGCTCAAGGAGATGGTCGACACTCAGTCCACCCCGCCGGCCAACTGCACGGGACCGGGCGGCTTGCCCGCCAGGCCTTCGAGGATGCGCCTGGCCACCGGCGCGGCCGACGACCCGCCGAAGCCCGCCTCCTCCATGACCACGGCCACCACGAACTGCGGATCGTCAGCCGGGGCCATGGCCACGAACAACGCCGTGTCCTGCTTGCCCGACACCTGGGCCGTGCCCGTCTTGCCCGCCACCGGAAAGCCGTTGAAGCCGAGGAAGGCGCCGTGGGCCGTGCCCTTGGGATCGGCCACCGCGCCCCGCAGGCCGGCGAGGATGGCGCCCCGGCCCGCGCTGAGGTCGACCTTGCGCACCACGTCCGCGCCCAAGTCCTTGACCGGGCGCCCGTCCTGCTCCACCACGCGGGCCGCGACGCGGGGGGTGTAGAGCGTGCCGCCGTTGGCGAAGGTGGCGTAGGCGTTGGCCAGTTGCATCGGGGTCACCACCGTCTCGCCCTGGCCGATGGCCAGGTTGACGTTGTCGCCCGCGAACCACTTGCCCTCCGGGAACGCCTTGGGGCTGCGGTCGTGCAGCCGCTTGCGGGTGTCGGGGTCGGGCACCCGGCCTCTGGCCTCGGCGTCGAGGGCCACACCGGTGGGCTGGCCCAGGCCCATCTCCCTCGCCGTGTTCTGGATGCCGTCGCCCACCTGGCCCCGCCGGTACCAGAAGTTGGCGCCCAGTTGGTAGAAGTACACGTCGCTCGACACGGTGATGGCCTGCGGCAGGTTCACCCGCCCGTAGGACCGGTTGCCCGCGTTCCTGAACAGGCGGTTGCCCACCTTAAGCGAGCCGTGATCGTCGACCGTGGTGGTGGGCTGGAGCAGCCCGTCCTTCAAACCGGCCAGCGCGGTGATGAGCTTGAACGTCGAGCCCGGCGCGTACTGACCCGAGAGGGCCCGGTTGTTCAAGGGGTAGTGGCTGGCGGGCTCGTTCAGCGCCGCGAACACATCGGGCTTGATGCCGTTGACGAAGTCGCCGGGCGTGAACGTGGGGAACGACGCCATGGCCAGCACCGAGCCGTCCCGTGGGTCGATCACGACCGCCGCGCCCGCAGGGGCGAGGAAGTTCTTCTTGGCCTCCTTGTCGGTGGCGTGACGGGCCGCCTCGATGCCTTGGGCCAACGACTCCTCGGTCAGCCGCTGCACGTCGAGGTCCATGGTGAGCTGGACGTCCTTGCCCTGTTCAGGCGGCTGCGAGTCGAGCGTCTGCAACACCTTGCCCCTGCTGTCCACCTCCAGCTTGGTCAGCCCGGGCGCGCCCCGCAGGAACTCCTCGTAGCTCTTCTCCACCCCGGCCTTGCCGATCTCGTCGCCCAGCCGGTAGCCCTCGCCCTTGCGCCCCTTCAACTCCTTGTCGTTGATCTCGCCCACGTACCCCAGCAGATGGGCGGCCAGGTTGCCGTTGGGATAGGCCCGCTCCGTGAGCTGCTGGGCCTCCACACCGGGGAACTCGTCACGGTGCTCGGCCAGGTACACCACCACCGACTCGGGCACGTCCTCGGCCACCGGCACCGGCTTGTACGGGCTGAAGCGCTGGTCGTTCATGCGGTTGACCAGCACTGCGGGCGGAAGCTGCAACAACGCAGCCAAGCGGGTCACGGTGTCCACGTCGTTCTTGAACTTGACCCGGTTGATGGTCACCGCCTCGGACACCCGGTTGTCCACCACGATGCGGCCTTGGCGGTCGAGGATGCGGCCCCTCGGCGCCTCCTCCGGCACGACGCGCACCTGGTTGATGATCACGGCGCGCGTCGACTCCGGATTGGCCACCACTTGCAGGAACCAGAGCCGGGCATACAGCGCCGCGAACAGGGACAGCACGACCATGCCCAGCACGCCCATGCGCAGCCGGGCGTTGTCGCCCGCCCTGACCGGTGCCGTCATCGGGCGTAGCGCTCCGTGGTCCGCACCAGCGCCCACCCGGTGACCCGCACCAGGACGAGGCTCAGCAGCGCGTTCATGGAGGCCACCACCAACGCCGTCGTCACCAGGTGGGGGCGCACGTACTGCGACTGGCCGACCACCGCGCCCAGCACGCCATACAGCAGGACGCCGCCCGCGCTGGCCACGAACGCGGTGGCGGGCGGGATCCACCAGATCTCGCGCAACAGCGTCGAGCGGAACGACCCCACCGCGAACCCGACCAGGCTGAAGACCAGGGCCGACAGGCCCAGGGGCGCCTGCACGAACAGGTCCGCGATGAGCCCGGCCGCGAACCCGACCAACGCGCCCACCTCGGACCCGCCGACCAGGCCTGCGCACACGGCCAACAGCAGCAGCGCGTCGGGCCGCACGTCGCGCACGTCGATGTCGGACAGCAGCGACTTCTGCACGGTCAGCACGAGCAGCAGCACCAGCGGGAGGCGGAGTCGGGCAGCCATGACCTAGGCCTTGGGGCTCCACTGCAACACGGTGATGAACTCCAGCCTGCGCAGGTCGACCACGGGCGCGATGACCACCTCCTGCTGCAAGGCGCCCGGCGGCGTGCGGGCCGACAGCACCTTGCCCACCGGGATGCCGGGCGGGAACACGCTTTGTTGCAGGCCGCTGGTCACCACCACTTCGTCCTTGTCCACCTTGGTGGCCGGGTCGATGAGGTCGACGCGCAGCGGCGACCGCGCGCCACGTCCGGTGGCCACGCCCACGTCGCCGCTGGCCGACAGGCGCACGCCCACCGAGAAGGACGTGTCGGTCAACAACACCACGGTGGCCCGGCTGCGGCTCGCCTCGACGACTCGGCCGACCAGCCCCGCGCCCGCCACGACGGGCATGCCCTTGGCCACACCCGCGTTGGTGCCGCGGTCGATCTCGACCGTCAACTCGAAGTTGGAGGCCGCGGTGGACACCACTCGGGCCCGCACCCGCGGAATGTCGCCCGCGAAGGTCAGGTCCTGCTGGTCGAGCAAAGCCTTGCGCTCGCGCTCGGAGTCCCTGGCCTGAAGGGCCTGGCCCCGAAGCTCGGCGTTCTGGTCGCGCAGGCGGGCGTTCTCGGCCTTGAGGTCGCCGTAGTGGACCATGCCCTCGAAGAAGTTGCCCACCGGGTTGAGCACGTGGTCGGCGGCCCGGCCCACGGGGGCGAAGGCGTCGCGGGCGCCGCCGCGCACGCTGTTGATGACACCAGACCCCGTGCCGCGCTGGTCCAGGGTCAGCAGGGTGATGGCGGTGAGGACCAGCAACAGCAGGATGAAGCGCGGACGGGCGGTGCGGCGATAGACGGCCATGCTGGCCGGGCCTTAGTCGTCGGTCGAGCCGCGGAGCATGTCCTTCAGCGCTGCGAACTCCTCGAGGTACAGGCCGCCGCCGATGGCCACACAGTGGAGCGGGTTCTTGGCGATGACGATGGGCATGCCCGTCTCGGCCGACAGCCGGGCGTCCAGGCCGTGCAGGAGGGCGCCGCCGCCGGTCAGGACGATGCCCTGCTCCATGATGTCGGCGGCCAACTCCGGCGGGGTCTTGTCCAACGTGACCTTCACCGCGTCGACGATGGCCGACAAGGGCTCCTCGATGGCCTCGCGGATCTCGTCGGTGGTGGTGACGATGGTCTTGGGCAGGCCGGTGATGAGGTCGCGGCCGCGGATCTCCGCGTGCAGCTCCTCCTCGAGCGGACAGGCCGAGCCCAACGCGATCTTGATCTCCTCGGCCGTGCGCTCGCCCAAGGCCAGCGAGTACTCCTTCTTGATGAACTGGATGATGGCGTCATCCAGTTCGTCGCCGCCGACCCTGACCGACTGGCTCACGACCATGCCGCCCAGGGAGATGACGGCCACCTCGGTGGTGCCGCCGCCGATGTCGACCACCATGTTGCCGGTGGGCTCGTGCACGGGCAGCCCTGCGCCGATGGCCGCGGCCATGGGCTCTTCGATGATGTAGACGCCCTTGCGCGCCCCCGCGTACTCGGCCGCCTCCTGCACGGCCCGCTTCTCCACGCCGGTGATGCCCGACGGCACGCAGATGACCATGCGGGGCTTGGCGAAGCGCCGCTGGTGCACCTTGTGGATGAAGTAGCGGAGCATCTTCTCGCAGATCTCGAAATCCGCGATGACGCCGTCCTTCAGCGGCCGGATGGCCTGGATGTGGCTGGGCGTGCGCCCGATCATGCGCTTGGCCTCGACGCCCACCGCCAACGGGCGGCCGTCCTTCACGTTGACGGCCACCACGGACGGCTCGTTGAGCACGATCCCGCGCCCGCGCACGTACACAAGGGTGTTGGCCGTCCCTAGATCGACGGCCATATCCCGGCCAAGCACGGAGGAAAGGAAGTTGTCGGACACGCGGCGGGGCCTCCTCGGGGTTGGAGGTCAGCCGACCAGGCTATGAGGGATTGGCCGCCGCCGCCACCCGGCATCCCCCACTTCGTCCCCACCAGGCGCTATCGCGCCCGTCAGAGGTTCGGGAAGAAGATGCCGACCTCGCGTTCGGCCGACTCGGGACCGTCCGAGCCGTGGACCAGGTTCTCGGTCATCAGCAGGCCCAGGTCGCCGCGGATGGTGCCGGGCGCGGCCTCGATCGGGTTGGTCACGCCCATCATCGTGCGCACGACCTTCCACGTGTCCTGCGGGCCCTCCACCACCATCAGCATGGACGGCGAGCGGGTGATGAACTCGACCAGGCTGGCGAAGAAGGGCTTGCCTTGATGCTCCTCGTAATGACGGCCCGCGGTGTCGGCGTCGATGGTCCGCAGCTCGGCCGCGGCCAGCCGCAGGCCCTTTCGCTCCAACCGGGACACGATCTCGCCGACCAGCCCCCGCTCGACCGCGTCGGGCTTGCAGATCACCAGGGTCCGGTCCATGAGGCGGGGACGTTAGCGGCTGCGCAACGCCGACCTGGCCGCCCCGACGACGTACAGCGAGCCGGTGACCAGCACCAGCTCCTCGGGCTCGGCCATGTCCACGGCCTTGTCGACCGCGCCGGCCACGGAGTCCACCTCCACGACGGGCACGCCCGCGCGGGCCGCGGCGGCAGCCACCTCGGACGTGGGGAGGGCGCGCGGCGATGGCGGCGGGCAGGCCACGATCATGCGCACCCCGGAGGTGCCCAGCGCGGCGAGCATGTCGTCCGGGTCGCGGCCGTGCAGCAGGCCGAGGACCAAGATGCGCGACGCCGACTCGGGGAAGGCCTCGGCCAACGTGGCCGCTGCGGCCCGTGCCCCGGCCGGGTTGTGGGCCCCGTCGAGGATGCACAGCGGATGGCGGCCCACCACCTCCATCCGCCCGGGCGACCGGGCCGCAGCCATGCCCTCGGCCACCAGGTCCGCCTCGATGGGCGCGGCGAAGAAGGCCTCGGCCGCGGCCAGCGCGCATGCGGCGTTGTCGCCCTGATGGGCGCCGTGAAGGGGCAGGTACACGTCGTCGTAGCGGGCACCCGGCGTGCGCAGGTCGAGCAGCCTGCCGCCGAGCGCGAGGCGGTTGGCCTCGCACGCGAAGTCCTGATCCCGCCGCCACACCTCGTTGGCGCCCGCGGCGTCGAACACCGGGGCCAAGGCCGGGTCCGTCTCCCCGAGAACCAGCGTGCTGCCGGGCTTGACGATTCCCGACTTCTCCTTGGCGATCCCCTCCCGCGTCGGGCCGAGGTACTCGACGTGGTCGATGCCCACGTTGGTGACGACGGCGACGCGCCCGTCGGCCACGTTGGTCGCGTCCCACGTGCCGCCCAGGCCCACCTCGATCACGGCCACATCGACGGCGACGTCCGCGAACCAGCGGAAGGCGGCCGCGGTCAACAATTCGAACACGGTCGGCCGTTCGTCCAACAAAGGCTCGATGTGGGCGAGCTGTTCGAGCACCTCGGCCAACGCGCCGTCGCTGATGGGCTCGCCGTTCCACGACAGGCGCTCGTTCACCCGTTCGAGATGGGGGCTGGTGTAGGTGCCGACCGACAGGCCCTTGGCCTGGAGGAGCGAGGTGGCAATGGCCGCGGTCGACGTCTTGCCGTTCGTTCCTGTCACGTGCACGACCGGGTACTGGTGCTGCGGATCGGCCATGAGCTCGGTGAGCCTGCGAATGCGGTCGAGGGTCGGTGCCTGCACCCGACGGGCCGACACCGCCTCCAGGTTCACATGCGAGTCGAGGTACGCGGCCGCCTCGCCGAACGTCCAGTTCATCAGGCCAGTTCGAGCGAGCCCGCCAGCAGGGCGGCCCGCACCGGGCCTGCGCCTTCGGCCTCGATCAGCGCGTCGAGGTCGGCCACGACCTGGGGCTCGGGGTCGTCGGGGTCGGTGCGCACGTCGACTGCGGTCACTCGGGCGAACGGGGCGGCACCGGCCAGGCGCAGGCCGAGGGCGGCCATGGGCAGGGCCCACCGGATGAGGCCGGCAGGGGTCGTGAGCAACTCGGTGTCGGACACGTCGTCGGGGTCGGGCCGGGCGTCGGGCCAACCGGCTGCGGCCAGCGGCCACACCGCGCCCACGAACCGGGCGTCGAGCACGGAGTCGTCGGCCGCCAACTCGCCCATGCACTTGCCGCACGACGTGGGCATGTCGACGGCCACGCACAGTTGGCCGCAGTCACGGCATGTCGACACGGGGACGGGCGAGCCCGCCCATACCTGATGACTGAGGCACCACGTGCCGCCCGCACCGGCCCGGTTTACCAGCTCGTCCCTGGCGCCCGCGGGGGACACATCGAGCACGCCTTCTCGCAACTGGTCGGCCGCGGCCACTTCCAGGTCGGTCATGTCGAGGAACCAGTGCAGGCCGAGGCGGGGCACCACGACCGTGCTGCAGCGGCGGCACCGGGCCGCGGCCTCGGGCGCGGGCGCGGCATCGATCAGCACGCCCTCCGCGAGCAGCAGGTCGCGGGCCGCGGCTCGGGCCGCGAACCGGGCCAGACGGTGAAGGGGGCCGGGTTGGGAGACCTCGCCCAGGTCGTCCAGCACCTCGATGGGGAACAGGCCGTTGGCCCTGGCCGTCTCCAGCGCCGTGGCGTCATGGGCGGGCACCAAGAAGGCGGGCTCGACCGCGGCGGCGTCCGCCAGGACGGGCACACTGCGATGGGCGACGGGCACCTTGGCCTCGCCGCCCGCGGCCGGATGCTCAGGCGGGACGACGACGGCGACCACGCCGAGCAACAGTTCGGGCGCGAGAGTGGCCACCTTGACGTCGCCCGCGTCGACCAACAGCCGCTCGCCGTCGAGTTCGGCGGGCAGCGCGTCCACCGGGTCGACCACGGTGGCGCAGCGTGGGCACGTGTCCACGACCAGTTCCGACCGATGGAGCAGGCCCGCCTCGTAGAGCTGCACGAACGCGGTACGGGCCGCGGTGATGACCTCGTCCCTGTCCACCGCGGCGGCGTCGAGGTCGAGGCCGAGGCCGAGTCGCCCGAACGTCTGGGCCGCGGCCGTGCGCCGCCCGGCCTCGAAGGCGTGAACCCGCTCGATGAACTCGTCCCTGCCCACGGTGGCCCGGTCGTGGCCCTCCCTGGCCAACTCCCGCTCGGCCGCATACTGCCCGGCCAGGTCGCCCGCGAGGACCGAGGGCGACCAGTCGATGGACGGGTCCTCAAGCCTGCGCTGATCGGCGGTGACGAGCAGCACCAGTTGGCTCAGCACCAAGGGGCCGGACAGGCGAACGGGTGTGGAGAGCAGGCGCACGGCGGGTCGAGGTTAGGCGGCGGCCGCCAGCGCCTGCCGAGCCGAACCGGTGGGTCAGCCGGTGGGTCAGGACCGCCAGAGGCGCAGCGCGGGTTTGGGGGCGGCGCCCGGTGGCGTCGGGTCGGTGGGCTGCGCCGCCTGGGCTAGGCGATCGAGAGGACGAGCTTGCGGGGGCCGTCCACGTCGGCCGTCATGGCCGAGGCCTTCTCGACCACCTTGTCCCGCAGATCGATGACCCGAGGCCGGGCCGCGTCGGCCGCCTTCTCGATGGTGGGTCGGGCTGCCTCGGCGGCGTGCACGGCGTAGTCCCTGGTCGCCTCGGCCGCCTGCTTGGCCGCCTTGCTCACCACGGGCTTGGCCACCGCCGCCGCGTGGGTTGCCCGCTCCTTGGTGACCTCGGCCGCATGCTCGACCCGGGGCCGGGCCGCGTCGGCGGCCTGCCCCGCGTACTCGAGCGCCTTCTCCATGACCGGCTTGGCGGCCAAGGCCGCACCCGCCAGCTTGCTGCGTCTGCTGGCGGCCAGCGCGGCCGCGGCCCTGACCTTGCGCCGGGTGCGTCGATCGAGCATGAAGCCCACAGCCAGCCCGGCGGCGGCCGCCTCACCGCCCACCGTCGCCGCCTTGCGGGCCACCTCCTCGATGGTCTCGTCCTGCTGGAGGGCCTGGTACCCGGCATAACCGGCGCCCGCCAACCCACCCAAGAACGCGAACTTCAAAGCCTTTCCCATGCCCTCAGTATTGCCCCGCACGACCCGCCTTGGAACCTGAGCCGCCTCAGGGCGAGGCTGCGACCCCCGCGCAATAGATCGTGATCTGGTGGATGGGGGGCGGCGAGGAGTACACGGGCACGCCGTAGCAGTGGTCCACCAGGGTCGAAGGGGCGAAGTCGTGGAACAGCCATGGCCCGCCGCCGGGACCGGTGAAGTACCACTCGAAGGTGCCGGTGCGCGCGTAGTCCCCGGTGCACACCCACGTGCCCGAGTAGATCCCGCCGCCGCCCCACACCGCCATCGACGTGGTCCCGTTCATCGAACAGCTCCCGGACTTGTTGACGGGCTGGCCGTCCTCCACGCCGATGACCTGGGTCGTGAACGACGTGGTGGTCCACGTGGCAGGGCCGATGCCGAAGTCGACCCGGTAGGGGCCGATCCAATACTGGAACACGGGCTCGGGCAGGCCGTACCGCCGGACCAACCGGGCGAACCGGGCTCCAACAGCCCGTCGGGCCGCTGGTCGCCCAGGGCCCGGGCGTCGAGCACGCGGTGCAGCACCCCCGCTCCCCTGCGCCCGGGCCGAGCCACGCGGGCCAGCTCCCACTCGACGGCGGGCAACGTGCACAGCTTGTCGGCCAAGGCCCGGTCCAATGCGTCCTCCACCGCCCGGTGTCGCTCGACCGCGCCGAGATCGACGGTGGTGCGCATCGGCGTCGTCGTCGGTATGGCCTGGCGACGGACGGTCGGGATGTCGTCGGTCGTGTGGTGGACGACGACGCCGTGGTGGAGCCGGGCGCTACGGCCCCGCGGCACGACGATCTCCACCGGCGCGTCGCCCGGGTGGATGCGCCAGATGCGCCCGGCGGCCCGGTGCGACGCGGCTGCGGCCCGGCCTGCGCTGAGGACCGCGGCCAGCACGTGTTGCTCCCAGGTCACCGGCGCCCCGGCGACCCGGTCGACCCGAGGCTGCACCGGCACCAGCCTCCCGGCCGCCCGCCAGTTACGCACGGTCGATGGCGAGAGTCCCGACCTTCCAAGTGTGGCATCGCGTCCCCAAACGGGGCTCCCCGGAGGGATATGCATACCGTTATACCTCTGTTAGCATCAGAGTATGACTTCGAAGAAGCATCGTCTCACCGTGACGGTCGACCCGGACCTGGTCGAGGCTGGTCAGCGGGCGGTCGAGTCCGGGCAAGCAGAGTCCGTCAGCGGTTGGGTCAGCGCCGCGCTGGAGGACAAGATCCGGCGTGATCGGAAGCTCGCGCTCCTGGCCGCAGCGGTGGCCGATTACGAGAACGAGTTCGGCGAGATCAGCGCCGAGGAGATTACCGCCCAAAGGCGGGCTGATCGGCAGGACGCGACGGTCGTTCGCGGTCGGCGCCGACAGGCCGCGGGCAAGACGAAGTCGGCGTGAGCCTCGTCCTCGACAGCGGCGCGCTGATCGCGTTGGAGCGCAATGAACGCCAGATGTGGGTCCGCTTGAAGGCCGCCCAAGTCGATGGAGACCTCCCGCTGACCCACGCCGGGGTCCTTGGACAGGTGTGGCGCGGCGGCCCGCGTCAGGCCCGGTTGTCTCAGGCTCTCGGTGGAATCGACGTCCGCGCGCTCGATGAGCCACTTGGCCGGGCGGCTGGGTTGCTCCTCGGTGCCGCGGGGCTGGCTGATGTCATCGATGCCGGCGTCGTGTTGCTCGCAGCCGACGGCGACGAGATCGTGACGGTCGACCGCGAGGATCTCGAACGGCTTGCGGCTGCGTCCGGACGCCACGTCGAACTGATCCATCCCTGACCGCGGGACGAAGGTGCACGGTGGACCTTGGACTGTCCTTCAAGGACAGGAGAAGGACCAGCCGGGCGCGTTGTCCATTCGCAAACAGGTACCCCGGCCAGCGTCTTCGCCAGCATCGGATTGCCGGTGGCGTCGAGGCCCATCGGCAAGACCCAACTGGCCTCGGGCAGGGCGTCCGGGGGCAGGGCGCCGGCGCCGGCGCCGGCGCCGGCGCCGAGTGTGCATGAGCGGCTTGGGCGACGGGCTGGCCGCCGAATCACAGGCGATTTGCTGCCCATGCCGTCCGCGCTCAGTGCCGCATATGGCAATGAGCGCGACAAGACGTGCTCAACGTGAGGGGGAAGAGACGAGATAGAGAGGCGGGACGGGCCCGCGAAGGCGGGCGGCGGCCCGCGGCCCGCCGGAGGTTAGGAGGCGGCCCGGCGGGGGCGGTCGGTCTTGTCGGTCTCGGCGCGCGGGACCAGGGTCGGGTTGACCCGCTCGAGCACCACCTCGCGGGTGATCACGCACCCGCCGATGTCGGTGCGGCTGGGCAGGTCGTACATGACCTCCAACAGCACCTCTTCCAAGATGGCCCGCAGGCCGCGGGCGCCGGTGCCCCGCAACAGGGCCTGCTCGGCCACGGCCTCGAGGGCGTCGGTGGAGAACTCGAGCTCCACGCCGTCCAGCTCGAACACCTTGCGGTACTGCTTCACCAAGGCGTTCTTGGGCTCGACCAGGATCTCCACCAGCGCGCCCCGGTCCAGGCCGGACACGGCGCCGATGACGGGCAGGCGGCCGACGAACTCGGGGATGAGGCCGAACTTGAGCAGGTCCTCGGGCAGCACCTGGGCCATCAAGGCGCCCTCGTCCTTCTCGGACGACTTGGCGATGTCGGCCCGGAAGCCGATGCCCTTGCGCCCGATGCGCGACTCGATGATCTTGTCCAGCCCGGCGAAGGCCCCGCCGCAGATGAACAAGATGTTGGTCGTGTCGATCTGGATGAACTCCTGGTGCGGATGCTTGCGCCCGCCCTGGGGCGGCACCGACGCCGTAGTCCCCTCCAGGATCTTCAACAGGGCCTGCTGCACGCCCTCGCCCGACACGTCACGCGTGATCGACGGGTTCTCCGACTTGCGGGCGATCTTGTCGATCTCGTCGATGTAGATGATCCCCGTCTCGGCCTTCTTGACGTCGTAGTCGGCCGCCTGGATCAGCTTCAGCAGGATGTTCTCGACGTCCTCGCCCACGTAGCCGGCCTCGGTCAACGCAGTGGCGTCGGCAATGGCGAATGGGACGTTGAGCATGCGGGCCAGCGTCTGGGCCAGCAGCGTCTTGCCGCACCCGGTCGGCCCCAACAGCAAGATGTTCGACTTGGCCAGCTCCACGTCGGAGTCGTGGTACGCGCCCGACTGCACCCGCTTGTAGTGGTTGTAGACGGCGACCGACAGGATCTTCTTGGCCCGGTCCTGGCCGATGACGTAGTCGTTCAGGAACGAGAAGATCTCCTGGGGCTTGGGCAGCTCGTCGAAGCGCATCTCCGACGACTCGGCCAGCTCCTCTTCGATGATGTCGTTGCACAGGTCGATGCATTCGTCGCAGATGTAGACCCCAGGCCCTGCGATGAGCTTTTTGACCTGCTTCTGCGACTTGCCGCAGAAGCTGCACTTGACGAGGTCGCCCCCGTCCCCGAACTTGGCCACCGTCGTTCCCCCCCGACTTCCTAGGCCACCCCGGCCGCAACCGGAGTGTCGGCCAGCTCGCGACTTCGGATCACCTCATCGATGATGCCGTAGTCCTTGGCCTCTTCGGCGGACATGATGAAATCCCGGTCCGTGTCCCGCTCGATCTTCTCGATCGTCTGCGTGGAGTGACGGGCGAGGATCTGGTTCAGGAGGTCCCGCATGCGCAGGATCTCCTTGGCCTGAAGCTCGATGTCGGTGGCCTGTCCGGCGGCGCCGCCCCAAGGCTGGTGCAGCAGGATGCGGGCGTGGGGCAGGGCGTAGCGCTTGCCGTGGGTGCCGCCCGCCAACAGCACGGCCGCGGCCGACGCGGCCTGGCCGTAACAGAACGTGGACACGTCGTTCTTGATGAACTGCATCGTGTCGTAGATGGCGAACAGGGCCGTGATCTCGCCGCCGGGCGAGTTGATGTAGAGGCTGATCTCCTTGTCCGGGTTCTCGGCCTCGAGGAACAGCAGTTGCGCGCACACCAGGTTGGCGATGGTGTCGTCGATGGGGGTTCCCAAGAAGATGATGTTCTCCTTGAGCAGCCGCGAGTACAGGTCATAGGCCCGCTCGCCCCGGTTGGAGGACTCGACCACCGTGGGCACGAGATAGCTGTACGCGGGCTGTATCACTCTGCGGGCTCCTGTTCCAGCGGCTCTGCCTCGGGGGACAGATCGGCTCTGTCGATGGGGTGGCCCTCCTCGTCGACGACCTCGACGTGTTGGACGAGCCACTCCAGGGCCTTCGCCTTCTTGACGTCCGAGCGTACCGTAGGGATGGCCTCTTGGCGTTCGAGGTCCTTGCGCAGCTTGTCCGGCTTGACCTCGAAGCGCTGGGCCAGCCGGGCCACCTCTTCGTCCACGTCTTCCTCGGTGGGCTCGATCTGCTCGGCCTCGGCCAGGGCCCGCAAGGCCAGGTCGGCCTTCACCGCCTCCACCGCGTCGGCCGTGAGCTGGCCCACGAACTGCTCCTCGGTCGTGCCCGTCGCATGGAGGTACTGCACGATCGAGGCGCCCTGGTGCTCCAGGCGGTGCGACAGGTCGCGGGCCCTGCGCTCGACCTCCTGGTCGACCAGCGGCTTGGGCACGTCGTCCTCGACCAACTGGACGAGCGCCTTCAACGACTCGTCGCGCATGGCCAGACTGGCTTGCAGGCGCTTGACCGTGGCCAGCCGCTTGCGGGTGTCCTCGCGCAGCTCGGCCACCGTCTCGAACTCCGACGCCTCGGCCGCCCACTCGTCGGTGGGCTCGGGGAGCACCTTTTCCTTCACGTCCTTGACCAGCACGCGGATGCTCGTGGGCTCTTCCGCCCCCTGGGCGGTGGCGTCGAACTGGAGGATGTCGCCGACCTTGGCCCCGGCCAGTTGCTCGTCCAGCCCGGGCACCAGCGACTCCGACCCCACTTCGTAGGAGGTGTCGGCCAGGTCGCTGTCCCCCGCGGTCAGGTCGATGGTGACGACATCGCCGCTGCGAGCGGCCCGCTCCACCGGACGCAGGTCGGCGTCGCGCTCGCGCATGCGGTCGATCTGGCGGTCGACGTCCTCGTCGGTGACGTGCGGGCTGGGGACCGTGACCTGGAGCCCGCCGTATCCGGGGATGGCGACCAGGGGCCGGACCTCGACGACGGCGTCGAAGGCGATGGGGCCTTCCGCGCCCTCGGACGTGATGTCGATCTCGGGCGGGGCGATGGGGTCGAGGTCGGCGTCCTTGACGGCCTGCGCGTAGTAGTCGGGCAGCGCCTCGCGCAGGGCCTCCTGCCGAGCCGTGTCCTTGCCCAGCCTGGCTTCCAGCAGCTTGCGGGGCGCCTTGCCCGGCCGGAAGCCGGGGATGCGCACCTCGTGGGCCATCTTGCGGAAGGCGGCGTCCAGCGCCTTTTCGAACTCGCTGTCGTCGACCTCGACCGAGAGCTTGACCTTGTTGCCCTCGAGGGGCTCGACGGTGGCTTTCATGCGAGGGACGAGTCTACTGGCGGCCCGTCCCAACCCCGGCGGACGTATTCGCGGCCCCGGCCCGCCACTACCATTTTTGGGAGAAGACCGGGGAGTGGCGCAGTGGTAGCGCACCAGCTTTGGGTGCTGGCGGTCGGGGGTTCGAATCCCCCCTCCCCGACCGCCGGACGAAGACGCCGGCCACGCGGGTGTAGCTCAATGGCAGAGTCCCAGCCTTCCAAGCTGGTCATGCGGGTTCGATTCCCGTCACCCGCTCCACACCGCCGTTCCCATCGGCCCCGACCCCACGGGTATCCGCCTCCGCGCGAATCGGGCCGTTTAGCCTTCTTCCGCACACCGGAGGAGCCGCGCGTTGCCCGAGCGAACCCGCACTTGGCTGTATCTGATCGTCCTGCTGCTGCTGGTCGGCGGCGTCGTCGGCGCGCTCGTGCATCATGACGACGGCGGCGACGGCGGCGACGGGGGCGACACGGCCATCGCCACGTCCACCACCACCATCGGGCCCGCCTCCACCCTCGACATGGGCACCACTTCGAGTGCGCCCACCACCGAGGGCACCGTGGCCCCTGCCGCAACGACCACCGCGGGCGCGGCCGCAGCACCGGCGCCCGCGACGACCACCCCCACCGAGGCGCCGCGTGGTTCCACGTCGGGGTTGGGCACGTCGGGCACGGGCCAAGTGGCCGCGGGCCAGTCCCCCACCCCGCAGACCGGCGCGCCCGGCTGGCTGCTGGCCGCCGGGGCCTTGACGCTGGTGCTCGGCGGGGCGGCCCGCCGACTGGCCCAAGACTCGGCCCAAGAGCCGGCATGAGCGACGTCGACCTGACCGGGGCCGAGCCGCTCGACACGTCCAAGCCCGTCGTGCTGGTCGTGGACGACGACCCTTCCGTCGGCCGCATGGTCAGGCTCAGCCTGGAGATCGACGGGGCCGTCGTGCTGTCGGCCGAGTCGCTGGCCGAGGGCCGAGGGCTGCTGCGGCCCGGGCTGCGGGGGATCATCCTCGACCGCCGCCTGCCCGACGGCGACGGTTTGGAGCTGCTGACCGACATCGGCGCCGTCTGCCCGGACGTGCCCGTCGTCGTGTACTCGGGCCTGGACGACGGCAAGGAGCCGCCGTCGGTCAAGCGGGTCAACAAGACCGACATCGCCGGAGTCTTCGAGGCCCTCGGCTTCTCCTAGTGGGCCCCGACCGGCGCGTCGAGGTCTGGGTGGCCGACTTGGACGTGGGCGACGCGCAGGCCTGGTCGCTCGAGTCACTGCTCACCGACGACGAGCGGGTCCGGGCCGACCGCTTCGCCTTCGACCACCTGCGGCGCCGGTTCGTGGTGGCTCACGCCCTGCTGCGCACCCGGTTGGGCCCAGCCCCGTTCGACGTGGGCGGGCACGGCAAGCCCACGCGGGCCGACGGGCCCTTCTTCAACCTCTCGCATTCGGGCGAGCGGGCCTTGCTGGCTGTGTGCGACCAGGCCGCGGTCGGCGTGGACGTGGAGCAGGTGCGCCCGTTGGCCCGACCCGACGCGGTGGCCGAGCGCATCATGTCGCCCGCCGAGTTGGCCGGCTATCGGGGCGCGGCCGACCCGATGCTGTTCCTGTTGGAGGTGTGGACGGCCAAAGAGGCGGTGGTGAAGGCGACGGGCGAGGGCATCACCCGGGAGCTGCGGTCCCTGTCGTTCGATGGCCACGCCTTGGTGCGACTGGACGTCGGCCCCGACTACGTGGCCGCCCTCGCCGTCGACGCGCCTGACGGCGAGCAGTGCCACGTCGAGCAGCGCCAGTGGCCATGACCGGCGCCGGCATCCGAGAGCGGGCGCGGATCGGTCACGCCCTGCCCGGTGCAGCCCGTTACTCCGACTGGGCCGCCCCGCGCACGAGCCGCTCGTGCTCGGCGAAGTCCTCGTGGGAGGCCAACGCGGGCAGGGCGGGAGCGAACCGGCCTTGGCCGAGCGGCCGCAGCAGGCGCAGGGCCACCCCGAGCGACGCGGCGTGGGCCCGGTCCCTGGCGTCGAGCTGCGACCGGGCCGAGGCGATCAGGTCCTTCACGTAGTTGACCGAGTAGCCCAGCCTGCGGGCGATGGCCTCGTTGTTCTCGCCCGACGCCACCTCGGCCAGCACCTGGGTCTGGAGGAAGTTCAACAGGGGCTGCGCGCCCGCGGCCACGGCACCGGGCCCGTGCCACGGCTTGCGGGTCGATGCGGCCAGCACCGCGGCCACCACGCTCTCGGCCCTGCTCGACTTGGACAGGCAGGTGAGGATGCCGACCGAGCGGCACACGGCCGCGGCCGACGCGGTGGCGAAGTCGGTCACCACCACGACTCCCGGTCGGGCTGGGGTCCCTGCGGCCTGGAGGACCAGGCCGCAGGCATCCCCATCCGGGAGGAACAAGTCGGTCACCACCACTGCGGGGGCGACCGAGGCGATGAGTTGGAAGGCGTGGGCCGCAGTGACGGCCGTGCCCGCCAGACACAGGCGGGGGTGGCGCACGACCAAGTCGCACATGGCCGCCCTGGTCAAAGGCTCGTGCTCGACCACGACCACCGAGACCTCGGGGCGGGCCCGGAGGCCGTCACCGCGATCGGCTCGTCGTCGGCCCGCGGCGGGCGGCGTGGCCGGGCGGGCATCGATGACGGTCATCGGGCCGCCGTGCGTCGGGGGACGGTGGCCTGGACCACGGCCCCTGTCGGGCGCATGCCGAACAGCCGCAGCCTGCCGTCCACTCGCGACAGGCGCTCTTGCGCGCCCCGGAGGCCGGCGCTGACGGCCGTCCCGAAGACCTGGCGGTGGCTCAGCCCCACGCCGTCGTCGCGCACCTCTAGGTGCACGTCGTCGGCCCGGTATTCGAGCACCACCACGGCATTGCCCGCCCGGGCCGTGAGGGCGGCGGCCAACAAGGCCTCCACCGCGACATGGAACAGCGCGACGGTGCGGCCTCGCGACAGCCTGCGGGGCCGGCCGTCGACGAAGACCTTGACGACGAGGTTGGTGGTCTGGGACACGCCCTTGGCCAGATGGCGCAGGGACGAGGGCAGATCGTCGTCCTGGGCGGGCAGCGACTGGAGCATGTTCAGCGACTGGCGCACCTCGCGGTCGGCCTCGCCCGCCAAGGCGAGCAGCTCCTGCATGCGCCTGCGCCACACCCGGTCGGGCGTGTCCGCCAGGTGGCAGGCCAGCCGGTCCCCGAGCACGGTCAGTTGCCGGTGCACGGACGCCTGGGCGTCGCGCGCCATGCGCTCCTGCTCCTCGGCGATGGCCAGTCGTCGGCGGGCCTTCCCCAATTCCCTGCGCAGGCCTGCCTTCCTGGCCACCTCGCCACAGCCCACGCCGATAGCCGAGAGCAGGCCGGTGGCCATGGGGCTCGGGGCCTCGTCGCCGGTGCGCTGCACCCGCACCACGCCGTGGACCCGCCGACGCTGCACGATGGGCACGAGCAGGTCGGCGTCAGCCGGGTCGCCCCGGCCGAGGGTGATGTCGAGCGGCTCGTCCCTGCGGGCCGCGGCCCGCCAGCGTTGGATGGCGGTCAGCTCGTCGTCGGACGGCACGGGGGCCCCGGTGGCGGCTCGCATCTGGGCCCCGGTGAAGCAGCACCCAGCCACCCGCAGGCCCCGGGGGCCCGCCACCCGCCGGTTGATCTCCCGCAGGGCCAAGGCCAGGTCGGCCGTCTCGGCCACCACCTGGGCCAGGACACGCAGGCCCGCGGCCTCGTCGTCGCCCAACCCCACATCGCGCAACGCCCTGTCCCGCAACCCCGTGTCGCGCAACCCTGTGGTGAAGGCGATGGTGCCCACGGCCTGGCGCTGGTCCATGGTCCCTTTCACGTCGCTGAACGCCTCGCTCGGACAGCCGCCCAGTGCGCCGTCCTCCCTGAGTACGGGCGAGGCCCGAAAACGTCGCGTCCGGGTCTCAATTCCCTGACGACAGGCGTGTCGAGTACAAGGAAAATTTGTCATCGACGGTGAATTCATGGGAGAACGACACGAGTCGGCCGCTCGAAGAGGCCGGCACGAGGACACGACACGAGACCAAGGGGCCTTGGTATGGCTGGCTACGCATTACCCGCGGAAGCCGAGGAGCGACAGGTTGTCGAGTCGTGCCTGCGCGGCGACGACGACGGGCTCGACCTTCTCTACCGGCGTTACGCCCCGGCCCTGATCGCCTTCTGCGAGCACCGCCTGCGCGGCGCGGGCGACGCCGAGGACGCGGCCCACGACGCCATCCTCAAGGCCCACAAGGCCCTCCCCCGATTCCGGGAGGGGGCCAGGCTCTGGCCCTGGCTGGCCACCATCGCGGCCCACATCTGCGTGGACATCCAGCGCTCCCGCGAGCGGTTGACGGAGCATTCTGAAGACAGGGAGCCAGCCGGGCCCGACCTCGACGAGGACGTCTCCCGCCGACTGCGGGCATCGATCCTCGACTCGGCCATGGAGGACTTGCCCGAGCGGTTCCGCACCCCGCTGTTCCTCCGGGAGTACATGGGCTGGAGCTACGAGGAGATCGCCGGGTTCTCGAACAAGTCGGTGGGCTCCGTGCGCACGACCTTGATGCGAGCCCGCCGCGCCCTGCACGAAGGGGTGGAGCAGGTGGCCCGTCAACGGGGCCAGTGGCCCCTGCCCGTGGCCGTGGGCGGCGGCGGCTGGCGCAAGGTGCAGGACATGGTGCGGGGTTGGCGCGAGTCGATGGCCAGGGCGGGCAACGACGCCACCGGCGCGCTCTTGCGGGCCGAGAGCTACTTGGCCGGGATGATGCCGGGCTTGCAGGCCGCGGCAGTGGCCGTGGCCATGGCCGCCGGCTTCGGCTCGTCCGGCGCCGTGGCCCCGGCGAGTGCGACGACGATCGCCTCCACCAGTGCCCCTATCGGTGTCAGCCGCTCGGCGGTGGCCAATGCCGCGGCCCGACAAGCGGTGTTGTCGGCGGTGAGCACCTCCGGTCACGGCGCAGGCGCGCCGGTGCCTGGGCCGGCCGCAGCCCGCCCGACGGTGCGTCCCTTCATCACGGTCGAACGCCGGGCCAACGACGTGGCGCCCGGCGGCCCGGCCGACGGCGGGGCCAGGACGGGCATCGAGGACACCGGCGACGAGATCGTCCTCAAAGAGGGCGACGACGAGCGGATCGCGGGGAAAGACCTCGGCAGCGGCGGGCTGCGGTCGTCCCTCCTGACGTGCTACAAGGGCCAGGTGGAGCCGATCGGGTGCGCCGTCTACCGGGCCCTGCCCGTGCACCCGCCCGACGTCTAACCCCACCCCCTCCCCCTCGTATCCGTCTGGAGGACATGCCCTGGCGTTTCCGCAGGCCATGTCCTCCAGACCGGCAAGGCGGCGGCGGTCAGCGCACGACAGGGCTGGCGTGCAGCACGTCCTTGCACACCAGCACGTAGATGGTCAGCGAGGGCCGGTCTTGGGTGAACTCGGTGCACCCGGTGGCGGGCGGCATCGTGCAGCTCGGCGGAGTGGTGATGGACGGCCCTGGCACCACCAGGATCGACAGGCACGGGATGGCCCGCAGGGCGGGCGTGGTGACGATGACCTGGCTTGCAACGAGCCCGCCTGCCATCACGGCGACGGACGTTCCCCAACGGACGACTGACTTGCGCATGTGACCCCCCAGCACTGGGGCCCGGTCGGGTTCCCGCTCGGGCCGGTCGGATGGCCGGCGAGCGGTGCGGCGCGGAGCGTCGATCGCTCACCGCGCTCGGGCCCACGCGTGCGCGAGCTCAGACGGTCCTGGCCAACGAGGGACCCGAGCTGCTGCACGCGGGCACCGGTGCACTTCGGCCCCCACGTGTCACCAGTACGGGCGAAGTGGGCGATTCGTCGCGCAAAAGGCGCGCAAATTTCTTGTTTCTATCCTCAAAGAGGCTGCCGCCTTCTTTGGGAAAATTACGACTGAATCGCGCTGTGAAGAATTCTTACGGCCGGGTGGCCCGAAACCGAGTGGCAAATGCCTGGGTGGCGTCCAAGTAGGCCACAGTGGCCAGACCGCCGCCCCGGCCATAGGCGCCGTCATACCCCGGCGTGCATCCGCCCTGGGGCCAGCAGTAGCCCTGGGCAGGCTCGATCTGCGTGCCCTCGTGCCACTCGTTGTAGCTGGTGATGGTCATGAGGTCGGCGCCCGCATCAGTGCCTTCAAGCCATTGGGCGTTGTAGCGCTGCCCTCCGGCCCGGTCCACGATGGCCCGTCCGGGCAGGGTGCGGGTGGCCACCTGGCCGGGGGCCACCGACGGCCCGCAGAGCAGTCGGCGCTGGCGGGCCGCACCGCACGCGAAGCCGAACTCGCTGCGTCCGTAGCGCACGGGGTCATAGGTGTAGACGCCATCGAATCCGGAAGCGGCTGCGAAGGACGCGAAGCGCCCCGACAGTTGGGCTGAGAGGCTGCCGGTCTCGCCGAGTATTCGCACGTTGTTGAGTCGCGACGTCACCGGATTCCACTCAGAGGCGGGCGAAATCATGGCTTCATACACATAAAAGTCGTCTAGCCCGTATTTGAAGCTCAACCGCGAGATGTCGCGCTCGACAGTGCCGGGCGACCGGCCCCCATACGGCTCGATGTGCACGGCGACGTGCAGGCCGTGGGCCTGGGCCGCGGCCAGGACCAGCGGCAGCACGGTGTCCTCGTAGGAGCCCGGTCCCCACCATGAGGTCACGACCGTGTCCACGCCCGCCCCCGCGATCTCGGCCATCTGGGCGTCCAGCACGGCGGTGTCCGCACTGCTGTATGCACCGCGCGTCGGGTAGTAGTCGGAGGACACGTCGGCGGGCGGGTTGTGGCCGCCCTGCTCCCAGTGGCGCCAGACCCCGCCGCCGTCCTGGGGGTTGGCGTACCACGGGTAGTAGAAGACGCTGACCTCAGGTCGGATGCGCACAGGCGGCGCTGCCATGTAGACGACAGGGGCCCGCAGCGGCAGGCCGCCCGCGCTGCCCGCGAAGGGCGCGTCGCCGTAGGCGAAGATCCCGCCGTCGGATGCCACCAGCCAGTACCCGGCTCCGCGCGGTGACGAGGCCATGCCCACGATGGGTCGGTTGAGGGCCATGCCGCCGGTCGATCCCAGATAGGGCGCGTCGCCGAAGTTGAAGATCCCGCCGTCGGCCGCCACCAGCCAGTAGCCCTTGCCCCCTGGCGGCGAGGCCATGCCCACGATGGGAGAGGCCAGCCGGGCCGAGCCCATGGACCCGAACGAGCCCGCATCGCCGAAGGGGTAGACGTCCCCCTTGGCCCCCACCAGCCAGTACCCCACCCCGCCGGGCGTGACGGCCATGCCCACGATCGGGGCAGGCAGGGCCCGTCCGCCGAGGGAGCCGTAGTAGCCCGCGTCGCCGAAGGCGAAGACCCCGCCATCGGCCGCGGCCAGCCAGTACCCCCGCCCGCTCGGCGTGGAGACCATGGCCACGATGGGCGACACCAGCGGCAGGCGGCCCGTCGAGCCAAAGAAGGCCGCATCTCCGAAAGCGAAGACGCCGCCGTCGGACGCGGCCAGCCAGTACCCGTTGCCGGTGGGCGTGGACGCGGCGGCCAGCACGGGGCGGTTCAACGGCCGACCGCCCATCGACCCCTTGAACACGGCGTCGCCGTAGCCGAACACGCCGCCATCGGACGCGGCCAGCCAGTACCCACGGGCCGTGGGGACGTCGGCCTGGGTCGGCCGCCCGGAAGGCGTCCCCGCCCGGGCGAGGCCAGCCCCGGGCCAAGCCGTTGCCATGGCCCAGATCAGGGCCACCGAGACGAGGAATCTGACGCGCTGCAATCCGCCGTGCATGGCGACCCAGGCTCGCACGCTTTACGGCTGCGTGGCGCGCGCCCTTCGCCGCAATCCGGCCAAGGCCAGCGCGGCCAGCAGCACGGCCAGGGCCGCGTCGGCCGCGGGTGCTTGGTCGGTGCCGGTGGCCGGGAGTTGGCCGCTGCCGCCCGAGGCCGAGTTGGCCGTGCCCCCACCGGGCGGCACGTTGGAGGTGTTGACCGCAGCCGACACGTTGAAGGCGGGGGCTACGTCGAGCCAGTGCTTGGCCAGCGGGTCGCTGCTCGAGTTCAGGCCGACCAGCGAGAAGCCCGTCACCCCGTACAGCGGGTCGCCGTTGTTGACCCCTTGGACGACGGGCGCGGCCGTCGTGACCGTGGCCGGCTGTTGCAGCGTCGTCTTCAACTGGGCGATGGGCACGTCGAGCACGATCGAGTTCGCGGCCGCGTCGACGGTGGCCTTGGGCGTCACGTCGGTGTCGCTGATGTAGGCGTCGACCAGCCCGTTGGCCACCAGGTGTCCGCCCGCCGCGGCCTGCGTCCCGTCCAGGTTGACGCGCAGCCCGATCCAGAACACGTCCTGGGCGGTGGTGAAGCGGGTGGCGATGAGGAGTTGGCGGCCCAAGCCCGACTGCACGGCCTGGGTCAGCTTCGACACGTCGACCACCTTCATGGTCACCCGCAGCGTGGCCGAGTCCGGGCGGGTCAGCGCGACCGACGTGATGTCCGCCCCGGGCGTGGCCTGCGAAGGCAGGGGCGACTCGTAGGGCCAGCCCGCGTCACCCGCCGGGTCGCCCACCTGATCGCCCGTCCTGGTCACGCCCTCGACCGGGCCCGCCGATGCGAACGCCGATGGGCCGGCCGTCTGGCGGTACATGGTGATGGTGGTCCCCGTGTTGGTGCGCGACGAGTCCGTGGTGATGACGTGGGCCTGCCCCGTCTTGGGCGAGAAGGCGATGTCGAGGAACTCCAGCATGGAGCGGTCGCCGTAGTAGGGGTCGCCGCCGCAGCCCGTCCCACCCAGGCAGATGCCTCGGTCCTGCACCACGTGGTCGCTGATGCGGGTCTGGTGGAAGGTCGGGCGGGCGCACGGAGTGGCGTCGATCTGGCACGCACCGTCCGTGGAGTAGGCCATGAACGCATTCCACTGGCCGCCGGGCAGCGCGTCCGGGTTGCCGAACTGGGGGGCGGCGTAGAAGCCGACGAAGACGCGGCCCGGATCGCCCACCCGGATGGTGGGCTGGATGGCCGTGCGCGCCTCGGGCTCGAGGTTCACGCGCACCGGCGCGCTCCACGTGTCCAGCGCGCCCTTCTTGGCCACCGAGTAGTAGATGTCCCACGTGCCCTGCTCGCTCCAGGCCACATAGACGTTGCCCGCGGAGTCAACCGCCACGGACGCGAAGTTGTTGCCCGGCGTGGTGGGGAGGGCGGCCACCTTGTGGGTGGTGATGGTCGTGCCACCGTCGGTCGAGGACCACACCATCAGCTCGTGCGGGTTCGCCGTCTTGTCCGGGCCCTGGTTGGAACGGAGATAGGCCTCGATGATGGTGCCGCCGTCGGCGTCGGTGTCGGTCGGGTCGGCCACCATGTTGTAGGACTTCATGGACTTGCCGCTGTCGATGTCGGCAACCTGCGTGAAGGCGTTACTACCCTTCACCGTCTCCTTGAACAGCCTGATGCCGGGCTGGCTCAGGCCCACCGTCACCACGCCGAACTCGGCCGCGATGAACTGCTCGCCCTGGGGCGTGGCCGCCTGCCACTGGCGGTCCACCAACGGCGTGGCCGGGTCGATGATGAGGGGGTCGGCGGGCACGAAGGTCTTGCCGCCGTCGGTGGAGCACCCGATGCCCAGCGACAAGAGGGTGTTCAGCTCGGAGAAGCACACCCGGCCGTCCTTGTCGATGGCCGTATAGCTGTCGCCTCCGCCCAAGGCGTTGTTCGGCAGCGGGTTGTTGTTCGGGTGGTACGGGGCCAGCGGCTTGAAGGTGTCCCCGTTGTCGGTCGACTTGTAGAGGATCGAGTTGCTGCCCGCGCCCAGCGGCATGTCCACGTAGATGTCGTTGTTCGGCGCGATCTCCACGTTGGGCTCGCCGCTCGAGCGCTCGAGGGCGACCGGCGTGCCGTTGGAGAAGCGCATGCCGCCGTCGGCCGCCGACGCCGCCGTCGCCCCCGGGTCCATGGCCTTGAGCGCCACCTGGATGTGGAAGCTCTCGTTCACGGCCCGGAACACGGCCATCTCGATCGTGTAGTTGCCCGTGGGCAGTTCGGTGAACACGAAGCGCTCGAAGTCGCTGTTGCCGAACCCGCTGGTAGCGATGGGGTTGCCGTCCTTGTCCAGCAGGCCCAGGTCGAAGTCGTTCTCGTTGCTGGCCCAGGTGGCCGTCACCTCGACCACGCCGACCTTCCCCTGATCCCGCAGGGCCTGGTAGTAGCCCGCGGGGATGTTCACGCTGAACGGATGGTCGTCGCAGCCGGCAGGCAGCGTGCACGAGCCGATCAGCAGGCCGCCCACATTGACGTTGGTGAAGGGGCCGGCGTCGTAGCCGAACGTGGGTGCGGCGGGCGAGAGCGTCTCCGCGGCGTGGACCGGAGTCGTGTCGACCAGGCTCCAGGCCAGCAGGGCGACGGCGCCGAGGGCGAGTCGGCGAAGTCGGCGAAGGTGCATGAACGGCTCCTGTGCGTGCAGACGCCTCCCGACCGGAGGCAGGCAATCGACGTTATTCCCACATCTCGGCATATGAGACAAGCCCTCTGCTAGAACCCGGCCATGGCTTCCGGCCCGAGCCACCGGTACACGGCCCGCTGCTCGTGGACGGGATCGACGGGCGTGGGCTACGCCCACTACAGCCGGGCCCATCAGGCCGGCGCCCCGCCCGCGTCGGCTTCGCTTGCCCTGTCGGGCGACCCGGCTTTCGGGGGCGACCCGGCCCTGCTCAACCCCGAGCAGCTCGTGGTGCTGGCTGCCGCGTCGTGCCAACTGCTGTCCTTTCTGGCCGTGGCCGCCCGGGCGCGCATCGACGTGGTGGCCTACGAGGACGAGGCCGAGGCAGTGATGCCCGAGGACGACCGGCCCGTGCGCCTCACGCAGATCACCTTGCGGCCGCGGATCACCGTGGCCGGCGCGGTGGGCGAGGATCGGCTGCGGCACCTGGTCGAGGTGGCCCACCGGGAGTGCTACATCGCCAACAGCCTGCGCACCGAGGTGGTGGTCGAGCCCGTCTTCGCGTTCGTGGCGTGAGCGGCCGGGGCGTGGCCGCGGGGTCGCGGGGCGGCGTAAGAACCTTCTCGCTCAACGATTGCCGGCGGTGAGTCGGTCAGGCTGGTCCACTCACTATGAGAACGTCCGGCGGGAGGGCGATGGCACTGCAGCCTCCCGACAACGACCGCCCTGCACGTCCAATTGGCTCAGACGACGACCATTTCGAGTTGGGGGTCGAGGCGACGAAGATCGTCGGGATCCGACGTGACCACCCGTTGAGAAGCGCGCCGGGCGCAGATCACGACGTGGGCGTCTGCGATGTCAGCCGTGCCGCTGGTCGCCAGCAGCCGCCCGACGTTCGTGGCATCGACCCTCTCGAGCGGGACAATGGCCGTGCAGGGTTGGCGGATCATCCGGGCGAGCCGGGCCTGTCGCTCAGGTCGGCGGATTGCCTGCGCCAAGGCGGCAGCCGGCACGGTCACGTGAGCACCGACCTCCGTGGCGCGGGCGAGCAGTACGAGAACGCGCCGGTCACCACGGTCAACCGCGATCAGGCCGCCAGCGTCGAACGTGACGCCGACAGTCACGCGGCGGAATGCTTGCGGCGCTTCGCGGTGCCGAGGATTCGATCAGCCCACGCCCTCTCGTCGGCACTCAGTTCCCCGCCTGACTGGGCCAAGGCCTCCGCGAGCATCGCGCCCCATCCGGCAACGTCGTCAAGCGAGACGCCCACAGCGTGCTGAACGAATCCCGAGACGCTCGCGGCTTTCCCCGACTCGATCAGCGAACGGATGCGGGCGAGTTGCGTCTCGTCCAGCGTCACCGTGATCTTCTTGGTCGCCATACCAACCACCATACTCGGCAGGGGTAGCGGCCCGTGGGAAAACGTTCAGGCCTTCGTCCACGAGCCGCGGGGTCCCCGGGTCGCGGGGTCGCGGGCCGGGGCGTCGCGGGGTCGCGGGTCGCGGGTCGCGGGGCCGGGGCGTAGACCAGCGGCGGGCGGGGGTACAGGGCGGCGGTGGGCGACGAACGGCTGGACGATCTGCTGGCATCGCTGAAGAAGGCGGCCGCGGCCCTGCGTGACGCAGACGTGCCCTTCGCGGTGGGCGGTGGGTTCGCGGTGTGGGTCAGGGGCGGGCCCGGCCGGGACCACGACGTGGACCTGCTGGTCAAGGAGGCGGACGCCGAACGGGCCTTGGCCGTGCTCGAGGACGCCGGGTTCAAAGGCGAGCGCCCGCCCGAGGGGTGGCTGCTCAAGGCGTGGGACGGAGACGTCCTGGTGGACCTGATCTTTCGGCCCTCGGGCTTCGAGGTCACCGACGAGGTCTTGTCCCGTTGTGCCGAGCTGTCGTTCCAGGCATTGACCGCCCCCGCCCTGCCGGTGGAGGACGTCATGGTGAGCAAGCTGTTGTCCATGACCGAGCACGCCATGGACTACGAGGGTGTGCTCGAGGTGGCCCGGTCGTTGCGCGAGCAGGTCGACTGGCCGGGCGTGCGGGCCCGCACCGCGCAGTCCCCCTTCGCCCGGGCCTTCTTCGCCTTGGCCGAAGGCCTGGACTTGGTGGCCCGCCAGTCGGAGTCGGCCTGACCGCGGACGGGGTCGCGGACGGGGTCGCGAACAGGGTCGCGGCCGTGGTCCTGGCCGCCGGCCGGGGCAGCAGGCTGCGGCCCCTCACCGACCTACGGCCCAAGCCCCTCTGCCCGGTCGGCAACGTGGCCCTGCTCGACTGGGCCATCGGCCGGATTCGGCTGGTGACCGACGCGGTCGCCCTCAACGTGCACCACGGCCGACGGGCCATCGAGGAGCACGTGGGGGCGAGTGATGGCCACGTCCACCTGTCCGTCGAGGAGGACCGGGCCCTGGGCACGGCCGGGGCCCTGGCCCACCTGCGGGGCTGGCTCGCCGGCCGGGCCGTGCTGGCCACCAATGCCGACGCCTGGGGGCCGTTGGACGTGGGCGCCCTGATGGACGGGTGGGACGGCGAGCGGGTCAGGGTTCTCGTCGTGCCCGACGACCAGCGGCCCGACTTCCGGCTGCCGGTCGCGGGGCGCGACAGCGGTTGGCGGTTTGCGGGCACGTCCCTACAGCCCTGGTCGGCCGTGGCCGGGCTGCGGCCCGAGCCCAGCGGACTGTACGAGTCGGTGTGGCAGCCCGCCCTCGACCAGGGCAGGCTCGAACTGGTCCCGACCGACCAGCCCTTCTTCGACTGCGGCACCCCGTCCGAGTACTTGGCCGCCAACCTGGCCTGGTCGGGCGGGGTCAGCGTGGTCGGCCCCGACGCACAGGTCGACGGCGAGGTGATCCGATCCGTGGTGTGGCCGGGGGCCGTGGTGCGGGCCGGGGAGCGCCTGGTCGAGTGCATCCGGGCCGACGGCCTGACCGTGCCCGCCCCGCTCCGCGGCTGAGGGCATCGAGTCCGGCTGCGTGGCGGCGTCGTTTTCCCGCCTCCGGCCTGCGGGTATGAGGGCAGTGATGGCGGAACCCGATGTGGACACACTCATCACTGAAGCGCGACAACAGGGCTGTATCGAATTCTCCCGAATCGAGCGCTATGCGCGCCGTTTCGGCCTGGACGACGACGGTCTGGCCGACCTGTGCGAGCAGATCAGGGACGCGGGCGTGTCGCTGCGGGACGATTGCGGCCGGGTGGCCAAGCCCACGGCGGTGGGGCTGAAGGACATCGCGGTGGCCACGGGCGACGCCCTGCGCCTGTTCCTCGACGAGATCGGCCAGTACCCGCTGCTCACGGCGGGCCAGGAAGTCGAGTTGGCCAAGCGGGTGGAGAAGGGCGACGCCCGGGCCAAGGACGAGATGGTCAACGCCAACCTGCGCCTGGTCGTGCACATCGCCAAGCGCTATCAGCACCAGGGGCTGACCCTGCTCGACCTCATTCAAGAGGGCATCTTCGGGCTCATTCGAGCGGTCGAGAAGTTCGACTGGCGGCGGGGCTACAAGTTCTCGACCTACGCCACGTGGTGGATTCGCCAGGCCCTGCAACGGGCGTTGCAGAAGCAGGCGCGCGAGATCCACCTGCCCGTGCACGTGGCCGAGCGGGCCCGGCGCATCGAGCGCATCCGCGATGAGCTGGCCAAGAAGCTGGACCGTGACCCGACGGACGAGGAGATGGCCCAAGAGTCAGGACTGTCGGTGCGCCAGATCACCGAGGTGCGCGACGCGGCCCGGGTGGTGGCCAGTCTCGACCAGCCCGTGGGGGCCGAGTCCGACACCTCGTTCGGCGAGATCCTCACCGGGTCGACCGACGAGTTCACCGAGGACATCCACATGAGCCTGCAGGAGCAGGACGTGCGCCACGCGGTGGCGGCCCTGCCCGAGCCTCAGCGCTCGGTTGTACGGCTGCGCTACGGCATCGGCGGGACCGGCGAGCCCATGTCGCTGTACCGGGTGGGCCGCGAGCTGCGCATGGCCCCGCGCCGGGTGCGTTCCCTGGAAGAGGACGCGCTCACCACCCTGGCCCTGCGCCGCGAGCTCGACGCCCTGGGCGAGACCGTCCAAGCCTCCTGACCCGCTGCCGCCCCAAGCGGCCCCCCTCTTGCTTCTCGTCAGGCCCGCCCCGCCTCCCTGTCGAACTCACCGCGACAAGAACCCGGAGCCGCAGAATCGCCGGGACCCCCTTTCGGGCGCGCCAGGGCGCAGCCGCCGCCCATCGCCCGGCCCAGCGGCCCAGCGGGTTAGCTGGCTTCGCGCAGGCCTTGGACCAGCTCGGCCACATCCACGCCGAGGCCGTCGGCCAACAGCAACAAGTTGCGCACGGTCACGTTCACCTCCCCCCGCTCGACCTGCCCGACATACGTCCGGTGCAGCCCGCACGCCTCGCCAAGCTGCTCCTGCGACAGCCGCAAGGCCTTGCGTCTGACCCGCACCCGGTCGCCCAGCTCGCGCGCCCGGTCGCGAGCCGACCACGTCGTCCTCGGGTCTGCCGTTGTGCCTCGCCTGCCGCTCATGCGTCGCCTTCTTCTCCCTCGTGTCGCCACCGTAATCGAACGTATGTTCGACTGTCAACCCGGAGGCGGGGGTCACTTCCACGACGCGTCTGGAGGACATAGCCCCCCGAATCCGCGGGCTATGTCCTCCAATCGGAAAAGGCCTGGCGACGCGGCACCGCCCCGCCGGAATCGGCGGGGCGGTGCGAAAAACAGCGGTGTTACGAAGACGGAGTGCTTAGAACCAGTTCTGGTCCGCAGGCAGCCGATGGCCGGCACCGTCGTACTCGATGCAATCGTCGTGCTCGCCTGCCGCATCAGCCACACTGCCGCCGCCGAAGCCGGTCGGGAACAGCGTGGTGCCCTTGGAAGGGGCGGGGCCGACAGCCGGGGTGTAGACCGGCGTGGGGGCCACGTAAGGCAGGGTCACGGGGATAGCGGCCACGACCCACTGCGAACCGCCGCGCTGGAGGCCGCCGAGCCCATTGGCCTCCTGGTAGATCCAGATGCCGCCGGCCTGGCCGTCAGAGTCGTCCGTGTCGTCGAAGTCACGGTCGTCCACATAGAACGTCTGGCCGCCGGCCCCGACGGTGTACGTCTTGGCCACGGTCGTGGGGGCAGTGCCATGACCGGCCGGGCAGGACGCCTGGGCAGGGGCCCCTCCTGAGATGATGACTGCTGAGGCGGCCAGTAAGGCTCCCCCCAGCACGCTCGCCAATCGGCGCATTGCTCTCCTTTCCGCCACGTGTAGTGCGATCACCCCACAATTCGCCGCAGGCGCGCCGGAGTCCTTGTCTCACAATGTGGAATTTTCCCTAGAACGCCTGCCATGTCATGTGCTAGGCGGCCCAGAGCGAGCCAGAGCGGCTACCCAGGCGGCGGCGAGGGGTGGACGGACTTGATGTCCATCCGAAACGCGTTGTTGCTGTTCGACGCGGCCACCTTCTGCTCCACCGTGCCGGTCGAGCGCACCAGCAGGGCCAGCCCGGGCGAGAACCAGTCGGTCGACGTGGTGCGCGACTCGAGCGGCCCGATCTTGAGGTGGGTGACGTCCACGACCGTGCGCTCGATGACCACCACCGGCACCTGCTCGCCCTCCACCACGACCGTGTCGGTGCTGGTCACCTTGGCCGTGAGGGTGCGGTCCTTGGTCACGCCGTCGCCCTGGGCGCAGGTGGCCTTGGCCGTCCACGACACGCCGACCTCAGTCGTCATGCGGGTGTCGAGCACGTCCGGCTCCCAGTCGCACAGGGGACCGGCCTGGGGTTGGCCCCGCTCATCAGGCGTGGCCCGCTGCTCCCGGTCGACGATCTTGGCGTCCTTGCGCCACGTGACCACGCCCCGCTCGATGCTCGACTTCTGGGTCCACGTCTCGAGCTGGACGACGTCGTCGCCCACCTGCCCCGCATCCTCGTAGACGTCCAACGCCTTCACCGCGCTGTCCGACGCGCCCGTCGAGTACAGGTAGCGGCCGGGCGCGGGGACCCCGGGTCTGCGCTGGCGGCCGGTCGTGGGCGTGGTCGACCCCTTCGACCCGCCGGACCCCTTGGACCCAGCCTTCACCGTGGTGGGCACGCCGTTCTTGTCGGTGCCCGACCGGCCGAGGGCCGAGGTGCTTGATCCTGCGGAGCCCGCGCTGGTGCTCGACGAAGGGCGCCCGCCGTCGGCCCCCTTCTTGCCCGCGGCCCCACCGCCACCGCCGCCGCCGCAGCCGCCCAGGGTCCCCGCGGCCATCGCCGCGCAGAGGACCACGGCGGCCACGCGCACGTCGCGCTACCGGCCGCTCATGGTGACGTCGCCCACGGCGAGGGTGACGCCCGCCGCGCTCATGGGCAGCCGGTGCACGTCGGCGCCGATGGCCCGCACGTCTTGCAGCATGCGTTGCAGGGTGGAGGCGATGGTGATCTCGCGCACCGGCTCGGCCAGGGCCCCGTCCCGGATGAGCATGCCCTCGGCGCCGGCCGAGAAGTCCCCGCTGATCGGGTTCACGCCCGAGTGAAGGCCCTTCAGGTTCTGCACCAAAAGGCCGTCGCCCACCGATGCGTACAGCTCCTCGGGGGTGAGCGTGCCGGGGGTCAGGGCCATGGCCCGGGGGCCGACGCCCACGGAGCCGGCCAGGCCTGCCCGCGCCGCCGAGCCGGTCGAGCCCTCGCCCGATCGCCTGCCCGTGTAGCTGTTGTGCATGAAGCCTCGCAGGACGCCGCCGTCGACCAGCGGCACCCGGCGTGAGGCCAAGCCCTCGTCGTCGTAGCACGACGCGCCGAAGGCGTCGGGATCGGTGGGGTCCTCGACCAGCGTCACGTTCGACGCGCCGATGGACTCGCCGACCCGCTCGCCGAAGGGCGAGTAGCCCTTGAGCACGGCCTCGCCGGTGAGGGTGGAGCCGATGAGGGAGAGGACCTGCGCGGTCATCAACGGTTCGAGCACCACAGTCAGGCGACGGGACGCGGGCTGCTTGGCCCCCAGCATGCGCACGGCCCGGTCCACGGCCTTGCGCGCCACCTCGTCGAGGTCGAGCTCGTCGAGATGGCGGCCTACGCCGTACCAGAACGCGGTCTGGGTCTCGGCCCCTTCGCCTGCCATGACGGAGGCGGCCAGGTAGCACACGCCCGACTCGGTCTCGGCCCGCACGCCGGTGTTGGTGGCCACCGCGGACACGCTCACCTCGTCGCCGTACATGGCCGTGTCCACGCCCCGGATGTGCGGGGAGCCCGCTCGGGCCGCCCGCTCCAGTTGCAGGGCCAGCTCGACCTTGCGGTCGACGGGGGTGCCCGCCAGCTTGCCCGTGTCCACCACCAGGTCGGGCGGGGCCACGCCGTCGGGCGAGGCGATGGTGTTGAACTCGTCCACCCCGGCGAAGCGGGCGTTGTCGCGCGCCTCTTCGAGGGTCTCGTGAAGGGCCGGGTCGTCGAGGGCCCCCGTGTAGGCGAAGCCCTGTCGGCCGTCCACGATGACGCGCACGGCGATGCCCGCGGACGCGGCCGAGTTCAGCGACTCGACGTCGCCGTTGTAGGCCTTGACCTCGGTGGTGCGCGAGCGGGTCAGGAAGGCCTCGACCAGCTCGCCCTCCTTGGCCCGGGCCACCACTGAATCTGCCAGGTCGAGGAGCTCGGTCACGCCGCCGTCCCTCCGACCGTCAAGCTGGCCACTCGAAGGGTCGGGTTGCCGTCGCCCACGGGCACGCTCTGGCCGTCCTTGCCGCACATGCCCGGCGGCCCGAAGGCGAAGTCGTTGCCCACGGCGTCGATGTTGCGCAGCGACTCGGGACCGTTGCCGATGAGGTTGGCGTCGCGCAGCGGGTCGGTGATCTGGCCGTCCTCGATCAGATAGGCCTCGGTCATGCCGAACACGAAGTCGCCGGTGGCCGTGTCGACCTGGCCGCCGCCCAGGCTGGCCACGTAGACGCCGTACGGCGTCTGGCGCACGATCTCGTCGGGGTCCTCGGTCCCGTTCACGAGGAAGGTGTTGGTCATGCGGACCATCGGCGTGTGGCGATAGCTCTCGCGCCGGCCGTTGCCCGAGGAAGGCCGATCGGCCTTGCGGGCCCGCAGGTTGTCCCACATGTAGTCGGTCAGCACGCCGTCTTGGATGAGGACGTTGCGGCCGGCGGGCTTGCCCTCGTCGTCCACCGAGAACGAGCCCCACTCAGGTCCCATGGTGCCGTCGTCGACCAGGGTCACCAGCGGGCTGGCCACCAGCTCGCCCACCCGACCGGCATAGACCGACGCCTCTTTCATGATGGCGTCCGCCTCCAAGCCGTGGCCGCACGCCTCGTGGAACATGACGCCGCCGCCGCCCCGGTTGATGACCACCGGCAGGGCGCCGCTGGGCGCGGGCCGGGCCCGCAGCTTGGTGAGAGCGCGGCGGGCCGCGGTGCGGGCGAACTCCTCCACGTCGAGCTGGTCGAACAGCTCGAAGCCCATGGTGAAGCCGGTGGACTCGTAGCCGGTCTGCATGCCGGTGTCGGCCCCGGCCACGGCCTGCACCATGAAACGGGTGCGCACTTGGTCGTCCTCGGCCAGCACGCCGTCGCTGTTGGCCACCAGGATGCGGCGCCGGTTGTCGGCGTAGACGGCGATGACCTGCTTGATGGCATCGCCCTCGCTCCTGGCCGCCACGTCGGCCCGAAGGAGCAGCTCGGCCTTCTTGTCCTTCTCGACCGTCTCGGGCAGCACGCCCACATGGTTGACGTCGGGGCCCTGCACCCGGTTGAGGTCGACGGTGCGGGTGCCGCCCCCGCCGCCGCGCGCCGCCCCCGCGGCGGCCTCGGCCGCGGCCCGCAGGCCCTCTTCGCTCAGGTCGGCGGTGTGGGCATAGCCGGTCGTCTCGCCGGACACGACGCGGATGCCCGCGCCCTTGTCCCGGCCCGAGTTGAACGACTGAAGCCGACCGTCGTCCAGCCTGGCGCTCGAGCCCCGCCGGTCCTCGGCGAACACCTCGGCGAAGTCGCCCCCGGTGCGCAACGCGGCTTGGAGCGTGCGCTTGATGACGTCGTGTTCAATCACGATGAAGCCCCCTCTCAGGACCCCGGAGGCTACCGCGGCGTCGACAGCACTTGATTCACGGTGATCTCGGTCCCTTGCAGTCGGCCCAACAGCGTGACCGGCTCCGACACCCAGCGCAGCGGGCGCTTGGCCTGGGTCCCCTTCTTCATGTTGAAGGAGCTCTGGTCCAGGTTCTCGACGTAGAGGAAGGGCCCGATGCACCTCGGCGTCTTGGCCGATGTGCGGGCCGCGCACAGCCGCATGGGCCAGCCCCCGCCGACGAAGAGGTAGCCGGTCACGCCCAGGTTGCGCTCCTGCCCGACGGAGATGGCCTCGGCCACGCCCTCGCTCCCCTGTCCGGCTTTGGCCTCCTTGACCTCGGCCGGACGGTCGAGCAGGCGAATGGCCAGGACGACGCACACGCCGAAGGCCAGAAACGTCAACACCTGCAGCACTCTTGCCCGCACCATCGGCGACACGACGTCAGCCCAAGAACGCGGCGACCCGATGGGCGGCGGCGTCGATCCTGGCCTGCACCATGCGGCCCTTGGGTGGTGCCTCGACGCCATCTGCCAGCCGCAGGACGGTGCCGTCGGCGAAGTAGGCGCGGCGCTCGGCGTCGACCTTGCGCACGGTGCCCGAGTAGTAGACGAAGCCGCCGGGGACCACGGGCGCGATGCCGCCCAGCCACACGACCTGACCCTTGCGCAACCCGACCTGCACGTAGCGGCCTTCGAACCCGAGCAAGGGCTGTAGGCGGCGGTCGAAGGTGGAGAAGCTCTTGAGGCCGTCGCTCACCGGATAGTGGCGCTTGCCGTCGATGGTGACCCTGTCGACGGTGACCGCGCTGAGCACGCCTTCGTCGTCAGGGATGCGAGGGCTGGTGTCGACGCGCAGCGACGCGGCGTTGCCCGCGCCCGTGCCAGTGGACTTGTCACTCGACCCCGACCGACACCCGCCCAGCCCGATGGCGACGAGGGCCAGGAGGAGCGCGGGCGCCATGACGCCGATGCGGGACCGCGCCTTGGTCACGCCGCGGGCGCGGTAGTGGTGGTCGTCGTATCGCCAGTGCCGCCCGTGGACCCGGTGTCGCCCGTGGACCCGCTGTCGGCGGGTCCGCCCGAGCTGCCCGTGGTGGGCTTGGGCTTCTTGGCCGCCCCCGACGTCACCAGCGCGGACAGGTCGCCCTTCACCAGTTGCTCGTTGGGCAGGGTGATGTCGACCTTCGAGCCCAAGTCCTCCAGGCGCAGGGACATGCTGCGGCTCAGGATGGGTCGCTCGCCAAAGGCTTGAAGCCCCTCGCTCAACAGGTTGAGCAGCACCTGGCCCAGCTTGTTCTGCGGCGTGACCTGGACCAGCTTTTGGACCCGCTGGCGGATGGCGGTCTGCTTGGCCTCTCGCAGGTACAAGTCGAACCACTTCACGAACTCGCGCAGCGACTTGCCGGTCACCTCGATGCGCTCCTCGACCCGCACCACGGCGCCGTCCTTCACGTACATGGCCATCTTGCGGAAGTGCTTGGACGCCGGCACGGCCACCTGGCCGCCCGCGCCCGAGCGGGCCGCCGACGGCGAGGGCAGGTCGGGTCGGACGAGGTCGAACCGGGTCTCGCCCGCCTCCGGCTTGTCGAACGGGTCCTCGCTGGTGGCGTAAGTCGGGTTGACGGAGTCCTTGTCCCAGCGCCGGGCCCCGAGCGACTGCTTCAAGGCCTCGAGCGAGTAGTCGATGGCCGTCACCGCGTCGATGGCCGGGTCCAGGCCGAGCTTGTCCTCGGTCAGCCCCAAGCCGCTCACCACGGGGGCGCCCTTCGGGTCCTCGACCCACCGGCGCGACTTAAGGGCCTGGATGACGGTCACGCCCTTGATCTCGGTGCTGTTGTCCGTGAGGGTGGCGTCGGGGTCGACCAGCTCTTGCAGGCGATCCGGGTCCAGCACGCGCATGGCCAGCACGTCGTCGGCCACGACCTCGTCGAAGCCGGGCTGGTCGTTGTAGAAGACGCGGGACTTGAAGCGAAAGTCGTCCTCGACCAGCCCTTGCACGGTGACGGTGCCACCCTCGCGGTCGTCGCGGTAGTCGAAGCGGGCGGCCAGCCTTCGGGTGTGGGTGAGCGAGTTGCGAAGGCGCTCGGTGTCGTCCACCCGCTTGCCGCAGCCGGGCAGGACCGCGGCCGCCAGCAGGGCCACGACGGCCGTGACCATGGCCCGCCTCACGCCTTGATCTCCAGGGCCGACCGCAACAGGGCGCGGGGCTGGGGGAACTCGTCGCGGATGGCGAGGACGAACATGGTGCGGTCCTTGAACCACACCACCAGCGACTGCTTCTGGCCCGCACTCATGTAGACGAGCTGCCCGCCCATGCGCAGGACTTGCGGGGTGCTGCTGCTGACCTGGCCGGCCAGGCTGTCGCGGAAGCGCTGCTGGTCGGTTCGGGCCTCCTTGGTGAAGCGGGCCGCTTGCAGGGTGGCTTGCAGCAGGTCGTCCCTGCGCATGCTGAACAGGCCGATCTGCTCGATGAAGGGCCGCTTGTCGCCCTTGATCAACTCAGCCGACTTCTCCGGCTCCAGCTTCATCCCCAACAGCTCCGCGGGCATGGCCGCGGCAGGGATCTCCTTGACCTTCAACGCGTGCCCCTTCGCCCCCCCACCACAACCAATCAGAGTCAGACACCCGAGCAGCCCGAGCGCAGCGAGCGCAGCGAGCGAGCGACGGTGGGGGCGGCCCAAGGTGTCGCCAGCCCGGAGCGATGCGAGCGCAGCGAGCCAGCGACGGTGGGGGGAGCCCGAGGGGGGGGCTCCGCCATCCCCCCTCGGTCGT
>JAUTXP010000013.1 GCA_030837965.1 Acidimicrobiaceae bacterium | reverse complement strand
ATCTCCCGCCCCCGCCCCCGCCCCCGCCGCCCCCGCCGACCCCACCGGACCGCCCCCCACCTGATCTCGGCATTTGGGCGCAGTTGGCCACCGCCACGGTGGCCAACCACGCCCAGATCGGCCACCTCCCGCTTCTGGGCGCAGTTCTGTCGCCGAAGCCGCCAGAACTACGCCCAAATACCGATCACACCACGGCCGGGCGCGGGCATCGACGGGGGCGGGGGCCGTGCTCACTATGCTCCCCGGGCAATGTCGCAGGAGGGCAGCCGGTGAGCGCCGGCGAGATCGCGGCCGTCATCGGCTCGGTGGTGGGGACGCTGGTGGTCATCGGCTTCTTCGTCGCCTTCCTCGGCCTGTTGCGCACCCTGCGCAGGCTGACCGAGTCGATCGAGGAACTGCGCGCCCACGTCGTCCCGCTGGCGGGCCAGTGGCGCCAGACCGTGGACCAGGCCAACGCCGAACTGACCCGGGTCGACGGCCTGATCACGTCGGCCGAGTCGGTGAGCCAGACCGTGGACAGCGCCAGCCGACTCGCGTATCTGGCCCTGTCCAACCCGGTCATCAAACTGCTGGCCTTCACGTCCGGCACGGGCGCGGCCCTGCGCCGCTTCCGCCGCACCCCCGGCAGCCCCCGCAACACCCGGACCAAGTAGGGCGACGGGCCGTGTTCAAGCGCCTCTTCTGGCTGATCGTGGGCGCGGGCTTCGGCTTCGGCGTGTCGTTCTGGCTCATGCGCTTCGTGCGCGAGACGGTCAACCGCTACTCCCCGGAGCGGGTGTCCAGCGACTTGGCCGGCGCCCTGCGCAGCCTGGGCGGCGACATACGGGCCGCGGCGGCCGAGGGCCGTGAGGCCATGCGCGAGCGGGAGTCGCAACTGCGGGAGGAACTGGCTCCTCGCCGGTAGGCTCGTCGGCCCATGCCCATGACCGGCGACCAACTGCGGCGCTTGTGGACGAAGTTCTTCGTCGACCGCGACCACAGCCCGGTGCCTTCAGCCGGCCTCATCCCGCACCACCCCCGCGCCCCCATGTTCACCAATGCCGGGATGAACCAGTTCCTGCCCTACATCCTGGGTGAGGAGCAGGCCGCCCACGCCCGGGCCACCAGCGTGCAGAAGTGCGTGCGCATCAAGGGCAAGCACGACGACATCGAGAACATCGGCCGCAGCCCGTACCACTTCACCTTCTTCGAGATGCTGGGCAACTTCAGCTTCGGCGACTACTTCAAAGAAGGCGCCATCCCGCTGGCCTGGGAGCTGTCGACCGAAGTCTTGGGCTACGACGGCGACCGCATCTGGGCCACCGTCTTCCTCGACGACGACGACGCATTCGAGATCTGGCGGGACGTGGTGGGCCTGCCCGCCGAGCGCATCCAGCGCATGGGCGACGACAACTTCTGGCAGATGGGCGACACCGGCCCGTGCGGCCCCTGCTCCGAGCTGTTCTACGACGTCGGGCCAGAGCGAGGCGCGGAGGGCGGACCGGCCCACGGCGGCGAGGACCGCTACCTCGAGTTCTGGAACCTGGTCTTCATGCAGTTCGACCGCCAGCCCGACGGCTCGATGCCGCCCCTGCCCCGCAAGATCATCGACACCGGCGCGGGGTTCGAGCGCAACCTCCTCCTGCTCAACGGGCTGGACTCGGTGTTCGAGACCGACATGCTTCGGCCCATCGTGGCCGCGGCCGAGCGGGCCACCAACAAGCGCTACGGCGAGTCCGAGCCCGTCGACATCGCCCTGCGCATCCTGGCCGACCACGCCCGCAGCATCAGCTTCCTCATCTCCGACGGCGTCTTCCCTTCCAACGAGGAGCGGGGCTACGTCCTGCGTCGCATCATCCGCCGGGCCGTGCGCCAGGCCTACATGCTCGGCGTCGACAAGAACGTCACGCCCGCGCTGGTCGACGGCACCGTCGAGGTCATGGGCGAGGCCTACCCGGACCTGGCCCGCAACGCCGACTTCGTGAAGGGCGTGGTCGAGCGGGAGGAGGACAGCTTCCGCCGCACGCTGAAGTCGGGCATGGCCCGGCTGGACGAGGAGTTGGAGCGCAGCCCTACCCGTATCGGCGGGCCGGTCGCCTTCCAACTGCACGACACCTTCGGCTTTCCCATCGAGCTCACCCGCGAGCTGGCCGCCGAGCGCGGCGCGGCGGTGGACGAGGAGGGCTTCGCTGCGGCCATGGAGGAGCAGCGACGGCGGGCCAAGGAGTCGGCCAAGGGCCAGGCCCACACCGACGCCGAGGACTACCGCCAGGTCCTCGAGCAGTTCGGCACCACCGAGTTCACCGGCTACACGGAGTACGAGACCAAGGCCCGCATCCTGAAGGTGGTCCCGAGGGACGACGAGGCCGTCGAGGTCTTCCTCGACCGCACGCCGTTCTACGCCGAGGGCGGCGGCCAGGTCGGCGACACAGGGACGATCACGTCCGAGACCGGGGTCGGGCGCGTGCACGACACCACGTACGCCCTGCCCGGGCTGCACCGCCACGTGGTTCAGATGGTGGATGGCGAGTTGCACGAGGGCCAGGAGGTGACGGCGGCCATCGACGCCGAGCGCCGCAACGCCATCCGCCGCAACCACACCGGCACCCACCTGCTGCACTGGGCCCTGCGCGAGGTGCTGGGCGGCCACGTCAAGCAGCAGGGTTCGTTGGTGTCGCCCGAGTATCTGCGCTTCGACTTCAGCCATCACTCGCCTGTGTCACCGGAGGACATGGAGCAGATCGAGTCGCTCGTCAACGGCCGCATCCTCGACAACGAGCCGGTGCGGGCCTACACCACCAGTAAGGAGCACGCCGAGCAGTTGGGCGCCATCGCCTTCTTCGGCGACAAGTACGGCGACTTCGTGCGGGTGGTCGAGGCGGGCGACCGGTCGATGGAGCTGTGCGGCGGGACCCACGTGGGCGCGCTGGGGATGATCGGCCCGGTCAAGGTGACCAGCGAGGGGTCGATCGGCGCCAACATGCGGCGCATCTTCGCCCTCACCGGCACGGGGACGCTGGAGCGGGTCAAGCAGGACGAGCGCATCCTGGAACGGGCCGCCGACCTGTTGCGAACCCAGCCCGAGGAGCTGCCCGAGGCGTTGGAGCGGGCGTTGGCCCGCCAACGCGAGCTCGAGCAGGAGGTGAAGGCGCTGCGCTCGCACCAGGTCAAGGACGCGGCCCGGGCCTTGCGCCCCGGGCCCGTCATCGTGGCCCGCCAGGACGGGTTCGACCAGGACCAGCTCAAGGACATGGCCGTGTTCGCCAGGGACGAGCACAAGCCCAACGCAGTCGTGTTGATCGGCACGCCCGACGGCGAGCGGGTCGTGGTCGTGGCCGCGGTGGCTAAGGACAGCGGCCTGGAGGCGGGGAAGCTGGCGGGCGAGGCGGGCCGGGTCGTGGGCGGCGGCGGGGGCGGCAAGGGCGACGTGGCCGTGGCCGGCGGCAAGGACCCCTCCAAGATCGACGAGGCCCTGGAGGCCATGCGAGCCCGACTTTCTTCGTGAGGGTCGTGGGCCTTGACCTCGGGAGCAAGCGCATCGGCGTGGCCGTCAGCGACCCCACCGGTCTGCTGGCCTCGCCCTACGAGGTGGTGGAGCGCAACGACCGCTCGTACGACGCCATCAAGCGCATCGTGGCCGAGGTGGAGGCCGAGCGCGTCGTCGTCGGCCTGCCCCTCTCGCTGTCCGGCGCGGACGGGCCCGCGGCCCGGGCCGCACGACAGGAGGCGGCCGCCTTGGCCGACGTGCTCGACGTCCCCGTCGAGCTGTTCGACGAGCGCCTCACCACGGTCAGCGCCAACCGCTCGATGATGGACCTCAAGATGAAGGCCGATGCCCGCAGACGGGTGGTCGACAAGGTGGCCGCCGCGGTGATGCTCCAGTCCTGGCTCGACTCGGCGTCATGACGGACGTGCGCGACGAGCCCATCGTGTTCGAGCCCTTCCCCGAGCCGCGCCGGCGCGGGCGCACGGCCGTCAAGGCCGCGCTCGCCCTGGCCGTGGCCGTCCTCTTGGTGGCCGGCGCGGTGGGGGTATGGGCCAAGGGCCAGATCAGTCCCGGCTCGCCGGGGGCCGAGGTGCAAGTCGTCGTCCCGCGGGGCGCGTCGACGGCGCGCATCGCCGCCATCCTCGACGCCGAGGGCGTGATCTCCAACGCGCGCCTGTTCAAGCTCTACGCCAAGTACAAGGGTGAAGGCGGCTTTCAGGCGGGGTCGTACCAGCTGCACAAGCACGCCGACTTCGACGACGTGTTGGCGGTGCTGGGCAAGGGGGCCAAGGCCGAGTCGCAGCGGCTGACCATCCCCGAGGGCCTCACGCTGGTGCAGATCGCCGACCGGGTGGGGCGGCTGCCAGGGCGGTCGGCGGCCAAGTTCTTGGACCTGGCCCGCAGCGGGCAGTTCACGTCGCCCTACCTGCCCGCGGGCAGCACCAACTTGGAGGGACTGCTGTTCCCATCGACCTATGAGCTCAAGCCCACCGAGGACGAGGCCGCCATCCTCCAGCGCATGCTCAACGTGTTCGCCGACGTGGGCGCGCAGGTGGGGCTGGACCAGTCGCAGGCCCGAGTCGGGCTCACGCCATACCAAGTGGTGATCGTGGCGTCCATGATCGAGCGCGAGGCGCGGGTGGCCGGCGAACGGGGCATGGTGGCGCGGGTCGTCTACAACCGGTTGCAGAAGGGCATCAAGCTGGGCATCGACGCCACTATTCGCTATGGCGTGGACCGGCCCACCCAGCCGCTGCGCAAGAGCGACCTGGCCAAGGACACGCCGTTCAACACCCGCCTGCACGCGGGCCTGCCGCCCACGCCCATCGCCGCGCCGGGCGAGGCCACCTTGCAGGCCGCGCTCAACCCGACGCCGGGGCCGTGGCTGTTCTACGTGCTGGCCGACCAGTCCGGGCACCACACCTTCGCCAGCACCGACGCCGAGTTCCAACGGGCCGTCGCCGTGTGCAGGCAGCAGAAGCTGTGCTGAGCGCGGCCACCCGCGTGGCCGCCGTGATCGGCAGGCCCATCCGGCACTCGCTGTCGCCCGCCCTCTACAACGCGGCCTTCGATGCCCTCGGCCTGGACTGGGCCTTCCTCGCCTTCGACGTGGCCGAGGGGGACGGCGAGGCTGCCGTCACCTCCATGCGCACGCTCGGCATCGAGGGCATGTCGGTGACCATGCCCCACAAGGAGGCCGCGGCCCGAGCTGTCGACCGGCTGTCTCCTGCGGCGCGTGATCTGGGCGCGGTGAACAGCGTGCTGCTGCGCGCGGGCGAGTTGGTCGGAGAGAACACGGACGGGGCGGGCCTGCTCGACGCGCTGCGCCGGGACGAGGGGTTCGACCCGGCGGGCGCCCGCTGCCTGGTGCTGGGCGCGGGCGGGGCGGCCAGGGCCGTGGTCAGGGCCTTGGGCCAGGGCGGCGCGGCCGATGTGGCCGTGTTCGGGCGGACGCGGGCCAGGGCCGAGGCCGCGGCCGCGCTGGCGGGGGAGGGCGTGGGCCGGGCAGTCGACGACCCGGCCGACGTCGAGTACGACGTGCTCGTCAACGCCACGCCCGTGGGCATGCCCGATTCGCCCGGGATGCCCGTTCCGGTGGAGTCGTTGCGGCCCGGCACCTTGATCGTGGACTTGATCTACCACCCGCCGGTCACACCGCTGCTGGAGGCGGCGCGCGCCCAGGGCGCGGTGGCGGTCAACGGCCTGGGCATGCTGATCCACCAGGCCGCCCACCAGTTCAGGCTGTGGACGGGCGAGGACCCGCCCCTGGAGGTCATGTCGGCCGCCGCCCTGGCCGCCATCGCCGCCTCCCGCCCCTGAGATCTCAACTTTTCCACAGCAGCAGGTGCTGTGGAAAAGCGCGAGGGGGTGGGAAGGGGGCAAGCTGGAGGCTGAAGTCGAGGGCCGATCCTGCCGATGGTTGCGAAGGTCGTCGTTGCCCGGAGGTCAGCCGTGTCGTTGCACGGAACGCTTGAGACATTTGCCCTGCCTGACGTGATGGCGCTTCTGGCTGCCACCAAGAAGACGGGCGAACTGCGGGTGGTGGGCGGCAGGCTGGACGGCCGCGTCCATCTGGACGATGGGCGGGTGGTGGCGGCCAGCGTGGGCCGGGCCGACAGCTTCGTCGACGCCGTGTTCGAACTGCTTCGACTGACGAGCGGAAAGTTCAGCTTCGACGCCGAGAAGCGCCCCGACGAGCCGACTGACCCTGTCGACATCGAGCCCCTCCTGCTCGAGGCCCAGGCCCGGCTGACCGAGTGGCGGGCCATCGAGGCCGTGGTGCCCTCCATGGACCACGGCGTGATGCTGGTCGACGACCTCAGCGATCCGCACGTGACCTTGGCCGCCGACCAGTGGCGGATGGTGGTGGCCGTGGCCGGGGCAACCTGCGTGTCCGAAGTGGCCGACCGCCTGGGACTGGGCGAGTACGGCGCCTGCAAGGCCCTCAAGGAACTGGTGGAGTCGGGCGTAGCCGAGATCACGGCCCCGCCTGCCCCTGCGCCCAAGAAGGCCGAGCCCAAGCCCGCGGCCAAGGCCGAGGCGCCCAAGCGTGAACCGGAGCCGGCGCCGGAGCCCGTCGCCGAGGCTGAGCCCGAGGCCGAGTCCGAGACTGACGAAGACCAAGCCCCCGAGCCCGAGCCTGAGCCTGAGCCTGAGCCGGTCAGGGCCGCGGCCAAGCCCGTCATCGAGCCCGAGCTCAAGCGCAAGGCGCTGCCCGACGAGCCCGTGCGGGTTGCCGCCCTCACCACCACCGACCGGCTGAGCCCCATCCCCCCGGGCCAGGAGCCCCCTGCGCCCAAGCCCAAGGCCCGGCCCAAGGAAGATGCCCAGGTCGATGCGGCCCAGGCCAAGCAGCTCGTGAGCCAACTGGCGTCCATGGGCGCGGAGAAGGCCGACAAGCCCAAGGCCGGGTCTCCCAAGGCCGAACCCGCCAAGGCCGAGCCGCCCAAGGCAGAGCCTGCCAAGGCAGAGTCGGCGAAGGCGGACGCGGGCGGGCCCACTCCCAAGGACAAGGCGGCCGACGCCGACACCGAGGGCAAGGCCGACGCTGCCGCGGGCTCGACCCCCGAAGGCGACAGCGAGGAGCCGCTGAACCGCGGCCTGCTCTTGAAGTTCCTCTCCTCCGTCCGGCAGTAGTCTGCGCGGGTCAACGCAGCCCGACGGGGTGGCGCGAAGAGTTCGCGGAAAATGGCCCTTAGCCGCCGCCCCGACGTGCCGATCCATTCCTAAGTCATGTCGGATGAAAACCGCCTCCTCGGCGCCCAATTCGTGGCGGCAGGACTCCTCTCCAGAGAGGCGCTGGACGACGCGCTCGACGAACAGTCGAAGACGGGCAAGTTCCTCGGCCGCATCCTGATCGAGCGGGGCCTGGTCACCGAAGGTGACCTGTACCGCATCCTCGCCCCCCAGTTGGGGCTCGAGTACGTCGACCTGGCCGACTACAGCATCGACTCCAGCGCCGTGGGCCTCATCAGCGAGTCACTGGCCCGGCGCTACCAGGCGCTGCCTGTGGGCTGGGAGCACGGCAAGCTCATCCTGGCCATGGCCGACCCCGGCAACGTCTTCGCCATCGACGACATCCGGACCATCACCAAGAGCGACGTGCGGGTCATCATGGCCACGCCCGACTCGATCCTGGCCGCCATCGACCGCCACACCCGCATGGACGGCGAGGCCGAGAACATCACGGCCCAGGCGTCGAGCGAGTACGAGGTGGACGACGACCTCTCCAACATCAAGGAGGTCGTCGAGGACGCGCCCATCGTCAAGCTGGTCAACCTGTTGATCACCCAGGCGGTGGCCGAGCGGGCGTCGGACATCCACATCGAGCCCAGCGAGAAGGACGTGCGGGTCCGGTACCGCATCGACGGCGTGCTGCACGAGAAGATGCGCCCGCCGAAGAACATCCAGTCCGGGATCATCTCGCGCCTCAAGATCATGGCCGAGATCAACATCGCCGAACGGCGCATCCCCCAGGACGGCCGCATCAACGTGGTCATCGGGGGCAAGGCGGTCGACCTGCGTGTCGCCACCCTGCCCACGGTGTACGGCGAGAAGGTCGTCATGCGAATCCTGGACAAGTCGACCGCGCTGCTGAAGCTCACCGACCTGGGGTTCCTGGAGTCGGCGCGCGAGCGGTTCGAGCAGTCCTACAAGAAGCCGTACGGGACGATCCTGGTCACGGGGCCCACGGGCTCGGGCAAGTCGACCACCCTGTACGCCACGCTGAACGTGCTCAACGAGGACTCGAAGAACATCATCACCGTCGAGGACCCTGTCGAGTACCGGCTGAACGGCATCAACCAGGTCCAGGTCAACAACAAGGCGGGCATGACCTTCGCGGCCGCGCTGCGCTCGATCCTGCGGTCCGACCCCGACATCGTGCTGGTGGGCGAGATCCGGGACAAGGAGACGGCCACCATCGCCATCGAGGCCGCCCTCACCGGCCACCTCGTGCTGTCCACCCTGCACACCAACGACGCGGCCACCACGCCCACCCGGCTCATCGAGATGGGTGTCGAGCCCTTCCTCGTGGCCAGCGCCCTGGACTGCATCGTGGCCCAGCGCCTGGCCCGCAAGCTGTGCGACAAGTGCAGGGAGCCGTACCGGGCCACGGCCAGCGAGCTCCAGTCCGCGGGCTGGGACGTCGAGCTGTTCGCCGACGAGGAGCAGCCCGAGCTGTTCCGGGCCGTGGGCTGCTCGGCCTGTGGCAAGACCGGATATTTGGGCCGGTTCGCCCTCCACGAGGTGCTGACCGTGACCGAGGACATCGAGCGCCTGATCGTGGACCGGGAGCACTCCGAGGACATCAAGAAGATGGCCATGGCCCAGGGGATGCTCACGCTGCGCCAGGCGGGCCTCATCCAGGTCCGCAACGGCAAGACCTCCCTGGAGGAGATCCTCCGGGTCGTGGCCTAGCCCCGCCCCGCCCCGCCCCGCCCCGCCCCGACCTCTACCCCGCCTGACACCCCATCTTTTCCACAGCAGCAGGTGCTGTGGAAAAGATGGAGGGGGCCTCCCAGCGCCCTGGCCCGCTCCGTCTGGAGGACAGGGCCCGTGGAAGCCGCAGGGCATGTCCTCCAGAGGCCTGAGGAAACCTGCTCAGGGCACCCGGTTGGCGAGCCGATACCTCTCCCATGCAGGCAGCTTCGCGCCGACTGGGCGAATTCCTCGTTGAGCGGAAAGTCCTCTCTCGGGACACGCTCGAACAGCTCCTCGACCGCGAGGCGACCGAGGGCGTTCCCCTTTCGAAACTCCTCCTGGCCGAAGGGCTGGTGGGGGAGAAGGACCTGGTCGCCGCGGTCGCCCATCAGGTCGGCATGGACTTCGTCGACTTCGACGTGCGCAACGTCAATCCCACCCTGGACCGGCTGATCCCCGCGGCCCTGGCCCACAAGCACCAGGCCGTGGCCGTCGACATCGAGGGCAGCGACCTGCTGGTCGCCATGCTCGACCCCAGCAACCCCGACGCCAAGTCCGAGCTCGAGCAGGCCACCAGTTGGAGCATCAAGGCCGCGCTGGCCACTCGGGGCGACCTGCGCAAGGTCGTGAACCAGATGTACGGCCCCCCGGCCTCCGAGGAGGACGGCGACCTCGAGATCACCGTGGCCGACGAGTCCTCGCAGTCCGAGGCGCCCAACATGCTCGGCGCCGAGGGCATGCGCGGCGAGCTGCATGTCAACGACCTGCTCGAGCGGGTGGTCGACCTCGGAGGCTCCGACCTCCACCTGACCGTCGGCCTGCACCCCAGCGTGCGCATCCACGGCGAGATCAAGCCCCTCACCGAGTTCCCGATGATGAACGGCTCGGAGATCAGGCGGATGATCTACGCCATCCTCACCCAGAAGCAGCGGGAGCGCTTCGAGAACGAGTTGGAGCTGGACACGTCGCACTCGGTGCCGGGCGTGGGCCGCTTCCGCGTGAACGTCTTCCTCCAGCGCGACTCGGTCGGCTCGGTCATGCGCGTGATCCCTTTCGAGATCGTTCCCATGGACCGCCTCGGCCTGCCGCCCTCGGTCAACCAGTTCGCCGACCTTCCCCGCGGCCTGGTGCTCGTCACCGGCCCGACCGGCTCCGGCAAGTCCACGACCCTGGCCTCGCTGATCGACATCATCAACGCCCGCAAGCCCTGCCACATCATGACGGTGGAGGACCCGATCGAGTTCTTGCACCACCACAAGATGGCGGTGATCAACCAGCGGGAGGTGGGGGAGGACACGTACTCCTTCTCCAACGCCTTGAAGCACGTCCTGCGCCAGGACCCCGACGTGATCCTCGTGGGCGAGATGCGCGACCTCGAGACCATCTCCACCGCGCTGACCGCGGCCGAGACGGGCCACCTCGTCTTCGCCACCCTGCACACGCAGGACGCGCCCCAGTCGGTCGACCGCGTGATCGACGTGTTCCCCGCCCATCAGCAGCAGCAGGTGCGGGTGCAGCTCGCGGCCTCGTTGCAAGGCATCGTCACCCAGCAGCTCATCCCGACGATGAACGCCCGAGGCCGGGCCGTTGCATCCGAGGTGCTGGTGGCCACACCCGCGGTCCGCAACCTCATCCGTGAGGGCAAGACCCATCAGATCTACTCGGCCATGCAGGCAGGCGGCCGCTACGGCATGCAGACCATGGACATGTCGCTCGCCGACCTGGTGCGCCGAGGCGCCATCTCCTTGGAGATGGCCATCGAGCGTTGTGCCAATGAAGACGACCTCCGCCGCCTCATCGGCGGGGCCCGTTAGGAGACGAAGAGATGGCTGAGACCTACCAGTACAAGGTCCGCGACAAGCAGGGGAAGGTGCTCGAGGGGTCCCTCGAGGCCGACTCGACCACGCTGGTCGCCAACAAGCTGCGCCAGATGGGCTACGTCCCGCTGGCCATCGACAAGAAGGCCACGGGCGGGCTCCAGAAGGAGCTGCGCATCCCTGGCATGGGCGCGGGCAAGGTCAAGCTCAAGGACCTGGCCGTGTTCAACCGCCAGTTCGCCACCATGATCGACTCGGGCCTCTCGCTGCTTCGCGCCTTGAACATCCTGGCCGAGCAGACCGAGAGCAAGGCCTTGGCCGGCGTGGTCCACGAGGTGCGCCAAGACGTGGAGAAGGGCTCGTCGCTCTCCCAGGCCATGGGCCGCCATCCCAAGGTGTTCAGCCGCCTCTACATCGCCATGGTGCGGGCGGGCGAGACCGGCGGCGTGCTCGACCAGACGCTGTTGCAGTTGGCCGACACGCTCGAAAAGCAGGTCGAGCTGAAGCACAAGATCAAGTCGGCCATGACCTACCCGGTCGCGGTGCTGGCCCTGGTGCTGTGCATCGTCACGGCCATGCTGTTGTTCATCGTCCCGATGTTCAAGGGCCTCTACCACGACTTGGGCGGGACGCTGCCGCTGCCGACCCGGTTGCTGCTGCTGGTGTCCTCTGTGCTGGTCACCGCCTTCCCCATCGTGCTGGTGCTCATGGCCGTGTCCGTCTTTTTGTTCAAGCGGTGGATCGAGACCGACAAGGGCCGGGCCGTGTTCGACGCCTTCAAGCTGAAGGTGCCGGTCTTCGGCAAGCTCGTGCACAAGACGGCGCTCACCCGCTTCGCCCGCACGCTGGCCTCGCTGCTGCGCTCCGGCGTCCCCATCCTCGAGTCGTTGGAGATCACGGCCGACACGGTGGGCAACACCGTGGCCTCGCGCGCCGTGCACGACGTGCAGGACGGCGTGAAGCAGGGCGAGCCCATCGCCAAGCGCATGGCCGAGCACGCCATCTTCCCGGCCATGGTCACGCAGATGCTGGCCGTGGGCGAAGAGACGGGCGCGGTCGACACCATGCTCGACAAGATCGGCGAGTTCTACGAGCAAGAGGTCGAGGCCACCGTGGCCGCGTTGACGTCGCTGCTCGAGCCTGCCCTCATCGTCGTCCTCGGCGGCGCCGTCGGCGGCATGGTCGTGTCGCTCTACATGCCGATGTTCAACATCATCAAGCTCATCAAGTAGACGGGCGGAAACCGGTGCACGCAGGGGGGCAGGGGACCGAGGACGGCTTCAGCCTGATCGAGCTCATGGTGGTGGTGCTGATCATCGCCGTGCTGTTGGGCGTGGCCATCCCGACCTTTATGGGGGCCAAGAAGACGGCCAACGACAGGGCGGTGGCGTCCAACGTGCGCAACGCCTTCACCGCGGCGCGCGTCTACTACAACGAGAAGCAGAGCTACACGGCGGACCCTGTAGCCATGCGGACGTTGGAGCCCGCGCTCCAGTGGACCAACTCCGCGCTCGACGGGTCCGAGGCGCCCGGCGTCGTCTACATCGAGGTGCAGGACTACCCGAGCACGGCCCAGACCGTGGTTGTGGTGGGCCGCAGCAAGGCCGGACGCTGCTACTACCTGCGCGACATCATGTCGGGCTCGTCGACCGGCACCCACTATCAGGCCGTCGTGCCCAGCGGCGCCACCTGCTCGGTCCCGTTGATCACCGACCCCGGCTGGCAGAGCGCCTGGCCCAACTAGCCCGCCGCGCCGACCCCGCCGAGCCCCGCCGAGCCCCGCTTCTTGTCAGGCTCAGTTCAACCCCCAGCCGGCGCGTCCCGACAAGAAGGCGAGGGCGCGCATGTGGCTTGCACGTCGCTTGTACCTCGCTTGCTCATTTGGCCGCCTCCGGGGCGGCCACTGGCGCGCCCGGGCTGTCGACCGGGCCTGACTATGGACCGGCTAGTCCCAACGAGTCATTCGACATCTCGCCGCTCAAGGGGTGGTCGCGAACCGTCCGATACCAGGCATGCGAGCAGTGCTTCGAACAAGGGCAAACCCGTTGGGAGACGGGGACGCAAAGCACCGGGGCCCACACCGTCAACGGCGACGGAAGGCCGGCCGAGCTGCCTGGAGGACCGCCCCGTGACTGCGGGGACCCGAGAGGGCAAGGGGCCAGCGACTCGCACATCCATTGCAGTCACGAAAGGAACCCAGATGCTTCACACCTTGCGCAAGCGGCTGGAGCGGGATGAGGACGGCTTCACCCTCATCGAGCTCATGGTCGTCGTGCTCATCATCGCCATCCTCTTGGCGATCGCCATCCCGACCTTCCTCGGCGCCCGCCAGCGGGCCCAGGACCGTGCGGCCCAAAGCGACATCCGCAATGCCCTGACTGCCGAGAAGACCTTCTACACCGACAATCAGGTCTACACGGCCACCACGGCCACCCTGTCCGGCATCGAGGCCGCCCTCACCTATGTGGCCGGCAACGGCACCACGGCTGCGGTCGGCGTCGCCCTCAAGGCGGGCACCGTCGCTGGTGACAACAACGGCATCTGCATCTCGAAGGCTTCGAAGTCGGGCGCCAACTTCAGCGTCCTCGACGTGGCCTCCGGAACCAATGCAGGCACCTACTACTACAAGGCCAGCTTGAGCTGCTCCGGCGAGGACGGCGCGGCCGCCCCGACGGTCGGCGTCAAGACCGGCTGGTAGGCAGCACTCCTTACTGCACAGCTTTTGTCGTGCACGAGCGGCGGGCCCCCTCGGGGGTCCGCCGCTCTGTCATGCCCTATCGAGAGAATTCGCTCAAGGCGGGCCATGGCGGTGGCGATACCTGTCTTGCGAGCAGTCGCTCTGACAAAGGCAAACCCGTTGGAAGGCGGGGACGCAAAGCCACGGAGCCCATCCCTCTCGGCGGAGAGGAAGGCCGGCCGAGCTGCCTGGAGGACCGCCCCGTGACTGCGGGGAGCCCGAGAGGGTGGGAGCAGGACTCGCAACCCGTCAATTGCAGTCACGAAAGGACAACAATCCAAATGCTTCATACCCTGCGCAAGCGGCTGGAGCGGGATGAGGACGGCTTCACCCTCATCGAGCTCATGGTCGTCGTGCTGATCATTGCCATCCTGTTGGCGATCGCCATCCCCACCTTCCTCGGCGCCCGTCAGCGGGCCCAGGACCGTGCGGCCCAGAGCGACATCCGCAACACCCTCACGGCTGAGAAGACGTACTACACCGACAACCAGGCCTATACGGCCACCGTCGCCACCCTGACCGGCATCGAGTCCTCGCTGACCTATGCCGCAGGCAACGGCACCACGGCCGCGGTCGGCGTCGTCCTGAAGCCGGCCATGGTTGCCGCTGACAACAACGCCGTCTGCATCGGCAAGGTGTCCAAGTCGGGCACGAACTTCAGCATGCTCGAGGTCGCGACCGGCACCGCAGCCGGGACCTACTACTACAAGGCCAACCTGACCTGCAACGGTGAGGACGGCACGTCGGCCACCATCACCGGTGTGAAGACCGGCTGGTAAGCCACACCTGCTTGATGAAGAGGGCGGGCCCTTCGGGGCCCGCCCTCTTCGCGTCCCGGGGCGAGGCGCAGGCGCTTTCGAAGCACCTAGTCATTCGGCCGCGTTGGGCGCGAAAAGCACTCAAGTCAACGCGCGCCAGGGGCGATACCTGTCTTGCGAGCAGTCGCTCTTGTCAATGGCAAACCCGTCGGAAGGCGGGGACGCAAAGCTCCGGGGCCCACACCGTCAACGACGACGGAAGGCCGGCCGAGCCGCCTGGAGGACCGCCCCGTGACTGCGGGGACCCGAGAGGGTGGGGAGCAGGGCTCGTATCCCCGTCAATTGCACAGCAGTCACGAAAGGAAGACCCACATGCTTCACACCCTGCGCAAGCGGCTGGAGCGCGACGAGGACGGCTTCACCCTCATCGAGCTCATGGTCGTGGTGCTGATCATCGCCATCTTGTTGGCCATTGCCATCCCGACCTTCCTCGGCGCCCGCCAGCGGGCCCAGGACCGGGCCGCGCAATCCGACATCCGCAACGCGCTGACCGCGGAGAAGACCTTCTACACCGACAACCAGGCCTACACGGCCACCGTCGGCACTCTGACCGGCATCGAGTCGGCCCTCACCTACGTGGCGGGCAGCGGCACCACCGCGGCCGTGGGCGTGGCCCTGAAGCCGGCGGTCACCGCGGGCGACAACAACGGCGTCTGCATCGGCAAGGTGTCGAAGTCGGGTACCAGCTTCAGCGTCCTCGAAGTGGCCATCGGCGGCGCCGCGGGGACCTACTTCTACAAGGCCGACCTCACCTGCAACGGCGAGGACGGCACGTCGGCGACCATCACCGGAGTGAAGACCGGCTGGTAGGCAACCGGCAGTCAGTTCGAAGCGGGCGGGCCTTCGGGTCCGCCCGCTCTCGCGTCCGAGACTCTGAGGTCCGAGGCCTGCGCTTCAAACCGGTCCGCGTCGGCCACGCCGCCGACTGTTAGGAATCGCGCATGACCGCGTTCCTCGTGGCCGGATGCGCGGTGTTCGGCCTGCTGGTCGGATCGTTCCTCAACGTGGTCATCTGGCGGGTGCCGCGCCGGGAGTCGATCGTGCACCCGCGCTCGCACTGTCCCAACTGCGGGAACCAGTTGCGCAGCATCGACAACATCCCGGTCGTCTCGTGGCTGGCCCTGCGGGGCAAGTGCCACTTCTGCGCCAATCCGATCTCGGCCCGCTACCCGCTGGTCGAATTGCTCACCGGCGCTTTGTTCGCGGCGGTCGCGGCCCGCTTCGGCGCCGACTGGGCCCTGCCCGCCTTCCTCGTGTGGGTGGCCGGCCTCGTCGTGTTGAGCGCCATCGACCTCGATCACCAGCTCCTGCCCATCCGCGTCGTGTACCCCACGCTGGCCGGGCTGGCTGTGCTGCTGGTCGGCGCCGCCGCCCTGACCGGCCGGTGGGACGACTTGGCCCGGGCCGGGGCCGGGGGCGCCCTCGGGTTCGTGCTGCTGTTCCTCGTCCACTTCGCCGTCCCCAAGGGCATGGCCTTCGGCGACGTGCGCCTGTCCGGGCTGAACGGGGTGGCCCTGGGCTGGCTCGGCGTCGGCTACGTCCTCGTGGGGCTGTTCCTCGCCTTCTTGACGTCGAGCGTGATCGGCCTGGCCCTCATCGCAGCCAAGGTCAGGAGCCGCAAGGACCGCATCCCGTTCGGCCCGTTCCTGGCCGCGGGCGCCGTGCTGGCCGTGTTCGCGGGCGGCCCCATCCTCCGCTGGTACGGCCTCTGATCTTTTCCACAGCACCTGCTGCTGTGGAAAAGATGAAAGGGGGGTCGGGGGAGGGGGTGGTGGGGGTGCTGGGGCCAATGTGCACCGCAGTGAAAGATGTTCAAGGCGTGCAATTTGTTGACGATGTAGCGAGGAGTGCGTAGAGTTCCCGAAAAGCGGGCGGCGCTCGCCCAGATCGAGGCCGACATGTCCACCCACGTGTCCACCCACGTGCCCACCAACTCCGAGCAGCGCTGGCTGAAGGTTGCTGAGGTCGCGCACCTGCTGCGGGTCTCCAAGATGACGGTCTACCGACTCATCACCTCCGGCGAGCTTCGCTCGGCCCGCGTGGGCCGCAGCTACCGGCTCACCGAGGAAGACGTGAACGCCTACTTGAAGCGAGGCAACTCCTGATGCCGACCAGGGTCGTTGGACTCGATCTCGGCACCTACGCAGTGCGGGCCGTCGAGCTCCAGGTCGGCGGGCAGCCCACCCTCGTGCGCTTCGCCCAGGTGACGCTGCCCCCCGGCGCCATTCGCGACGGCGAGGTGGCCGATGTCGGCGCCGTGTCCGCCGCCATCAAGCGGCTGTGGAGCGAGGGCGGCTTCAAGACCAAGCGGGTCGTGGTCGGCGTGGCCAACCAGCGCGTCATCGTGCGCCAGGCCGAGCTGCCGCAGATGACCGAGCAGGACCTGCGCGCCGCCCTCCAGTTCGAGGCCCAAGAACTCATCCCCATCCCGGTGGAGGACGCCATCCTCGACTCCCAGATCCTCGAGGAGCTGGTGAGCCCGGACGGCGAGCCCCGCATGCGCATCCTGCTGGCCGCGGCCCAGCGGGACATGGTCAGGACCCATCTGGCCGCGGTGCAGGGCGCGGGCCTGTCGGCCACCGCGGTCGACGTCATCCCCTTCGCCTTGGTCCGGTCCTTGTTCGACCGCACCACCCAGTCCTTCACGACCGACGGCAGCGCCGAGGCCATCGTGTGCATCGGCGGCGGCGTCACCAACGTGGTCGTGCACGAGCAGGGCATCCCCCGCTTCGTGCGCGTCCTGCTGGTCGGGGGCGACGACGTGACCGAGGCCATCGCCCGCGACCTCGACGTCGACCTGGACAGCGCTGAAGACCTCAAGCGCAGAGCCGACATCGGCTCGGGCGACGCGTCCTTGGCCCGCGCCGGCCAGGTCGTGTCCGATCGGCTGAGCCCGCTGGTCGAGGAGATCCGCGGCTCGCTCGACTACTACCTGGCCCAGTCGCAGTCGTCGCCCATCGGGCGGGTGCTGGTGACCGGCGGCGGCAGCCGCCTCCCCGGTCTCATGGAGCGGCTCCAGTCGCAACTGGGTGGACGGGTCGAGCCCGCTCATCCGCTGGCCGGATTGAAGATCGGTGCCGTGCGCCTGTCGCAGGCCCAGCTCGCCGAGTACGAGCCGTTGATGACGGTGCCCATCGGCCTGGCCTTGGCCGGTGAGCCGACCAAGGGCGTGCGCCGCATCTCGCTGCTGCCCCAGGAAGTGGCCGTGGTGCGCGAGCAGCGCCGCCAGGCCGCGGCCGCGTTCGTGGGCGTGGGCGGCGTGGCCGCCCTCCTCCTGGCCCTTTGGCTGGCCCAGCAGGGCAAGGTGAAAACGGAGAAGGGCAAGGCCCGGGAGGCCGAGCAGGTCGCGGCCCAGCGCCAGGCCGAACTGGCCCGGCTCCAGGACGTGACCACCCTCCAGACCGACCTCCAGCAGCGTCAAGCCCAAGTCACCGGCGTGCTGCGCAACGACGTGGCCTGGACGCGGGTGTTCAACGACATCGCCACCGTCATCCCGGCCGACGTGTGGCTGGTCAGCTTCCAAGGCCAAAAGGCGGCCGAGACGGCACCAGGGACGCCGGTGGCCGCGGGCACGCCGACTGCGGCCGCGGGCATCGGCCAGATCACGTTCCAGGGCAAGGGCTTCGACCAGACGTCGACGGCCCGCTGGCTGTTCCGCATCGGCGACCTCACCGAGTTCACCGGACTGTGGGTGCCCAACTCGACCAAGAGCGGCGAGGGGGCGAGCCAGATCGTCACCTTCCAGTCGACGGCCAGGCTCACCAGCCAGGCCGTGTCCCGACGCATCGACCGCTACACGAATGGGAGCCCGCAGTGAGTCGGCGCGTCATCCTCTTCGCCGCCATCGCCGCGGTGGTGATCCTCCTGGGCTGGTACCTCCTGTTGTGGAGCCCGGCCAAGAGCGATCTGGACAAGGCCAAGAAGCGAACGGCCGCAGCCCAGGCCCAGGAGCAGCAGCTCCAGGCTCAGGTCAGGCGGCTGCGCGACGTGCGGGCATCCGAACCGTTGCGCCGGGCGCAGTTGGAGACGCTGCGCACGGCCATCCCTGACACGCCCAACCTCGGTCAGTTCTTGGTCGACGTCAACGACGCGGCCACCAAGTCGGGCATCAACTTCATGTCCATTGCACCGAGCGAGCCCAAGGCCCCGGCCACCGCGGTGGTGACGCCCACGCCGACCACCGCCCCCGCGTCGGGCACGACCCCCACTACGGCGGCGACGACTGCGACCCCGCCCGCGGCGGTGGCGACCCCACCTGCTGAGGTCACCCTGGTGATCCAGGTGCAGGGCGGGTACTTCCAGGTGATGGACTTCCTCAACCGGCTCGACCGCCTGCCCCGACTGGTGGTCACCGACGCCCTCAACGTCAACGCCGACCCGAACACCGGCGCGCTGACGGCGAGCATCAACGCCCGCATGTTCGTGCGGTCCATCCCTGCCGGGTTTGCAGGGGCCACGGCCACGCCATCGACCACCAGCACCACGGCCGCGGGCGGGGCCACGACCACCACGGCGCCGGGCGCGGCGGGCGCCACCACGACGACCGCACCGGGCGCCACCACCTCGACGACCGGAGCCCGACCGTGACCGAGCCCATGCCCGCACCGCCGGGCTCCGCTGGCAACCGACGCGCCCTGGGCATCCTGGTCGCCGTGCTGGGCGTGATCATCGTCGGGTTCTTGGCCTTCACCCTGCTGGGCAGCGACAGCAGCAACGACACGACCACGCCCACCACGTTGTCGGGCACGCCCACCACGGTGCGCTCGCCGACGGCGACGACTGCCCCCGTGGCTGCGGCGGAGACGTTCGAGGTGTTCAACACCAAGAATCCGTTCGTCCCGCTGCGGGGCGCCACCGGGTCGTCCACCTCGGGCAGCACGGGCTCGACGGGCACCGGCACCACCGGCACGGGCTCGACCGGGACCGGGACGGGTACCGGGGTCACCACCAGCCGCACTGGCACCGGCACGACGGGCACGGGCTCAACCGGCACTGGGTCGACCGGCACTGGGTCCACCGGCTCTACCGGCACGGGCTCGACCGGGACCGGCTCGGGCGGCAGCTCTGAGCCCAGCCGGGGCCAGCGGGTGTCGCTGCTCGACGTGTTCAGCGAGGGCGGCAAGGTCGTGGCCAACGTCAAGGTCAACGACACCGTCTACAAGGTGGCTGGTGGCCAGGTCTTCGCCACCAGCTTCAAGGCCGTGTCGCTGTCCCAGGCGGACGGGTGTGGGCGCTTCTTGTTCGGCGACGACCAGTTCCGACTCTGCAAGGGGGAGCAGGTCGTCAAGTAGGCGGGCGGACCTGCGGCTCTGGAGGGCGCCCGCACGGGCGCCCTCGCCGCGTCCGGGGCTCGGTGCCCACGCACCGGGATGCATTTGCCCCTCTCGTTCTCGTCAGGCTCAGTTCGCCTCACAGGCGTGACTGTCATGCCGAGAAAGGGATGCGAGGCGAAGGGGCGGGCGAGGATGGCCGCGTAAGGGCGCAAACGGCCCTCAAGGTCGATGCCCGGTGAGGCGATACCTCCTCTATGCAGTCCCTGCTGCGCCGGCGTCCGCGGGCCATGACGCGAGACGAGGACGGGTTCACCCTCGTCGAGCTGCTGGCCGCGCTCACGGTCATGGCCATCGTCATGCTGGCCGTGGCGGGCGTGTTCTACGGGGCCATGCGCACCGCAGGCGTGGGCGGGCGTCGCACCGCGGCCGTGGGCCTGGCCATCCGCGAGACCGAGGCCATGCACGCCGTCCCCTACGGCCAGCTCGGCTTCGCCACCACCCAGGCGGGCTACGTGTCGCAGTACGAGGGCCACGCCACCGTCGACTTCGTGGCCTCGTCCACCATCACCTCGCCCCAGGTCGCACCCAACGGCTCGGACGTCCAGCAGGGCATCACCTACAACCTGGCCCGCTACATCGTGTGGATGGACGCCGACGCAACCCACACCGAGGCCTACAAGCGGACCACGGTGGTCGTCACCTACACCGACGACGGCGGCAGCCACAACCTGCGCCAGGACTCAGTCGTGTATCCCGGCGGCCAAGGCACGTACGGCGGTCCTCGCGGCGCTACGGCGTCGTCCACCACGACGACCACTGCGCCCGCCGCCTTCCCCCCCTCGGCCCCCACCAACCTGGCCGCCTCGGTTCCTTCCGGTGTCCCCGGCGAGACCACGGTGAACCTCACGTGGACGGCCCCGTCCTCCTCCAACCCTCCGGTCAACAACTGGATCGTCGAGTACTCGGTCGCCCCTGACAGCACGATGGCCAGCGCGGCCACGGCCAACGGCTCGCTGCCCGCGGCCAACACGAGCTACGCGGTGGCGGGCCTTTCTCCCGGCACCACGTACTACTTCCGGGTCAGGGCCCAGGCCTCCAACGGCTTGAGCTCGACGCCGACCAGCATCGTGTCGGCCACCACCAACACCTCCACCAGCTCGGCGGCCTGTGCGGCAGGGACGATGAACGTCACCCCGGCCACGGCCGAGCAGAAGAACTCCAGCGGCAAGCTGCTGAGCGACGTCAACGTGACCGTCAACATGAACGGCAACTGCTCGTCGAGCGTGCTGACCGTCCGGTACAGCCCCACCAGCAGCAGCCCGACCACGGCCACCCTGACGCTCCAGTCGGGCTCGTCCTACAAGGCGACCCTCGACGGCAACACCCAGTGGAGCACGGGCAACCACACCATCACCGTCTACATCGGGTCGACCCAGACGGCGTCCATCGGCAACGTGTGCGTCAAGGCCAGCGGAGCGACGACATGCTGATTCAAAACGAGCGCCACGCCGAGCACGAGACCGAGCACGAGACTGAGCGCGAAGCCAAGACCGAAGGCAAGCGCCAAGGCGGCTACACCATGGTCGAGGTCGTGGTCGTGTGCGGCATCCTGCTGGGTGTCCTGGCCATGTTCTTCAGCATCCTCGAGGTGCTGACCAAGCACGAGCGGCGCACGCAGGCGTTGGTGTCGAACGAGCAGAACGTGCGCTTCTTCCTGCAGGAGATGGCCCGCGACATCCGCTCGGCCAACCCCATGCAGCGCCTGGTGACGGCCACCGCCGCTGACTACACCAACTCGCTCGAACTGGCCCTCGGCCCGTCGGCCGGGCCCCAGACCTACGTGCGCTGGGTCTACGACCCGGCCACCCAGATCATCACCCGCAAGGAGCTCACCGGCCCCGGCGGCGCCATCGTGCGGACCACGGCCAAGCTGACCCGAGTCCGCAACAACGAGTCGGGCACGCCCTTCCTTCGGTACTACAACCAGCACAACCAGGACCTGGTGGGCCTGGCCATCCCCGACGACGTGGCCAACTGCGCCATCCGCGTGCACGTCACCGTCATCTCCGACTCGAACCCAGGGCCGCAGCCGTTCACCGAGAACGTCGACGTCGAGCTGCGCAACCGACTGCCAGGAGGAATCGGATGCGGCTGACGCGTCCCCAAACCCCGCGAATTGAGAACGACAAGCGCGACCAGCGCGACGAACGCGGCAGCATGGCTGTCGCCGTCGCCGTCCTCATGGTGTTGACCATGCTCTCGACCGCGGTGCTGGCCCGCACCCTCGCCGGCATCCACAGCGTCCGCCAGGGCCAGGACTTCAACGCCGCCTTGGCCAGCGCCGACGCGGGCGTGAGCGACGCCCTGTTCAAGATCGACCAGTTGGGCTCGGTGGCCACCATTGGCCCGGTGACCGGCTCGGTGGCCGCAGGGACCTTCAAGTACAAGGCCGCCATGGTGGACGACCAGACGTACACCATCACGGCCATGGGCACGGTCAACGGCAGGCCCCACGGCGTGCAGGCCACCGCCTACCGCCAGCTCCAGTTCCCGTTCGCCTTGTTCGGCGTCAACGGCATCCGCCTCAACGGCAACGGCGGCGACAACATCCACGCCACCAGGCCGGACGGCAGCATCGATCCGAACCGCAGGGCCAACATCGGCTCCAACCACGCCATCGACGTCAACGGCGGCGGCGGCGGCGACGGCCAGTACTTCTACACGAACGAAGGCTCCTGCAGCGGGTGCTCTGCGCCCAGCAACCCGACCGGCCCGTACCAGACGCCTGACCCGGCCCTTCCCACCAGCCCGGCGCCGGGCGGCTGCCCGGGCGCGGCCGGCGTGGTCTCCGGCGTGCTGTCCGCAGGCACGTACGTATGCAGCACCAACGTCCGCTTCTCGGGCACGGTGACGCTGGGCGGCCCGGTCAAGATCTACATGACCAACGCGGCGAGCAATACCGCGGGCACCACGTTGGACATCTCCGACTCGCTCGTGAACATGGGCGGCAACCCCGTCGACCTCCAGATCTACAAGATCGGCGCGGGCGTCATCGAGCCCGGCAACGGGTCGCACGCGGGAAGCGTGGCGGGCATCCTGTATGCGCCTGGTGCGGACATGACCGTCAACGGCGGCCACGTCACGTGGACCGGCGCACTGGTGGTGGGGTCGTTCCGCATGAACGGCAACCCGAACTTCGAGATGCGCTACGACCAGCGGGTCGAGAGCCTGGTCCTCCAGAACTGGAAGATCAAGGACTACACCGAGATCCCGTCGTCGCGGGCCACCACCCTCATCGGCTGATCGTCGCGGCCAAAGGCCAACCCGCTGGGCGGCAAGCACCGCCCGGTAGATTGAGCGTGTGTTGCGCTTCCTGACCGCGGGCGAGTCGCATGGCAAAGGCCTGGTCGTCATCGTCGAGGGCCTCCCCGCGGGCCTGCCCCTCACCGTCGCGGAGGTGCAGGGCGAGCTGGCCCGACGCAGGCTGGGCTTCGGCCGCGGGCCGCGGATGCGCTTCGAGCAGGACGAGGTCACCCTGCTGGGCGGGGTCAGGCACGGCCGCACGCTCGGCTCGCCGGTGGCCATCGAGGTGGGCAACAGCGAGTGGGTGAAGTCCGACAAGTGGCACGAGGAGATGTCGCCCGCGCCGGGCCAGACCAAGGCCCCCCTCACCCAGCCCCGGCCCGGCCACGCCGACCTGGCGGGCATGCAGAAGTACGGCTTCGACGACGCGCGCGACGTGCTGGAACGGGCGTCGGCGCGCGAGACGGCGGCGCGGGTCGCGGCGGGCACGTGCGCCAAGGCCTTGCTGGCGCGTATCGGGATCGACGTGCTCAGCCACGTCGTTCAGCTCGGGCCGGTGACCACCAAGTCCACGGCCCGGCCCGGGCCCGCCGACCTGGCCGCAGTGGACGACTCCGAGGTGCGCTGCTTCGACCCGGATGCCGAGCAGGCCATGGTCGATGAGATCAAGGCCGCAGCCAAGGCGGGCGACTCCCTGGGCGGCGTGTGCGAGGTGCTGGCCTATGGCGTGCCCGTCGGGCTGGGCAGCCATGTCCACTGGGACCGCAAGCTCGATGCCTTGTTGGCCCAAGCCCTCATGAGCATCCAAGCGGTGAAGGCGGTGGAGTTGGGCGAGGGCTGGGACGTGGCCGGGCGTCGGGGGTCTGATGCCCATGACCCCATCACCTGGGACGCGGCCGCTTCCGCCTATCGGCGGGAGTCGTCGTTGGCGGGCGGGATCGAGGGCGGCATCTCGTCGGGCGAGCTGCTCGTCGCCCGGGCGGCCATGAAGCCGCTGGCCACCTTGAACAAGCCCACGCTGAAGACGGTCGACACCGTCACCAAGGAAGAGACGGTTTCGTTCAAGGAGCGCACCGACGTGACCGCGGTGCCCGCCATGGGCGTGGTGGCCGAGACGATGATGGCGCTGGTGCTGGCAGGGGAGGCCCTGCGCAAGTTCGGCGGCGACTCGGTGGTCGAGTTCGAGCGCAACCACGCTGCCTTCGTCGCGGGCCTGTGATCTTCCTGATCGGGATGATGGGCGTGGGCAAGACGACCGTGGGCCGGTTGTTGGCCGAGCGCCTGGGCCGGCCCTACCTCGACAGCGACGAGCAGGTGATGGCCAACACCGGTCGCACCGTGCCCGAGATCTTCGCGTCGGACGGCGAGCCCGCGTTCCGGGTCGAGGAGCGCAAGGCGTTGGTGGAGGCGGTCGAGCGAGGCAAGCCGAGCGTGGTGTCCGTCGCGGGTGGGGCCGTGCTCGACCCCGAGAACCGCGTGCTGCTGCGCAACAGCGGCACCGTGGTGTGGCTGCGCGCCGGCGTCGACACGCTGGCCGAGCGCGTGGGCCGGGGCGAGGGCAGGCCGCTGTTGGGGGACGATCCCGCCGCCGCCCTGGCCCGGCTGTACCCGCAGCGTCGACCCCTGTACGAGGAACTGGCCGACGTGGTGGTGGACGTCGACGCGGTCGAGCCCGAGCAGGTGGTGGAGCAGATCATGGCCGCCCTGTGATCACGGTCAAGGTCGACCTGGGGGAGCGGGGCTACGACGTGCTCGTCGGCCACGGGGCCAGGCACCGCCTGCTCGAAGTCCTGCCCGTCGGGGTCAAGCGGGCCGCGGTGGTCACGCAGGAGTCGGTGGGTGTCCCCGTCGATCCTGGCGTGGAGCACCAGACGTTCCTCATGGACGACGGCGAAGAGGCCAAGTGCATGGAGACGGTGGAGGACCTGTGCCGGCGCTTCGCCCGATGGGGGCTGACGCGTCGTGACGCGGTGGTGGCCGTGGGCGGCGGCGTGGTCACCGACACCGCGGGCTTCGCGGCCGCGGTCTATCACCGGGGCGTGCCCGTTGTGCATGTGGCCACCACGTTGCTGGGCCAGGTCGACGCGGCCATCGGCGGCAAGACGGGCGTGAACGTGCCCGAGGGCAAGAACCTGATCGGCGCCTTCTGGCAGCCCGCGGCCGTGCTGTGCGACACCGAGGTGCTGTCGACCTTGCCGCCTCGGGAGTACCTGAGCGGGTGCGGCGAGATGGCCAAGTACCACTTCCTCGGCGGCGGCAGTGGTCTTGGTGGCAGCAGCGGCGGTGGCGTGGGTCTGGAGGACCTGCCCCTGGACGAGCGGGTGGCCGCGTGCGTGCGCATCAAGGCCGACGTGGTCGCATCCGATGAGCGGGAGTCGGGCCGCCGCGCCCTGTTGAACTACGGCCACACGTTGGCCCACGCGCTGGAGACGGCGGGGCACTACGACCTGCGCCATGGCGAGGCCGTGGCCATCGGCCTGGTGTTCGCGGCCCGGCTGGCCTGTCGGATGGAGCGGGTGGACGAGGAGCGCGTCGCGTATCACGAGGCCGTGGTGCGGGGCTACGGCCTCCCCGCCGAACTCCCGTCCGGTGCAGAGGCGCAACTGCTTATGGCCCTGATGGGCAGGGACAAAAAGGCGGTGGCCGGGCTGACGTTCGTGCTCGACGGGCTTCGGGGCGTGGAGGTGGTGGCGGGCGTGTCCGAGGCCGTGGTCCGCGACACCCTCCACGCCATGGGCGCGGCATGACACCGCTGCACCGGTCGGTGCAGCCATGACACCGATGCACGGGTCGGCGGGGCCTCTTATCGTGTGCGGCGTGCGCGCGTTCGGGAGGCGATGACCATGGGCGATGGGCGGACGGTGCTGCTGCTCTCGGGCCCCAACCTCAATTTGCTGGGGCAACGCCAGCCTGAGGTCTACGGCACGGCCACGCTGGACGACCACGTGAAGACGGCCCAGGCCGCGGCCGAGTCGCATGGATTGGACCTCGAACACGTCCAGTCCAACGCCGAGCACGAGCTGGTCGACGCCATTCACGGGGCGCGGGGCCGGTGCGCGGCCATCGTCATCAACGCGGGCGCCTTCACCCACTACGCCTGGGCCATCCACGACGCGCTGGCCTCCTTCGACGGCGTGGTCGTGGAGCTGCACATCTCCAACCCCAACGCCCGCGAGCCGTGGCGGCACACGTCGGTGGTGGCACCGGTGGCCAACGGGTCCATCATGGGCTTCGGCGGGGCGGGCTACCGCTTGGCCATCGACGCGGTGGCGGGGCTGCTGTGAATCGGCCTGCCCCGACGGCAAATGCAAACGCGTTGCCGGCCATGGACCACGCGGGCCGGGTCGAACGGCTGCGGGCGGCCATGGCGTCGGAGTGCGACGCCCTGCTGGTCACCAACTTGAAGAACGTGCGCTACCTGACCGGCTTCACCGGCTCCGCGGGGATGTTGCTGGTGACGGCGGACGACCTGCTGCTCACCTCCGACGGCCGCTATGGCACCCAGATCGCGGAGCAGGTGCGGCTGCCCGCCCAAGTCGAGATCGGCCTCCCCGGCGCCCAGCGCGATGCGGTGGTCGCCCACGCCAAGCGCTTTCAACGGGTCGGGTTGGAGGCGGCCAGCGTGACGTGGGCCCAGCAGCGTTCGATGGCAGCCGAGTGGTTCGCGTCGGCCACGCTCGTGCCGACCCTCGGCCTGGTCGAGCGGCTCCGAGAGGTGAAGGACGAGGGCGAGGTGGCCCGCATCCAGGCCGCGGCCGACTGCGCCGACGGGGCCTTGGCCCACTTGCGCGCCCTGCTCTACGAAGGCCCCACCGAGGCCGAGTTCGCCCTGGCCCTGGACTCCGAGATGCGGCGTCGAGGGGCCACGGGGCCGAGCTTCGAGACCATCGTGGCGTCGGGGCCGAACGGGGCCAAGCCCCATCATCGGCCCACGGCCCGTCGCATCGAGAGGGGCGAGTTGGTCGTGCTCGACTTCGGCGCCCTGTTCGACGGCTACTGCTCGGACATGACCCGCACGGTCAGCGTGGGCGAGCCCACCGACCCGATGGCCCTGCGCATGTACGAGGTCGTGCGCCAGTCGCAGGCCGCGGGCGTGGCGGCAGTGGCGTCAGGGCGGGGAGCGCTCGACGTGGACACGGCCTGCCGGGAGGTGATCGGCGCGGCCGGATGGGGCTCGGCCTTCGTGCACGGCACCGGCCACGGCGTGGGCCTCGACATCCACGAGGCCCCGGCGGTGGGCTCCACGTCGGCTGATACGCTCGCCGCCGGCAACGTCGTCACCGTGGAGCCGGGCGTGTACCTCCCTGAGCACGGCGGCGTCCGCATCGAGGACACGGTGGTGGTCACCGCCGACGGTTGCCGCATCCTCACCTCGTCGCCAAAGGAACTCGTCGCATGAGCGTCAGCACCAATGACCTGAAGAACGGGATGACCCTGGACCTGCCCGAGGGCCTGTTCAGCGTGGTCGAGTTCCAGCACGTGAAGCCGGGCAAGGGCGGCGCCTTCGTGCGCACCAAGCTGAAGAACGTGCGCTCCGGCGCCGTCATCGAGCGCACCTATCGGGCCGACGAGAAGTTGGAGCAGGCCATCGTCGACAAGCGCGAGATGCAGTACCTCTACCGCGACGGCGAGCAGTACGTGTTCATGGACAACGTGTCGTACGACCAGTTGCACGTGGACGAGTCGTCGTTGGGCGACGCGGCCAAGTACATCAAGGAGGGCGACTCGGCCGTGCTCCAGATGTACAAGTCCGAGATCGTGGCCGTGGACATGCCTGCCGCGGTCGAGTTGACCGTGGCCGAGACCGAGCCCGGTGTGCAGGGCGACCGGGTGTCCGGCGCCCGCAAGCCCGCCACGTTGGAGACAGGACACGTCGTCCAGGTGCCCCTGTTCGTCAACATCGGCGACCGCATCAAGGTCGACACCCGCAGCGGCGAGTACATCACCCGAGCAGGGTGAGCCTTCCGGCCACCCGGCGCGAGGCCAGGGAGCGGGCCATGTCGCTGCTCTACGAGGCCGAGGTGAAGGGCGTGTCGCCCGCGGCCGTGCTGGACGAACTGCCGGTCGAGCCCGACCCCTTCGTGGTGGCGGTGGTCAAGGGCGTGGCCGAGCACGGCGAGCGCATCGACGGGCTCATCCGCCAGTTCGCCATCGACTGGCCGTTGGAGCGCATGCCCGCGGTGGACCGCAACATCTTGCGCATGTCGGTGTACGAGCTGTGCGAGCGGGCCGACGTGCCCATCGGCGCAGTCATCTCCGAGGCGGTGGAGTTGGCCAAGCAGTTCTCGACGGACGAGTCGGGCCGTTTCGTGAACGGCCTGCTGGCCAGCGTGGCCGCCGCCGTCCGCCAGTCCACCTGACCCGAGGGCGGGTGGGTGCTAGGGTCTTGGTCTGACCGTGAAGCGGGTCCTGTGAGGCCCGCACGGAAAGAAGGAGTGCCGCTTGGCCGAACGAGAGCGTGCTTTGACGCCCCCCGCTGGGGGCGTTTTCTCTGCCCGGGCCCAGGTCATGTCGGCCGACGACGTGCGCCGGGCCGTCACCCGCATCGCCCACGAGATCGTGGAGCGCAACCACGGCCTGGACGGACTGGTCCTGGTCGGGCTCCAGACCGGCGGCGTGCCCTTGGCCGGCCGCCTGGCCCGTGAGCTCCAGCGCATCGAGGGCACGGACCGCATCATCCCGACCGGCACGCTCGACGCCACCTTCTACCGCGACGACATCGGCCTGCGCCCGCTCGTCCCCGAGGCGGTGACCGACATCCCCGGCAGCCTGGACGGGCGCACCGTCGTGCTGGTGGACGACGTTCTGTTCACCGGTCGCACCGTGCGGGCCGCCCTCAACGCGCTCAACGACTACGGCCGGCCCCGGGCCGTGCAGCTCGCGGTGATGGTCGACCGGGGTCACAGGGAACTGCCGATCCGGCCCGACTACGTGGGCAAGAACCTGCCCACCAAGCGGGCCGAGATGGTGGACGTGTCCGACGACGGCGTGGCCATCGGGGACGTGGTTCCGAAGTGAAGCACCTGCTCTCGGTCAACGATTTGGGCGCCGACGGCATCGAGGAGGTGCTGCGGCTCACCGACTCGTTCGTGGAGGTCAGCGCCCGGTCCATCCCCAAGGTGCCCGCCCTGCGGGGCAAGACCATCGTCTGGCTTTTCTACGAGGACTCGACCCGCACGCGCCTCAGCTTCGAGACCGCGGCCAAGCGGCTGAGCGCCGACACCATGAACTTCAGCGTGTCGACCAGCAGCGTCAAGAAGGGCGAGTCGCTGCGCGACACGGTCGAGACCATCGAGGCCATGGGCATCGACGCCCTGGTCGTGCGCCATGCGTCGGCGGGCGTGCCCTGGCAGATCAGCCAATGGGTCGACGCGGCCGTGGTCAACGCGGGCGACGGATGGCACGAGCACCCCACGCAGGCCCTGCTCGACTGCTACACCATCCGCCAGCGCCGCCAATCCCTCCACGGCCTGCGCATCGCCATCGTGGGCGACGTCAAGCACAGCCGGGTCGCTCGTTCCGACGTGCTCGCCTTCACCGCCTTGGGCGCCGAGGTCACCTTGGTGGCCCCGCCCACGCTGTTGCCGCCCAGCCTCGAAGGCTGGCCTGTCGACGTCACGTCCGACCTCGACGCCGTGCTGCCCAAGGCCGACGTCGTCTACCTCCTGCGCATGCAGAAGGAGCGGCAGCACGAATCGCTGCTTCCGTCGCTGCGGGAGTACACCGCGCTGTGGGGCCTCACTCGCGACCGGGCCCGCCTGTTGGCCGACGACGCCATCGTCATGCACCCGGGCCCCATGAACAGGGGCGTGGAGATCGCGGCCGAGGTGGCCGACCTGCCCAACGCGGTCATCACTCAACAGGTGGCCAACGGCGTGGCCGTGCGCATGGCCGTGCTCTACCTGCTGCTGGGATCGGGGGCCGAGCTTGTCGCCTAGCCAACCGTTTGCGATCGACAGCGCCTATGTGATCAAGGGCGGCACGGTGGTCGACGCCACCGGGTCGCGCCAGGCCGACGTGCTGGTGAAAAAGGGCCGGATTGCGGCCGTCGACAAGGCCCTCGACCACAAGCACGTGATCGACGCCGCTGGCTGCATCGTCGCCCCAGGCCTGGTCGACCTCCACACCCACTTGCGGGAGCCAGGCCGCGAGGAGGCGGAGACGGTGGAGTCGGGCTCGCGGGCCGCGGCCCTGGGCGGCTACACCGCGGTGGTGGCCATGCCCAACACCGAGCCCGCCCTCGACAACGCGGCCGCCGTGCGCCAAGTGCTGGACCTGGGGGCGACTGCATTGTGCGACGTGCGCGTCGCGGGTGCGATCACGGTGGGCAGGCGGGGCGAGCAGTTGGCCCCGCTGGGGGAGATGGCCGCCCTCGGCGTGCGCCTCTTCACCGACGACGGCAACGGCGTGCAGGACTCGCGTCTGATGCGCAGGGCCTTGGAGTACGCGGGCGCCCTCGGCGTGACGCTGGCCCAGCACTGCGAGGACGAGGCCTTGGCGTCGGGCGGGCACATGAACGAAGGGGCGTGGTCGAGCAGGCTGGGCGTCCCCGGCATCCCGGCCGAGGCCGAGGAGCTGATGGTCCTGCGAGACATCGCCTTGTCCCGACTGACCGGCACGCCTGTGCATTTCCTGCACCTGTCGACCGCGGGCTCGGTGGCCATGGTCGGCGCGGCCAAGGCCCAAGGGTTGCGGGTCACGGCCGAGGCCGCGCCGCACCACTTCACCCTCACTGACGCCGAGTGCGCGGGCTACGACACCGTGTTCAAGGTGAACCCGCCGCTGCGCGGTGAAGCAGACGTGGCCGCGGTGCGGGCCGCACTGGCCGACGGCACCATCGACGCCATTGCCACCGACCACGCCCCCCATGCGCTGGAGGCCAAGGAGCAGCCGTTCGACCAGGCCCCGCCCGGGATGTTGGGCCTGGAGACGGCGCTGGCCTTGGGCCTCACCGAACTCGGCCTCGACCACCAAAGGCTCTTGGCCCTGCTGTCGTGGCAGCCCGCGCGCATCGCGGGCATCAGCGGCGAGCATGGCGGGCCCATCGTGGAGGGCGCGTCGGCCAACCTGACCGTGATCGACCCGGCGGCCACATGGGTGGTCGAGCCCGAGCATCTGGCCAGTCGCAGCCGCAACACGCCCTACGCGGGCCGCAAGCTGACGGGCAAGGTGCGCCACACCATCCTGCGGGGCGAGCCGGTCGTGCTCGACGCCGAGGCCCAACGATGAGAGAGGTTGCGTTGCACGAGGATCAGTCCCGAGACCGGCAGCCGCGAGCGGGCCTGCTGGTCCTGGCCGACGGGACCGTGTTCGAGGGCGAGCTGTTCGGCGCCCAGGCTGAGGTCGCCACCGGCGAGGTGGTGTTCAACACGGTGCTGTCCGGCTATCAGGAGGTCATCACCGACCCGTCCTACGCGGGCCAGGTCATCGCCTTCACCTATCCGCACATCGGCAACTACGGCGTGGTGCCGGACGACGACGAGAGCACCCGTCCGTTCTGCCGCGGCATCGTCGTGCGCGAGCTGTCGCGCCGCCCGAGCAACTGGCGCTCGGCGGAGGACTTGGACTCGTTCCTGCGGCGCCACGGCGTGTCCGGCATCACCGGCGTGGACACCCGCAGGCTGACCCGCCACATCCGGGACGCGGGCTCGATGCCGTGCGCCTTCGGATCAGCCGACGAGCGCGTCCTCAAGCAGGCCGCGGCCGACGAGCCGGGCACCGACGGGGTCGATCTGGTGGCCACCGTCAGCACGGCCCAGCCCTACACGGTCGGCGACGGGCCGCTGCGGGTCGTGGCCTACGACTTCGGCATCAAGCGCACCATCCTTCGCCACCTGTCGGGGATCGCCACCATCGAGGTCGTGCCCGCCTCGACTCCCGCGGCGGACGTCCTGGCCCGCGAGCCGGACGGCGTGTTCTTGTCCAACGGCCCCGGCGACCCGGCCGCGGTGGGCTACGCGGTCGACAACATCAAGGGCCTGCTCGGCCAGGTGCCGGTGTTCGGGATCTGCCTCGGGCACCAACTGCTGGGCGCGGCCCTGGACGCGTCCACCTACAAGCTCAAGTTCGGGCACCACGGCGGCAACCACCCGGTGCGCAGGCTGGCCACCAACGCGGTGGAGATCACCAGCCAGAACCACAACTACGCCGTCTCCGCCGACGGCCTGTCCGACGCCATGGCCGTCACCCACGTCAACCTCAACGACGGCGTGGTCGAGGGCCTGCGCTGTACCGAGGTGCCCGCCTTCAGCGTCCAGTACCACCCCGAGGCCGGCCCCGGACCCCACGACGCCCGCTATCTCTTCGACCTCTTCCAAGACCTCATGGTGACCCCTTTCGCACCCCCCACCCCGCCCCCCACTTCCGCCCGCTTACCCCACACCCCCGCCCCCCCGCCTTTCTCGTCGCAGAACGTCCCGGTGCTCGGGACAGAGTGCGACGAGAAGGGCGAGAAGGGCGACAGGGAGGAGGCGGCCGATGCCTAGGCGCACCGACATCGAGTCGATCTTGTTGATCGGCTCCGGGCCCATCGTGATCGGGCAGGCCAGCGAGTTCGACTACACCGGCACCCAGGCCTGCCGCGTCCTCAAGCAAGAGGGCTATCGCGTCATCCTGGCCAACTCGAACCCGGCCACGATCATGACCGACCCCGAGTTCGCGGACCGGACCTACATCGAGCCGCTGGACATCGACGTGCTGACCGCCATCGTCGAGCGGGAGCGGCCCGACGCGGTGCTGCCCACCCTGGGCGGCCAGACCGGCCTGAACCTGGGCCTGGGCCTGGCCGACAGGGGCGTGCTCGAAGCCAACGGCTCCGAGCTGATCGGGGCCAACGCCACCGCCATCCGCACGGCCGAGAACCGCGAGCTGTTCAAGGCGGCCATGACCGAGATCGGGCTGCGGGTGCCGGACTCGGGCTTCGCCTACAGCCTCGACCAGGCCATGGACGTGGGCGACGAGATCGGCTTTCCGCTCATCATCCGCCCTTCATTCATCCTCGGCGGGGCGGGGACCGGCATCGCGTGGGACGAGCACGAGCTGCGCCGCATCGCGGCCACCGGCCTGGACGCCAGCCCCATCAGCGAGATCCTCATCGAGCGCTCCATCGCAGGCTGGAAGGAGTACGAGCTCGAGGTCATGCGGGACAAGGCCGACAACTGCGTGGTCGTGTGCTCCATCGAGAACTTCGACCCGATGGGCGTGCACACCGGCGACTCCATCACGGTGGCGCCCGCCCAGACTTTGAGCGACGTCGAGTACCAGCGCATGCGCGACGCCGCCTTCCAGTGCATCCGCCGCATCGGCGTGGAGACGGGCGGGTCGAACATCCAGTTCGCCATCAACCCGGTGGACGGCCAGATGGTCGTCATCGAGATGAACCCGCGGGTCAGCCGCAGCAGCGCGCTGGCGTCGAAGGCCACCGGCTTCCCCATCGCCAAGATCGCGGCCCGACTGGCCGTGGGCTACACGCTCGACGAGATCCTCAACGACATCACCGGCGAGACGCCGGCGTCCTTCGAGCCGACCATCGACTACGTCGTCACCAAGGTGCCGCGCTGGTCGTTCGAGAAGTTCCCGGGGGCGCGCGACGTGCTCGGCACGCGCATGCAGTCGGTGGGCGAGGCCATGGCCATCGGCCGTACTTTTCCCGAGTCGCTCCAAAAGGGCCTGCGGTCTTTGGAGCACGGCAGGCTGGGCCTGAACTGCGACCCTGGCGAGTCCATCTTGGACGATATGGACGACGACGAGCTGGTCCGCAGGGCGGCCATCGGCACGCCGGACCGGCCCTTCCAACTGGAGGCCGCGCTGCGCCGCGGCATCAGCATCGACCGGCTGTACCAGGCCACCCAGGTCGACCCGTGGTTCCTCGACCAGATCGCGCTCATCGTGGACGAGCGGGCCCGCCTGGCCGGCATCGGCATCAACGCCATGACCCGCGCCGACTGGCGCAGGGCCAAGCGGCTCGGGTTCTCGGACCCGCAACTGGCCTACCTCTGGGGCAGCCGCGAGGAGGCCGTGCGCAAGCGCAGGCTGGAAGCGGGCGTGCGGGCCACGTTCAAGACGGTGGACACGTGCGGGGCCGAGTTCGACGCCCGCACGCCGTACCACTACTCGACCTATGAGGACGAGGACGAGGTCCGGCCCAGCGCGGGGCGCAAGATCCTCATCCTGGGCTCCGGCCCCAACCGCATCGGCCAGGGAATCGAGTTCGACTACTGCTGCGTGCACGCCAGCTTCGCCTTGCGGGACGCGGGCTTCGAGACGGTGATGGTGAACTGCAACCCGGAGACGGTGTCCACCGACTACGACACCAGCGACCGGCTCTACTTCGAGCCCCTCACCTACGAGGACGTGCTCAACGTCATCGAGGCCGAGCAGCCGGAAGGCATCCTCGTGAGCCTGGGCGGCCAGACGCCGTTGAAACTGGCCGCCCGCCTGCCCCGCGACCTCGTCCTCGGAACCAGCCCGGAGTCGATTGACCTGGCCGAGGACCGCGAGCGTTGGAACGCGCTCTGCGCCCGCTTGGAGATCCCGCAGCCCGCGGGCGGCACGGCGACCGACGTGGACCAGGCCCTGTCGATCATCGAGCGCATCGGCTATCCGGCGCTGGTGCGCCCGTCGTACGTCCTCGGCGGTCGGGCCATGGAGATCGTCTACACGGAGGAGGACCTGCGCCGGGCCATGGCCGAGTTGGCGGGCTTCGGGTCGTTGGGCAAGGAGGGCGGTCTGTCCGCCGAGCGGCCCGTCCTCGTCGACCGCTTCTTGGAGGACGCCATCGAGGTGGACGTGGACGCCTTGCGCGACGCCACCGGCGAGGTGGTCATCGGCGGCGTCATGGAGCACGTCGAGGAGGCGGGCGTGCACTCGGGCGACTCGGCCTGCGTGATCCCGCCCCCCACCCTGCCCGCCGACGTGGTGAAGGTCATCGAGAGCTATACGCGCGACATCGCCCACGCCCTCGACGTGCGCGGCCTCATCAACGTGCAGTACGCGGTGAAGCAGGGCCAGGTGTTCGTCATCGAGGCCAACCCGCGCGCGTCGCGCACCGTCCCCTTCGTGGCCAAGGCCACGGGCGTGCCCCTGGCCAAGTGCGCGGCGCGCATCATGGTCGGCGCCACCATGGAGGAGCTGCGGGCCGAGGGGCTGCTGCGCCCGCCCGTCGACGGCAACCACGTAGCGGTGAAGGAGGCGGTGCTGCCCTTCAACCGGTTCCCCGATGTGGACACGGTGCTCGGCCCCGAGATGCGCGCCACCGGCGAGGTCATGGGCATCGACAGCACCTTCGGACTGGCCTTTGCCAAGAGCCAGATCGCGGCGGGCAACCGGCTGCCCGAGTCGGGCTCGGTCTTCTTCTCGCTGGCCGACAGGGACAAGCAACAGGGCATGGCTGCGGCCCTGCGCTTCTTCGAACTGGGCTTCTCCATCGTGGCCACCAGCGGCACGGCCGAGTTCTTCGAGGCCAACAACGTGCCCGTCGAGACGGTGGTGGCCAAGGTCGGGGAGGGCGACGGCGAGACCGCACTCGACCTCATCGCGTCGGGCAAGGTCCAGCTCGTCGTCAACACGCCCCGAGGCCGAGGCCCGCGCGCCGACGGCGCCTACATCCGCACGGCCGCGACCGTCCACAACATCCCCACCATCACGACGGTGGCCGCGGCCCGGGCCGCGGCCGCGGGCATGGCCGACTGGCGCAGGCACCGGCTAGAGGTCAAGTCGTTGCAGGAGTACCTCGAAGGGGGCGACCAATTACGCCTCCCCCTCTGACCCCCCACCCCTTCCGGTCTGGAGGACATAGGTACCCGCTGGGTATGGCCATGTCCTCCAGAGTGGGAAGTTCGGTGGTGTTGCCGGGGCCGGTGATGACGGCGTCGGGCACCGCGGGGCACGGGGCCGAGCTGGCCCGCTACATGGACCTGGCCGAGTTGGGCGCGGTGGTGGTGAAGTCGTTGAGCGCGGCGCCCTGGGCGGGCAATCCGGCGCCGCGGGTCCATGCCACGACAGGCGGCGGGATGCTCAACAGCGTCGGCCTGCAAGGCCCGGGTGTAGAGGCGTGGCTGGAGGAGGAGCTGCCCGACCTGCTGGCGGCCACGCCGCGGGTCGTGGCGTCCATCTGGGGCTTCACCGTGGAGGACTACGCCAAGGCCGCGTCGATGCTGGCCGACGCGCCCGCCGAGGTGGTGGCCGTGGAGGTCAACCTCAGTTGTCCCAACGTGGAGGACAGGCGGCACATGTTCGCCCACTCGGCGTCGGCCGCGGCCGAGGCTGTGGGCGCCACCGCGGGCTGCGGGCGGCCGCGGTGGGCCAAGCTCAGCCCGAACGTCACCGACGTGGTGGAGATCGCAGGGGCGGTGCTCGACGCGGGTGCCGAGGCCCTGACCCTGGTGAACACGGTGATGGGCCTGGCCATCAACCCGGCCACCCGCAGGCCGCGGTTGGGCAGCGGGGCGCGCGGCGGCGGCCTGTCCGGGCCGGCCATCAAGCCCGTGGCCGTGCGGGCCGTGTTCGACTGCCGGGCCGCCTTCCCCGACGCGGCCATCGTCGGCGTGGGCGGCATCGCCACCGGCGAGGACGCGGTCGAGTTCCTGTTGGCCGGGGCCAACGCCGTGCAGGTGGGCACGGCCACGTTCGCCGACCCGCGCGCCCCGGTCCGGGTGCAGCGCGAGTTGGCGAAGTGGTGCCAACACAACGGAGTATCGGACGTGAACGACTTGATCGGAGCCGCGCAATGACCGCCATCACCACCCCGCCCGACGTCCGCAGCAGGCTGGCCCTGGCCCTCGACGTGGACGACCTGGTCGAGGCCACCCGGATGGCCCGCGAGCTCCATCCGTACTTCGGCGTGGCCAAGGTCGGGCTCGAGCTGTTCAGCGCCGCGGGCACCGACGCCGTCGTCACCATGACCGAGTTGGGCTACAAGGTCTTCCTCGACCTCAAGCTGCACGACATTCCCACGACGGTCCGCAAGACGGCCCGGGTGCTGGGCGCGGTGGGCGCGTCCTACCTCACGCTCCACGCCTTCGGCGGCGTCAGCATGCTGCGGGGCGGCGTCGAGGGCCTGCGCGACGGAGCCGCGGCCGCGGGCCTGGACTCGCCCTGCGCCTTGGCCGTCACCATCCTCACCAGCGACGCGGGCGCGCCGCCCCACGTCCTCGGCAACCGGGTGCGAAGCGCGGTGGAGGCGGGCTGCGGCGGCGTGGTGTGCGCGGCGGGCGACGTCAAGGAGGCCAAGCAGCTCGCCCCCCGCCTCGTTGCCGTGGTGCCGGGCATCCGCCCCGCGGGCGCGGACGCCGACGACCAGGCCCGAACGTCCACGCCGCAGGCCGCGCTGGACGCGGGCGCCGACCTGCTGGTGATCGGCCGGGCCGTCACCGCGGCCGAGGACCGGGCCGCGGCCGCGGCCAAGCTGGTCGAGTCCATCTCGATCTAGCCCGGCCCGGCCAGCGCCGACGCCGAGCGAACGTCGGGCCGCGTGCCCCCAGATTGGACAGGATGACGGCCGCGCTAGGGTGCCCACATGCCGCTGCCGCCCTCGCTTTCGCCTGAGCAACGACTGGCTGCGCTCGACAAAGCCGCCGCCGCCCGTCGTCAACGCGCCGAGTTGAAAGAGAAGCTCAAGATGGGCTCGATCAGCTTTCAGGAGCTGCTCGACCAAGGAACCCGCGACGACGTGGTGGGCAAGATGAAGGTGCTCGCCGTCCTCGAGTCGCTGCCCGGCCTGGGCAAGGTCAAGGCCCGCCGGCTCATGGAGACGGTCCACATCAGCGAGTCCCGCCGCATCCAAGGGCTGGGCAAGCAGCAGCGCGACAATCTGCTCAAGGAGCTCGGGCAGCCCTGATCGTCGTCGTCTTCGGACCCGGGGGGGTGGGCAAGGGCACGCTGGTGGCCCGCCTCCTTGAGCGCGACGAGCGGCTCTGGCTGAGCCGGTCGTGGACCACACGCCCCCGCCGCCCAGGCGAGTCGGCCGACGCCTACAACTTCGTGGACAGGCCCACGTTCGAAAAGCGCATCGCTGACGCGGGCTTCCTCGAATGGGCCGAGTTCCTCGGGCACCTGTACGGCACGCCCACCCCCGACCCGCCTCACGGGCTGGACGGCAAGGACATCGTGCTGGAGATCGACGTGCAGGGCGCCGAGCAGGTGCGCGCCCGCTTCCCCGACCCGTTGGTGATCCTCATCCAGCCGCCGTCGCGCGCCGTGCAGGAGGAGCGTCTGCGCAAGCGGGGCGACACCGACGAGCAGATCGCCAAGCGGCTGGCCCTGGCCGAGCACGAGGAGGCCCGGGGCCGCGAGATCGCCGACCACGTGGTCATCAACGACGACCTGACCCGGGCTGTGGACGAGGTCGCCGGTATACTTGCCAGGCACCGCAATCCCGGAGGAACCACCTGATGGCCACGCGCCGCCCGACCATGATGGACCCGCCTATCGAGAGCCTGCTCGACAAGGTCGACTCCAAGTTCACCCTGGTCACCCTGGCCGCCAAGCGAGGCCGTCAGATCAACTCCTACTTCAACCAGTTGGGCGAGGGGCTGGGCGCCATCGTGCCGCCCCAGGTCACGTCCGTGTCCCGCAAGCCGCTCTCCATCGCCTTGGAAGAGGTGGCCGCGGCCAAGATCGTGTTCCACCGGGTCGAAGAGGACGCCGAGGGCGAAGAGGCCCCCGCCGAGGGCTAAAGGCCCACCAGCCATGACCACGTGGCTGGCCGGGCGCCGGGTGGTGCTCGGCGTCTCCGGCGGCATCGCCGCCTACAAGGCAGTCGAGCTGTGCAGGCGCATGGTCGACGCGGGCGCCTTCGTCAGCCCCGTGCTCACCGAGGACGCCACCCGTTTCGTGGGCCAGGTCACCTTCGACGCGCTGGGCTCGGAGAAGGCCCGCACGTCGTTGTGGGACGAGGTCGAGGCCATCCCGCACACCCAACTGGGCCGCAGCGCGGACGTCATCGTGGTGGCGCCCGCCACGGCGCGAGTCATTGGCAAGTACACGGCGGGCATCTCCGACGACCTGCTCATCGCCACGCTGCTGGCCACCCGCGCCCCAGTCGTCGTCTGCCCGGCCATGCACACCGAGATGTGGGAGCACCCGGCCGTGCAGGACAACATCGCCACGTTGCGGCGCCGCGGCGTGCACGTGGTCGACCCGGCCGTGGGCCGCCTGGCGGGGGGCGACGAAGGCGCCGGGCGGCTGGCCGAGCCCGACGACATCCTCTTCGCGGTGGAGCGGGCGTTGGCCCCGCAGGACCTGGCGGGCCGACACCTCGTCGTCAGCGCGGGCGGCACGCGCGAGCCCATCGACCCCGTGCGCTTCATCGGCAACCGGTCGTCCGGCAAGCAGGGCCACGCCTTCGCCCACGAGGCCGCGACCCGCGGCGCACGCGTCACCCTCGTGACCACCACCGACCGGTGGGCCCCCGGGCCCGTCGAGCGGGTGAAGGTGGATACCGCGGCCCAGATGGAGGACGCGGTGCTGGGCGCGGCGGCCGACGCCGACGTGGTCGTGATGGCCGCGGCGGTGGCCGACTTTCGGCCCAAGGCCCCGGCCGAAAAGAAGATCAAGAAGGGCGAGGGCGTGCCCGACATCGTCCTCGAGCCCACGACCGACGTGCTGGCCGCGCTCGGGGAGCGCAAGCGGGCGGGGCAGGTGCTGGTCGGCTTCGCGGCCGAGACCAACAACCCCAAGGAAGAGGCCAGGCGCAAGCTGGCCCGCAAGAACCTCGACCTGATCGTGGTCAACGACGTCACCGCGCCGGGCGCCGGGTTCGAGCACGAGACCAACCGCGTCGATGTGTTGGGAGCAGACGGCAGCGAGCAGAATGTCCCACTCACCGACAAGCGCAGTGTCGCCCGCATCGTCCTCGACGCCGCCGTCAGCCGCCTAGGAGCCCGGCCATGAGCCGCTACACCTTCACCTCCGAGTCCGTCACCGAGGGCCATCCCGACAAGATGGCCGACCAGATCTCCGACACCGTCCTCGACGCCATCCTGCACGAGGACGCCACCGGCCGGGTGGCCTGCGAGACGCTGCTCACCACCGGGTTGGTGGTGGTGGCGGGCGAGATCACCACGTCGGCCTACGTCGACATCCCGAAGCTGGTGCGCCAGACCGTGTGCGACATCGGCTACGACCGCGAGTCGTTCGGCTTCGACGGCAACACGTGCGGCGTCATCACCGCCATCGACGAGCAGTCGCCCGACATCGGCCAAGGCGTGTCCACCGCCTTCGAGGTGCGCACCGGCAAGGCCGGGGAGGACGAGCTCAACGCCCAGGGCGCGGGCGACCAGGGGATGATGTTCGGGTTCGCCTGCGACGAGACCGACGACCTCATGCCGCTCCCGATCTGGCTGGCCCACCGCTTGGCCCAACGCCTGTCCGAAGTGCGCAAGGCGGGCGTGCTGCCCTACCTGCGGCCCGACGGCAAGACGCAGGTGACGTTCGAGTACGAGGACGGCAGGCCTGTGGCGCTGAAGACGGTGCTCATCTCCACCCAGCACGCGCCCAACCTCGACATCGAGACCATGCTCAAGCCGGACCTGAACGAGCACGTGGTCCACCCCATGCTCCCGGCCCAGTTCGCCCAGGACTCGTACCAGCTCCTGGCCAACCCGACCGGGCGCTTCGAGTTGGGCGGGCCCCACGCCGACACCGGGCTCACCGGTCGCAAGATCATCGTGGACACCTATGGAGGCTCGGCCCGCCACGGCGGCGGCGCCTTCTCGGGCAAGGACCCGTCCAAGGTGGACCGGTCGGGCGCGTACGCGGCCCGGTGGGTGGCCAAGCACGTGGTCGCATCCGGTGCGGCCCGGCGCTGCGAGATCCAAGTGGCCTACGCCATCGGCGTGGCCCGGCCCGTGTCGGTCATGGTCGAGACGTTCGGCACCGAGCAGGTCGACCCGCTGGCCATCGCCAAGGCCATCGACGAGGTCTTCGATCTGCGCCCGGCGGCCATCGTGCGCGACCTCGACCTGCGCCGGCCCATCTACCGTCGCACCGCGGCCTACGGCCACTTCGGCCGCTCCGACAAGGAGTTCACGTGGGAGGCGCTGTCGAAGCTGGAGGAATTGAAGCGGGCGCTGAACGTGTAGTCCGCGTGGTGCCGGACGTGGCCGGCATCGACAAGCGCTTCGACTATCTGGCCCCGCCCGACACGCCCGTCGGCGCCCTTGTGCGCGTCACCTTGAACGGGCGGCGGGTGGGGGCGTGGGTGGTGGACGTGGACGTGGACCCGCCCGCGGACGTGGCCTTGCGTCAGGTCAACAAGGTCTCCGGGCTTGGGCCTGCGGCCGACGTGATCGAGGTGGCCGAGTGGGCCGCGTGGCGATGGGCGGGGAGGCTCACGTCCTTGTTGCGGTCGGCCTCGCCTGCGGTGGTCGTGCGCGGCCTGCCTCCGCCGGCCGCGGCGGAACGGCTGCCGGTGACTGCGCCGGCCTTGCCCGCGGGCGGCCGGACGGTGTTGCGACTCGCGCCCGCGGCCGACGTGTATCCGGTCGTGCTGGCTGCCGCGGCCACGGGGGACGCGCTGGTGCTGGCTCCGTCGGTCGACCAGGCCGGCCTGCTCGCCATGCGGCTGCGCCGGGCGCGCGTCCCGGTCGCGCTGGTGCCGCGCGACTGGGCCAGGGCCGCTGCGGGCGGGTCCGTGGTGGTCGGGGCGCGGGCCGCGGCGTGGGCGCCTGCGCCGGGCCTGTCGGCCGTGATCGTCCTCGACGCCCACGACGAGGTGTACCAAGAGGAGCGCACGCCGACGTGGAACGCGTGGCAGGTCGCGGCTGAGCGAGCCCGCCGGGCGGCGGTGCCGTGCGTGTTGGTGACACCGTGCCCGACGTTGGAGCAGGAGCGGTGGGCTGCGGACGTCGTCGTGCCCTCGCGTGCGCAGGAGCGGGCCGGGTGGGCCGCGCTGGAAGTGGTGGACCGGCGCAAGGAAGACCCGCGCTCGGGCCTGTTCAGCGACCGCTTGGTGACGCTGCTGCGCGGCGGGGGGCGGGTGGCGTGCATCCTCAACCGCAAGGGCAGGGCCAAGCTGTTGGCCTGCGCCGCGTGCGGCGAGCTGGCCCGCTGCGAACGCTGCGACGCGTCGGTCGAGTCGGTGGAAGCGGCCCGACTTCACTGCCGACGCTGCGGGCTCGACCGGCCCGTCGTGTGCCAGGCCTGCGGGTCGCAACGGCTGAAGCTGCTGCGCCTCGGCGTGTCCCGCGTGGCCGAGGAGCTGGCCGCGCTGGCGGGCGAGCCCGTGGCCGAGGTCACGGCTGACACGGCCGACCTGCCGGCCAACCGGGTGTTGGTCGGCACCGAGGCCCTGCTGCACCGGCTCGATGCCGTCGACGTGGTGGCCTTCCTCGACTTCGACCAGGAGCTGTTGGCGCCGCGGTACCGGGCGGGCGAGCAGGCCCTGGCCTTGCTGGCCCGGGCCAGCAGGCTGGTTGGCGGACGGGGGAGCGGGCGGGTTCTGGTGCAGACGCGCGCCCCCGCGCATGAGGTGCTCGACGCGGCCTTGCACGCCGACCCCGGACGCCTGGCCGCGGTGGAGGGCGAGCGCAGGCAGGCCCTGGGCCTGCCTCCGTTCGCGGCCCTGGCCCTGGTGTCGGGCGAGGCTGCACCTGTCTTCGTGGACGCCCTTTCGGCCGACACTGCCGTCGAGGTGCTCGGACCCGACGACGGCCGCTGGCTGGTGCGCGCTCCCGACCACGCCGCTCTGGCCGACGCCCTGTCCCGCACGGCCCGTCCGGCGGGCCGGCTCCGAGTCGAGGTCGACCCGCTGCGCTTCTGAGCCCGTCGAGCGGTTCGGGTTGGGAGGGTCGTCCGATAGCCTTGAAGGCCGTGGCCACCCATCCCATTCGCGTCTTTGGCGACCCTGTGCTCAAGCAGCGCGCCGCCGAGGTCACGGACTTGGACGGCAAGCTGGCCAAGCTGGCCCAGGACATGATCGACACCATGTACGGCGCCCCCGGCGCGGGCCTGGCTGCGCCCCAGGTCGGCGTGCAGAAGCGCATCTTCGTGTACGACGCGGGCGCGGGGGCGCGGGTGATCGTGAACCCGGCCATCGTCGAGTCGGACGGGGAGTGGACGTACGAGGAGGGGTGCCTGTCGGTGCCCGGCCTGTACTGGCACATCACTCGGCCCAAGGTGGTCCACCTGACCGGGTTCGACCTGGAGGGGAACGAGGTGTCCATCGAGGCCGACGAGTTCGAGGCTCGGGTCTTCCAGCACGAGATGGACCATCTCAACGGCACGCTGCTAATCGAGCGGCTGGACCCGGACACCCGCAAGCAGGCCCTGCGCACGCTGCGCAACCGGGACCTGGCCCTGCTCGACGCCGACGGCGACGTCCGACCCCGCTAGGGCCGGAGCGGGCATGACCAGGATCGCCTTCCTCGGCACCCCCGAGGCGGCCGTGCCCACCTTGCGGGCCCTGGCCGCAGACGGCCACGACATCGCCATCGCCGTGACCCAGCCCGACAAGAAGCGGGGCCGGGGATCGGCCCTCGTCCCGAGTCCGGTGAAACAGGCGGCCGAGGAGTTGGGCATCCCCGTCGCCTATCAGGTCGACGCCGTGCTGGAGGACGGGGTCGACGCCGAACTCGGTGTGGTCGTGGCCTTCGGCAAGCTCATCAAGCCCCACGTCCTCGACCGCCTTCCCATGGTCAACGTCCACTTCTCGCTGCTGCCGAGGTGGCGGGGCGCGGCGCCGGTCGAGCGGGCCATCCTGGCGGGCGACGCCGAGACGGGCGTGTGCATCATGGCCCTGGACGAGGGCCTCGACACCGGCCCCGTCTACACGTGCGAGTCGACCCCTATCGGGGCGGAGGAGACGGCCGACGACCTGCGCAGCAGACTGGTGGAGATCGGCACCGGCCTGTTGGTCGACCGTCTCCGCACCGGCTTGGGAGAACCGAGCGAGCAGCAGGGCGAGCCGACCTACGCGGCCAAGCTGGAGCCCGAGGAGTTCTGCATCGACTGGTCCAAGCCCGCGGCCGAGATCCACCGCCTCGTCCGCCTGGGCCGGGCCTGGACCACGTTCCGAGGCAGGCGCCTGCGCATCCTGCGGGCGACCCTCGACCTCGATGCCGCGGGCCACCGCATCGGCGACCTGGTGGTCACCGAGGTGCAGCCCGAGGGCAAGGGGCCGATGGCGGCCAACGCGTGGGCCAACGGCGCCCGCCCCGGCCCCGACGAGCGCTTTGGCGACTAGGCCCCACTCAGGCCCCGGCGTCGGCGCCCGGGCGTTGGCCCTCCGGGCCTTGCTCGAGATCGAGGAGGGGGCGTACGCCAACCTGGCCGTGCCCCGTCTCTTGGACGACTGCGACCTCGACCAGCGCGACCGGGCCTTCGTCACGGAGCTGTCGTACGGGACGACGCGCATGCGCCGAGCCTGCGACTGGCTGGTCGACCGTTTCATCAACCGGCCCCTCGACGCCGAGACGCGCAACGTCTTGCGACTGGGCGCCTATCAACTGGCGTTCCTCGGGGTGCCGCCTCACGCCGCGGTGGCGGCCACCGTCGACGCCGCGCCCGTGCGCTCGGCCGGTCTGGTCAACGCCGTGCTGCGCAAGGTGGCGGGCTCACTGCCCCCCCGCTGGCCCAACCCGCCCACCGAGTTGAGCTACCCCGACTGGATCGTGGAGCGCATGGCCCGCGAGCTGGGCGCCGACGACGCGCTGGCCGCGCTGAAGACGATGAACGAGGCGCCGCCGGTAACCGAACGGCCCGACGGCTACATCCAGGACGAGGGGTCGCAACTGGTGGCCGCGGCCGTCGACGTGCGGCCGGGCGACGTCGTGGCCGACCTGTGCGCCGCGCCCGGGGGCAAGGCCACGGCCATGGCTGCCGCCATGGCGGCCGCGGGCGGCAGCGGGATGGTGGCGGCGTCGGACGTCAACCCCACTCGGGTGGGCCTCATCGAGTCGAACGTGCGCCGACTGCGTGCGTCCAACGTGGTCCCCCTGGTCGCCGACGGCCGCATGCCGCCGTATCGGCCCCACGCGTTCGACCGGGTCCTGCTCGACGCGCCCTGTTCGGGGCTGGGCGTGCTGCGCCGCAGGCCGGACGCCCGTTGGCGCATCCAGGCCGCGGACGTGCCCCGGCTGGTCGACCTGCAAAAGGCCTTGGTGGACAACGCCGTGGCCCTCCTCAAGCCGGGCGGCGTGGTCGTCTACAGCGTGTGCACCATGACGCTGGCCGAGTCGGTGGGCATCGACAAGTGGCTGGCCGAGGCCCATCCCGACCTGGTGGCCCTGCCCCCGCCCGGCCCGCCGTGGACCCCGCTCGGCCGGGGCGCCCGGCTGCTGCCGCAGACGGCGGGGACCGACGGCATGTACGTCCTCAGGCTGCGCACCCCGCCCCGGTAACCTCGCCCGCACATGGCCGTGCGCATCGCCCCCTCCATCCTGTCGGCCGACTTCGCGGCCCTGGCCCAGGCCGTGGACGCGGTGGCCCCTGAGGCCGACATGCTCCACGTGGATGTGATGGACGGGCACTTCGTGCCCAACCTCACCATCGGCCCGCCCGTGGTGCGGTCGCTGCGCAAGCACACGGACCTGTATCTGGACTGCCACCTGATGATGACCAACCCGGGGTCCTACCTGGAGGCGTTCAAGAAGGCAGGGGCGGACGGGTGCAGCGTGCACGTGGAGATCGGCGGCACGGCGGACCTCATCGGGCAGATGCGCGACCTGGGGCTGGACGTGGGCCTGGCCGTCAACCCGGACACGCCGTATGAGGCCTACGGCCGCTGGCTGGGGGACATCGACCTGGTGCTGCTGATGACCGTCTTCCCCGGCTTCGGAGGCCAGCAGTTCATGGCCGAGGTCATGCCCAAGCTCGAGCGCACGCGGGCCGAGATCACCCGCCGCGGCTTGGCCGTGGCCGTGCAGGTCGACGGCGGGATCGACGTGGCCACCGCGCCCGTCGCCGCCGCGGCAGGGGCGGACGTGTTCGTGGCCGGCAACGCCATCTTCGGCACCGGGCTCGACCCGGCCGCCGCGGCCCGCCGCATCCGCGTGGCCGCCGACGCGGCAGTGGCCGCGTGACCAGCCCATCCAAAACTAAGACGGTCTCGGCCAAGACCCTCTTGGCCAAGGTGCTCACCGTGTCGGACGGCGTGGCCGAAGGGACGCGCCAGGACGCGTCGGGAGAGGCCCTGCTGCAACGGCTCGCCGAGGCGGGCTTCGACGTGGTCGACCGGGCTGTGACCGCCGACGGCACCAGCGCTGTCGCCGGGGCGTTGCGGGGCATGGCTGCCGGGTTCGCGGGCCTGATCGTCACCACGGGCGGGACCGGTTTCGGCCCGCGGGACCAGACGCCGGAGGGGACCAGGCTGGTGCTGGACAGGGAGGCGCCCGGCCTGGCCGAGGCCATGCGCCTGGCCAGCCCGCTGGGCAGGCTGTCTCGGGCCGCGGCGGGCACCATCGGCCAGGCCCTGGTGCTGAACACGCCGGGGTCGACCAATGGGGCCGTCGAGTGCCTGGAGGCGGTGCTCGACGTGCTGCCCCACGCCCTGTCCCTCCTCGCCGGCGACCACCCCCACTGACCCCCCGCCATCTTTTCCACAGCAGCAGGTGCTGTGGAAAAGATGAGGAAATGTTAGGCGCGCCTTACAATCGGGGCCGTGACCGACGAGGAGGCCATGCGCAGGGCGGTGGAAGTGGCCGCGTCCGTGCGCGCCACCACCTCGCCCAACCCCTGGGTGGGGGCGCTCGTCGTCACCGCGGACGGCCGCACGTATGAGGGCGCGACGAGGCCGCCGGGCGGTCCGCACGCCGAGATCGTCGCCCTTGACGCCGCGGGCGACGCGGCCCGCGGCGCCACGCTCTACTCCACGCTGGAGCCCTGTTCCCACCACGGCCGCACGCCGCCGTGCACCGATGCCGTCGTCGCCGCGGGCATCGCCCGTGTCGTGATCGGCATCGAGGACCCGGACCCGCAGGTCGCGGGCCAGGGGATCGCCGCCCTCCAAGGAGCGGGCATCGCCGTCGACGTGGGCATCGGTGCCGACGAGGTGACCGACCAGCTCGCCCCCTACCTCAAGCACCGGCGCACGGGCACGCCCTGGGTGGTGCTCAAGCTGGCCGCGACCCTGGACGGCCGCACCGCCGCGCCCGACGGGTCCAGCCAGTGGATCACGGGCCAGCCCGCCCGCACCGACGCCCACCGGCTGAGGGCCGAGTCCGACGCCGTGCTCGTGGGCGCAGGAACCGTGCGCCACGACGACCCCAGCCTCACTGTCCGCCACGTCGATTCCGACCCCGCTACGCAGCGGCCCGACCCCCTTCGGGTCGTTCTCGCCCACGACGACGTGCCCGAAGAGGCCAAGGTCAACCCGGCCCTGCGCATGTCGGGCGACCTGGCCGACGTGCTGGCCGACCTCGGCCGCAGAGGCGTGTTGCAACTGCTGGTCGAAGGCGGCGCGTCGGTGGCCCACGCCTTTCACCGAGCCGGGCTCGTCGACCGCTACGTCCTGTACCTAGCCCCGGTCCTGTTCGGCGGCGACGACGCCCGCGCTTTGTTCGCCGGTCCCGGCGCGCCCACCATGGACGACGTGTGGCGGGGCCGCATCGCCAGCGTGGAGCGCCTGGGCCCAGACCTGAAGGTGGAGCTGTGTTCACTGGCATAGTCGAGGAGCTGGGCGTGGTCATCGAGCGCGACGGCGGGGACTTCCGCTTTGGCGCCCAGACCGTGATCGAGGACGCCAAGCTGGGCGACTCCATCGCCGTCAACGGCTGCTGCGTGACGGTGACGGACATCGGCCCGGGCTGGTGGACGGCCACCGCGGTGGACGAGACCTTGAGCCGAACCGTCCTGGCCGACCTGGCCCCCGGCGACCGGGTCAACCTCGAGCGCCCCATGCGGCTGGGCGACCGCCTCGGCGGCCACTTGGTGCAAGGCCACGTCGACGCCGTCGGCACCATCGTCACCGCCGCGCCCGACCTCCGGGTGCGCATCCCCTCAGACCTGTTGCGGTATGTCGTGGTGAAGGGCTCGGTGACGGTGGACGGGTGCAGCCTGACCGTGGTCGACGTGCTGGACGACGGGTTCACGGTGGCCGTCATCCCGCACACGGCCGAGGTGACGACCCTTGGCTTCAAGCGCCCAGGCGAGCGGGTCAACATCGAGATCGACGTGGTGGCCAAGTACGTCGAGCGCCTGCTCGGCCGCGACGACGAGGAAGGACCCAGCTAGATGTTCGCCTCCATTGAGAAGGCAGTGGCCGCCATCGGCCGTGGCGAGATCGTCGTGGTGGTGGACGACGAGGACCGCGAGAACGAAGGCGACCTGATCATGGCCGCGGAGGCGGCCACGCCGGAGAAGATCGCCTTCTTCCTCCAGCACACGTCGGGCCTCATCTGCGCGCCCATGACCCCCGAGCGCTTGGACGAGTTGGACCTGCCTTTGATGGTCACGACCAACACGGAGTCGCACCGCACCGCGTTCACGGTGAGCGTGGACTTCCGTCACGGCACGTCCACCGGCATCTCCGCCTTCGACCGGACCGCCACCATCCAGGCCTTGATCGACCCGTCCACCAGGCCCGACGACCTGGCCCGACCCGGCCACATCTTCCCGCTGCGCTACGCCCACGGCGGCGTGCTGAAGCGGGCGGGCCACACTGAGGCCGCCGTCGACCTGGCCCGCATGGCCGGGCTGTACCCGGCGGGCGTTCTGTGCGAGGTGGTCGACCACAAGAAGACGGACATGGCCCGGCTGCCCGAGCTCCAGGACTTCGCCCAGGAGTACGACCTGCTGATCATCTCCATCGCCGACCTCATCCGCTACCGCCGCCAGAACGACAAGCTGGTGAAGCGGGTGGCGGAGGCTCGAATCCCCACCCAGTACGGCGACTTCACCTGTTACGTCTACGAGTCCGTGCTCGACGGCGAGCAGCACCTGGCCTTCGTCAAGGGCGCGGTGCAAGGCGAGGACAACGTGTTGGTGCGGGTGCACAGCGAGTGCCTCACCGGCGACGTGTTCGGCTCGCTGCGCTGCGATTGCGGACCGCAACTCGATGCCGCCTTGAAGCGCATCGCCGACGAGGGCTTGGGCGTGATCGTGTACCTGCGCGGCCACGAGGGCCGCGGCATCGGCATCGGCCACAAGCTGCGGGCCTACAACCTCCAAGAGCAAGGGCGGGACACGGTCGACGCCAACCTCGACCTGGGCCTGCCCGTCGACTCTCGCGAGTACGGCATCGGGGCCCAGATCCTCGTCGACGTGGGCGTGACCACGATGAGGGTGTTGACCAATAACCCGGCCAAGTACGGTGGACTCGAGGGGTTCGGCATCGACATCGTCGAGCGGGTGCCGCTGGAGTCGGTCCCCAACCCGGAGAACATCGACTACCTCCGCACCAAGCGCGAGCGGATGGGCCACCTGCTGGACGGACTGGATGACCTCACCTGATTTCGCCGACTCGGCAACTGAGAAGACGCGCGGCAAGCGCCCGGAGGCGGACGGGCGGGGCGTGCGCGTCGCCATCGTGTGCGGCCGCTTCAACGACTTCATCACCGGGCCGTTGCTCGACGGGGCCAAGGCCGCGTTGGAGAAGTACGGAGCGCCCGAGCCCGAGGTGGTGTGGGTCCCTGGCGCCTTCGAGATCCCGATGGCCGCGGCCTGGCTGGCCCCGTCGGTCGACGCCGTGATCGGGCTCGGAGCCGTCATCCGTGGAGACACGCCGCACTTCGACTTCGTGGCGGGGGAGTGCGCGTCGGGACTGATGCGGGTGCAGTTGGACACGGGCGTGCCCTGCGTGTTCGGCGTGCTCACGACCAACACCGTCGAGCAGGCCGAGGAGCGCATCGACAAGGGCTTCGAGTCGGCCGAAGTGGCCATCGAGATGGCCGCCCTCCACCGCAGCCTCCCCACCCCCTCGCGCTTTTCCACAGCAGCAGGTGCTGTGGAAAAGTCGGAAGGGGGGCGGTGATGCTGAAGCTGGTGCTGCCGAAGGGCTCGTTGGAGCGGGCCACGCTCGACCTGTTCGAGGCCGCCGACCTGCCCGTGCGCCGGTCCTCGTCGGTCGAGTACCAGGCCACCATCGCCGACCCCCGCATCACGGAGGTCGCGGTCCTGCGGCCCCAGGAGATCCCGCGCTATGTGGCGTCGGGCCTGTTCGACATGGGCATCACCGGGCGGGACTGGATCGAGGAGACGGCCAGCGAGGTCGTGTCCCTCGGCGAGCTCCAATACTCGAAGGCCACGGCCCTGCCCATCCGGGTCGTGCTCGCGGTGGCCAACGAGTCCCCGGTGCAGTCGGTGGACGACCTGGCCGCCCTCGGCGGCGTCGTACGGGTGAACACCGAGTACCGCGAGCTGACGCGCAGGTACCTGGAGAAGCACGGGATCACCGACGCCGAGATCACGCTGTCCCATGGTGCGACCGAGGCCAAGATCGCCTTGGGCGTGGCCGACGCGGTGGTGGAGATCACCGAGACCGGGCGGGCTTTGCGCAACAACGGCCTGCGCATCGTGGACACCGTGCTGATCAGCTTCACCGAGCTGATCGCCAACCCCGCCTCGTGCGAGGACTCGGACAAGCGCCACGCCATGCAGCAGGTGCTCACGCTGTTGCAGGGCACGCTGGAGGCGCGGGGCAAGGTGCTGGTCAAGCTGAACGTGGCGGGCGACGACTTGGACCGGGTCATCGAGCTGCTGCCCGCCATGAAGTCGCCAACCGTGTCGAAGCTGTTCGGCGAGGACGGCTACGCGGTGGAGACGGTGGTCCCTAAGGCCGACATCAACGTGTTGATCCCGGCCCTCAAGGACGCGGGCGCCACCGACATCATCGAACTGCCCCTCGCCAAGATCGTCCACTGAGCCGATGCAATCGGGCCGGGTCGCGCGCTTCGACGACGCGGCCGGATTGGGGGACATCGAGGCCGACGACGGCACCCGGTACCCGTTCCACTGCACGCAGATCGCGGACGGCACCCGCACCATCGAGCAGGACACGCCCGTGACGTTCGAGGTCGTGGCCGGCCACATGGGCCGGTGGGAGGCGACCCGGATCGCTTCCGCCCCACCGACCAGCCCGTAGCCGCGCACAAGCCCGGTGTTTCCGGGGGCACAGGGCCGCGGAGTGCCGCGTTGACGGGCCGAGCGGCGGCGTGGTATACCAAGAGGGCACCGCCGTCAGGGGGATACGAGGACCGTGCTGGGGAGCACCACCGCTGTTTCGACATTGCTGACCACTCGCGAGGATGTGGCGCGCCTGTTCGCCCGCGTGGCCTTCGGCGCCAGCGCCGCGGAGCTCGACCAGTGGACGGGCCGTCCGTACGTCGACATGGTCGACAGCCTGCTGGCCGTGCCCCCGCCCGGCCCGCTGCGCACGCAGCCCGACGACGCCACCCGCAACGCGCTGTACGCCTGGGGCGGCGTCGTGGACGAGAACGCCACCCCCAAGCTCGACATGATCCAGACGTGGTGGCTGGAGCGGATGCGCACCACGCCATGGCCGCTGCTCGAACGGCTGACGCTGTTCTGGCACGGCCACTGGGCTACCGCCTACGGCCCCTTCCCCGATGCCGGGATGATGCTGGTGCAGAACCAACTGCTCCGCGACCACGCGCTGGGCAGCTTCCGGGCCATGGCCAATGCCATGAACGTGGACTCGGCCATGCTGTGGTGGCTCAGCGGCCAGGACAACCGCACGCCCCATCCGAACGAGAACTACGCCCGCGAGTTCTTCGAGCTGTTCACCCTGGGCAAGGACCCGCAAGTCTACACCGAGCAGGACGTGCGGGAGGCGGCGCGCGCCTTCACCGGATGGGGCACGAACATCTACGCCCGGACGGTGCAGTTCGACCCGACCCTTCACGACAACGGGGTGAAGCGCATCCTCGGCCGGACCGTCCCCAACCTGGGCGCGGCCGAGCACGAGGCCATCACCGACATCGCCCTGGCCCAGCCCGTCGCCCCCCGCTTTCTGGCTCGGAAACTGGTGTGTGCCTTCGCCTATGTGGCGAGCGGAGACGATCCGCTGGTGGCCAAGGTCGCCGACACGCTGCGGTCGACCGACTTCGACCTGCAGGCCGCGGTCCGCGCCATGCTCCTGGCCGACGAGTTCCGCCATCCCGACCACGCCGCCGGCCGCCAACACGTGCGGCCTCCGGTCGACGTGCTCGTGTCGGCGGCCAAGGCCATCGGCATTCCGTTGACGGGAAGCGCGATGCCCGTCGTCATCCGCCTCCTCGGACGCCTCGGGCAGCAGCCCTTCAAGCCGCCGAACGTCGGGGGCTGGCCCATGGGGCTGCGGTGGCTGACCCCGGCCACGCTGCTGGCCCGCTACGACCTGGCCTTCACCCTCTTCTATGCGCGCGACACGACCGGACCAGGACGGGTCCTGCTCCCGCCGTCGAACGACCTCGACGCGTGGACGGCCCGGTTCGGCATGGCCTCACTGGACGCCAACACGGCGCGCGTGATCCGCGAGCACGTCGACGCACAGGACCCGTCGCTGAGCGAGGAGGTCCGACAGCTCGGGGTTCTGGCCCTGTTGCTGACGAGCCCCGACTGGATGGTGGTCTGACCGTGCAGGACATCTCACGCCGTCACTTCCTGGCCGGCCTCGGAGGGCTGGTCGGGGTGCAGCTCGTCGGCCCGGCCGTCTTGCGCACCGGACGGGCCCTCGCCTCCTTCGTCGACCCGGCCGCATCGGCCCGTCACCGCATCGTGGTCATCTCGCTGTTCGGCGGGAACGACGGGCTCAACACCGTCGTGCCCATGGCCGACGTGGGCGGGGCCAATCGGCGCTCGGTCTACGAGAAGGTCCGTCCCACGCTCGCCTATCCGACCAGCGTGCTGCTCCCGCTGGACCGGCCGGGCGATGCCGAGCAGGCCTTGGGCCTCAACCCCAAGCTGACCACGCTGCACGGGCTGTACGAGAGCGGGCAGGTCGCCATCGTCCAAGGCGTCGACTACCCGAACCACAACTACTCGCACTTCACCTCGTCGGACATCTGGCAGTCGGGCCAGCCGGACCGGGCGCCGGACTCGGGATGGCTCGGAAGGCACATCGACCGCGTTGGCATCGCCGACGGCGAGGTCAGGGCGCTGGCGTTCGGCACCGACCTGCCGTTGTTGCTGACGGGGGAGCGCGAGACCGGGGCGCTCGTCACCGGCATCGCCGAGACCCGCTTCACGGACGGCACCGATCCGTATGCCGATGTCCGGCACCAGGCCTTGGCCCGCTTCGCCGGTTCGAACGCGGGGGAGCCGGTGCGGCGGGCGGCAGGGGCGGTGGCCCGCTCCACCGTTGGGCTGGTCGACGACTTCGAGGCCACGCCCGTGCCGCCGGGCGGCCCCACCAACCTGTCGCGGATGCTCATGAACGCCCGCGTGCTGTTCGAGCAGGGACTCGGCCTGGAAGTGGTGTTCGTCGAGCACGCGGGCTTCGACACCCACAACGCGCAGAAGAAGTACCACGAGCCGTTGCTCGACGACCTCGACGCATCCATCGGCGCCTTCTTCACGGGCGCCTACCGCGGCCAGGACCTGGGTCTCGGGCCGATGAGCGCCGACGACGCGGCCAAGACGCTGGTGCTCGTCTACAGCGAGTTCGGGCGTCGCATCGGCGAGAACGGGGCGGGCACGGTGACGGGCACCGACCATGGCGCGGCGGGGCCGGTCTTCCTCATCGGTCCGTCAGTCGTGGGTGGCTTGAAGGGCGACCATCCCGCCCTCGGGTCTCCGCTGGCGCCCGCCGACAACGTGCAGATGACGACCGACGTGCGCTCGGTGTACGCCTCGGTGCTGCGCGACTGGCTGGGCGACCCCGATCCCCGTTACGACGCAGTGACCCCGCTCGCCGGCCTGTTCACGCCCACCGCCTAGACACCCCCGCGCTTTTCCACAGCAGCAGGTGCTGTGGAAAAGTTCGAGGGGGGTCCGCGCGGCCTCTAGGTCCAGGAGGCGCGGAAGGTGACTTCGGCGCCCAGGGTCAGGTCGACCAGCACATAGGTGGTGCCGCCGGGCACGGGGGCGTTGAGGACGTACGCACCGTCCCAGGCCGTGCCGATGACTCGGCAGTTCGAGTCCACGAAGTAGGCGTCGAGGTCCACGACCGTGCCGGGCACGGCGGGCGTGCCGGTGATCGTGATCCGGGTCGTCCCCGGGCTGACGGAGAAGACGTACCCGTCGGTCCCCTGGGTCTCGGGCCGGTCGTTGCAGGCCTTGTCCTGCATGGCCGAAAGCACCAGGCTGGGCGCAGGGCTCATCACGTGGATCGTCCCGCTGGCGGCTCCGGCCGCGTGGGCGGGCTCGGGCAGTGCAGCGGCGCCGAGAACGGCGACGGCGGCGAGGGCTAGCGAGGACGTGCGCATGTCGGACCCCAGTCGGTGAGCGGCGTTACCGTGCTTGGTATACCACTATGTCCCTGGCGTCGTCCACCCTCAACGCCGACCCCGAGGCCGTTCAGGTCCATTGCTGCGTCGCCGCCGGGCCACCTCGGCGCAGACGATGCCCGCCGCCACGGACACGTTGAGGGACTCGACGCCGCCGCCGATCGGAATGGCCACCCACTCGTCCACCTCCACGGACACGCCCGCCGTCTCGCTGCCGAGCACGAACGCCACCGGCTCGTCCGCGGTCAGTGGCGCGTCCCACAACGTCAACGGTGCCTCCGCGGCCAGCCCGAGCAGCCGAAAGCCCCCTTGGCGCAGCAGGCGCACGGCCTCCGCGGCCGTGGCACATCGGCGGATGGGCGCGAACAGGGCGATGCCCGCGGACGCCTTCACCACCAACGGGCCCACGCCGGGCGACCCCGCGTCAGGAAGCACGACGGTGAGGCCGAACGCCGCCGCGCTGCGCACGATCATGCCCACGTTCTGCGGGTTGGTGACACCGTCGAGCACGAGCACGGCTCCGGCTGGGAGGGAGTCGGACAAGGTCGGGACCGGCGCCGGTCGCACCAAGGCCACCAGCCCCTGGTCGTGGCGGCCGTTGCCGGAAACCCGCGTGACCTTGTCGGGCGTGACGAAGCGCAGCGGCACCCCTCGGGCCTTGGCCGCGGCGACCACGTCGTCGGCCTTCAGCTTTCTGGACACGAGGACCTCGTCGACCGGGACCCGCTGGTCGGCCAGGGCTTCGAGCACGGGCCGCCGCCCGTAGACGACCAGCAGGCCGTCGGGGTCAGGCACCCGGCTTGTCGACCGTGCCCTTGATCTGCACGAAGGCCAGCCGCAACTGGGCCAGGCCGTCGCGCAACTGCTGCTCGTCGGGACCGAGCCTGCCCGCCAGCCCCTCGACCAACGCGCCCAGGCCGTCGATGGCCAACTGGGCCTGGTCCAGCCTGGGCGGCTGCAAGGACAGGTGCAGGGCCGCCAACTGGAACATGCCGACGCAGTGGTTGGCGATGACCGCGGCCGCGGGCGTGTCGGCCAGCTCCTGGCGCAACTGCTCCATCTGCGCCTCGAGCTCGGCCTCCGTCGGCTCGCCGTCTTGCGAAGGGCCGGGGGCCTGCACGCCGCCGGCAGGCTCGGTGCCGACCGGGCGCTCCCCGCCAGGTGTCCAGATCGTCCCCACGGCTGGTACCCTATGCGACACAACTGAATCGGGAAGCGGGGCTCGCCGCGAGGCACAGCCCCCACCCGGCCACCGGGCACGACCAACCAGTCATGTCGAGGTGCGCCCGGGTTGATCGACCGCACAGGCGGACGTTGCTTCCCAACGTCCGCCTTTTCGCGTGGCGAGTCGGACGCCGACCAACTGAACAAGGGAGTGATGCCTCATCGCCGCACCGCCGCCCAGCAACGAGCCCAGGATCAACGACCGCATCAGGGCACGCGAGGTTCGCCTCGTGGACGCCGACGGGAAGCAGTTGGGCATCAAGGCCCTCCCCGACGCGTTGCGCATCGCCCGCGAGGCGGACCTGGACCTCGTCGAAGTGGCTCCGATGGCCAACCCGCCGGTGTGCCGGATCATGGACTACGGCCGGTTCAAGTACGACAACGAGCAACGGGCCAAGGAGTCACGGCGCAAGACCGCCAACGTCACGATCAAGGAGATGAAGTACCGGCCCAAGATCGGGACCGGCGACTTCGACACCAAGACGAGACAGGTCGCCCGCTTCCTCGGTGAGGGCCACAAGGTCAAGGTCACGATCATGTTCCGGGGCCGGGAGATGAGTCATCCCGAGCTGGGCAAGAAGATCCTCGACAAGGTGGCTGAAGAAGTGGTCAACCTGGCGAAGGTCGAGGCGGCGCCGAAGCTGGACGGGCGCAACATGATCATGGTGCTGGCACCGGACAAGCGGGCCCAGCAGGCGGCCAAGCTGGCCGAAGAGGAGGCCGAGGCAGGCGTCGAAGGCGCTGAAGGCGCTGTCGACTTGACGAGTGCGGCCCTCGCACCCGAAGCGCCGGCCGCGGTCCCAGAACTCGTCGCCGACATCGAGCCCGATCCCCCCACCGACGCACCACTGGAGACACCGGCGGCCACCGAACAGACACCGGCGCCCAACGGCGCAGAGCCGGTGCCCGCCGCACCCCAACCGCAGGAGACCTGAGATGCCGAAGATGAAGACCGACAAGGGCGCGGCCAAGCGCGTCAAGGTGACGGGGAGCGGCAAGCTCCGCCGGCGCCATGCCTTCTTGAACCACATCCTCGAAAAGAAGTCGCCCAAGCGCAAGCGCAGGCTGGGTCAAGAGACCGACTTCGCCCCGGGCGACGCCAAGCAGGTCAAGCGCCTCCTCGGCATGTAGCCGCGCTTTTCCACAGCACCTGTTGCTGTGGAAAAGACGGACACCAACGTTCGCACCCCCGTCCCCCCGAAGAAAGGAGCCCCCGATGGCCAGGGTCAAGCGCGCCGTCCACGGCAAGAAGCACCGCCGTGCGGTCCTCGAGCAGGCGCAGGGCTATTACGGCAACAAGAGCCGGAGCTACCGCGCCGCCAACGAGCAGGTCATGCACTCGCTCCAGTACGCGTTCCGCGACCGCAGGGCCCGCAAGGGCGACTTCCGCCAGCTCTGGATCCAGCGCATCAACGCGGCCGCCCGGCTGCACGGCATGTCCTACAGCCGCCTGATCGCCGGGCTCCGACTGGCCGAGGTCGAGGTCGACCGCAAGGTTCTGGCCGACCTGGCCGTCACCGACGCCAATGCCTTCGGCGCCCTGGTCAAGCTGGCCGAGCAGGCCAACGCCCAGGCCGCCCAGTCGGAGCAAGGGGCCCAGGCCTCCTGAGCGCCACGCTCGCCTTCCGACACGCACAGGTTCAGCGGCTGCGGCGCCTCTTGGGGCGCCGCAGTGCGCGTCAGGACGAGCGCGCCTTCGTCATCGAGGGGCCCAAGCTCTTGCACGAGGCCCTGGCTGCGGGCTCGCCGGTCGAGGCTGTCTTCGTCGGGCCTGGGGTGGACGACCCGGCTGTCGACGCCGTTGTCGGGGCCGCCGCGGCCGCGGGCATCGCCGTGCACGAGTTGGCCGCAGGCGTGGTCGAGCGCGTCGCCCACACCGTGACGCCGCAGCCCGTTCTGGCCGTCATCCCCTTTCTCGACGTGCCTGTCGAACGGCTGCGCGGCACGACGTTCTTGGTCGTGTGCGTCGAAGTGCGCGACCCGGGCAATGCGGGCACGGTCATGCGCTCGGCCGTGGCCGCGGGGGCCGAGGGGCTACTGTTTTGCGACGGTTCCGTCGACGTCTACAACCCCAAGACGGTGAGGGCGTCGGCCGGATCGCTCTTCCACGTCCCGGTCGTGGTGGGAGGCGACGCAGTGGAGGTCCTCGATCGACTCGCAGGCTGGGGGCTGGCCCGTACGGGCACGGCGGCGCGCGCGGGCGTGGACTACACCGAGGCCGACCTGACCAGGCCCACCGCGCTCGTCCTGGGCAACGAGGCCAACGGCCTGCCCGCCCACGTCGAGGCCGGCCTGGACCTGACCCTCACCATCCCCATGGCGGGCCGTTCGGAGTCGTTGAATGTAGGGATGGCCGCAGCCGTGGTGTGCTTCGAGGTGGCCAGGCAGCGTCGTCGCATGCCGAGCGCGGGCGGGCCCACGCCATGAGCGACGACCGCGACAGCCACGGCGACCTCGACCTGCTGCCTGACGCCGTCCTGCGCCTCGACGGCCAGCGCAGGATCGTGGCCGCCAACCGGGCCGCGGCCGCGTTGACCGGCTTCGCGGTGAGCACGTTGGTGGGCCAGGAGGTGTCGGCCGTCCTCGACCCGAGGTCCAAGGACGGCAAGCCGCTGCTGGTCGACGGCTGGCACCACTCCACCGCCATCCGCTCGGTGCGCAGGCTGCCCGAGCACGAGGTCACCATCCGGCGGGCCGACGACGTGGACGTGCGCACGTATGTCACCGGCTCGTACCAGCGCAACGGCGACGGCGGCCTGACCGGCGCCGTCCTGGCCCTGCGCCCGGCGGGCATCCGCGGCCATCAGTCGGCCACGGGCATCGAGATCGTGTCGACCGTGAGCCATGAGCTGCGCTCGCCGCTCACGTCGGTCAAGGGCTACACCAGCCTGTTGCTCAACCGGTGGGACCGGCTCAAGGACGACCAGAAGCGCATGATGCTGGAGCAGGTCAACCACGACGCCGATCGCGTCACCCGCCTGATCACCGAACTGCTCGACATCAGCAGGCTGGAATCGGGCCGGCTCGTCCTGCGCAGGCAGATGATCGACTTGGTGGCCCTGGCCTCGTCGGTGGTCGAGAAGGTGAAGATGGAGTACCCCGAGCTCGAATGCTCGTTGCAGTTCCCCGACGGGCTGCCCTCGGTCTACGCCGACCCCGACAAGATCGTGCAGGTCCTCACCAACCTGGTCGAGAACGCGTGCAAGTACGCGTCGCCCAAGGGCATCGTGGTGTCGGCCGACCTGGGCACCGAGGTGGTGGCCGTGGCCGTGGAGGACAGGGGCGAGGGCATGCCCGAGACCGACCTGTCCAAGGTCTTCACCAAGTTCTTCCGACGGGCCGAGACCAAGCCCACCGGCTCGGGCCTGGGGCTGTGGATCAGCAGGGGGCTGGTCGAGGCCCATGGCGGCAAGCTCACCGCGGCTTCAAATCCGGGCGTGGGCACGACGTTTCGCTTTACTCTGCCGCTGTTCGCCTTCGAGGAGCTGCATTCGTAAGTGGAAGAGGCCGACGTCAAGACCGCGATGGAGGAGTCGCTGGCCCGCGTCGAGGGGGGCGACCTCGGCGTGCTCAAACGGGGGCCGCTGGTCGACCTCAACAGCAGGCTCAAGGAGCTGGCGGCCGAGGACCGGCCCCGCTTCGGGCAACTGCTCAAGGACGCGCGCCAGACGGTGCAGGCCCGCATCGACGCGCTGGCCGCGGCCAAGGAGTCGGCCGAGCGGGCCGCCCGGTTGGAGGCCGAGCGCCTCGACCTCACCGAGGTGCTGCCCGGCCCGCCCACCCGCGGCCACCTGAGCCTGGTGACCCAGACCCGCGACGAGCTCGAGGACGTGTTCGTGGGCATGGGCTTCACCGTGGCCGAGGGCCCTGAGGTGGAGACCGACTGGCACAACTTCGAGGCCCTCAACATCCCCAAGGCCCATCCGGCCCGCAGTGGTTTCGACTCGCTCTATCTCGACTGGGGCGAGCCGGAGTCGACGCTGTTCCGACCGCACACCTCGCCCGTGCAGATCAGGCTCATGCAGTCGCAGCCCCCGCCCATCTACGCGGTCATGCCGGGCAAGGTGTACCGCAAGGACACGCCCGACGCGAGCCACAACGCGACCTTCCACCAAATCGAGGGTCTGGTCGTCGACCACGGCATCACCTTCGGCGACCTGGCGGGCACCATCGACGAGTTCATCCATGCCTACTTCGGCCCGGACATCCAGACCCGGCTGCGGCCTGCGTCCTTCCCGTTCACCGAGCCCTCGGCCGAGTTCGAGGTCTCGTGCGCGGTCTGCGGGGGCGCGGGCTGTCGCACGTGCTCGGGCGTGGGCTGGATCGAGCTGGGCGGATGCGGCATGGTCCATCCCAATGTGTTCAAGGCCGTCGGCATCGACCCCGAGGAGTGGACGGGCTTCGCCTTCGGCTTCGGCATCGACCGCATCGCCATCGTGCGCCATGGCATCGAGGACATCCGCGTCCTGCTCGACAACGACCTTCGCTTCGTCACTCAGTTCTAAGAGGATCGGTCATGCGCGTCCCGCTGTCCTGGCTTCGTGATTTCGCGCCCTTCGAGGGCGATCCCATCGCGCTGGGCGAGACGTTCGACGACCTGGGCATGGTGGTCGAGGGCATCGAGCGGGTGGGCGAGGGGCTGGACGGCGTCGTCGTGGCGCGCGTGCTCGAAGTGCATCGCATCGAGGGGGCGGACAAGATCCGCCGCGTCCTGGTGGACGACGGGACGGGCGACGCCGTGCAGGTCGTGTGCGGGGCGTGGAACTTCGAGGCGGGCGCAGTGGTCCCGTTCGCCCGCGTGGGGGCAGTGCTCCCGGGCGACTTCGCCATCGGCAGGCGCAAGATGAAAGGCGTCGAGTCGAACGGGATGATCTGCTCGGCCCGCGAGCTGTCGATGGGGGAGGACGGCGCCGGGATCATGGTCCTGGCCGACGACGTGGCCGACCCGGGCACGCCCTTCGCCGACGCCATGGGCATCCAGGCCGACGTGGTGTTCGACTTGGCCATCGAGACCAATCGGCCCGACGCCAACTCGGTGGCGGGCGTGGCCCGCGACGCCGCGGCCCGGTTGAAGCTGCCGTTCACGCTTCCATCGGGCTCCTTGCCTGGAGGCGCGCCCACTGCGTCGGCGTCGGCCCGGGTGGAGTCGCCCGACCTGTGCCCGCGCTTCACGGCCACCGTCGTCACTGACGTCGTGGTGGGGGAGTCGCCCGAGTGGGTGCGGCGCCGTCTGACCTTGGCGGGTATGCGGCCCATCAACAACGTGGTCGACGCGTCCAACTACGTGATGTTGGAGCTGGGCCAGCCGACCCATCCGTACGACCTCGATCAGCTCGGCGGCCAAGGCCTGCTCGTGCGGGCGGCCCGCCCGGGCGAGAAGCTGGTGACCCTCGACGGCGTCGAGCGCACGCTGGGCACGGTCGGCGAGGACTGCCTGATCTGCGATGCGTTGGACGTGCCCGTCGGCATCGCAGGGATCATGGGCGGCGAGTCGTCCGAGATCAGTGCGGCCACGACGCGGGTGTTGTTGGAAGCCGCCTACTTCGCGCCCATGGCCATCGCCCGCACGTCCAAGCGGCTCGGACTGCGCTCCGAGGCGTCGGCCCGCTTCGAGCGGGGCTGCGACCCCGACGGCATCGACCGGTCGGTGGCCCGCTTCTGCCAGGTGGCCGGCGTGGGCCAGGTGGATGGGGGCGCCATCGACGTGCGCTCGCTGCCCGCCGACCGGCCTGCCATCCGAGTCCGCACCAAGCGGGTGAACAAGGTGTTGGGCACGGCCCTGTCGACCGAGCAGATCGCGTCGTACCTCGAGCCCATCGGGTTCGAGGTGGCACGCGCGAACGGCGCCGCCGATGCGGCCGCTGTCGATGCTGCCGCCGTCCTCGACGTGGTGCCGCCCTCGTTCCGACCGGACGTGTCCATCGAGGAGAACGTCATCGAGGAGGTGGCCCGACACCACGGCTACATGAACATCGAGCGCACCATTCCGCGCCGGCCGTTCGTGGGGTCGCTGACGCCGTACCAGAAGGCCCGGCGCAGACTGCGTGAGGTGTTGGTGGGGGCGGGGCTGAGCGAGGCGTTGGGCGTGCCCCTGTTGGCGCCCGGCGAGCACGCCAAGGCCGGGCTGGCGGAGAAGGCATTGTCGGCGCCCGACCCGCTGGCGCGCGAGGAGTCGGTCCTGCGCACGTCGGTGCTTCCTGGGCTGTTGCGGGCCGTGGCCTTCAACCAGTCGCACCGGGTGGCCGACGTGGCCCTGTTCGAGATCGGCCACGTGTTCGGGGTGCCCGCCGAGGACTCGCAGCCGCTGCCTGATGAGCGCGAGGTGCTCGGCGCTGTGGTGGCCGATGCCGTGGCGGCCAAGCGGGTCTTCGACGTGGTGAGCCAGACCTTCCATTCCTCCGTGTCGCTGGCCTCGGTGGCCGACGCGCCCGGCCTGCACCCGACTCGGAGTGCGGCCGTGTCGATCGACGGCGTCGGTGTGGTTGGGCACGTCGGCGAGGTCGACCCGGGCGTGCTGGCCGGGTGGGGGATCGAAGGGCGGGTGGGCTGGATCGGCCTGGACCTGGGCGCCTTCCTGCCCGTCACGCCGGTCTACCGGGCCGCTCGGCCCGTCTCGCGCTTCCCGTCCAGTGACATCGACCTCGCCTTCGTCGTCCCCGACACGGTCCCCGCCGCGGCCGTGCAGGACGAGCTGTATGCGGCTGCGGGCGACCTGCTCCAGTCGGTTGCCCTGTTCGACGTCTACCGGGACCCCGAGCGGCTGGGCGAGGGGCGGCGGTCGCTGGCCTACCGCCTGCGGTTCCAGTCCCAGGACCGCACGCTCACCGACGAGGACGTGGCCGCCGTGCGCGCCCGGCTGATCGACGCCATCGAGTCCGGGCTTGGGGCCAGCCTGCGGGGCTGACGGTCGAGACGCCCCGTCGCCCCGATCTTTTCCACAGCAGCAGGTGCTGTGGAAAAGATGAGCGGGGCTCATCGCGCCGGGCCGTTGTGCATGATTATGCACCATCATGTATGATGGCCGGAATGTCGTATCGCGTCGGGATCTATGGGGCGTCGGGCTACACGGGGGCAGAGCTGTTGCGCCTGGCCGCGGCCCACCCCGACCTTGACGTCGTTCTGGCCACGGCCGACTCGCAGGCGGGCACCAAGGCGGCCGATCTGTATCCGAGCCTGGCCGCCGCCTACCCGGACCTCGTCTTCGCCGAGCCCGACCCGGCCTTGGCCGACGCCAACGACATCGATCTGGTCTTTTTGGCCCTGCCCCACGGGGCCAGCCAGCACCTGGTGCCGGACCTGCGCAAGCGGGTGGGCAAGATCGTGGACCTGGCCGCCGACTTCAGGCTCAACGACGCCGCCCTCTACCCCGAGTGGTACGGCGAGGAGCATCACCACCCTGAGCTGCTCGACCAGTTCGCCTTCGGCATCCCCGAGTTGTTCCGCGACGACCTGCGCGACGCCGACCTGGTCGCGGCTGCCGGCTGCTACGTCACCGCCGCCGCCCTGGCGCTGGCGCCCCTCATCAGGGCCAACGTGATCGAGCCCACCGGCGTCATCGTGGACGCGGCGTCGGGCGTGAGCGGGGCGGGCCGCAAGCTGGCCCACACCTCCCAATTCGGCACGGTCAACGAGGATTTCACTGCCTACGGCCTGCTGAACCACCGGCACACTCCCGAGATCGAACAGGCCACCGGCGCCGTCAACCTCCTCTTCACGCCCCACCTCGCCCCCATGACCAGAGGCATCTTGGCGACCTGCTACGCCCGCCCGAGCGAGCCGATGAATTCGGACCCCCTTGCAACGCTGGCCGACTTCTACAGGGATGAGCCCTTCGTCGTGGTCAGCGAGGCGTCGCCGTCGACCAAGGCGACCCTGGGCTCCAACACGGCCCACATCACGGCCCGCTACGACGAGCGCACCGGTTACGTCGTCGTCCTGTGCGCCCTCGACAACCTGGTGAAAGGGGCCAGCGGCCAAGCGGTCCAGTGCGCCAACCTGACCCTCGGCCTGCCCGAGGCCACCGGCCTGCCCATGGTGGCGGTGTACCCGTGAGCGTCACCGCACCGAAGGGGTTCGTGGCCGCGGGTATCGCCGCGGGCATCAAGCCCAGCGGCAGTTCCGACCTGGCCTTGGTCGCCACCGACGACGGCACGCCGGTCACCGCAGCCGCGGTGTTCACGTCCAACCTGGCCACGGCCGCACCGGTGCAGGTCTCCCGAAGCCATCTGCAAGCGACCCAGAACCAGGCCGCGGCCGTCATCCTCAACAGCGGCAACGCCAACGCGGCCACCGGCGCCCAAGGCCGCGACGACGCCGAGCGCATGACCGCGCTGGTGGCCGAGCACCTCGGATGTCGGCCCGACGACGTCCTGGTCTGCTCGACCGGCCTGATCGGCATCCCCCTTCCGATCGACGTGATCGCCGCGGCCATCCCCGCGCTGGCCGAGGCCCGCACGCCCGACGGCGGCAACGACGCGGCCACGGCCATCATGACCACCGACACCCATGCCAAGCAGACGCTCGTCGAAGGTGACGGATTCGCCATCGGCGGCATGGCCAAGGGCGCGGCCATGCTCGCTCCCAACATGGCGACCATGCTGGCGGTGCTCACGACCGACGCCCGCATCGACCAAGCCGACTTGCAGCAGGCCCTCCAGCACGCGGTCGACCGGTCGTTCAACGCCTTGTCGGTGGACGGCTGCACGTCCACCAACGACACCGTGATCGTGCTGGCGAGCGGCCGCAGCTCGGCCCCGGTCGACCTGGCCGAGTTCCAAGAGGCCCTCACCACCGCGTGCCAGGACCTGGCCTCGCAGATGGCGGGCGATGCCGAAGGCGCGACCAAGGTGGTGCGCATCACCGTCACGGGCGCGGCCACCGACGACGAGGCCCAGCGGGCCGCGCGCAAGGTAGCCGAGTCGCAATTGGTGAAGTGCTCGCTGTACGGCCAAGACCCCTACTGGGGCCGGGTGGTCAGTGAACTGGGCAGCGCGGGCATCGCCTTCGACCCTGAAACGGTAACCGTCTCCTACGGGGCCCACACCGTGTGCCGCGACGGCATCCATCATCGAGATCACGACGCCGCCGCCCTCCAGGCCTACATGGCCGAACGCCACATCGACCTCACCGCCGACCTGGGCCTGCCCGGCGGCAAGGGGACGGCGATCATCCTCACCAACGACCTGACCCACGCCTACATCGACGAGAACATGGGCACTTCGTGACTGCCGCCGACCCTGTCAGCACCGCCGCGCCCCTCACCCCGCAGGCCAAGGCGGCCGTGCTGGCCGAGGCCCTGCCCTACATCCGCCGGTTCTGGGGCCAGGTCGTCGTGGTCAAGTACGGCGGCAACGCCATCGGCGACGCCGAGTCCTTGGCCGCCTTCGCGGGCGACGTCGTGTTGATGCGCAGCGTCGGGATGCGCCCGGTCGTGGTCCACGGCGGCGGCCCGCAGATCGGCTTCCTCATGGAGCGGCTGGGCAAGGTGCCCGAGTTCCGCGACGGCCTGCGGGTCACCGACGCCGAGACTCTCGACATCGCCCGCATGGTGTTGGTCGGCCAGGTCAACCGCGACATCGTCAGTGCCATCAACCGCCATGGCCCGTTGGCCGTCGGCCTGTCCGGCGAGGACGCCACGCTGATCACGGCCACGCAACGGGCGCCGGAGCTCGGGTTCGTCGGCGACGTCGACCAAGTCGACCCTGGCATCCTCGACCGCCTGCTGGCCGAGGACCTGATCCCCGTGGTGGCCACCATCGGCACCGATATCGCGGGCCAGGCCTACAACATCAACGCCGACACCGCGGCCGCGGCCATCGCCGTGGCCGTGAAGGCCGAGAAGCTCGTCTACCTCACCAACGTGGAGGGCATCCGCAAGAACAGGGACGACCCTGCATCGGTCATCTCCACGGTGAGCACGTCGGACCTGCAGGCCCTCATCGACGACGGCACGGTGAGCGAGGGCATGATCCCCAAGGTCAGGGCCTGCATCGAGGCCGTGCGCAATGGCGTGGGCCACGCCCACATCCTCGACGGCCGCACTCCGCACGCCTTGTTGCTCGAGGTCTTCACCCACGAAGGAGTCGGGACCATGGTGGCGCCGTGACCATGTCGCACTCCGCCGCAGACCGCATCATGCGGACGTATCCGCCGCCGCCCGTCACCTTCGTGCGCGGGCAGGGCACGCTGCTCTTCGACGACGAGGGCGGCCGCTATCTCGACTTCCTGTCCGGCATCGCCGTGTGCTCGCTGGGCCACTCCCACCCGGCCGTGGCCAAAGCGGTGTGCGACCAGGCCAACACCTTGCTGCACGTGTCCAACCTGTTCGGCACGCTGCCCCAGCGCGACGTGGCCACGACCCTCGACCGGCTGCTGGGCGGCGGCGGTCGGGTCTTCTTCTCCAACTCCGGGGCAGAGGCCAATGAGTGCGCCATCAAGCTGGCCCGCAAGTGGGGCGGCTACGGCAAGCATGCCGTCGTCTCCGCCTACGGCTCCTTTCACGGACGCACGCTCGTCACGCTGGCCGCCACCGGCCAGCCCACCAAGCACGAGCCCTTCCAGCCCATGCCCGAGGGCTTCCGCCACGTGGCCTGGGACGATGTGGCCGCATTGGAGCGGGCTATCGATCCGTCTGTGGCCGCCGTCCTGCTCGAACCGGTGCAAGGGGAGGGGGGCGTGAACCCGGCCACGCCGGAGTACTTCCAAGCCGTGCGCAGGCTGTGCGACGAACGGGGCCTGCTCTTCATCGTGGACGAGGTGCAGACCGGCTTGGGCCGCACGGGGAAGTGGTTCGGCTTCGAGCACCTGGGCGTGCGGCCCGACGTGGTGACCATGGCCAAGGCGTTGGGCAACGGCGTGCCCATCGGCGCGTGCTGGGCCCGCGAGGAGGTGGCCGACGCCTTCGTGCCCGGCGACCACGCCACCACCTTCGGCGGCCAGCCCCTGGCCGCGGCCGCGGCCCGCGCCACCTTGCAAGTCATGGAGGACGAAGACGTGCCCGCCCGGGCCGCGGCCGCGGGCGCGTACCTGACGCGGATGGTCGAAGTGTTACCGGCGGTAACAAGCGTGCGGGGCTTGGGCCTGCTGCTCGGTGTCGAGTTGGCCGACGGCATCAGCGCCAAGGAAGTGGCCGCCACTGCACTGACCAGAGGGCTGGTGGTGAACGCCGTCAACGACAGCACGCTGCGGCTGGCCCCGCCCCTGCTGGTATCCAACTACGAGATCGACGAGGCCGTGGCCATGCTGGCGGGCGTCTTGGCCGAGGAGCACCAATGAGCGCATCCGCATCTGTGCACCACTTCCTCGAAGTGGACGACCTGAGCGTGGACGACCTCAACACCGTGTTGGCCTTGGCCCAGCGCAGGGACTGGCCGCAGGTGTTGTTGGGCCGAGGCGTGGCCTTGCTGTTCGAAAAGCCGAGCCTGCGAACCCGCAACTCCAGCGAGATGGCCGTGTTCGAGTTGGGCGGCCACCCCGTCACCCTCAAGGCCGACGAGATCGACCTCGACCGCAGAGAGCCCGCGGCGGACGTGGCCCGGGTCCTGTCGGGCTACTACGCGGCCATGTGCGCCCGCGTCTTCGACCACGGCACGCTGCGCAACATGGCCGAGGTGGCCGACGTCCCCGTCATCAACCTGCTGTCCGACACGGCCCATCCGTGCCAGGCCTTGGCCGACCTGCTCACCTTGTTGGAGCGGTGGGGCACGTTGGAGGGACGCTCGATCGCCTATGTGGGCGACGGCAACAACGTCTGCAACTCGCTGCTCGTGGCCGGCGCGATGGTCGGCATGGAGGTGCGCGTGGCCAGCCCGGCCGGCTTCGCGCCCGACCCTGTCCTCGTGGCCCGCACCAACGGCGTGGTGGTCGACGACCCGGCTGTGGCGGTCGAGGGCGCGGATGCCGTCTACACGGACGTGTGGGCGTCGATGGGCAAGGAGGACGAGGCCGAGGCCCGCCGCCAGGCCTTCGCAGGCTTCACCGTGGACGAGGCCCTCATGGCCCGGGCCGCGCCCGACGCCGTCTTCCTCCACTGCCTGCCCGCCCACCGGGGCGAGGAGGTCTCCGCGGGCGTGGTCGACGGCCCGCAGAGCGTCGTCTGGCGCCAGGCCCACAACCGCATGCACGCCTTCCGGGGCCTGCTGCTCTGGCTCTTCTCATGAACAGCCTCTTCTCATGAACAGCCTGCGCGTGGCGGCGCCCATCCGATGAAGACACAGCGTCAGCACAAGATCGCCAAGATCCTCGAAGAGCACCAGATCACCAGCCAAAGCCGGTTGGTGGACCTGTTGAAGGACGACGGGATCGTCGCCACCCAGGCCACCGTGTCGCGTGACCTGGATGAGTTGGGCGCGGTCAAGGTGCGCATCGCAGGTGGCGAGACCGTCTACGCCATTCCCGAACTGCCCCAAGACCGTGTCGCCCCTCAAGACCATCTCCGCCGGGTCCTGGGCGACTGGGTCGTCGAGGTCCGCCACTCTGCCAACCTGGTCGTCCTGCGCACGCCGCCGGGCTCGGCCCACGTGGTGGCGTCGGCCCTCGACCGGGCAGGCTTGGCCGACGTGATCGGGACGGTGGCGGGTGACGACACCGTGTTGATCGTGGCCTCGGAGAAGGTCGGCGGCCAGAAGGTGGCCAAGCGCCTGGGCGCGCTGGCCGGTTTGTAACGAACGGGAGACGACGTGGCGAAGCGAGTGGTGTTGGCATACAGCGGAGGCCTGGACACGTCCGTGGCCGTGCGCTGGCTCATCGAGAAGCAGGGCGTGGAGGTGATCGCCTTGGCTGCCGACGTGGGCCAGGGCGGCGACTGGGACGCGGTGAAGGAGCGGGCCTTGGCCGCAGGCGCGGCCGACGCGGTGGTGGTCGACTGCCGCGAGGAGTTCGCCCGCGACTTCTGCGTGCCCGCCCTCAAGGCGAACGCCCTCTACGAGGGCAAGTACCCGTTGGTGTCCGCTCTCTCGCGGCCCGTCATCGTCAAGCACCTGGTCGAGGCGGCCCGCCAGTTCGGCGCCGACGCGGTGGCCCATGGCTGCACGGGCAAGGGCAACGACCAAGTGCGCTTCGAAGTGTCGACGCGGGCGCTGGCACCCGACCTCGAAGTCCTGGCACCCGTGCGGGTGTGGGGCATGACGCGCGAGGACGCCATCGAGTACGCGGCCACGCACGACATCCCCATCACGGCCAGCAAGGAGAAGCTCTATTCGATCGACGACAACCTGTGGGGCCGGGCCATCGAGTGCGGTGAGATGGAGGACCCGTGGGCCGCGCCGCCGCAGGGCGTTTGGTCCCTCACCGTGCCCACCCAGTCCGACGAGCGCGAGCTGGTGATCGCCTTCGACCAGGGCGTGCCCGTGGCCGTGGACGGCAAGGAACTGGGCCTGGTCGAGATCGTGGAAGAGGTGGGCGCCGTGGTCGGCTCCTACGGCTGGGGCCGCATCGACATGGTCGAGAACCGCAGGGTCGGCATCAAGAGCCGCGAGACGTACGAGTGCCCGGCCTCGCTGGCCCTCATCCTGGCCCACGCCGATCTGGAGTCGGTCACCCTGGAACGGGACTTGGCCCGCGAGAAGCAGCGCTTGGAGATCCGCTACGCCGAGCTGGTCTACGACGGGCTGTGGTTCTCGCCGTTGCGCAACAGCCTCGACGCCTTCATCCAAGAGAGCCAGAAGCCGGTCACCGGCGAGGTCCGCCTGCTGCTCGGGCCCGGCCGCTGCATCGTCAACGGCAGACGCAGCGACTGGTCGCTGTACGACTACGGGTTGGCCACCTACGACGCGGCCGACGCCTTCCGCCACGAGGATGCCGAGGGCTTCGTTCGGCTGTGGGGACTCGGTCTGGAGACGTGGGCGGCCCGCCAGGGCCCGGGTCGAGACCGATGACATTGTGGTCGGGCCGCTTCGGCGAAGGCCCATCCGAGGAGCTACTGGCCTTCACGGTCAGCCTCCCGTTCGACCGGCGTCTGGCGGCCGACGACCTGGAGGGCTCGCGGGCCCACGTGCGCGGCCTCGGGCGCGTCGGCGTGCTCACCAACGACGAGGTGGCCATCCTCATCGCCGCCCTCGACCACGTGGGCGAGGAGCTGGCCCACGGCATCTTCAAGTTCCTCGACAGCGACGAGGACGTGCACACCGCGGTGGAGCGCAGGGTCACCGAGATCGCGGGCGCGGCTGGGGCCAAGCTCCACACCGGCCGCAGCCGCAACGACCAGGTCGCCACCGCGCTGCGCTTGTTCGCCAAGCGCGAGCTGAACGAGACGGCCCGTCGGGTGATGGCCCTGCAACGGGTGCTGCACGAGCGGGCCGTGGCCGCGGAGGACTGCTACCTGCCCGGCTACACCCACATGCAGCGGGCCCAGCCCGTGCTGCTGGCCCACCACCTCTTGGCCCACGGCTGGGCGTTGGCTCGCGACGTCGACCGCCTGTTGGCCACCGTGCACCGCCTCGACGTGTCGCCGCTGGGCGCGGGCGCGCTGGCAGGCTCGTCACTGCCCCTCGACCCCGACGCGGTGGCCGACGATCTGGGCTTTCGAGCCCGCTTCGAGAACTCGCTCGACGCGGTCAGCGACCGCGACTTCGTGGCCGAGGCCCTGTTCGACCTGGCCCTGCTCGGCGTCCACCTCTCGCGCATCGGCGAGGAGGTCGTGCTCTGGTCCACCGAGGAGTTCGGCTTCCTGCGGCTGCACGACGCGTTCGCCACGGGCTCCTCCATGCTGCCGCAGAAGAAGAACCCGGATGTGGCCGAGCTGGCGCGCGGCAAGGCCGGTCGGCTCATCGGCCATCTCACCGGCCTGTTGACCACGTTGAAGGGCCTGCCCCTCGCCTACAACCGCGACCTGCAAGAGGACAAAGAGCCCCTGTTCGACGCCCTGGATCAGGTGAAACTGGCCCTGGCCGCGCTCGCGGGCCTGCTGGCCACCGCCGTGTTCGACGTCGAGCGCATGCAGGCCGCGGCCGATACCGAGTCGTCCGCGGCCGTGGACCTGGCCGAGTGGCTGGTCGTCAAAGGCACACCCTTCCGGGACGCGCACGCGATCGTGGGCGGCCTGGTGCGCGACTCGATCGAGCGCCACGTGCCTTTGTCCGAGCTGGTCGAGGCCCACCCTGCGCTGGGCGCGGAGGCCCTGCCCCTGCTGGAGCCGGGGTCGGCCGTGGGCAGGCGCACGTCGCCCGGCAGTGCAGGCCCCGGTCCAGTGGCCGAGCAGGTCAACCGCTTTGCCGACCGGCTGGCCAGGGACGAGGAGCGCTTGGCGTGACGGCCGGGCCCGAGGTGCGCTGGGTCCGCTGATGGCGGTCAAGCCGGTGCCCCGCCGCTTCTACAGGCGCGATCCGCGCGACGTGGCGCCCGAGCTTCTCAACAAGCTGCTCGTCCGCGGCCATCGGGTGGCCAGGATCGTGGAGGCCGAGGCCTACGTCGGGTCCATCGACCCCGGCTCGCATGCCTTCAAGGGCATGACCAATCGCAACGCCACCATGTTCGGCCCGGCTGGGCACCTGTACGTGTACTTCACCTACGGCATGCACTGGTGCTCCAACGCGGTGTGCGGCGACGAGGGCGTGGGCCTGGCCGTGTTGTTGCGGGCCGCGTCGCCGCTGTCGGGGCAGGAGGAGATGCGCGCCAACCGCGGCCCGCTGGCCGGGCGCGATCGAGACCTGTGCAGCGGGCCCGCCAAGCTGTGCCAGGCCTTTGGGATCGACGGCGCCTTCGACGGGGCCGACGTGGTGAAGGGCGATCGCGGCGTGGTCATCGGCGACGACGGCACACCGCCCCCCACCTCGCCCGGCGTGTCACGGCGCGTCGGCCTGAGCCTGGGCCACGGCGACGAGTACGAGTGGCGCTGGTTCGTGGCGGGCGACCCCAACGTGTCGCGGGTCAACCCGGGCAAGCCGGTGGACCGGACCAAGCGCACCCGTCCCGGCCGCGGCCAGGACGGAGTCAGCCCGGGTTGACGTAGACGGTCACCGTCGCCTTCAAGTCGGTGCGGGTGCCGCCGATGGGCGTCTGCTTCCACACCTTGCCCTTGCGGCTGCCCGAGCCCGGGCTCTTGGGCTCTTGTTGGCGGATGACCTTGACGTTGAGCCCGGCGTCGACCACCGCGACCTTGGCCTCGGCCTCGGCCCGGTCGAGCACGTCCGGCACGGTGGCGCTGGCCCGGCCGTTGCTGACCACCAAGGTGATGGTCGACCCGCCGGGCGCCTGGTCCCCAGCGGCGGGCGTCTGGCCCAGCACGTAGCCGGGCGGGTACTCGTCGCTGGACCGCAGCTCGCGCACGGCCCGAAAGCCGTCTCTGGCCAAGGCCTGCTCGGCCTGGTCGATGGGCATGCCCAGCACGCTGGCCACGGTGACGGGCGGCTGGTCGGTGCCGAACACCAGCGGGGGCGGCACGGGGAAGTCGCTCACCGGCCTGTCGGCCAGCGCCGCGCCGGAGTAGAGCTGCCAGATCTGGGCGGGCCACGTGCCGCCCAGGACACGGATGCGCGTGGCGGGCGGCACCATCGAGATCTGCCGGTCGGGGAAGCCGACCCACACGGACGTCACCAGGTCGGGCGTGAAGCCCACGAACCAGGCGTCGCGCCACTGCTGGCCCGTGCCCGTCTTGCCCGCCACCGGGCGGCCGAGCCGGGCGTTCACACCGGTGCCCCGCTCCACCACTTGTCGCAGCACGCCCACGACCGCGTCGGACGTCTCCTGCTTCATCACGCGCTTTTGTTGGTGCTCGTGCTCGAAGATCACGGAGCCGTTCTCGTCAAGCACCCGCGTGACCATGGTGGGCGGCACGGCCAGACCCCGGTTGGCGAACGTGCCATAGGCCGAGGCCATCTCCAACGGGGTCACGTCGTTGGTGCCGAGCACGGCAGACGGGTAGGGCTGCAGGGGCGAGGTCACGCCCATCCGGGCCGCCATGGCCACCGACTCGGACGGGCCCACCTCGAGGATCAACTGGGCGTAGACGGTGTTGACCGAGTGCACGGTGGCGTCGACCAGGTTCATGCGCCCGCCCGCCTCGCCCTCGTAGTTGTCGACCGACCACACCGAGCGGGTCAGCGGGATGTCGAGGTGGGCCGGGGCGTCGTAGACCTTGGTGAGGGGCACGCCCTTGTCCACCGCCGCGGCCAGCACGAAGGGCTTGAAGGACGAGCCCGCGGGCCTGCTGCCCTGGGTGGCCAGGTCGAACTTGGCCTGGGGCCCGCCGCCGAAGAAGTCCCTTCCCCCGACGAGCGCCCGCACGAAGCCGGTCCTGGGCTCGATGGACACCACCGCGCCCGCAGGGTCCTTGTCCGGCTTGGACAGCACCTTGGCCATGGCCTGCTCGGCCGCGGCCTGGGCCCGCAGGTCGAGTGTGGTGTCGATGCGCAGGCCGCCCTCGAACAGCAGATGCCGCCTGCTGGCGGGCGTGTCGCCGAAGCGGGGATCGTCGAGGATGAAGCGCTTGACCCGCTCCACGAAATAGGGCGCCGGGTAGCGCTCGCCGGGCGGGGCGGCCGAGGGGAGCAGCGGCTCGGCCTGGGCCCCGGCCCGCTGGTCGTCGGCGATGAAGTGGAGGTTGGCCATCTTGGCCAGCACCTGGTTGCGCCGGGCCAGGGCCACGTCCCCGTGCTCGTAGGGGTCGGTCGTGTTGGGGGCCCGGATCAGCCCGGCCAGGGTGGCCGCCTGGCCCAGCGTGAGCTTGTCCACGGAGACGCCGAAGTAGGTATGGGACGCGGCCTGCACGCCATAGGCCCCGTTCCCGAAGTAGATGGTGTTGAGGTACAGCTCGAGGATGCGCGCCTTGGTGTACTTGTGCTCGAGTTGGTAGGCGAGGGCGGCTTCGCGCAGCTTGCGGCGCACGTTGCGGTCGTTGCCCACCAGCTCGTTCTTGACGTACTGCTGGGTGATGGTCGACCCGCCCTCGACGATCTTGCCCTCGCTGGTGTTGGCGTAGGCCGCCCTGATGACCGACTTGGCGTCCACCCCCCGGTGCTGCCAGAAGCGGGCGTCCTCGATGGCCACCACCGCGTCCTGCAAGGCCTTGGGGATGGCCTCGATGCCGACGTTCTCCCTGTTCTCCTCGGCGTGCAGGGTGGCCAGCAGGGTGCCGTCGGAGGCGTAGAGGCGCGAGGACTGGGCCAGCGGACGCGTGTCCAGGGCCAGCGGCTTGGTCTGCCACGCGCACGACGAGGCGAGCAGGGCCAAGCCCGCGACCACGATGGCGAGCCGGCGCATCCGACCAGTCTCTCGCGCCCGCCTCCCCGAACGGTGGCATACCCGGCTCCGGTGGGGGCCTGGCTGCTGGCGCCGAGAACGAGGCCGGGCCTATCACTGGTACGATGCCGTTGTCGCTCTCTCGCCCGCCTGCCGGCCGTTTGACAGCCCAAGCAGACGTGCTACAGTGACAAGCCGCTCGGGCGACGGGTTCGCCCCGCCACCGAGCCAGGAGTCGAGGTAGTGCAGCCGAAGTTGTGTGGCTGTGGCCCTCGACCCAGAGCGGCCAGCCGCACCAACGGATTCCTCGTTTCGGGGAAACGCGTGCCTGCCGACCCTGGTGCTCCTTGAAAACGGAACAGAGGAAAGCCAAAAGCCAGTGCGGCGCGACCGAATGGTCGCGAAGTCAATGCACTGAAACGGACAACAGGTCCGTCTTGGTGCCAGTCGGTGCAAGAGGGTAGTGACCCTCGACCACCGGCTCTCCGATCGCTTCGGGTGGAAACACCCGGCACGATCTTCATGGAGAGTTTGATCCTGGCTCAGGACGAACGCTGGCGGCGTGCTTAACACATGCAAGTCGAGCGGGGTCCAACCTGTCGCAAGACAGGGGAAGACCTAGCGGCGAACGGGTGAGTAACACGTGAGCAACCTGCCCCAGACTCTGGGATAACTCCGGGAAACCGGGGCTAATACCGGATGCCCTCATCGGATCGCATGGTCTGAGGAGGAAAGATTTATCGGTTTGGGAGGGGCTCGCGGGCCATCAGCTTGTTGGTGGGGTAATGGCCCACCAAGGCGACTACGGCTAGCTGGTCTGAGAGGACGACCAGCCACACTGGGACTGAGACACGGCCCAGACTCCTACGGGAGGCAGCAGTGGGGAATCTTGCGCAATGGGCGAAAGCCTGACGCAGCAACGCCGCGTGGGGGACGAAGGCCTTCGGGTTGTAAACCCCTTTCAGCAGGGACGAAAATGACGGTACCTGCTGAAGAAGCCCCGGCCAACTACGTGCCAGCAGCCGCGGTAATACGTAGGGGGCGAGCGTTGTCCGGATTTATTGGGCGTAAAGAGCTCGTAGGCGGTTTGGCAAGTCGGGTGTGAAAACTCCGGGCTCAACTCGGAGACGCCACTCGATACTGCCATGACTCGAGTCCGGTAGGGGAGTGCGGAATTCCTGGTGTAGCGGTGAAATGCGCAGATATCAGGAGGAACACCGGTGGCGAAGGCGGCACTCTGGGCCGGTACTGACGCTGAGGAGCGAAAGCGTGGGGAGCGAACAGGATTAGATACCCTGGTAGTCCACGCCGTAAACGTTGGGCACTAGGTGTGGGGCTCGATCGACGGGCTCCGTGCCGTAGCTAACGCATTAAGTGCCCCGCCTGGGAAGTACGGCCGCAAGGCTAAAACTCAAAGGAATTGACGGGGGCCCGCACAAGCGGCGGAGCATGTTGCTTAATTCGATGCAACGCGAAGAACCTTACCTAGGTTGAACTACGCAGGAAAAGCTGCAGAGATGCAGTGTCCGAAAGGGTCTGCGATAGGTGGTGCATGGCTGTCGTCAGCTCGTGTCGTGAGATGTTGGGTTAAGTCCCGCAACGAGCGCAACCCTTATCCTATGTTACCAGCGGGTTATGCCGGGGACTCGTAGGAGACTGCCG
>JAUTXP010000078.1 GCA_030837965.1 Acidimicrobiaceae bacterium | reverse complement strand
GAAGTCGACGTCGACGTGGTCGAGGGCGACGACCGCGCTGTCGGCCTTGCCGTAGGTCTTGGTGGCGCCGATCGCTCGGGCCGCCACCGCCGGGTCGGCGGCCGGTGCCGGCCGTCCTGAGAAGTCTCGAAGGAGTGTCATGGAGACAGTCGATTCCTTTCCTGGATCGGAGCTATCGAGGGGTCGGTGGTGACCTGAGTGACCGAGATCAGCGGGATTCCGACGTCGCGCAGTTTCTGCAGCAGGCCATGCAGCGCGGCCTGGTCGAGGACCGGTCCGCTGATGATGGTCGTGCCGTCGCTCTCGCTGGTGAGGCTCAGTCCGTCGAACCAGGCGGACCATCGAGCGTTCAGGTGCCCCTTGACACGGATCTCGTAGCGCAGGGGTTGGTCATGGTGGCTGGCCGATACCTCGCTCATCGCACCTTCTCTGCCTGGATGGGGCTCAGCCGGCGTTGCGGACTTCGTCGGTGATTGCAAGGTAGGAGCCGAGATGGTGAGGACGCATCACCACGTGTGGTGACTGATGTGGTGATTTCCGCGTACGGTGGACCCAAGGTCATGGCCGGTCCACTACTCGAGACCAAGCTCCACGTCCCCAGGCTCCGACGCAGTCTGGTGGCGCGTCCGAGACTGAGCGAGCGCCTGGGCCGGGTGGCGGAGTCGGCGCTGACGCTCGTGTCAGCTCCCGCTGGGTTCGGGAAGACGACGCTGCTGACGGAGTGGCTGGCGGTCGCTGCCGCCGACGGACCGTCCGTGGCGTGGCTGTCGCTCGACCAGCGCGACAACGAACCCGCGGTTTTCTGGACGTACCTGGTCGCCGCGCTCAGGACGGCGGCGCCCGGGGTTGGTGCAAATGCACTCTCGCTCCTGGAGTCCGGCCAACCGTCGACCGAAGCGGTCCTTGCCACGCTGCTCAACGACCTCGACGCCATCTCGGGCGATGTCGTGCTGGTGCTCGACGACTACCACGTCATTGATGCCCGCGACGTACAGGACGGGATGGCATTCCTGCTGGAGCACCTACCGCCGCAACTGCACCTGGTGATCGGCAGCCGCGCCGACCCGGCATTGCCGCTGGCGCGGTTGCGGAGCCGTGGCGAGCTCGTCGAGATCCGCGCCGCGGACCTTCGCTTCACGCCCGACGAGGCCGCCGCCTACCTCAACGGGGTGATGGGACTCCTGCTGACGGCACCGGATGTCGCCGCGCTGGAGGGGCGCACCGAAGGGTGGATCGCCGCCCTCCAGCTGGCGGCGCTCTCGATGCAGGGGCGGGACGACACCGCCGCGTTCATCGCCGGCTTCGCCGGGGATGACCGGTACATCGTCGACTACCTCGCCGAGGAGGTCTTGCAGCGCCAACCCGAACACGTCCGACTATTCCTGCTGCAGACCTCCATCCTGGACCGGTTGAGCGGCCCATTGTGCGATGCCGTCACCGGCCAGGACGGGGGCAAGGCCAACCTGGCGGCCCTGGAGCGAGGGAACCTGTTCCTCGTCCCGCTGGACGACCGCCGCCGGTGGTATCGCTATCACCACCTCTTTGCCGACGTGCTGCAGGCGCACCTGCTGGACGAGCAAGCCGACGACCTTCCTGACCTGCACCGGCGGGCCAGCGTGTGGTACGAGCAGAACGGCGAGCCGTCCGAGGCGATCCGCCACGCCTTCGCCGCCGAGGATTTCGAGCGGGCGGCGAACCTGGTGGAGCTGGCGATTCCGGCGATGCGCAGGGACAGACAGGAGGCGGCGGTCCTGCGCTGGCTCAGGATGGTCCCCGAAGGGTTGCTGCGCGCCAGGCCTGTGCTCAACATTGGCGTTGTGGGCGCGTTGATGGCCCTCGGCGACCTCGAGGGCATTGAGGGCCGGCTGCGGGACATCGAGCGGTGGCTTGACCCGACGACGGGTGCCGGCGAGCGACCCCGAGCCCCGTCGGGGGAGATGGTCGTCCTGGACGACCGGGAATTTCGCCGCCTCCCGGGGTCGGTCGAGATGTACCGGGCCGGGCAGGCCCTCATCCTCGGCGACGTGCCCGGCACCGTGACGCACGCCCGGCGGGCGCGTGCCCTGTCGCCTGAAGACGACCACCTCACCCGCGCCGGGGCATCGGGGCTGTTGGGGCTCGCATTCTGGGCGAGTGGGGAGCTCGAGGAGGCCCACCGGGCCTACGCCGAATGCATGGCCGGGCTGCAAGGGATTGGGCACGTCTCCGACGTCCTCGGGTGCGCGATGGCGCTGGCCGACATCCGGATTGCCCAAGGTCGTCTCGGCGACGCGATGCGCACCTACGAGCAGGCGTTGGAGCTCGCATCTCGGCAAGACGGGTTGGTCCTGCGGGGAACGGCGGACATGTACGTGGGAATGAGCGAGCTCGCCTGCGAGCGTGACGACGTGCCCACCGCCACACGGCTCCTGCTGCGGAGCCAGGAGTTGGGCGAGCACACCGGGTTGCCGCAGAACCGGTATCGATGGCGAGTAGCGATGGCTCGGATCCGGGAGTCTGAAGGAGATGTGGCCGGCGCCCTTGACTTGCTGAACGAGGCGGAGCGCCTGTACATCAGTGACTTCTTCCCCAACGTGCGGCCGGTCCCGGCGTTGAGGGCGCGGGTATGGGTCGCCCATGGCCCGTTGGGTGAGGCGCTCGGCTGGGTGCGCGAGCAGGGCTTGTCCGCCGAGGACGACCTCAGCTACCTGCGCGAGTTCGAGCACATCACCCTCGCCAGGGTCCTCCTGGGCCAATACACGACAGAGGGTACAAAGCAGTCCCTCCATGATGCGACCCGGCTCTTGGAACGCCTCCTGCGAGCGGCGGAGGAGGGGGTGAGGACGGGAAGCGTCATCCAGATCCTCGTGCTGCAGGCGCTCGCCCACCAGACGAGAGGCGACATCCCTGCTGCGCTCACGTCGCTCCAACGCGCGCTGACGCTGTCTGAACCGGAGGGCTACGTTCGCGTCTTCGTCGACGAGGGTCCACCGATCGCCTCCCTGCTGAGAGCGCTCGCGAAACAGGGGATGGCCCCTGACTACGTGCGTCGACTCCTGGCATCCGTGAGCAAGACGGAGGACAGCGCGCCCGTGAAACAGGGCGTGATCGAGCCACTGAGCGAGCGGGAGCTGGACGTGCTTCGGCTGCTGAGGACCGACTTGGACGGCCCGGACATCGCTCGCGAGCTCATGGTGTCCCTGAACACCATGCGGACGCACACCAGCCACATCTACACCAAGCTCGGTGTGGGCAACCGTCGGGCCGCGGTCCGCCGGGCCGAGGAGCTCGACCTGTTGTCGCGCCCCCGCGGCTGAATCACTACAGCATCCCGCCCGCCTACAGCGACGTCACCGCCTGAGCCTTCGCTCGCCGTCGTGGGCCCTCACCCGCCGGGCCGACCGACGTTGAGGACGTCGAACCGGAGCCACGATGTCGGCCCCGCTACGAGCGGTTGCCGGGACCGCTGGACCCACAGGACCGGCGTGCCGTCCGTCGTGCGGCCGAGCACGTAGCGCCGTTCGAGGGCGAGGCCTTGATTGGGCAGGGCGGTGGGGCGCAACAGGTGGCCCTGGCCGAACTCGCTGCGGGGTGCGCCGCCGATGAGTGTGGAACGTGGCCCAGGACGCAGTCGGGGTTGCTGACCCTTCAGGCGTTCCGGGTCGTCGAGGTCCTGAACGAGCCCCTGGACGTAGATGCGACCGGCGGGACGGTTCTCGATCCGGTAGGGGTGCCAATGGGGCGGCAGGGTGGTGGACGGCAGGTAGTCGTAGCCGTGACCCGGACCGGAAGCGCCGAGTGCTTCGACCTGGGCCCGGGCACGAAGGCTCTCGGCATCGGGCAGCAGCCGCTCGCCGTCGACGAGGAGCTCGACCGCCCACGCGAGGTCGCTGTCCTCGTCCACGGCGAGCTGGACGCGGTCGAGCGCCGGGCCTGCCACGGCCGTGGCGACCGCGGGCCACACCACCAGCGCGCTCACGGGAAGACCGTCGGTGGAGAACAGCGACCACGAGGGTGGGGGCGGCGAGAGAGGCCAAGGGCTGTCCTTGCCCTCCATGTCGTCGTGCACCTCCACCCGCACCAGCTCGACGATATGGCCGGTCGTCGGTGGAGGCTCGGTCCCAGGGGGGCGGCCGGCAAGGTCGGGGTCGGGAACGGGGAAGGTGAACCAGTCGTCGCCGTGGCCGGTCAGCAGCTCCAGCAACAACACGGTCGCCAGGTGGGCGCGGTCGGGTCCCTCGCCGGCCCAATCGACCC
>JAUTXP010000019.1 GCA_030837965.1 Acidimicrobiaceae bacterium | reverse complement strand
GTGCCCTTGTCCGTCATCATCGGGAAGTCCCCCATGAAGACGGTCTGCTCCTTGATCTCGCCGGTGGTGGCGTTCATGAAGCGGGCCCGCACGAAGATGGGCGCGGAGAAGGTCATGTCCTTCTCCTTGCACTCCTCGACGGTGAACTTGGGCGGGGGCCGCAAGTCGATATCGGTCGGGTCGAACTCCAGCTCCAGCCGAAGCTGGCCGGTGAAGTCCTCGATGGGACTGATGTCGCGGAAGGTGTCGGCCAGACCGGCCTCGAGGAACCACTGGAACGAATCGCGCTGGATGGCGATCAGGTCCGGCAGGGGCAAAGCCTCGTCGAGGTTGGCGAAGGAGAAACGTTCCCGGATGGTGGGACGAGCGGGCAAGACCTACTCCTCGAAAGGGAAGGATGAGCGGGCGGACCGCTGCAAGGCGCGCGCGAGCGTCGTCACTGAAAGAGAAGGCGCGGGGCGGGCGAGCACGGCAACCGGCGAGCATACGCCCGCGCGCAGAGAAAAGCAACCCTCCCCTGCGGGGGGTTGCAGGGAGGGTAAGGCTCCCGCCCGCTCAGGTCAAGCGTTTCCCACCCCCGTTTGGGGGGTGGGGAGGCGCAGCCGCTGCAGGATGCCGTCGAAGTCGCGGGTGGCCCGAGCGCTGCCGCCAGACATCAGCATGATCATCCAGAGGCGTCCGTCGGCGGGCACGAGCACCAAGGCACCGGCGTGCCCGGCGATCTTGGCCTTCATGCGCACGGCCTGTCCCATCGGGTAGTCGACCCGCTGGGTCTCGCTCACCTCGAACCCCATGCTGGCCGTGGCGCTGGACGCCACATTGGCGGCGACGGCGTCGGCACTGAGGACCATGCCTCGGGGCACGGGCAGGTGCATGACCATGAGGCCCGCGCCCGACGGTCCCTGCACCGTCATGTCGATCATGTTGGCCGCGGGCGACTTGGCCAGCTTGGCGTCGGCCTGGGCCAGGGGCACGACGCGCCACGAGCCCGGCACCTTCACCGCGATGCCATGATCGGTGATGGTCTGGGCCGGCCCGGACGCCACCGCGACGGCCATCACCACGATCAGCCCGTTGAACGCGGTGTGGGCCGCGATCGACGCCTTGAGGCCGCGGGCCAGGTAGACGGCGGCCAGCACCAGGCCGCAGATGACGTAGTAGACGAACGGGGCGAAGTCCTTGCTGTGCCCGCCGAACAGCCCGGCCACCAGCGGGAACAGGGCCTGGGGGTGCCAGACCGCGAACATGACCGCGCTGCACGCGGCTGCGGGCAGAGCGCCCCACGGCTGGAGCGACTCGGCCAACAGCCCTCTGAACAGCAGCTCCTCGACCCATGGGGCGGCCACGCAGGCCAGGAGGAAGGCCAGGCCGATGCGGATGACGGTGCCCTCGCTCACGATCAGGTTGATGCCGTCGTCCACCGCCACCCGGCCGGTGGTCGCCTTCGACCACATGAGCAGCAAGGTGGCCAGCCCGCCGCCGACCAGCAGGCCGACGAACAGGCTCTCCATCTCGTCGCCGCGCGTCCAGATGGGGTTGAAGCTGATCTGGCGGGCCCGCTTCACGACCCGGTCGAGGACCAGCACGTACAGGGCCACGTTCACGTAGAGGCCGACTCGAAGGACGGTGGCCGTCTCGGTGTGGGAGGTCGCGCCCCACACGGCCATGACCAAGGTGGTGGCCGCGCCCAACGCGACCATGGCGATGCCGGTGCGGAAGACGGAGCCGTCCACCTCGACGCGCCGCGAGCCGACCGGGAGCGGTCCGGGCGGGCTCAGCCCGGGCGGCCCGTACGGCTCGGCCGGCGGCGGCGGCGGGGGCGGGGCCGAGTCAACAGGCTGCTGCTCGTACCACGGAACGGCCCGGGCCGGTGCCGCCAACGTCGTCACGGGTCCCCCCTCCAACTTTTCCACAGCACCTGCTGCTGTGGAAAAGCGCGGGGTGGGGGTGGCCTGGGCGTGGGCACGGCCGATCGGGGTGAAGCACTGGGTGCACCAGTCGGCGCCTTCGAACAGCCGGGCTCCACACTCGGCGCACTGCGTGTCCATGGCGCCATGTATCGGCGCTTGCCGTCAGGACGTAAATGCCGATACACGGAAAAGGGCCGCCCACGGCGTGTGGGCGGCCCTTTTGCGGTGCTCTTGTCCTGCTTCGGGCTACTTGACCTCGACCGAGGCGCCCGCGCCCTCGAGCTGGGCCTTGGCCTTCTCGGCGTCTTCCTTGTTGACCTTCTCCAGGACGGGCTTGGGGGCGCCGTCCACCAGGTCCTTGGCCTCCTTGAGGCCCAGGTTGGTGAGGGCGCGCACCTCCTTGATGACCTGGATCTTCTTGTCGCCGGCGCCGGTGAGGATGACGTCGAACTCGTCCTTTTCCTCCTCGACAGGGGCCGCGTCGCCGCCGCCTGCCGCCGGGCCCGCGGCCACGGCCACCGGTGCCGCGGCAGTGACGCCGAAGCGCTCCTCGAAGTCCTTCAACAGCTCGGACAGCTCGAGGACGGTCATCGAGGAGATGGCGTCGAGGATCTCGTCTTTCGTAGGCATTGGTGCTCCTTTACTCAGAAGGTTCGGAATCGGTGGGCGCGGGCACCTCGGGGGCACCCTCGACGGGATCAGCGGTGTTGACCTCGGGCGCAGCCGGGGCTTCCTCGGCCGGTGCTTCGTCAGCGGCTGGCGCTTCCTCGGCCGGTGCTTCGTCGACCGGCGCTTCAGCAGCGGGCGCTTCAGCAGCCGGTGCGGTTTCCTCCGCGGGTGCGGCCTCGGCCTCAACCGGTGCGGCCTCAACCGGTGGCGCCTCAACCGGTGTTTCGGCCGGGGCGGGCTCGGCGGCGGCGGCAGGCGTGTCGCCCGGACCGACCTTTTCGATGAGGGCCTTGAGCCCGTAGGCCAGGTTGCGGGGCAGAGCCTGCAACAAGCCTGCGAACTGCACCATGGGCGCAGCCAGGCCGCCCGCGATGCGGGCCAGCAGGACCTCGCGCGACGGCAGGTCGGCCAACGCAGTGGCCTCGCTGGCGTCGAGCACACTCTGGCCCAACAGGCCGCCCTTGACGACGAGAGCCGGGTTGATGCGGCCGTAGTCGCGCAGGGCCTTGGCCACGGCCACGGCGTCGCCATCGACGAAGGCGATGGCCGTCGGGCCTTCGAGCAGAGCCTCGAGCCCGTCCAGACCCAGGTCCCTGGCCGCGAAGCGCACCAGCGTGTTCTTGTAGACGCGGTACTCGCCGCCGACCTCGCGCAGCGAGCGCCGCAACGTGGCCATGTCCTTGACCTTCAGGCCGCGGTACTCGGTGAGGATGGCAGCGCTCGACGACGAGAGGCGATCCCGCACCTCGTCCACCACGGCCACCTTCTCAGGCCTCGGATTGTCCAAACCGTTCACCTCCTTGAAAAGCAACAGGGCGCACGCAGACAGCGAACGCCCTGAGTCCCAGGAGGTTCACCTCGTCGGGCGGGCCTGTCGGCCCATTACCGCCTCTCGGCGACCGCGATGTCTACGGCGAGATCTTCAGTTGTAGCGGGTGAGGTTACTACGCCGAAGCGGCCAGCTCCTCGTCGGTGACCTTGATCCGAGTCGGGTCGACCTTGATGCCGGGGCCCATGGTCGACGACACGGTGACCGAGCGGACGTACTTGCCCTTGGCCGCCGCGGGCTTGGCCCGCTGCAACTCGTCGACCACGGCCCGCACGTTGTCCAGAAGGGCCCGGTGCTCGAAGCTGGCCTTGCCCACGGGCACGTGCACGTTGCCGAACTTGTCGGTGCGGTACTCGACCCGACCGCCCTTGAACTCGGTGACGGCCTTGCCCACGTCGGTGGTGACGGTGCCCGTCTTGGGGTTGGGCATCAGGCCGCGGGGCCCGAGCACCCGGCCCAGCTTGCCCACCTGGCCCATGAGGTCGGGGGTGGCGATGGCCAGGTCGAAGTCCAAGAAGCCCTCGTTCTGCACCCGCTCGACCAGGTCGTCGGCGCCCACGATGTCGGCCCCGGCCTGCCTGGCCTCTTCAGCCGCCGGGCCCGCTGCGAACACGGCGACCCGCACCGTCTTGCCCGTGCCCGCAGGCAGGGCGACAGTGCCGCGCACGATCTGGTCGGCCTTGCGGGGGTCGACCCCGAGGCGCACGGCCAACTCGATGGTCTCGTCGAACTTGGCCGTGGCCAGGCTCTTGGCCAGGTCCACCGCCTCGCCCACCGCGTGGAGAGCCTGGCGGTCGAACCGCTTCATGGCCTCGTCGTACTTCTTGCCCTTCGGCATGCTCTGCCTCCTTATCCATCGCTTCGAACGCAGAGCTTTCGAGCGAGTTGATCGGCGTCGGACGACCGGCCCAGCCGGACCGCCCTTCGCGCTGGTCTTCCTCAGGTGCTGCTTCTCGGCGCGGGCGAGGTGATCCCGCGCTCGGGTTGGTGCGGTGACTCCTAGTTGACGGTGATCCCCATGGACCGGGCCGTGCCCACCACCTGCTTCTTGGCTGCGTCCATGTCGTTGGCGTTGAGGTCGGGCATCTTGGTGCGGGCGATCTCTTCGACCTGGGCCTCGGTGATGGTCCCCGCCCCGGCCTTGCCCGGCGTCTGCGACCCCTTGTCGATCCCGGCAGCCTGGCGCAACAGCACCGGGGTGGGCGGGGTCTTGAGGACGAAGGTGAACGACCGGTCCTCGTAGATGGTGATCTCGACCGGGATGACATTGCCCCGCTGGTTCTCGGTGGCCGCGTTGTACTGCTTGCAGAACTCCATGGTCTGCACGCCGTGCGGGCCGAGGGCGGTGCCCACCGGAGGGGCAGGCGTGGCCTGTCCCGCGGGGAGCTGGATCTTCACGATGGCGGCGACGCGCTTCTTCGCCATGGTTCTCTCGTCTCTTCCTTTTGCCTAATGGCCTAGAGCTTGGCGATCTGGGTGAACTCGAGCTCGACCGGGGTCTCCCGGCCGAAGATGTTCACGAGCACCTTGACCTTGAGCCGGTCCTCGTCGATCTCGGAGATGGTGCCGGAGAAGTCGGCGAAGGGGCCTTCCCTGACCCGCACGCTCTCGCCCACCTGCCACTCGACACGGGGGCGGGACTTCTTGGTCTGCTCGACGCCCTCGGGCTGCACACCCAGGAACGTCTCCACGTCCTTGCGGGACAAGGGCGTGGGCTTGGCCCCGAGGCCGACGAAGCCCGTCACCCCTGACGTGTTGCGGACCACGAACCACGAGTCGTCGTCCAGTTCCATGCGCACCAGCAGGTAGCCGGGGAACACCTTCTTCTGGACCACGACCCGCTTGTTGTTCTTGAGCTCGACCACGTCCTCCATGGGGATGACCACTTCGTAGATGCGGTCCTCCATGTTCATGGACGAGATGCGGCTCTCGAGGTTCGACTTCACCTTGTTCTCGTAGCCCGCGTAGGTGTGGACCACGAACCACTGCCCGGGCCGGTCGAAGGGGCTCTCCGGGGGAGCGATCTCCTCCTCGGCGTCCTCGGCCTCCTCGTCGAGCAGGTCCTCGACGTCGATCACCTCAACGCCGGTGGCCTCGTTGTCGATGGCCTCGTCGAGGGCGTCGGCGGCCTGGTCGGTGGCGTCGGCCAGCGATGCGTCGGCCGGGACGTGGTCGTCCAGGGCCGTGGGGTCGTCGTCGCCGATGACCTCGGGCTCGGGCTGGAGGTCGGCCACGGGCTCGACGGCGTCGACGGCCGCAGCCTCTGGCTCGGCCTCGGGCGCGCCGAAGTCGTCGTCGTTCTGGGAGTCTTGGAGGTCGGTCATGTCTTGAAGAGGAAGAGCACGCTCTTTGAGAAGGTGAGGTCGAGCACGAAGATCAACAAGATGATGACGGCCAGGCTGATGAAGACCACCATCGAGTAGTTGGAGACCTCGTCCCGAGTGGGCCAGGCCACCTTGCGCAGCTCGTCGCGTACACCCCTGAGGAAGGCCGCGGGCTTGGTGCGCTGACTGACAGGCCGTGGCCCGCGGGGCGTGGGCTTGGGCCGCTCGGTGAGCGCGGGCGCGCCGTCAGGACCCATCTGACCCTGACGCTGCAAGCGCCGCTTAGTTTCCCGGTTCATCGATTCCACGGCCACCTCACAATGAGGTCTTGGGGTGAGCAGGGCAGGAGGGACTCGAACCCCCAACCGCCGGTTTTGGAGACCGGTGCTCTACCAATTGAGCTACTGCCCTAGAACAGTACCGCCCCGGAAGCTCGTGCTTCCGAGGCGGATGGAAAGGATAGCGGGTCCAGGCTCGGGTCGGCCCGGCCCCCGCGATGGGGCTGGTCAGGCGGCGCGCACGCGGCGCTTGCCCCGGCCCAGCAGCACGATGGCGCCTGCGCCCGCGGCCGCGGTGGCCACGGCCAGTCCGCCCACATAGGCGGCTCGCCTGCCAGAGAGCAGCGAGCGGATGGCGCCCCGCTCGCCGACCGCCTCGATGTGGGCCAGGATGCCGGACAGCGTGCCCGGGGCGGGCTCCAAGACCTCGGTGCGAAGGTTGTGCAAGGCGCGCAGCAGCCTGCGGTACTGGACCAGCTCGGCCTGGCAGCGCAGGCAGCCCTGGACGTGGTCCACCACGTCGGGGTCGGCCTGATGGTTGCCGTCGACTACCTCCGGCAGCAGTTCGTGGACGTGCTCACACTGCATGCGCGCTCTCCTCTCCGTCGCGCTCGGCCCGCAGCGGGAAGAGCCGCTCGCGCAGCCGTTTGCGGGCTCGGTGCAGGCGGACCTTGGCCGCCCCTTCGGTGATGCCGAGCTCGGCCGCGATGGCCTCGTGGGGCAAGTCGTAGACGTCGCGCAGGACGACGACCGCTCGCATGTCAGGCGGGAGGGACTCCAGGGCGTCGGCCAGGCGCCTGCGCTCGGAGGCGGCGTCGGCCCGCAACTCGGGGTCGATCTCAGGACGCTCGTCGGCCAGATGGGTCTCGTCGTCCAGGTTCTCGTGCCGGTTGCGGCTGCGCTTCACCAGGTACGACGAGGCGCAGTTGGCCGTGATGCGGTACATCCAGGTCGAAAAGGACGCGTCGCCGCGGAACTTCTTGAGCCCCTTGTACGCCCGTAGGTAAGCGTCCTGCACCACGTCTCGCGCATCCTCCTCGTTGCCTGTCAACCGGAAGGCGAGCGTGTACGCGTCGGCGTACGTCGCTTTGACCAGCTCCTCAAAGGCAGACCGGTCGCCGTCGACTGCGGCGGCGACCAGTACAGCCAGGTCGGTTGGCATCAGCGGCTTGGACCCACGGGTTGTGGTCATGGTTACACCGAGCGCGGCGAGTCGACGCGCCGGCAGGGGCGGGCGCTGGGCGGGTGCAGGACGGGGTGACGCGGTCCGTAGGAGACCGGCTAGCGCGTTTCCTTGTGGAGGGTGTGCGAGCGCTCCCACCGGCAGTACTTCTTCATCTCGATGCGCTCACGGTCGTTCTGCTTGTTCTTGACCGTGATGTAGTTGCGGCGCTTGCACTGCTCGCAGGCGAGCGTGACCTTGATGCGCTTTTCGTTGCGTGCCATTGCTCGGTTCCTCTCAACTACTTGAGAATCTTGGTGACGCGGCCCGCGCCGACGGTGCGCCCGCCCTCGCGGATGGCGAAGCGGAGCTGCTCGTCCATGGCGATGGGCTTGCCCAGGCTGACGGTCATGACCGTGTTGTCGCCGGGCATGACCA
>JAUTXP010000040.1 GCA_030837965.1 Acidimicrobiaceae bacterium | reverse complement strand
GGGGCAGGCAGCCGCCGAGGGCGCTGATGTGTATTGTCCGGCCGAGCGGACCCGGAGGGTGCGGAATGAAGGTGCTGGTCGTGGGGGCGACGGGGGGGACCGGCCAGGAGCTCGTCCGCCAGGCCCTGAGCGCGGGCCACGAGGTGACGGCCCTGTGCAGGGACCCGGCCAAGATGAACGGGCAGGCCGGCGTGCGGACGGCCCGAGGCGACGTCAAGGACGCAGCGTCGTTGTCGAGCGCAGTCGCCGGGCAGGACGCGGTGCTGTATGCCATCGGGTCGAACAAGACGTCGCCCCCCGGCATCCGAGCCGAAGGGGTGGCCAACGTGATCGCGGCCATGAAGGAGCACGGCGTGCGCCGGCTGGTGGCGCTGTCCGCCTTCGGCGCGGGCGACAGCCGCGGGCAGGGCGGGTTCGTCTACTCGAAGATCATCTCCCGGTTCTTCATGAAGGACGTGCTGGCCGACCAGGACGCCATGGAGTCGGCTGTGGTGAGCAGCGGTCTCGACTGGACGCTCGTGCGTCCGACCCGGCTCACCAACGCCCCGGCCGCGGGCTCGTGGGACGTGATCTTCGAAGGGGGCAAGGCCAGCTCGAAGATCAGCCGGGCCGACACCGCCGCCTTCATGCTCAAGCAGGTGGACGACCCGACCTACGTGGGCCAGGCGCCCGGCATCACCAACTAGCCGGCATCACCAACGAGGAGGCCACCTTGATCATCGACATTCACGGGCACATCAGCCCCCCGCCGGGCGCAGGCTTCAAGAAGTACCCGAGCCCGCCCAGCCTGTGGGACGTGGATGGGATGGTCGAGACCAAGGCCAAGGCGGGCATCGACCTGACCATCGTGGGCAGCCCGGTGGGCGCGGGGGCCATGATGCCGATCCCCGGCGTGGACAACTACGAGCAGCCGCTGAGCCTCATCCAGGCCTACCACGACTGGGTCGGCGAGCAGATCGCCAAGTACCCGAAGAACCTGAAGGCGTACGTCTACGCCAACCCCTTCGGGGGCGACGAGATGCTGGCCCAGACGGCCGAGACGTTGAAGCACGACGGCTACGTCGGGCTCATCGTCAACACCAGCGTGAACGACGAGTACCTGGCGTCGGAGACGGCGGGCGAGTTCTTCGCCATGGCCGCCGAGCTCGACGTGCCCGTCATGCTGCACCCGCCCGCCAAGCCGGTGGGGAGCGACAGCCTGGCCGACTACCGCTTGATCGAGGTGCTGGGCCGGTTCTGCGACGTGACCGTCGGCATGGTGTCCATCGTGTGGGCCGGGTGGCTCGAGAAGTACCCGAACCTCAAGCTCATTGCCGCCGCGGGCGGGGGCGCATTGTCGCTGCTGCCCAGCAGGCTGGACATCGCCTTCGCCCCCGCCCACTGGTTGGCCGCGCCCGGCGGTCCTCCTCCTGGTGTCGGCGCTGGCGGCCCGCCTCCTGGTGTCGGCGCTGGTGGTCCACCTCCTGGTGTCGGTGGTCCCCCGGGCGGTCCGCCGGGTGGCGGCGACGCCGCACCGGGGCCGCCGCCGTTCTTGAAGCAGGGCATGAACATCACCCGTCCCCCAAGTGAGTTCTTGAAGCTGGTGTCGCTGGACACGGCGTCGCCCAGCAAGGTCGCACTGGCCGCCAACATCGAGGTGTACGGCGTGGCCAACGTCATGTTCGGGACCGACGCGCCGCCGCTCATGTCACCGTTGGAATCGCTCGTCGACCAGGTGAACGAGCTGTCCATCTCGGACGAGGACAAGCAGTTGATCCTGTCGGGCAATGCCCAACGGGTGTTCAAGCTCGACGTATGAGCCGTATCTACGAGGACGAAGGACGAAGGAGAGTTATGGCGGGTCCGCCGGAATCGATCCACAATCCGCTCACGGGCGAGGTCATCACGTTCGTGAAGCGCTCGGCCGAGACCGAGGGCAAGATGCTGAAGGTGACGTTGACCTTGCCGCCCACGGGCAAGGGCCCGCCCGGGCACAAGCACCGCAACGTGACCGAGACCTACACGGTCCTGTCCGGCGTGGTCACGATCATGTGCGGGGGCAGGAAGCAGGTCAAGGAGTACGGGCCCGGCGAGTCGGTGCGCGTCGAGCCGTACCAGCCCCACCGGTTCCGCAACTTCAGCCCCGAGGTGGCCGAGGTCGACCTCGAGGTCGAGCCTGCCGCCGACTTCGAGGACCACCTGCATGTGGCCTTCGGCCTGGCTCGGGACGGGCGGACCACCAAGCACGGCATGCCCAAGAGCCCGCTGGACCTGGCCTTGCTCTTCGAGCTGTCCGACACGTACCTGCTGGGTATGCCCATGTGGTTCCAGTACGTGACCCTCACGCCGCTGGCCGCCCTGGCCCGGCGACTGGGCAAGGACCCCGTCTTCCCCGAGTACTCCCGCTTCGAGCACCACCACTGAGCCCACCGCCCCGTCGGGGCCGGTGGTTCAGCATTTGGGCGTAGTTGTGTGCACTTTCTGACCACAACTACGCCCAAATGCGGCTCGCGGCGTCGGGACGCGGCGGGGGCGGGGCGGGTTACTTCGCTGGTTCGCCGGCGACGCGGTGGGTGACGCGTTTCATCATGGCGCTCATGAAGAAGGAGGCCGCGCCCTCCGGCGTGCTCATGTCGCGCGGCACCTCCAGGAACGGCGTCAGCTTGGCCTCTACCTCCTGGATGGCGGGCTGCTTGCCCAGGTGCTGCACGGCCTTGATGAGGTCGCCCTCGATGTCCAGCACGCGCACGATGATGTTGCCGTGCATGAAGATCGACGTGCTCATGAGGCGCGTGTCCTCATCGATGTACGGCACGGGCCGGTCGTAGTTGCCGAGGATCTCGGCCACCTCTTCCTCCGTCCCCGGCTTGCAGGTGAAGTACAGCGCGTAGCGTTCCATCGGTCTTCAGTTCTCCCCGTCGTCGTCCGTGCGGTGCAATACCAACTGCATGCCCGCCGCCGCGAAGAACGAGCGGGCGCCTTCTGGGCTCAACATGTCGCGAGGCTGCGACAGGTGCTCTTCCACCTTGGCCTCGAAGGCCCGAACCGCGGGCTGGCGGCTCATGTGCGCTGACACCAGCGCCATCGACCCCTCGACTTCGATGACCCGAACCGCCTTCTCCCTGCCCACGAACACGAGTGTTCGCAAGAGCCGTCCCACCTCCTGGCCGTTCTCGTCGAGGACGGTGTGACTCGGCCTGCCGCTCTCTTGGAAGATCTGGGTCACCGCCTCCTCGCTCCCCGCCTTGAGCGGATACAACAGCGCCATCCATTCACTCATCGAACCACCCCCTCGTCGGGCCCGCGGCCGAGAAGCGCGTCGGCAGGTCGTCGGCGTGCGGACAACTAGACCTCCAACACCGTGATGCTGGGCGACTGCTCGAAGCCTTTCACCAACAAGATGCGGTCGCCCGCGCCGGCCAGGTCGAGTTGTGCGGCCACCCGCTTGGCCAATTCCTCGGGCTCCTCGATCTCGGCGGGCTGCACCAGTCGAGGCACCACACCCCACAACAGGCTCTGCTGAAGCATCCCGCGCAGTGTGGCCGCGGCGCCGACGATAGGCGCGCCGGGACGGGCCGCCGACATCACGCGCGCGGTTGCGCCCGTTCCGCCCAAGGAGACGACCACGATGGCCCGGCACCGCAGGTCGCGCGACAACTGGGCCACGGCCACGCCCACCGCCTCGGCCACCGGCGACGAGCCCGCGGCGGGCACCGGATCGCCTCCTTCGGCCCGGAAGCGGCGCTCGGCGAACACGTGGGCCTCGACCTGTCGGGCGATGCGGTCCATCATCGCCACTGCCTCGACGGGGTACGAGCCGCTGGCCGTCTCGGCCGAGAGCATCACCGCGTCGGCGCTGCTGAACACGGCGGTCGACACGTCCGACACCTCGGCGCGCGTGGGCTGCGCGTGCTCGATCATCGACTCCAACATCTGCGTGGCCACGATGCACGGCTTGCTGTGGGCCCGGGCCAGAGCCACCAGCCTGCGCTGGATGACGGGCACCTCTTCGGGCGGCAGCTCCACGCCCAAGTCGCCGCGGGCCACCATGATCCCGTCGGCCGCGTCGATGATGGCGTCGATGTTGTCGAGCGCGTCGGGATGCTCGATCTTGGCAATGATGCGCGGCGGGTCGTCCGCGGGCAGCAGGGCCTTGAGGTCCTCCACGTCCTGGGCCTTGCGCACGAAGGACAGGGCCAGGTAGTCGGCGCCGAGGTCGATGGCGAACCGGGCGTCGTCGATGTCCTTGGGGGTGAGGGCGGGCGTGGCCAGCCGCGAGCCCGGCAGGTTCATGCCCTTGCGATCCTTGAGCCGCCCGCCCCGCACCACCGTGCAGGTGACCTCGGTGCCGGCCACGCCGTCCACCCGCAGTTCGAGAGCACCGTCGTCCAGCAAGATGCGCGCCCCGGCCTCGATCTCCTCGTTGAGGGTCGCGTACTGCGAGGCGATCAACCCCGCTTCGCCCACCACCTCGCGCGTCGTCACCACGACCGACGCGCCCTCGACCAAGTCGATGCCGCCGCCTTCGAACCGGCCCACCCGCAGCTTGGGACCGCACAGGTCGACGAGCACGCCGATCGGGTTGCGGGCGTTGTGGGCGGCCGTGCGCAACTCCTTGTAGGCCTGGGCGTGGGCCTCGTGGTCGCCGTGCGACATGTTGAGCCGCACCACGTTCACGCCCGCCGCGATCAGCTTCTCGATGGTGGCCGCGTCGCTGGACGACGGGCCGAGCGTGGCGACGATCTTGGTCCGCCGCCGTTTGAGCATCTCCACATCCATGGCCACCCCCGTGCCGTTGCGGGCGCGCTCACCATGCCACACCGACGAACGGCTCGGATAGGGTGCGGCCAACGAGAGGGGGTGGGCATGGCGGTGGGATTGCTGTTCCCTGGACAGGGCTCGCAGTTCGTCGGGATGGTCGACGCGTGGGCCGAGCATCCGTCGGCCAAGGCCGTGATCGACGAGGCCAACGAGGTGTTCGGCACCGATCTGGTCGAGTTGGGGCGTGACGCGGAGGCCTTGAAACGCACCGACGTCGTGCAGCCGGTGACGCTGGTCTGCGAGCTGGCCGCCTACCGCGTGCTGGCCGAGTCGGGCGTGGAGGCAGCCGGCGCCGCGGGCCACAGCCTGGGCGAGTTCGCGGCGTTGGCCGCGGCCGGGGTCATCACTCCCGCCGACGCCATGGCCATCGTCCGCATCCGCTCCAGCGCCATGCAGGAGGCCAGCGACAGCGGCAACGGGGCCATGACGGCCATCGTCGGCATGTCGCCCGAGGACGCGGCCGCCATCGTCGAGGAGTCAGCCCAGGGCGACGTGCTCTTGGTGGCCAACTTCAACAGCCCGGTGCAAACGGTGCTGTCCGGCGCCGAGGCCGCGGTGGGTCGGGCCGAGGAGTTGGCCAGGGCCCGCAGCGCCAGAGCGATCCGCCTGCCGCTGCCCGGCGCCTTCCACTCCCCTTTGATGGAGCCCGCCCGCCAACGGGTCGAGGCCGCCATCGGCGACGTGGCCTTCAAGCCGCCGGCGTTCCCCGTGATCCCGAACGCCACCGGCCGTCCCACCACCGATGCGGGCGAGCTTCGCGACGCGCTGTTGCGCCACCTCGTGTCGCCCGTGCACTGGATCACGACCATGGACGCCATGATGAGCCTCGGTGTGGAGCGGCTCGTCGAAGCGGGCCCAGGCGACGTGCTGACCAAGCTGGCCAAGCGGTGCGTGCCCGGCGTGGACGTGGTGTCGGCCCGCACGCCCGAGGAGGCCGCCGCGCTGGCCCCAGGCTCGCAGGCAGGGGCGCAGGCATGAACGGACCGCACTGCGTGGTGTGCGCGGACGAGGTCCCCGGCGACAGCAGGCACGGGGCCGAGATCAGGGCCCTCCTCGGCCCAAAGTCGGTGGGCGCCACGTCCGGTTTCATGGGCGTGTGCAACATGAAGCCGGGCGAGGTCATCAGGGAGCACTACCACCCCTACTCCGAGGAGTTCGTGTTCCTCGTCTCAGGAACGCTGGTGGCCAAGGTCGACGGCGTCGATCGCGACCTGCACGCCCGAGATGCGCTGTTCATCCCCATCAACCTCAAGCACCGGTTCGCCAATCAAGGACAGGAGGACGCGTTCATGGTCTTCAGCCTGAGCCCGTTGGCGCCCCGCCCCGACCTCGGACACGTGTCCACCGAAGAGGCGCCTGCGTAGCGCCCACCCACCCGGCCCCCCACCTCACCCAATCCCCGGTTCTGAAGGACATAGGTACCGACTGGGTGGGTCTATGTCCTCCAGACGTGTGGATCGGGGCGTGTGGATCGGGGCTATCCCGCGTCGATGTGGGCCACCACTTCGTCGACCTGCATGGAGGCCGACTCGCGCAGGGCCCGCAGCGGGGCGGTGAGGTCGTCCTGCTCGGGGCTGCGCTCGAAGCGTCCGAAGTCCTCGGCCGTGGCCCAGTCGCTGGTGATGATGAAGGTCGACGCGTCCTGGCCCGATCTCAACAGCGTCTGACGCACATTGCCGGGCGCTTTGGCCGTGGCCGCGGCAACCTCCCGCCACGCCGATTCGAACTCTTCCTCCCGGCCCGATTGCACCTTCATCGTCAACGTGGCACGCACCATGTGACGACTGTACCGAGGACATGTGGAGGATTACCGCCCCACGCCGTAGCGGCATGAGGCCGGGTATGACAGGATTTCGCTCTGGCAATCAACTCGGACGGGGGGACCATGCGACGAACGGTTGTGACCGGCGTCGGTGTGGTGGCGCCTGGCGGCGTCACACGGGACAGCTTTTGGGCGACTATCACGGCGGGGAAGACGGCGACGCGGCGCATCACCCTCTTCGACCCCTCCGAGTTCAGATCACAGATCGCGGCCGAGGCCGACTTCGACCCGATCGCCGCAGGGCTGACGGTGCAGGACGTGCGGCGGATGGACCGCTACATCCAGTTCGCGGCCGCGGCCGCATCCGAGGCCATGGGCGAAAGCGGCTTGGACCTGGAGAACATCGACCATGAGCGCATGGCCGTGAGCATGGGCTCCGCGGTCGGCGGTACCACCGCGCTGGAGGACGAGTACGTCGTCGTCTCCAACCACGGCGAGGAGTGGGAGGTCGACCCCGAGTACGCCATGCCGTTCGTGTACCAGGCCCTCGTCCCGTCGAGCCTGGCCAGCGAGCTGTCGATGCGGTTCCAGACCCACGGGCCTGCCGCCGTCATCAGCACCGGCTGCACCAGCGGCATCGACGGGATCGGCTTCGGCCATCAACTCATTCAGGACGGCCGGGCCGACATCGTCATCTCGGGCGCGGCCGACTCCCCCATCTCCCCCATCTCCATGGCCTGCTTCGACGCCATCAAGGCCACGTCGGCCCGCAACGACGACCCGGCCCACGCGTCCCGGCCCTTCGACAGGGACAGGGACGGCTTCGTGATGGGCGAGGGCTCGGCCGTGCTCATCCTCGAAGAGCTGGAGCACGCGCAGGCCCGCGGCGCCGACATCTACTGCGAGGTGCTCGGGTACGCGTCCAGGGGCAACGGCTACCACATGACCGGTCTTCGGCCCGACGGCTTGGAGATGAGCGAGTCCATCGTCGACGCCATGAACCAGGGGAAGGTCAACCCCGAGGACATCGGCTACATCAACGCCCACGGGTCGGGCACCAAGCAGAACGACCGGCACGAGACGGCCGCCTTCAAGCGGGCCTTGGGCGACGTCGCCTACAACATCCCGATCAGCTCCATCAAGTCGATGATCGGCCACTCACTCGGCGCCATCGGCTCGCTGGAGATGGCCGCCTGCGCGCTCACCATCCGCCACGGCGTGGTGCCGCCCACGGCCAACTGGGAGAACCCAGACCCAGAGTGCGACCTCGACTACACGCCCAACACGGCGCGTGAGGCCAAGGTGAACGTGGCCTTGTCCGTCGGCTCCGGCTTCGGCGGGTTCCAGTCGGCCATGGTCTTCGGCAGGGTCAAGGAGGCGACCAAGTGAGCGAGGCTCGAGCCGTCATCACTGGCCTGGGCATCGTGGCCCCCAACGGCATCGGCGCCCCCACCTTCTGGGGCAACACCCGCAAGGGTCTGAACGGCATCCGCAAGATCGACCGCTTCGACGTGTCGAAGTACGCCACCCAGGTGGCGGGCGTGGTCGAGGGCTTCGAGGCCACCGACTACATCGACAAGCGCCTCATGGTCCAGACCGACAACTGGACGTGGATGGCGTTGGCGGGGGCCAAGCTGGCCATGGAGGATGCGGCCTTCGACGCCGCGTCCCATGAGCCGGACCGCATGTCGGTGGTCACCGCCTCCTCGTCGGGTGGCAACGAGTTCGGCCAGCGCGAGATCCAGAGCCTGTGGGCCAAGGGCCCTCGCTTCGTCGGCGCCTACCAGTCCATCGCCTGGTTCTACGCGGCCACCACCGGCCAGCTCTCCATCAAGCACGGCATGAAGGGCGCATGCGGCGTCGTCGTGTCCGAGCAGGCGGGCGGGCTCGACGCGCTGGCCTTGGCCCGGCGCCAGATCCGCAGGGGCGAGGCGGACGCGGTGTTGAGCGGTGGCACCGAGGCCCCGGTAGGGCCCTACGCCATCACGTGCCAGGAGCACAACTGCCTCATGGCCGAGGGCGACGACCCGGACGCGGCCTACCGCCCGTTCGGCACCGAGGCCCATGGCTACGTGCCCGGTGAGGGCGGGGCCATCTTGTTGGTCGAGGGCTTGGACCAGGCCAGGGCGCGGGGCGCGGAGCAGGTGTACGCGGAGATCATCGGCCACGCGGCGACCCAGGACGGCAACAGCCATACCGCGCCCGCGGCCGACGGCCACTACTACGGACGGGCCCTGCAACTGGCCCTCGACGACGCGGGCATCGGGCCCGACGACGTCGACGTCGTGTTCGCCGACGGGTTCGGCACCCCGGAGTCGGACGCGGCCGAGGTGGCCGCCCTGCAGGCCGTGTTCGGGTCACGTGCGTCGTCGGTACCGGTGACCGCGCCCAAGTCGATGGTCGGGCGCCTGTATGCAGGCGGCTCGTCGCTCGACGTGGCCACCGCCGCCCTCGCCATCACCGACGGCTACATCCCGCCCACCATCAACGTGGGGTCGCCCGCCTTCGACCTGGACCTCGTGACTGAAGGCCGGGCCCAGCCCATGGACACTGTGCTGGTCGGCGCCAGGGGCATCGGCGGCTTCAACAGCGCCATGGTGCTGCGCCGGGTCACCGAGTAGCGGGCCGGGGGCGGCGGGCGTGGACCTGGCCACAATCGAGCTGTTCGAGGGCATCGGGCCTGACGCGCTGCGTCAGGTCTACAGCCGGGCCAGCCACCGGCAGTTCCCGGCCGGGTCCGTTATCTGCCGCGAGGACGAGCCCGGCAACAGCATGTTCATCATCGAGCACGGCTCGGCCGTGGTCACGGTGGCAGGCGAGCGGGTCCGGCGGCTGCGGGCGGGCGACGTGATCGGGGAGATCGCGGTCCTCACCGGGGAGCCTCGGTCGGCCACCGTGCGGGCCGTGCTGCCCACCGACGTCATCGAGCTGCACAGGGACGCCCTCAGCGCGGTCCTGGCCCAGACCCCGCAACTGCTGGCCAACCTCACCCGCGTCCTGTCCCGGCGGCTGGCCACGGCCCACGACCAGCAGGTCGCGTCCCGCAGGGGCGAGGCCGTGGGGCTGGCACTCTCAGAGTCGCTGCTCGCATCGTTGAAGTCCGTGACCGCCGCATGCGAGGCGGCATCGCCCAAGCCCGTCGCCTTTCTGGACGGCGGACCGTTGGAGTCGACACTCACACAATTGGACCGAGCACTCTCAGAGTCCGCCTTCGTCTTCGTGCCTGTGGAGTTGCGGGGCACCGTCCTCCAGACCCTCGACGCCCACATGGACCGCGTCGTGGCCGTGGTCCGCGACGAGGCCGAGGCCAAGGCCGCGGGCGTCGGCCGCGGGACCGATGCCGACGTCGTCGTGCTCGACCCCGACGACGAGGCCAAGGTGGCCTGGCTCGGCCGCCACCTCACGCGCACCAAGGTGGGCCTGGCCTTGGGCGCGGGCGGGGCCAAGGGCTTCGCCCATGTCGGGGCGGTGGCCGTGCTGCAAGAGGCGGGTTACGCGTTCGACGCGGTGGCAGGCTCGTCCATCGGGGCCGTGGTCGGGGCCTGCCTGGCCATGGGCATGGCCGCGCCCGAGATCGACGCGACCCTGCGCACCCGCTTTTCCGAGGAGACGGTGAAGGCCGTGTTCAACCTGTCCTTCTCGGGCACGTCGACCGGTTACGAGACCATGAAGACGATGACCTCGGAGTTGGCGGGCGGCCGGTCCTTCGCCGACCTGGACCTGCCCCTCACGGTGATGACGGTCGACCTGGCCACCCGCCAGCCCGTGCCCATAACCGACGGCTCGTTGGCCGACGCCCTGTTGGCGGGCACGGCCCTGGCGGGCTTGTTCCCGCCCTTCCAGCGGGGCGACCAGCGCCTGGTCGACGGACTGGCCCTCGTGCCCGTGCCCACCGACTCGGCCCGGTCCCTGGGGGCGGACGTGGTGGTGTCGGTCAACCTGATGAGCCGCGACACGCTGGCCGCCTGGCCCGGCGACGAGCCACTGCCACCCGAGCCCGCGGGCAAGCAGCGTCTGCTCGAGACCATGCTCGAAGTCATGGACCTGGCCCAGCTCGACGCCAGCGTGCGCCACGCGGCCAAGGCCGACGTGGCGGTGACTCCCCGCTTCGGGCCCTGCTCGTGGCGCGACTTCCACCTGGCCGACCGCTTCCTGGCCGCGGGCCGCGAGGCCATGCAGGACATGCTCCCCGCCCTCCAAGGCGTGGCCCGGCCCCAACCGTGACCGCACCGATCGACCACGCAGACACGTCGAAGCGCTTTTGAAGGCACATCGAAAGACAGTTCGAAAGACACATCGAAAGACACAAGGAGAATGCAATGGCTGAGCAGTTCACCCTCGCCGACCTGAAGGACATCCTCGTCAACCGAGTGGGCATGGACGAGGCCGACGTGCCGGACGACGCCAGCACCACGTTCGAGGCCGTGGGCCTGGACTCGTTGGCCATCCTGGAGATCCAGCTCGAGGTCGAGCAGCGCTACGGCTTCAAGATCGACGAGTCCGAGGCCGAGCAGGTCAAAGCCTTCGGCGACGCCGTGAGCCTGGTCAACAACAAGCTGACGGCCGCGGGCTGATGGCCGGGCACACCGAGAACGAAGTCGTCATCGACGCCCCGTTCGACCTGGTCTGGGACATGACCAACGACGTGGCCAACTGGACTGATCTGTTCACCGAGTACGCGGCGGCCGAGATCATCTCCGAGGAGGACGGGAAGGTCACGTTCCGGCTCTCCATGCACCCGGACGAGAACGGCAAGGTGTGGAGCTGGGTCTCCGAGCGCACGCCCGACAAGGGCGCCCGCCGGGTGACGGCCAAGCGGGTCGAGACGGGTCCGTTCGAGTACATGAACATCGAGTGGACCTACGACGAGGTCGACGGCGGTGTCCGCATGAAGTGGGTGCAGGACTTCCACATGAAGGACGAGGCCCCGGCCGACGACGAGTGGATGACCAACAACATCAATAAGAACTCGCCCATCCAGATGGCCCACATCAAGGAAAAGGTGGAGAAGGCCGCGGCCAACTCCTAGTTCCTGACTCCGAGTCAGGTCGCCCGAGCGGCGTCAAGGGCAGGGAAAGAGCGTGGCGGGGGCGGCGGCCAACGCGTCGACGGCAGCCGCGTACCCGCGCGCCGCGAGCTGGTCCAGCTTGCGGAACTCGAGCAGGCCCACGTCCATCAACTCGGGCGAGATCACGAGCGCGGCCTTGAGCCGGTTGGCGTCGGCCCGGCGCCAGCTTCCGAGCACGGTGGCGCGGGCCAAGGTGTCGACCAGGCTGGGCACGTCGTCGTCGGCCGAGAACAGGCCGAACGGCGAAGGCCGCCCTCGGGCCCGGCCCCGACTCCGGCTGCGCACGGGCTTGCCCTCACGGTCGCGGGTCGGGGGCTTGCGCATCACGTCGACGGCGATGATCGGCCCCTCCCCCGACGCGGCCAGCACATCCACCGGGAGGTTGTTGAGCACGCCCCCGTCGACCAGCAGCCTGTCCCCCGCCACCACCGGCGGCACCAGTCCTGGCAGGCACATGCTGATGCCGACGGCCACGGCCACCGGCCCCCGCTGGTGCACCACCTCGTCGCCGGTCAGCAGGTCGGCGCTGACCGCGAAGTAGGTCCGGTCCAGCTCCTCGATGCGGCGGTGGCCGAACACCCGCAACAACATGGCCTCGGCCTTGCGGGCCTTGATGAGCGAGTGGCGGGGCACGGTGTAGTCGTTGAAGGGCTTGCGGGCCACCAGCTCGCTGCGGGCCGCCTGCTGCATCTCGTCGGGACTGAGCCCCATGGCGGCCAGGCCCGCCATGAACGAGCCCATGCTCGTGCCGCCCAGCCGGTCGATGACGATGCCCGCCTCGGTCAAGGCCCGCATCACCCCGATGTGGGCCATGCCCCTCGCCCCGCCGCCCGACAACACCAGGCCCACCGAGCGTCCGGCCAGCCGGCGGGCCAGTCGGCCCGCGTCGGCGTCGAAGCGCGCCCCGGGGTCCACCTGGTGGTGCGTGGCCGGGCGCACGGCCTCGAGCCATGGCCCCACGAATGTGGCGCGGGGGACGCGGTTGACGAAGGCGATGTCGGTGACCTCGGGCGCAGCCGCCTCCGGGCGGCCTGACGTGGGGTCCACGACGCCGACGACCCGGTCGGCCTGGCGCAGGCAGAAATCGCCCCACTGCCTGCCCGCGGCCTCGTCGGCCAGCAGGAGCACGTGGTCGTTGGCGTCCTCGCACCGGTCGAGCAGGCGGCCGAAGGCGCCTGGGTCGTCGGCCTCGCCACCGCGGAGCAGCTCGGCCTTGAGCCCCATGGCGACCAAGGCCGTGAGTACGGCATCGGCCACTCGGGAGGCGGCCGCGCACGCGGCCTCACCGGGGACCAGGGGCACGAACGTCACCACGCGCGACTCGTTCGACATGGGGGCGGCGGCGACGGCGGTGCGCTGGAGCTGTTGGCCCAGCGTTCGGGTGAGGGCCAAGGCGAAGGCCGGGTCGCCCCCGAGGAGGGCGGCGAAGTCGGACTGCCCGACCCGCAACACCTCGGTCTCGCGACGAGCCCGCACCGATGCGCTGCGGTCGCCCGCCGTCAACAGGGCCAGTTCGCCCAAGGCCGCGCCCGCGCCCAGCACCCGGATCACGACGCCGTCGCGCAGCACCTCCAGCCTGCCGGTGCGAACCACGTAGAGCGCGTCGCCCTCGTCGCCCTCCTTGAACAGCCAGCCGCCCGCGGGCACCCGCACCACGGTGGCCGCGGCCAGGACTCGGGCGCGCTGCTCCTCGGACAAGCCCGCGAACAGCGGGACATGCCGAAGGAAGGCCTCGCCCTCGGCCGTCGCCTCACTCTCGCCCCCGCGCGTGCGCTTGCCAGGCACCCCGTTCCCCCCACGGTCGGCGGAACCAGCGTCTGGCACCCTACCCCTCCCCCCACCCTGCGCGCTCCCCCATCTTTTCCACAGCAGCAGGTGCTGTGGAAAAGATGGAGAGGGTCACTGTGAGTAGGTGAGGGGGGCGCGGTAGGAGCCGCCCACGAAGGGTCGACCAGTGCGATAGGCGTAACGCCATTGCAGCGAGATGCGGGTGCCGACGCTGCGCCCCCGCAGATAGGGAACCGAGTGCTCCCAATCGGCCTGGCACCGCCCACCCATGACCAGCAGGTCGCCCGGGCCGGGCGACACGTCGTGGGTCGCGCCCCGGCCCTCGCCGTGGTCGTAGCGATTGGCCTTGGGCCGCAAGAGCCAGGGCCGTTTGGCGCCCAGGCTGACGATGGCGATGACGGTGTTGTCGAGCCAGCGCATGTCGGTGTCGCGGTGGAAGGCCTGGCCGTCGTTGCCGTCCCGGTACTGCAAGAGGCCGAACCCGCTGAACTGCACCGCGTACTGCCGTTGCAGAACCCGGTGGACGTCGGCCAGCGCGGGATGGGGCAGCGGCGTGCCCGGTCGCCACATGGCGCCCAGCCTGCGCTCCTCGACCCAGTGGTCGTAGCGGAACAGCTTGCTGGTCCGCCAGGCCACGTCCTGCATGAGGGCGGCGAAGAGGCCGTCGGCGTCGGGCACCCAGCCCCTGGCCACGTCGACCCACGACGTGGCGTCCAACTGGATGCGCTCGACCTCGATCACCGCACCAGCATGCCCCAGCGGACCGGATTCAGCCTGTGGCCGTGTCAGCCTGCCGCGGTGTCAGCCTGCGGCCGCGTCAGCCTGCGGCGGTGTCAGCCTGCCGCGGGGGCGGTGGGCGGGGCCAGGGCCTGACCGGCCAACCCGCCTTCGAAGGTGGCCGTGCCGAAGGAGAACACGCCCGCGTCGGCGCCCGCCAGCCAGTAGCCCGCCCCGTCCGGCGAAGCGGCCAGCCCGACCGTCGGCCGGTTCAGCGGCGCGCCGTTGGCCGCGCCGAGGAAGGCGGCGTCGCCAAAGGCGAACACGCCGCCGTCGGCCGCGGTGAGCCAGTATCCGAGCCCGCTGGCCGTGGGCGTGATGCCGACGACAGGCGCGGCCAGGGGCTGCCCGGCCAGGCCGCCGTGGAACTCGGCGTCCCCGAAGGCGAAGACGCCGCCGTCGGCCCCGACCAGCCAGTAGCCCCGGCCCGTCGGCGTGCCCGCCATGCCCGCGACCGGCGCGGCCAACGACTGCGAGGTGAGCCCGCCCGCGTAGGGCGCGGCGCCGAAGGCGAAGACGCCGCCGTCCTCGGCCACCAACCAGTAGCCGATCCCTGACGGCGCCCCGGCCATGCCCACGATGGGCTTGGCCAACGGGGTGGTGTTGGCCGCGCCGTGGAAGGGCGCGTCGCCGAAGGAGAAGACGCCGCCGTCGGCCGCGGCCAGCCAGTAGCCCCGCCCGCTCGGGCTGGCGGCAATGTCGACCACGGGTGCGGCCAAGGGCGTGCCCGCCAGGCCGCCGTGGAACTGGGCGTCGCCGAAGGCGAAGACGCCGCCGTCGTCGCCCGCCAGCCAGTAGCCGTGAGGCGACACCGAGGCCGCGCCCACCACCGACCCCTCAGCCGGCTTCGTGACAGTCGGCTCGGCAGCAGGGGCCGAGGCGTCCCCGTCCGACAGGCCCGTGCCCGTTGCCGCGGCAGGGCGCCGGAGGGCGGCGGCCGATCGCGAGGCCCTGGGAAGAGCAGCGGGTCGACCGGCCGTCGGCGCGGGTGCAGCGGCCGTCCTGGCCGCGGTGGTGACGGTGCGGGCCGGGGCGGGCGCGGCCGCCGCGGTCGAGCCGGTACCGGGAACAGCGGCGAAGACCTGCGTCACCCACACCCGCCCGTCCGAGCCGCTGATGGCGGCCGTGCCCACGACCGTGTAGGCCCCGAGGATGTTGGCCCGGTGGGCCGAGGAGTTCATGAACGCGCTCTGCACGCTTTCCAACGACGAGCCCACGCCCACGTTCTCGCCCACCCGCGTCCAGTTGGAGTACACGGACGACACGGACGAGCCCAGGTTGGACGTGTGGAACAGGCTGTTGCGCGAGATCATGGCCCGGGTGTGGGACGCGGCCAGCCCGTCGAGCCCGCCACTGCTGCCCAGCGCGCCCAGGCCGTGACCGGCCCGCACGGAGTTGATCCAGCCCACGCCCGGGCCTGCCCAACTCGGACGGACGTCGGCGGCCAGAACGGCGACGGAGAGGGACGAGGCCAGGAGGATGGCTTGGGGCCGGCGGGGCCGGCCTGCGGCGGTGGCCAGCGTGCGCAGGGCGCGGGCAGGCCTGAAGGAGGTGGTCACTGTGCTCGATGCTCCGATCTGAATCGCGGCGCAGCCCGGCCAAGTGAAGTGAAGCGAACCGGGGTCTGGTGCGGGGCGGAATCGACGACTGTGGGACAAACCTACCAAGACCCACCCATACGCCGTCACATCCCACTTAGGGCGCGGGCACCCTCACCCCACGCCTCACACCAAATGCGTCTGGAGGACATAGCGTGCGGTTTGCGCAGGCCATGTCCTCCAGAAGGCCATGTCCTCCAGATCGGCAAAACCTGGGGGACGCGGTCAGAACGCGAGGGCGGGGTACAGCGGGAAGGCGCTGAGCAGGTCGGCGGCCCGACTCCGAGCCCCGTCGGCGGCCGCGTCGGGCAGCACGTACTTGGCCAGCGACGGCTCGCCCTTCGACGTGGTGGACGGCTCCGTGGCCCGCAACGTGGTGTGGATGACGTCGGCCAGCTCGTCCATCTCGTCCACGCCCATGCCCAACGTGGTGGTCGCCGGCGTCCCCAGTCGGACACCGCTCGTGTACCAAGCCCCGTTGGGGTCGTTGGGCAGGGCGTTGCGGTTGACGGTGATCGACGCGTCCCGCAGGGCCGACTCGGCCTGTCGTCCGGTCAGGCCGTAGGGGCGCACGTCCAGCAGGCACAGGTGGTTGTCGGTCCCGCCCGTGGCGACAACGGCGCCCCGCTTCATCAAGCCGTCAGCCAAGGCCGACGCGTTGGCCACCACGCGTGCCGCGTAGTCGGCGAAGTCGGGCGACGAGGCCTCGTCCAAGGCGATGGCCTTGGCCGCCATCACATGGGGCAGCGGACCGCCCAGCACCAGCGGGCAGCCGCGCTCCACGAACTCGACCAGCTCCTGCTGGCACAGCACCATGCCGCCGCGCGGGCCCCGCAGCGTCTTGTGGGTGGTGGTCGTGGTCACGTGGGCGTGCGGCACCGGATCGAAGTCGCCGGTGAAGACCTTGCCCGCCACCAGCCCGGCGAAGTGGGCCATGTCGACCATGAAGGTGGCGCCCACCTCGTCGGCGATCTCCCTGAAGATGCGGAAGTTGATCTTGCGGGGATACGACGAGTAGCCCGCCACCAGGATCAGCGGGCGCTCGGCGTGGGCCTGGGCCCGCACCTGGTCGTAGTCGATGAGGCCGGTGCCGGGGTCGACCGTGTACGAGCACCGTTGGAAGAGCTTGCCCGAGATGTTGGGCCGGTAGCCGTGGGTCAGGTGGCCGCCCGCGTCCAGGGCCATGCCCATCATCTTCTGGTTGCCCAGGTCGCGGCGCAGGGTCTCCCAGTCCTCGTCGGACAGGGCCTGAAGGTCCTTGGCCCCGAGCCGCTCCAGCGCAGGCCGCTCCACCCGCTGGCTGAGGATGGCCCAGAACGCGACCAGGTTGGCGTCGATGCCGCTGTGGGGCTGGACGTAGGCGTAGTCGATGCCGAACAGCTTCTGGGCCACGTCGGCGGCGCGCTGCTCGACGGCGTCGACGTTCTCGCAGCCCGCGTAGAAGCGGTGGCCGGGGGCGCCCTCGGCGTACTTGTCGGAGAGCCAGTTGCCCATGGCCAGCAGGACGGCCGGGGATGCGAAGTTCTCGCTGGCGATCAGCTTGACGTGACGGCGCTGGTCATCGAGCTCTTGGGCGATGGACGCGGTGATGGCCGGGTCGATCGCGGCCACCGCGTCCAGGGCGGCGGCGAATGCCAGACCGGCCGTGTCCACCCCGGCCAGCGGAGTGGCGTCGACGCCGGCATTGGCAAGGAAACGGGTGAGGTAGGTGTCGGCCATGAGGCGCTCAGCCTATCCGGCCCCTTCTTCTCGCCCCGGAGCATGTCGCGGTCTAAGGGAGCAGGCGGAACCGGCCGCCCTCGATGGGGCGCAGGACCGTGAAGTGGCGGTGGTCGAGGGTCAGAACCGACTTGGTCCGGTGCCGTGAGGCGAGCACGACCAGCGACGCGTCGGCCACGCCGACGTCTTGATCGCGATACCGCTCGACCACCGCGGCCGCAGTCCGCAGATCGTCCTCCTGCATGAGCGCGAGGTGGTACGCGCCCCCCGCCAGCTCCCGCAGGACGCGAAGTTCCGCGTCGACGCCCAGACGGGTGGCGAGGAGGTAGTCGAGTTCAGCCACGACGAAGGGTGAGACGACCAACGGCTCGGGCTCGCGCTCGACGACCCTGCGCACATCGTCGTGTCGGAGCTCACGGGCGTTGAACAGGGCGAGCAGCCCGCTGGTGTCGGCGACGATCACCTGTCGCCAAAGCCGACCAGCAGCTCATCGGCCCGATCGGCGATGGCCACGCCGTCGATGATCCCCGGTTGCGGCCGGGGCCGACTGACCGCTTGGGCGATGGCCTGTCGGATCACCTCTGCCTCCGACAGCCCCCGGCGCCGCGCTTCGCGCTCGACTGCGGCCTTCAAGTCCTCGGGCAGATAGACCGTCGTCTTTTGCGACATGCCATATATGGTACCGGTGCCAGCGGTGAGGCCGCGACGGCGAGTGCCGTGGGCGACGACCGGCTTGGCGCGGGCCGCAAGCCGCGGCCCGACTACGACCTCGAACCCCAGGCCGACTACGAACAGGGCGTGCCCCGCCGCCGACTGCCCCTCACCCCGGCCTGGTTGGCGGGCCATGTCGCCGTTCTCCTGGCCGTCGTGCTGTGCGTGAACCTGGGTCTGTGGCAGGTTCGCCGCCTGCACCAGCGGCGGGCCGAGAACTCGGTCATCAGGGCCCGCATCCACCCGCCAGCGTCGCTGCCCGACGCGGGTTGGCAGCCCGGCTCCGCGCCCGCCGTCGTGTACCGGGGCGTTCGGGCCGAGGGCCGCTACGACCCGGCCCATGAGTTCCTCGTGCGCTACCGCACCCACGAGGGCCTGCCGGGCTACGGCGTCATCACCCCGTTGGTGACGGCCGACGGCGTCGTGCTCGTCGACCGCGGATGGGTCCCACTCGAGTTCGGCGATCGATGGCCTGCGGACCGGGCCGTGGCGCCTGCCGGCGACGTAACGGTGACCGGGTGGCTGTCGGGCCCCCATCGCAGCCGGACCAAGCCGGTGGCACCTTCACCGGCGCGGGCCAAGCCGGGCCTGATCGCCGACGTGGCCGCGGCCCAACTCCGTCCCCTGCTCCCCTACGACCGGGTCTACGAGTTGACGCTCGTGGCCGACGGCAGCCAGGACCGCTTCCCCGCGCCCGCGGGCCTGCCCGACCTGAGCGAGGGGCCGCACCGGTCCTATGCCTTCCAGTGGTTCAGCTTCGCGGCCATCGCCCTCATCGGCTGGTCGGCCATCGTGGTCACGTCGGAGCGCAAGCGGAAGCCCTCACCCTCCGCGTCACCCGCGTAGGCAGCCGCGCCTGCAGCGGGCGTCTACCGTCGCCCCATGCCCGAGGTCGAGTTGCGCCGGGTGCGCATGCCACTGGCCGCGCCGTTCCACACGGCCCACGGCACGTCGGACGAGCGCGACGTGCTCCTCGTGCGCGTCGACGAGGGCTGGGCCGAGTGCGCGGCCCCCGCCGACCCCACCTACACCAGCGAGTACACCGACGGCGCCCACCGAGTCCTGCGAGACCACCTCGTCCCCCGCTATCTGGCCGACCCCGATGCCTCGGCCCAGGACATCAGCACCCTGCTGGCCGATGTGCGCGGCCACCACATGGCCAAGGCCGCGCTCGAGGGGGCCGTGCTCGACGCCGCCCTGCGCGCCGAGGGCCGGTCGCTGGCGTCGTACCTGGGCGCCACCAGGCCACGGGTCCCCGCGGGCATCGCCATCGGGATGACCGAAAGCGTGGGCGCGCTGGTCGAGCAGGTCGAGGCCGCGGTGGCCGAGGGCTACGGCCGGGTGAAGTTGAAGGTGCAGCCCGGATGGGACGTGGAGCCGGTGCGGGCCGTGCGGGCCCGCTTCGCCGACCTCGACCTGCAGGTGGACGGCAACGGGTCCTATCGGTTGGACGGCGAAGGACGGGCCGAGGCCTTGGAGGCCCTGGACCAATTCGACCTGCTGTTGATCGAGCAGCCTCTGCCCCCCGACGACCTGCTGGGCAGCGCGGCCGTGGCCCGCAGGCTGCGCACGCCCGTGTGCCTGGACGAGTCCATCACCTCGCCCGCCGCGGCCCGGGCCGCGCTCGCCTTGGGCGCGTGCTCGGTGCTGAACGTGAAGCCGGGCCGGGTGGGCGGGCTGCTGACGGCCAAGCGCATCCATGACGAGGGCGTGGCCGCGGGCGTGCCCATGTGGGTGGGGGGCATGTCGGAGACGGGCATCGGACGGGCCGCACTCCTCGCCCTAGCCGCCCTGCCCGGCTTCAACATGACCGGCGACCTGTCCGCGTCGGCCCGCTGGTTCGATCACGACATCACGCCGCCGTTCGCGTTGGACGAAGGGATGCTGGCCGTGCCCGACGGGCCCGGGATCGGAGTCGACGTGCTGCTCGACGCGCTCGACGCGTGCACCACGTCCGTGGAGCGGCTGGGGCAGGCGTAGGCTCGGGTCCGTGGTCAGTTGGGCTGGGTTCCAAGCGGCCGCTCCTGTGCTGGCGGCCAAGGGCGAGGAGCGCTTCGACAAGACGGGCCTCATCCTGTTGGGCAGCCTGCGGGCCGACGGCAGGCCGCGCATCAGCCCGGTCGAGCCTGTCATCACCGATGGTCGCCTCTACCTCGGGATGATGTGGCAGTCCAAGAAGGCGCTCGACCTGTTGCGCGACCCGCGCTGTGTGGTGCACAGCACGGTGGCCGACCGGCTGGGTCAGGAAGGCGAGTTCAAGGCCTACGGTCGAGCCACTCCCATTTCCGACGCCGACGACAGGGAGCGCTACTGCCAGGCCCTGTTCGCCAAGATCGAGTGGCGGCCGGAGGGCGACGAATGGCACCTGTTCGACATCGACGTGGACGAGGTCGTGTTCCAACAGTTCGGGGTCGACGCGGCCGAGGGCGGAACGGGGGACGACGGCCACCTCGTCGAACGCTGGCCCCCGCCCGCCTGACGCCGAGCCCGAACCGCCGACCACGCGGACGCCGACTGCCATCGCTTACGACGAGGAGGGCTGGGCCACGGTGCGGAAGGTCATCGAGTAGCGCAGGGCCTTGGCGGGCGGGACGGCGTGCTGCCACTGCCAGCGGGACGCGCCGCCCAGGACGTAGGCCGAGCCCGGCGCCAACACCTGCTCGTGCACGTCTCGCTGCTCCCCCACGGTCCGTTGGAACCGCAGCCTGGCTGCTGACGCCAACGACACGCCGATCACCGTCGGCCCGAAGGCGGCCGTGTCCCGGTGCCAGCCCATGGCCGCGCCCGGCGGGTAGCGGATGACGAGCGTCTCGGCCAGCGCGGCCGACTGGCCGGGAGGCAGGCCCGCCAACTCGCCCACCCGGTCGCGAAGCCACAGCAGGTTGGCGGGCAGTGGGCGGGTGGGCCGGATGCCCCAGCCCGTGTAGTCGTACTCGTAGCCGAACTGGGCGACCGTCCGCTTGGCCGCCCGCCCCCGCAACACGACGGGCTCGAACGTCATGGCCTCCACGAGTGCGAGCACGTCCCGCTCCTCGTCGCCCGACAGGAACTCGGGCTCGTACCGGAAGCCCGCAGGCGGGCCTACCAACGATGTGCCCCGCGCTACGAGGCGACGGCAGCGGCCAGCGCCATGCGGTCCACCCCGTACAGGTCGGCCACGTTGGCCGACAGGATGGCCTCGCACTGCTCGTCGCTGAGACTGGCCGTCTGCTCCGCCAACACGTCCTGCGACCACGGCCAGGTCGAGTCGCTGTGCGGGAAGTCGTTGGCCCACAAGAGGCGGTGCCAGTTCATGGCGTCGGCGTGTCGGAACGCGGTCCAGTCGTCTTGGAAGGTGAGGTACACGTTCTCGCTGAAGTAGTCGGACGGCAGCCGGGAGAGTTGCTGGCCGGGCGGCAGCCAGTAGCGGTGGCGCTTGTAGGCGTGGTCCATCCGGTACATGAAGTGCGGCGCCCATCCGGCGTCGGCCTCCACGCACACGATGCGCAGTTCCGGGTGGCGCTCGAAGACCCCACCCAGCACCAGCATGCCCATGATGTCCTGGCAGCCCCTCACCACCGAAAGGAACCCGTTCATCTTGGGGCCGCGGGGCCGGGCGTCGCGCGTGGTCAGGATGTGGAACGACAGCGGCAGCCCCAAGTCGACCGCGGCCCGCCAGAAGTCGTCGTAGACGGTGGAGTCGTAGTCCTCCACACCCGGGTCGCCCGGCATCATCACGCCCCGCAGCCCAAGCTCCTTGATGCGATGGAGGTCGGCGATCCCCTCTTCCGGCGTGCGCATCGCCGTCTGCCCGCAGCCCAGCAGCCGATCGGGATGAGCCCCGCAGTACTCGGCGATCCACCGGTTGTACGCGTCGAAGCAGGCCTTTTTGTAGTCGAGCTCCTTGTGGTTGCAGAGCTGCATCCCCACGGTGGGATAGATGACCTCGGCGGCCACGCCGTCACGGTCCTGGTCGCCCAACCGGGCCTCGGGGTCCCAGCCGCCGCGGTGCAGGTCCGCGAAGCGCACGCCCATGACCCTGATCTCCTCGGCGGGCTTGCCCGCGGCGGCCACCAAGCCCATGGGCACCGGCCTGCTCATGCCGTCGATGACGAACAGGTCGCCCACGTCCTCGCCGCCGTCCACCATCTTGGGCGCCCGGTCCCGAAAGGCCGGGTCGATGTAGTCGATGTACGTGTTCGGCGGCTCGGTGATGTGCGAGTCGGCCGAGATGACGGGATAGCCCCGGTCGGTCACTGGCGTGCCCCTCTCACGAGAACGCCGGGCAGTTCGCCCGTGTGCTCGCCGTCGGCGTAGACCTCCACGCCGGAGACGATGGTGTGGGTGTAGCCCTCGGCCCGCTGCAACAGGCGCTTGCCGCCCGCGGGCAGGTCGAAGGCGAGCGATGGACGACGCAGCCGAAGCCGGTCGAAGTCGATCACGTTGATGTCGGCCTTCATGCCCGGGGTCAACAGGCCGCGGTCGAGCAGGCCGACGGCGACAGCCGTGTCACGCGACTGGCCCTTGACCAGTTGCTCCAACGGCAGCCGTTCACCGCGCCTTCTGTCCCTGGCCCAGTGGGTGAGGAGCGTGGTCGGGAAGCTGGCGTCGCAGATGGTGCCGACGTGGGCCCCGCCGTCGGACAAGCCGGGGACGGTGCACGGATGGTCGAGCATCTCGCGCACGGCCCGCAGGTCGCCTTCCATGTAGTTGAGCAGCGGGAAGTAGAGGAGCTGTCGGCCGTCGTCCTCCAACAGCACGTCGTACGCGTACTCGGCCGGGTCCCTGCCCGCGCGCCCGGCCTCGGCCGCGATGGACGCGTCGGCCGCGGGCTCGTAGTCGGGCGGGTCGTCCAGGCGGAACATGCGGTCGAAGCGGTGCGTGAACTGGCGGCGCCCCTGGCCCGGTCCTGTGTCCTCGGCGAGTAGACGGGCCTTGAAGGCCGGGTCGCGCAACGCGGCGGTGCGCTGGTCAATGGGAAGGCGCGCCACATCTCGATACGACGGCCGGGTGAGGAACGGGTTGAGGGTGGCCTGATGACCGAGCACCAGCCCGATGGCCCGAGCGGGCACCTGCCCGCGCATGGGCAGTCCGGCCGCGTCGGCCTGGGCGATCAGGTCGAGCAGCTCGCGCCAGTCGCCGCGCCCGACCTCTTGGGCGATGGAGATGGACAGCGGCCTGCCCGCCCGCTCGACCATGGTGCGCAGCAGTCCGAACTCGGTGGCCAGGTCGGTGAAGTCCGACACCACCTCGATCACGCCTGCGCCCAACGCGCCCAGTCCTTCGGCGATCCCGATCAGTTCGTCGTGCGACGCGGTCAGCGTGGGGGTGGGCTCGCCCCTGCTGGTGCGATGGTTGAGCGTGCGCGACGTGGTGAACCCCAGCGCGCCGGCCTCGACCGCTTGTCGCACCAGATCGGCCATCTGCCCGATCTCGTCCGCGGTGGCGGGCTCGCGGTTGGCCCCCCGCTCGCCCATCACGTAGAGGCGCACGGCGCCATGCGGGACCTGGGCGGCCACGTCGATGTCGTGGGGCCTGCGCGCCACCGCGTCGAGGTACTCGGGGAACGACTCCCAGTCCCACGTCAGCCCTTCGTGCAAGGCCGCACCGGGAATGTCCTCCACGCCCTCCATCAGCTCTACCAGGCGATCGTGGTCGTGCGGGCGCACGGGCGCGAAGCCCACACCGCAGTTGCCCATGACGACCGTGGTCACGCCGTGCCACGCGCTGGGCAGGAGCTGCGAGTCCCACGTGGCCTGCCCGTCGTAGTGGGTGTGGATGTCGACGAAGCCGGGCGTCACCAATGCGCCGTCCGCGTCGATCACGCGGCGGGCCTGGGCGGGGTCGAGCGACCCGTCGTCGGCCACCGCGGCCACCACGCCTTCGGCCACGGCCACGTCGGCCGTGAAGGGCGTTCCGCCGGCGCCGTCCACCACCGTGCCGCCCCGAACGATCAGGTCGTACGTCGCCATGCCCTCATCCTGCCCCGTCTTGGGCCGGTCGCGCCTCGCCCTCGCCCACGAAGCCGTCGGCCACGAAGCCGTCGGCCACGAAGTGGAACGACGTGATGCGGTAGCCCGCCGTGAGGTAGCGGCGGTGGGCATCGTGACGGAAGGTGGCCGAGTCGAGGTGGACCTGCGCGCAGCCGAGCCGTCGGGCCTCGGCCGCCACCCAGTCGAGCAGGGCCTTGGCGTGGCCCCGGCCCCGGTGCTCGGGCCTCGTCACCAGGTCGTCGATGTAGATGTGCCTGCCCCACGCCAGCTTGTCGCCCACGACGAAGCCGGCGACGGCCGCGGCCTCGGTGGCGTCGCTGGCATCCGTGGCGGCGGTGTGGGCGGGGTCGGCCGCGTCGTCGAACGACCCCAACAGGCGATATCCCTGCGGACGCTGCACCTCGTCGATCAGTCGCACGAGGTCGTCCGCCGACCCGACGTGCGGGCGCAACTCGAGCATGGCCCGGGCCCCTCGGGCCGTGTGGCCGGGACCCAACTCCACAACCGTCGGCATGAGCGGCGACACTACGCCTATGGCCGACAAGCAATTCCCTGAGCCCGGGTTCGAGCCCACCGACGAGCGGACCGCCCTGGAGGCCTGGCTCGACTACCACCGAGGCGTGCTGGTGTGGAAGCTGGACGGGCTGGGCGACGACGACGCCAAGCGGGCCATCGTCCCTTCGGGCACGTCCTTGGCCGGGTTGGTGAAGCACCTGGCCGACGTGGAGGACTGGTGGTTCCGCCAGGTGTTCGTGGGCGACGTCGACGCTGCGCCAGACGACCGCGACCGCGACGCCAACTTCAAGGCCGGTCCCGACGAGGCTGTGGCCGACCTCATCGCTGTCTACCGCGAGACCTGCGAGCGCAGCAGGCGGATCGTGGCCCAGGCCGGGTCGTTGGACGACCTGGCCCGTCACCCCGACGCGACCAAGCCCACCCTTCGGTGGATCATGAACCACATGATCGAAGAGACGGCCCGTCACAACGGCCACGCCGACATCCTGCGCGAGCTGATCGACGGCACCGTGGGCGACTGACGCCGTGGGCGCGCCGAAGGCCAACGACCCCTGCTGGTGTGGGAGCGGGCAGAAGTTCAAGCGCTGCCACAAAGGCGCCTTCGAGCCGGTGCGCGCCGGGCGGCTGAGCCCGACGCGGGCCGTCCCTGCCGAGATCGGCAGGCCGCCCTACGCGGAGACGGGCGACCCACCGGGCGACGACGAGCCCACGGTCAAGTCGTCCGACGTGCTCGACCGCATGCGGCGGTCGTGCACGCTGGCCGCCGACGTGCTGGTGGCCGTGGGGCAAGCGGTCCGGCCGGGCGTCACCACCGACGAGCTCGACGCCCTGTGCCACGCCGAGACCGTGGCCGCGGGGGCCTACCCGAGCCCGCTCAACTACCACGGCTATCCCAAGTCGCTGTGCACCTCGGTGAACGAGGTGGTGTGCCACGGCATCCCCGACGACCGCCGACTGGCGGACGGCGACATCGTCAACCTCGACGTCACCGTCTACCGCGAGGGCGTGCACGGCGACACCAACGCGACCTTCATGGTCGGCCAGGTGGACGACGAGTCGCGTCGGCTCGTCCGGGTCACGCGGCAGTGCCTGGCCTTGGCCATCGACGCGGTGCGGCCCGGCCTGCCCGTCAACGTCATCGGCCGGGCCATCTCGGCCCACGCCGACGAGCACGGGTTCGGCGTGGTGCGCGAGTTCGTCGGCCACGGCATCGGCGAGCAGTTCCACACCGGGTTCCAAGTGCCGCACCACTACCTGCCCGGACTTCAGACGGTGTTGGAGCCCGGCATGGTCTTCACCATCGAGCCCATGATCACCATGGGCGGATGGCGCACCCGCATGTGGTCGGACGGGTGGACGGCGGTGACCATGGACGGACGGCGCACGGCCCAGTTCGAGCACACCGTGCTGGTCACCGACGACGGCTGCGAGATCCTGACCGTCCCCTCAGACGAGTCCCGCCGCCGCCTCCACCCCTACTGGACCTCCTAACCCCCACCCCCCTCGCGCTTTTCCACAGCAGGGGGTGCTGTGGAAAAGTCGGGGGCGGGGCTCAGGGGGTGCGGGGTGGCCGGGCCACGGCCTCTTCGATGCGGGCCATGGCTGCGTCGTCGAGCTGGGCCAGCACGTCCAGGGCCTTGAGGTTCTCGTGCACCTGGTCGACCCGGCTGGCGCCGGTGATGATGGTCGAGACCCGCGGGTTGGCCGCGCACCAGGCGATCGACAACTGGGCCAGCGTGCAGCCCATGTCGTCGGCCACGGCCTTGAGCTTGCGCACCCGCTCGTTGCGGCTCGGGTTGGTGAGCGACTGCTTGAGCCAGTCGTAGCCGGGCAGCGTGGCCCGACTCCCCTCGGGCACGCCGTCCAGGTACTTGCCGGTGAGCAGGCCGGACGCCAACGGGCTCCACGTGGTCAGGCCAAGGCCGATGTCGTCGTACAGCCGGGCGTACTCCTCTTCGACCCGACGGCGCTCGAACAGGTTGTACTGCGGCTGCTCCATGACCGGCTTGTGCAGGTGATGGCGCTCGGCCACGTCCCACGCGGCGCGGATCTCGTCCGCCGTCCACTCGGACGTGCCCCAGTACAGGGCCTTGCCCGCGCTGACGATCTCGCTCATGGCCCAAACCGTCTCCTCGATGGGCGTGTCCGGGTCGGCCCGATGGCAGAACAACAGGTCCACGAAGTCGAGCCCGAACCGATCCCGCGACCCGTCGATGGCCTGCATCAGGTACTTGCGGTTCAACGTGTTGCGCATGTTGGGCCCGTCGTGCAGGCCCCAGAACAACTTGGTGGACACCACGTACTGATGGCGCTCCCATCCCAGCTTGCGGATGGCCTGGCCCATCAGCCGCTCCGACTCGCCGCCTGCATAGGCCTCGGCGTTGTCGAAGAAGTTGACGCCCGCCTCGAAGGCGGCGGCCAGGCAGTCGGCGGCCAGGCCCTCGTCCAACTGGGGCCCGAAGGTGACCCACGAGCCGAACGACAACACGCTGACGTTGAGGCCGGACCGGCCCAGGCGGCGATATTCCATGGCGCTCAACCTACGCGGCCGCGGTGCTCGGTCCTGGCCGGGCGCGGCCGGGCCGTGTTGGGTCGATGCGGTGCTACGTGCTGATGGCCCAGCGGGACGCGCCGGTGGCGCCGTCCCTGCTGGTCACCACCGTGCTGATCGTGCGGTCGGTCTCCGTGACGCGCGTGGTCAGCACCTCTTGTCCCCGACGCCCGTCCTCGTCGCCCGCGGCGTTGACCGTGTCGTTCGAGTCGACGGTCCACAGCGAGGTGTCGTCCACCAGGCGCCGGAGTCCGTCCGTGGAGGTCGACCACTGCCAATCACCTGCAAACGGCCCGCCCGGCTGGATGACCACATGCTGGCCCACACCGTCGGTCAAACCGTCGCCGTCGACGTCCGGCAGCGGCGAGATGACTCGCCCGCCCGACTCGGACACGTCCATGATGCGACCGGCCTGTCCGTCCTCCACCACGATCCGCGACGCCTCTTGGACGTCCGACCCGTTCACCGTCGCCTCCACGGAACCAAGGAGGACATCGGGAGCGGGCGTGCCTCCTGCGTCGGCGACGTCGTAGAGGTAGAGCCGGCTGAAGTCCCTTCTCGGCACCGTCGTACCCAGGTCGACCCGGCTCGACGAGACCTCCTCGCCCGTACTTCCATCGTGTCGGCCGAGAGAGAAGGACGCCGCCTTCGTATCCGAATCGACCACGAGCTGGGCCAGCAGCACATCAGGCCGGCCGTCCCCGGTCAGGTCGTCGCCGGTGTGAACGGGATAGCCCGAGGCCGACCACAGCTCGCGCCCGTCGCGTCCGGACGTGATCGTGGTCGACTCCCTCCCGACGCCCAGATACGCCAGCCTGCCCACGTCGGGCACGCCGTCGCCGGAGACGTCCGGCGTCATGAACGCGTAGGCATGGCCATGGGGCTGATAGTCCAGCGTCCACGCCTCGGTCATGGTCGCCCCGTCGAGCACGGCGACCCGCTGCGTGTCCGGGCCTGCGCCACTGTTCTCGCACTTCTCGTTCAAGCCGATCACCGCCGCGTTGATGGCCGTGCAGCGACTGTGGAAGTCCTGGGAGTCGCTGCCGTCCCACAACAGGTCTGGGGTGGCGTCACCCACAACCTGTCCCGCAGGCATGAGGATGGCGAGAGTCACGCCCTCGGGCGTCGTGCGGGCCGCGAGCGTTCGGCCTGACCGGCCGGCCACCACCGCGCTCTTCGTCATCCAGCGGGTCGTCCCGGTCTCGTTCCGCTCGGAGAACAAGACGTTGTCGCGGCTGTCCTTGTCGGAGAAGCGTTGGTGCATGTCGACGGTGTTCCAGACAAGGTCGCTGCCGCCGTCGCCGTCGAAGTCGCCGCCGGGCACCAGGATCGTGAAGCCGTTGACCGAGTCGAACGAGTGCTCCTGCACCTCCGCGCTGTGCAGCACGTCTCCGCTCTGCGTGGCCGTGTAGGTCTGGACGAAGCTGCCCTCGAGGGACGAACGCCAGTCGTCGGCCCCGGTGCTGCCCGAGACCACGCCGTAGTCCCATCGGTAGGTCTCGGTGGACTTGGTGTGGTTGCAGCCGTTGTCGTCGCACCCCGACTGCTCCCATTGGAAGTGGTAGTCGTTTGCGGACATGACGACCAGGTCGGCCAGGCCGTCACCGTCGAGGTCGCTGGTGGGGTAGGTGATGGCGTCCAAGACGTGGGCGGGAGTCCGGCGCCAGAGCGTGTGGCCGTCGGTGCCGTCGACGGCCCTGGTGCCAACCAGGTCGGTGGCGTAGTCGTGCTCGTACAGCAGCACGTCGGCCCGACCGTCGCCGTTCAAGTCCCCTGCGGGCGACACCAAGGTCAACACGCCGGTGGTGGGCGGGTCGTTGGGGGCACCGCTCGGGGGGCCGTCCGTGGACGATGACGACTGGGCCGACGACTGGGCGCGGGTGGCCGGGTGCAGGTCGGGCAGCCGCAGCCCGGTCCGTTGCTCGATGACGGCCCGGGCCGCGTCGACGGACGCGGCCACGCCCTGGCGCCAGTCGGCCTGGCGCACCGCCGCGGCCGGGCTCAGGCCCGGATGCGACAACGTGAACGTGCCGTCGGCCATGCGGGTGGCGACCAAGTCCGGCTGCACTGCGAACGCGGGCGCCGCGAGGCGGGCGGCGGTCGGATGCGTGGGCGCCGTCGCTCTGGCCGGCGCGACCATGGCCCCGGCCGCGACGAGCAGAGAAACGGCCCCGCCCAGACGCGCGGTTCGAAGACCAGACATGCGCAACCTCCCCAGCAGCCCGGTGATGCTACCGGCCCCGCGTTCAGGCCAGCCAGGCCCGCCCCCCTCCATCTTTTCCACAGCACCCCCTGCTGTGGAAAAGCGCGGGGTGGGGTCAGGCGGCCGGGTCAGGCGATGTCGCGGGTGCGGAACGAGGCGGCGGCGCCGAGCAGCAGGGTGGCCGTGGCCCCGACGAGGAAGAGGCCGGCCGTGGTGACGGTTCGGCCCAAGACCTCGCCGCCGCCGTCCTTGCCCGTCAGGAAGACGATCACGTTGCCCAGCAACAGCCATCGCCGGTAGCGCGGCAGCGTGCTCCCGACGATGTTCTCCAAGACGATGATGTAGGCGAAGCCCGCACCCAGCGCGGCGGCCGTGTTCCTCCCGATGGTGGCGATGGCCAACCCGATGCCCGAGGCCAGCGCGCACACGAGGGTGCCTCGCGCCATGAGGCCGACGATGGAAGCGGTGGTCGGGTCGTTGGCCCGATGTGGACCGCCGTGCATGGCGTACGCGGGCAGCATCACGACGACCACAGCCACGGCCACGGCCACCGTCAGCGCGGCGACCACGGCCAGGGTGGCCACCACCTTGGCCGCGAACAAGCGGCCTCGTCGCGGCTCCCAAGTGAGCATCGTGGTCATGCTGCGCGATGGGAACTCGGCCCCGACCAGCGAAGCGCCCAGGGCCCAGCCGACCACGACCAACACGCCGAGCATCCCCGACACGCCGCCTTTCAGCGTCCGCTTGTAGAAGCGCGGGTCGGCCGCTCGGATGCGGCCATCAGGGAAGCAGTCCCGGGCCACGTCGTCGGGGATCTTCACGTCGCCCGGGCCGACGCCGTGCGACCGCACGCACGCCGTGACCTGGGCCCGCTCGGCGACCTGGCGGGCCTCCGCATCGCGGACGCGCTGCTGATAGGCCGACTCGCTGAGCGACGCGGTGTTGAAGAAGGAGACGACGCCGATGACCACGACCGTCAGGACTGCCAGCACGATGGTCCAACGAACGAGTCGGCGGGCGCAGGCCCGCCGCAGCTCGGCCCCGATCAGGCGGATCACTTCGCCTCCTCCTCTGGCGCGGCCGTGGCGGCAGGCGCCGACTCGGTGAGGGCGAAGAACACGTCTTCCAAGCTCGTCTCGTGAGGGCGCAACTCGGTCGGGAAGTGGCCCGCCGCGACCAAGGCCCGGGTCACCGACTCGGCCCTGGCCGCCTCCACGTCGACCACCACATGATCTCCGTCGACGCGCGCAGTCAGACCCGCGGCCACCAGCGCGCCGGCCGCGCCCGGCAGGTCGGCCGTCTTCACGATCATGCCCGCGGGCTCGGTCCCGGCCAGCACTTGGGCCACCGGCCCGCTGACCACCGTCTTGCCGCGGGCCAAGATGGCGACCTGGTCGCACACATGCTCCACCTCTCCCAGCAGGTGGCTGCTCAAGAACACGGTGCGGCCCTCGGCTCCGAGTTGGCGGACCAGCTCGCGGATCTCCCTGATGCCGGCCGGGTCCAGGCCGTTGGCAGGCTCGTCGAGGATCAACAGCTCCGGGTCCTTCAACAGGGCCACGGCCAGGCCCAGGCGTTGTCGCATGCCGAGCGAGTAGCCCTTCACCAGCTCATCACCGCGGTCGGCCAGCCCGACCCGTTCGAGGACGGCGTCCACCCGGGCCCGGCCGATGCCCGCCGCCGTCGCCAGCACGGCCAGGGACTGTCGACCAGTGATGCCGGGGTTGAGGCCGGGCGTCTCCACCAAGGCCCCGATCCGGCCGACGACCGGCGCCAGCGCCGGCGCCTGCGCGCCGAGCAGGCGGCACACGCCCGACGTGGGCCGGGCCAGCCCCAACAGGCACCGGATGGTGGTCGTCTTGCCCGACCCGTTGGGTCCGAGAAAGCCGAACACGCCGCCTTCGGGGACCGAGAGCTGCACGCCGTCCACGGCCACGATGCGCCCGCCATGTCGACGGCGATAGTCCTTGCGCAGCCCGTCCACCTCGATGACCGCCACTCGCCTGGTCGCCCCCTTCGGTTGCCTGCTGGTGTGTCTCGGCGGCGACTCTAGAAGGCCGACCCGTCGGCGGCGGGCGTGGGCGCCCGAATAGCATCCGCTCATGGCCCGGAAGGCGGCTCGCCGGGAGCTCAGCCGCGCCAGGCACTGGGCGCTGGCCCGCACCGACAGACAGATTGCATGGTTCGCTGGCGCGTTGGTGGCCGTCGGCATCGCGTCCGTCACGCTGCTTCGGGCCTACTCGTTGGAGGCGGGCTACGACCTCGGGTACTTCACCCAGGCCGGGTGGCTCATCAAGCACCACAAGTACGTCTTCGTCACGGCTCGGGGGCTGCATCTGTTCGCCGACCACGCCGACCCGGCCATGTTCCCGGTGGCCTGGCTATGCCGGTTCGGCTCGGTGGCCACCGACCTGCTGATCGTGCAGGCCCTCGCCATCGGCATGGCCACCGTCTATTTGTATCGACTGGCCCGAGGGCCGGCCGGGCTGGCGCGCATGTGGGCCATCGTCCTGGTGGCCGCCTTCGCCCTCCATCCCGCGGTCCACAACGTGGCCTTGGCCGGGTTCGAGATCGAGGTGCTGGCCCTGCCCGCGGCCATGGCCGCCGCGTACTACGCGTTGCAGCGCCGATGGTGGCCGTACGCGGCGGCGGTCGCCGTCATGCTCTCGACCAAGGAGGACTACGCCCTCGTCGCCCTGGGGTTCGGGGTGTGGCTGTGGACCAGACACGACCGCCGCGCAGGCACGCTGTCTGCGTTGAGCGGCGTGGCCTGGTTCGCCTTCAGCGCGGGCTGGCTCATCCCCCACTTCGCCAAGGGCGACTACACCCAGGCCCAACGTTTCACGCAGTACGGGCCGACGACCGGCGCGGTCGTGCGGTTCATGGCCGGCCATCCACTGCGGGTCCTGGCCGACCTGGCCTCTTCGCAGAACATGTTGTTCGTGATCGCCATGCTGGCGCCGGTGCTGTTCCTCGCCGTGCTGGCGCCCCGCCTGCTCATCCCCGCGGTGCCGTTGCAGACGCTGCTGCTGTTGTCGAACCAAGGCCTGGCCCACGACATCCGAGGCCACTACGCCGTGGCCGCCACCACCTTCGTGTTCGCAGCCGCCGCCTTCGGCTTGGCGTCGGTGTCATCGGGTGTCTCGTCCGGCGCGGGTCAGCGTCGACTGGCCGTGCTCGTCGTGGTGGCCGCGCTGGCCGGGTTCGGGCAATGGGCGCTCGACTCCCCCACCGAGCATCCGTGGGAGTGGCGGGTGCACACGCCATCGGACCGGGCCCGGCTGGCCGCCTTCCACCGCATCCCCCGTGACGCCTCCGTGGCCGTGACCCCGAACATGATCGACCTGTTCGCCGAACGCCAGGACGTGTACCAGTTCCCGCAGCCGTTCCTCTACTACATCCACCTCGGCAGCGACCGGCTCTCGGTGGCCCGGCGGCGCCACGACGTGGACTGGGTGGTGATCGATCTGGCCGGGCCGTGGCTGCCACCCATCGACCGGGCCGCGGTGATCGGGACGTGGATCGAGCAGTGGGGCTTCACTCGGGTGTCGGAGCAGGCTGGGGTGATCGTGCTCAAGCGGGTCGAGCGCGTCGACCACCCCACCCTGCCGCCGATTCCCGGCTTGGAGTAGCTGCCTGCTTCGGTCCTGCCAGTTTTGTTCTGCCGGCCGCCTTGGCCAGCCGACGGGCTACTGGGCGTTGCCCGGCATGGCCTCGTTGGGAGCCACCAGCTTGAACTGCGCACCGGTCGGGTCGGTGGCCGTGGCCAGTCGGCCGTACGGCGTGTCCTCTGCGGGCGTGACGATGGCGCCGCCCAGTTCCACGACCTTGGCCAGCGCCGCGTCCGTGTCGTCGACCCCGAAGTACACCGACCAGTGCGAGGGCACGCCGTCTGGCAGGTACGCGCCGGCGTCGGCGATGCCCGCGAACATGGTGTCGCCCTGCTTGAAAACCGTGTAGCGGAACTCCGGCGTGTCGCTGATGACCTCGGTGTCCCAGCGAAAGACACTGCGGTAGAAGTCGACGGCGGCTGCGTAGTCCCGGGTGTGGAGCTCGAACCAGCTCGGCGCGCCGGTCTCGGCCACGATGCCGAAGCCCGGGAACTGGTCGGGCTGCCAGGCGCCAATGGCGGCCCCACCCGCGTCGCCCAGCAACAACATGGTGCCGAGGTCGGCCACGGCCATGGGCTCTACGTGGACCTGGCCGCCGTTGGCCAGGGCCATCTCTGCCGTCTTGGCCGCGTCGTCGGTCGCCAGGTAGACGGACCACACGTCGGGCAGCCCGGCGTCGGCCGCAGGGTCACGGGGCATGCCGCCACCCACGCGGATGCCGTCCTTGGCGAAATTGAAATAGCCCCCGAACTCGGCCACGGGCTCGTCGGCCGTCCACCCGAACAGCTCGGCGTAGAAGGCGCGGCTGCGGGCCGCGTCCGAGGTCATGAGGTCAACCCAGCAGGGGGCCCCGAGCGGGGCGGTTTCACGAGTAGGCATGTCGACTCCTTCGATGGTGCAGAGACACTGTCACTGATCCGACGCCAATGCGGCCCGGAACTCATCGGTCGCCGCGCCCAGGCACGGATACCGCCACGTTGACACGATTCCGTTGCTCACTCGTATTACGAGTATGAGAACGCCTCGACTGAACCTTGCCGGTGTCGTCGGAACCGCCCTCGTGCTGGTCGCGTGCCTGGCCGTGCCTGCCCACAGGGCGACGGGCCTGGTCGGTGGCGCGGGCGCGATGCGCGCCGACGCCGCCTTCAATCCTGGGATCCCGCTGCTGACGCCGTGCGCGACCAATGTGGCGGTCGGCATCGTCGGCATCGCCACCGGGGTCGCCTTCGAGTCCAACCCGCGGCTCTATTTCGGCGATATCTACTTCAACGGGAGGGGCGCAAGCGCGTGCGAGACGGTGGCCAGCGGCGGCGGCACCATCGACGCCATGGTCGCCGGGGGCACGAACACCATCACGGGGGGAACGGTGAACTGCGCCAACCTGGTCGGCACCTACATCCACGTGGGCACGCTCGGCACGTTCTCCGTCGCCGGGCAGTGCGCGATCAACGGTGTCAACGTGGGGCGGATATCGCTCGTCGGCCTGTTCACGATGGCCACCACCTCGGCAGCGCCTTACACCACCGCCATCCTGGCGGGCACGCTGACCGTCTCCCCCTAAGCACCCGCGCCGCCCCGCCGCGCCCCTCCCGCCCGTCGCGCCCCCTCGCGCCCCCGGCCCCTCATCTTTTCCACAGCAGCAGGTGCTGTGGAAAAGATGGAGGGGGCCCGGAACACGCCTGAGCCGTAATGCCAAAAAGGCATTGACTGAGACCGTGATGGGGTGAGAGGGTGGCGGTTGAGATATCAAGCTTGGCTGAGTGATATTCCGCCGAGCCCGGGCTGGGGAGCGCGACATGGGCGGAGCAAGGTCAGAATCGACGCCTTCGGGCGGGGGCAAGACAGGGCCAGGTTGGGGTGCCACAAGCGCCGACTCCACCGACGCCACCGTCGTCGAGCTGGCCGCGCCCAACCGGGCCGCCGACGCCTACAACATCATCAAGCGTCGCATCATCGAGATGGAGATGGCGCCCGGCGCGCCCTTCACCGAACACAAGCTGGCCGCCAGCCTCGACCTCTCCAAGACCCCCGTGCGCGAGGCCCTCGTGCGCCTGCGCCAAGAAGGCCTGGTCGAGGCCACGGCCCGCTCCGGCTACCGGGTCACGCCGGTCACCTTCAAAGACGCCCGCAGCCTCTTCCAACTCCGCTCCCTCCTCGAAGTCGAGGCCGCGGGCATGGCCGCCGAGCGGGGCTCCGACCTCGACGCCCTGTTGGAGCTCGAACAACTGGGGCGGGAGAGCTACGACGCCAGCGACAGGGAGTCGGTCCTGCGCTTCATCCAGCACAACACCCGCTTCCACGTCACCCTGGCCCGCCTGGGCGGCAACCGCTTCCTCGCCAACGTGCTCGAACAAGTCCTCGAACAGCTCGAACGACTGATGCTGCTCGGCCTGGGCCTGCGGGCGCGGGGCGACGAGATCGTCCACGAACACCAAGAGCTGCTCCAGGCCATCAAGGGCGGCGACGCCGACGAGGCCAGGCGGGTGGCCTCGAGCCAGGCCACGTCCAGCCAGCTCATGATGTTGGAGGCCCTCTTGTCGAGCGAGCCGCTGCTGTCGACAAACCTGGTCCCCGTCGACGGCGACTGAAGTGGCAGCCCAAGCACGCGGCGACGCCGCCGCCCAACGAGCAGGCCGCAGGATCTGGTCGGCCCTGCGCGACGGGGACTACCGCAACGAGCTGATCGCCGTCGTCGTGATGCTCGGGCTGATCCAGCTCCTGCCCCGCAGGCCCGTGCTCGGCCTGTATGTGCTCGGCATCACCTCGGCGTCGTCCCTGCTGCTCCACGCCGTGGCCGTCATCCTCGTGTTCCGCGCCAACCGGTTCATCAACTTCGCCCAGCTTCAGGTCGCCACCACCGCGGGCGGCCTGTTCCTCGCCCTCGTCCAAGGCCAGCTCCTGCTCGACGGCGTGCGCTCGGTGTGCGGATGCGTCAGCCGCGAGCCTGGCCCGCTGGCCCGCAACATCAACTTCGTCATCGTGTTCTTCGTCGTCCTCGGGCTCAGCGCGCTGGTGTCGTGGGCCGCCTCCCTCACCCTCCTCCGACGCTTCCAACGGTCTCCTCGGATCATGCTCACGCTGGTCACCCTCTTCGCCGGACAGGCCCTGGCCGGCGCCAACGACCACCTCCAAGGCCTGTTCCTCCCGCCCCGCAGCGACACCGCGGCCTACGGCCGGGTGCTGGCCCGGTCGACTCGGCCTCCTGGAGACTTCGATTGGCACATCGGCCCGCTGGCCACGCTGCACCAGTCCGAGGTCCTGCTCGTCATCGCCGCGGTGGCCGCCGTGCTCGGCCTCACCCGATACCTGCGCCGCAGCCAGACCGGCGTCGCCATCCGCGCCGCGGCCGAAGGGCCGGCTCGGGCCGAGACGCTCGGCGTCGACGTGCACCGGGTCACGGCCAGGGTGTGGTTCATCGCGGGCCTGCTGGCTGGACTGGCCGGCATCCTCGCCTCCTTCGGCGGGAACATCCCGCCGCAGACGCAGACCCTCGCCATCCCGGCCCAACAGCTCGGACTCATCCTGGCCGTGGCCGTCATGGCCCGCTTCCAGAGCCTCACCATGGCCGCGGTCGGCGCCCTGACTCTCGGGCTGCTCCAGACCGCGGCCCAGTTCGCGTACGGCTCGCCCCGTCCGTTCGACGCCGCCTTCATGTTCCTCGTCGGCGGCCTCCTGCTGCTCCAGCGCAGCCGTCAGTCCCACCGCGAGCGCGACGATCCAACCGGCTCGGAGGTGACCCGCGAGGTCAGGCCTGTCCCCCGTGAGCTGCGCTCGCTTCCCCAGGTCAAGTCGTGGACGCGCATCGGCGCGGTGACGGTCGCCGGCGTCGGGCTCGGCCTGCCGTGGGCCCTGTCGTCGACCACCACAACCCAGGCCACGACCTATGCCATCTACGCCATCGTCGGCCTGTCGTTGCTGATCCTCACCGGCTGGGCCGGGCAGATCAGCCTGGGCCAATTCGGGTTCGCGGCCATCGGCGCTTGGGCCGCGGCCAGCTCGCACCTCCCCTTCCCGCTGGCCTTGGCCGCGGCGGGGACGGTCGGCGCGGCCACGTCCATCATCGTGGGCGTCCCCGCCCTGAAGCTGCGCGGCCTGAACCTGGCCATCTCCACCCTCGCGTTCGCGGTGACGGCCCGGGCCCTGTTCCTCGACAAGCTCTACCTGGGGCGCTTCCTGCCGACCGCGGTCGAGCGGCCCTCGTTGTTGGGCATGGACCTCGACGACACGCGCGTCTTCTACTACTTCTGCCTCTTCGTCCTGACCGGCTGCTGCCTGGCCGTCATGGGCCTGCGTCGCAGCCGGCTCGGCAGGGTGCTCATCGGGACGCGCGCCAACGAGGCGGCGGCCCAGTCCTTCGGCATCAGCGTGCTGCGGGCCCGGCTCACCGCCTTCGCGGTGGCGGGGTTCCTCGCCGCGTTGGCAGGCGCGCTGGTGGCCTACCAACTGCGAGCGGTGCCCCCTGAGACGTTCGGCCCGGACATGAGCGTGAAGATGTTCATGTACTCCGTCATCGGCGGGCTGGGCGGGATCGTCGGGCCGCTGTTGGGCTTCACCTTCATGGGCCTGCTCAACATCTTCGCCTTGAACCCGCTCCTCGTTTACACCGCGTCGGGCTCCGGGGCGCTGCTGCTCTTGATCGCCTCGCCAGGAGGGTTGGCCCAGGTGTTGTACGACACGCGTGACGCAGCCTTGCGCCGACTGGCCGTGCGCCTGCGGATCCCGGTGCCGTCGCTGATGGGCGAGCGACGCGCGGGCGAGGCCATGGCCCGGGCCCACCTCGACGAGCAGCGGGGCAAGCCCAAGGAGGGGGCCGCGCTGCTCTACAAGCTCGATCGCCAGTGGGCCCTCGACCGGTACGGCACGACCGACGGCAGCGGCGAGCGCGTGGGCCAGAAGGAGCCGGCCAATGGCTAGCACCGTCGACACCCGTCCCGACGAGCGCATCGCAGGCCAGGCCGACTTCCTCCCCGAGGCCGCGGGCCCGCCGGTGGCCGCAGGTCCCGAGATCGAGCCGCTGCACCAGCAGTCGGCCCGGCTCAAGGACGGTCGGCTGCGCAAGCCGGTCCCTACCCAGCGCCAAGTCGAGTTGGGCATGGCCGACGCGGCCCTGGACGAGACGCTGTTGGCCGAGGCGGCCGCATCGCAGCGCGAGGAGTCGAAGGCGGCCAAGCCCCCGTTGTCCCAACGGGCCCGCACCTACGTCAGGACCATCGACCCCCGCAGCATCCCCGGCCCCAAGATGCCGATCATCGTGATGGGCCTGTCGGCCATGTTCGCGGGTTGGGACAACATCGCCTTCGGCCTCATCGCGCCAGAGCTGCGGGCCGAGTTCGGCCTGTCCATCCAGACGCTCGTCAACTTCGGGGCCATCACCGGCTTCTTGGCCCTGCTCGGCGGGCTGCCCGCGGGGTACCTCGTCGACCGGGTCAAGCGGGTGCGCCTGGTACAGGTCGGCGTGGTCGGGTCGAACGTGGTCACCGTGATGCAGGCCCTCGCCACGGGGCAGGGCATGTACTTCGGCGCCCGGCTCATCGGCATGGCGACCGGCGTGGTCAGCGGGCCGGCCAGCTTCCCGCTGATGGCCGACTACTACCCATCGCGGGCCCGGGCGCGCGTCGTCGCCTTCATCTCCGTCATCGGGAGCCTGGGCCACATCATCGGCCTCCCCGTCGCCGGCTACCTCGTGGTCAGATACGGATGGCGGTCGGCCGTGCTCGTCCTCGCCGTGCCCGGCATCCTGTGCGGCGCTTTGGCCTTTTTGTTGAAGGAGCCGGTGCGCGGCGGCATGGACCGGCTCGAGCTGGGCCTGTCGCGCGTTGACGCGGCCCGGCCGCAGGCCCCACCCACGTTGCAGGAGGCGTTGCGCAGCGCGTGGTCCATCCGGACCTTGCGGCGCAACGCATACGCGGCCACGGTCTTGCAGTTCACCATCCCGGTGAGCGTGGTGATCGGCTTGATCCAAGCCGAGAAGTTCTTCCTCGACGCGGGCCAGCGCGCCACCCTCGCCATGGTCCAGACGTGCCTCGGCATCCCGGCCCTCATGCTCGGGAGCGCGTTCGCCGACCGCATGCTCGCCATCCGCCCCTCCGGCATCGTGGCTTTCCAAGGCGGCATCTTCTTCGTCTCCGCGGCGGTGACCATCGTCAACGGCCTGGCCCCGAACATCTACGTGTTCCTGGTCTTCGGCGTCCTCCTCGCCGTGGTGAACGGCATGCTGCTGCCCGCCTCCACCGCCATCAGCACCCTCGTCATCCCGGCCCGTGTCCGAGGGCTGGGGATGCAGGTGTTCGTGCCGTTCCAACTGGTGGGACTGGCCGTGGGCCCCGTGCTCATCAACCTGGGCCAGCGCCTTCCGCTCCAGCAGGCCGTGATCATGTTCTCGCCGTTCTATGTCATCGGCGGCCTCATCATCTTGAGCACGGCCTCCACCATCGAGCGCGACATCCGTGCCGCTCGCGCCGCGGCGGCCGCGAGCGACGAGGTGCGCAGGGCCCAGGAGGTGGGCACCGACAAGATCCTCGTCTGCCGCGACGTGGACGTGGCCTACGACAGCGTGCAGATCCTGTTCAACGTCGACCTCGACGTACAGCAAGGCGAGTGCGTGGCCCTGCTCGGCACCAACGGGGCGGGCAAGTCGACCCTGCTTCGCGCCATCGCGGGCGTCCACGAGGCCGACAACGGCGCCATCTTCTTCGACGGCCGCGACATCACGCACACGCCTGCCCATGAGAACGCGCGCTACGGCTCGGTGATGATGCCGGGCGGGGCCGCTGTGTTCCCTTCGATGACGGTCAGGGAGAACCTCACCACCGCGGGGTGGATGCGCAAGGACGAGGCCGAAGGGCTCAAGGACTCGGTCGAGGAGGTGCTCGACTTCTTCCCCATCCTGCGCGACCGCCTCGATGCCAAGGCCGGGACGCTGTCGGGCGGGGAGCAGCAGATGCTGGCCCTGGGCCAGGCCTTCCTCATGCGCCCGCGCCTGTTGATGATCGACGAGCTGTCGCTCGGGCTGGCGCCGAGCGTCATCGAGCGGTTGCTGGAGATCCTGCGGGGCATCCGGGCCAATGGGACAACCGTGATCCTCGTCGAGCAGTCCCTCAACGTGGCCCTCACCATCGCCGAGCGGGCCGTGTTCATGGAGAAGGGTGAGATCCGCTTCGACGGGCCGACCGAGGAGCTGCTGAAGCGGCCCGACCTCATCCGCTCGATCTTCATGGGCGGCTCCATCGGCGGCGCCGTCCCGCGGGGCAGGCGCACCGCTCGCCCCAGTGGCGCGGAAGAGCCCACGCCCGCACTCGAGGTGCGCGGCGCCAGCGTGGCCTTCGGCGGCGTGCGGGCCTTGCACGACGTGTCCTTCTCGGTCGCGCCCGGCGAGGTGGTCGGGATCATCGGGCCCAACGGCGCGGGCAAGACGACGCTGTTCGACGTGGTGTCGGGCTTCGTACCGGCCGATGCGGGCGAGGTCCTGCTCGACGGCGGGGACGTGTCCAAGCTGTCGCCCGACGCCAGGGCCAGGCTCGGCCTGGGGCGCGCGTTCCAGAGCGCCCGGCTGTTCCCGCCGCTGACTGTCCGCGAGAACATCGCGTTGGCCCTGGAGCGCCGGGCGTCGAAGTCCTCGTTGCTGGCTGCGTTCTGGGCCCCGCCCGTGCGCGAGAGCGAGCGCAAGATTGCCACGCGCGTCGACGGCTACATCGAGGTGCTCGGTCTCGCCGCCTTCGCCGACAAGTTCGTGAGCGAGCTTTCGACGGGTACCCGGCGGGCCGTCGAGGTCGCATGCCAGATGGCGGCCGAGCCCAAGATGCTCTTGCTCGACGAGCCCTCGTCCGGACTGGCACAGGCCGAGACGGAGGCGCTGGGCCCGGCCCTCATCAGGATCGTGCGCGAGACCGGATGCGGCTTGCTCGTGATCGAGCACGACCTGCCGCTGATCACGTCGATGAGCGATCGGCTGATCGCCATGGAACTCGGCGAGGTCGTCGCCGTGGGCACGCCGGAGGCGGTCACCAACGACCAGCGCGTGCTGCGCAGCTACCTCGCCGCGTCGAACGACGTCATCGAACGATCGGGAAGCCGGGTGGGCCACGTGCTCTCCGTCCTCACCGCAGGGATCCCAGGGACCTCAACGAACTCAGAGAAAGGCACCAACGATGGCCGTGACGGCTGACCGTCGGACTTCGCACGCAGGACGCCGCCGCGCCTCCCGACGAGATCTCACCAGCGACGAGTTCGGGCTGCGGTTCGAGCTCATGGTGGACAACATCGGCAAGGTGATGAAGGGCAAGGACGACATCGTCCGCTTGGCGCTGGTGGCCATGCTCGGCAACGGACACGTGCTGTTCGAGGACATGCCGGGGACCGGCAAGACCATGCTGGCCCGCTCCATCGCCCAGACCATCTCGGCCCAGAGCTCGCGCATCCAGTGCACGCCCGACCTGCTCCCGGCCGACGTCACCGGCTCGACCGTGCTCGATCGCAAGACCGGCGACTTCGTGTTCCGCAAGGGCCCGATCTTCGCAAACGTGTTCCTGGCCGACGAGCTCAACCGGGCCACGCCCAAGTCCCAGTCGGCCCTCCTCGAGGCCATGGCCGAGCGCCGGGTCACCTTCGACGGCGTGACCTACCCGCTGCCCAGCCCCTTCTTCGTGCTGGCCACCATGAACCCCATCGAGCTGGCGGGCACGTTCCCGTTGCCCGAGGCCCAGCTCGACCGCTTCTTGTTCAAGCTGTCGCTCGGCTACGCGGGCCGTGACGCCGAGGTCGACGTGATGCGCTCGCACCAGGACCAGGACTCGATCATCGACTTGGTGCCGGTCATCCAGGTCGAAGAGGTGGTCGAGATGATCAAGTGGGCCACCAAGGTCACGGTGTCAGACGACGTCCTCTACTACGTGGCCGACATGGTGCAGGCCACCCGCACCGACCCGTCGCTCCAGATGGGCGCGTCGAGCCGGGCCTCGCTGGCCCTCATGCGCGCCGCTCGCGTCATGGCCGCATCACAAGGCCGCGACGACGTGCTGCCCGACGACGTGAAGCAGCTCGCCTTCCCCGTCTTGGCCCACCGACTGCTGATGACGCCCGAGGCCCAGTTGCGCGACGAGACCATCGCCGACGTGGTCGACCGCATCGTGCACCGGGTGAAGGTCCCGACGGGCATGAAGCGCGTCAGCGGCTGAGAGGTCGAGTGGCCACACCCGTCGACACCCAGGCGCTTGACGCCGAGACCGCCGGCACTGCTGACGCGCCCGGCGGGCCCGAAGCAGGCGCCCCGCCGGTCGCCGTCGTCGTCCCCGTCGCGGCAGGGCGGACCCGCCGGTCGGGCCCCGCCGGCGGCCTGCTCGGCATGGTCGAGCGGCGGGTGGGGCTGACGCCGGTCGGGTTGGCCGTAGCGGTGTCGACCATCGGCCTCTGGTTCGGAGGGCGGGCGGCGCGCAGCCGCGGCTTGGCCTTGTCGTCGTTCGGGCTCGGTGCCGTGCTCGTGGCCGCGTGGGCCCTCGGCCGTCGCAACCTCAGCGTCGACACCGACCGCTCGGACATCCCTTCGCGGATGCGCGCCCACAAGCCGGTCAACGTGCGCATCACGCTGACGGCCAAGCGCCGCCTGTCCGGCATCATCATCGAAGAGCAGCTCGACGAGCACCTGGGCACGCCCGTGCGCGTGGCCGTGCCCGTGTTGCCCGGCGGCCAGTCGGTGGCCCACGAGTACGGCTTCAGCCCGATCATGCGCGGCATCTACAAGGTGGGGCCCCTCTTCGCAGAGTGGAGCGATCCGTTCGGGCTCACCAAGCGGCGCCAGCAGATCGCGCCCGCCATCGACGTCATCGTCCACCCCGGCAGCGAGCGGGTCATGGACCGCATCACCAGCCGCGAGTGGGAGGACCCGCCCATCCGGCCGCCGGTGTCAAAGCCCTGGCCGACGGGCTTCGAGTTCTACGGGATGCGCGAGTACGTCCACGGCGACGACCCCCGTCGCATCGTGTGGCGCGCCCTGGCCCAGTACGACAAGTACCTCGTGCGCGAGGCCGAGCAGGGCATCACCGACCGGGTCAACATCTACTTGAACTCCGAGGCCGGGGCCCACAGCCCGGGCAAGGACTCGGAGACGTTCGAGACCGGGGTCCGGGTGGCCGCGTCGCTGGCCAGCAAGCACCTCAAGGACGGGTTCTCGGTCAGCCTCGACGTCAACTCCGAGCGACTGGCCAACTCGTACCGTGGCCAGCCCAAGCTCATCCCCATGCTCGACCGGCTGGCCGCCGTCCAGCGCGAGCCCATCGACTTCACCGTCGCCCTCGACCGACTGTTCGCCGATCCCCACCGCTCGTCCCACAACGTCGTCATCACGCCCGGCTTGTCGCAACAGGGCGCGGCCCGGCTGCGCCTCCTGCTGCAACAAGGCGCGTCGATGCTGCTCGTGCTCGTGGTGTGGGACGACACCGACCCGTTGGCTCATCACCGGGCCGGCAGCCTCGGTTGCAACGTGGTCGAGGTCACGGCCACGTCTCCCCTGCAAACGGTCTTCGCCCACGTGGTGTCCACCCGCCGATGACGATCCTCGAAGACCCCGTCGTCGACGCAGGCCACGTCGACCCGCAGAAGCTGCGCCTGGGCGAGGCCGCGGCCCCTTCGGCCGGCGGGCCCGCGCCCGTCGACGACCCGGCGCACACCGATGAGGCCGAGGACGCGTCGGCCGCGCTGACGAGCCCGTTCCTGGCCTGCACCACCGCCTTGCTGGCCAGCGCGGCGGCGGGCTGGATGGCGGGCGGCGTGTTCACCGGGCTCACCGCCCGACTGGTTGGCGTCCTCGCCGCCTTGCTCGGCGCGGGGATGGTGTGGCTGTCCTACCGGACCCGCATCCCGGTGGTCGTGCAGTTCTTGATCATGCCCGTGGCCGTGGTGCTGGGTGGTGTCCTCATCGCCCCCGACGCCACCGGCGGCACGGCCAACCTGCCCTCGCTGGTGGTCGAGGCGCTCAAGGCGGGCGGACTCACATCGCCGCCCATCCCGTTCGATCCCGGATGGCGGTTCCTTCTCGTCATCCTGCTCACGTCCATCGCCGTCACGGGTGCTTCGGCCGCGTTGGCCACCGACCGTCCGGTGCTGGCCGTCGTCATCCCTGCGCCGTTGGTCGTGGCCGCCATGCTCGTGCAGCCGCCTGCGGCCGAGTTGGTGAGCGTCATCGTCTCCCTCGTCCTCATGGTGGCCGCGTTGGCCGTGGCCTTCGGCGCCGACCTGGCCGGGCAGGGGGCCACCGGAGGCGCCTTCGAGGTGCGCCGCTTCGCCAAGGCCGGGGCCATGCTCGCCGGGTTGGTGGCCCTGCTCGTGGTCGTGAGCCAGTCGGGCCTGTTGTATCCCGACCAGCAGGACACCACCGTCATCCCGCCCCGCAAGCCGGAGACGCCGCCACCGTCGCGCGACCGGGTGATCTTCACCGTCCGCACCAACATCTCGCTGCCCTGGCGCATGGGCGTGCTCGACGTCTACCAGGACAACGCGTGGCTCACTCCCCCGTTCGATCCCAAGCGCTTCTTGGACGTGCCCGACAGCGGCCAGGTCCCTGGCGGCCCGGCCGAGACGGCGCCGGACAAGCGGCTGAAGGTCGAGTTCGCCATCACCGATCTCGAGGGCCGGGTGGTGCCCACCGTGGCCGGGGCCATCGACATCGCGGGCAGGCCCGACGGGACACAGGTGGACCCGCGCACCCAACAGCTCCGACTGGGTGGGCGAGTGCGGGCGGGGACCAAGTACACGGTCGAGGCGGCCCAGCCGCCGGACGCGGCCACTCTCCTCAAGGCGGCCGCGCCAGGCCCGGCCCTGAAGCCGTTCCTGGCCACGCCCCCGGCGCCGCCCGAGGTGCAACAGCTCTTGGACGACATCCCCGAGGGCCTTCCCCTCTACGAGCGACTCCAGTTCGTACGCTCCAAGCTGTACGAGGCCGTCATCGCCGCGGGCGCGGGCAACCCCGTCGACGTGCCGCCCGCGCGCGTGGCCGACATGCTGGCGGGCAAGGAGGCGTCGCCGTACGAGATCACCGCGGGCGAGGCCCTGTTGGCCCGATGGGCGGGTGTGCCCGCCCGCGTCGGGTACGGCTACTTCGGCGGCGAGCCCCATGAGGACCACGTCGAGATCCGGCCCAAACACGGGGCCATGTGGTTGGAGGCATGGTTCGAAGGGTCGGGCTGGGTGCCCATCGTGGGCCGTCCGCCGCGGGCCAAGTCGAGCCTGTCCCAGAACGAGAAGAACGACCAGCCCACCATCCGCCCGACCGAGGAACTGGGTGCGGTGGTGTACCTCCCCATCCGGCTGCACGGCCTGGCCCTGCTCTACCAGACGGTGCAGTACTGGCTGGCCAAGCTCTTCCCTATCGCCGCCGCGCTGGCCTTGCTGTGCCTGTTCTATCCCGGCTTTCTCAAGATGGGCCGACGAGCCCGACGACGGGTGTGGGCGGCGCGGGGCGGCCCTCGGGACCGGATCGGCGTGACCTACGCCGAGCTTCGGGACGTGGCCATCGACTTCAACTTCGGCCATCCCACGCTTACGCCCATCGAGTTCCTCGACGTGCTGGACGAGAGCGAGGAGCACGCCAACCTGGCCTGGCTGGTGACACGCGCGTTGTGGGGCGACCTGGCGCGCGATGTGCGCTCGGCCGACGCCGAGCAGGCCGAGCTGTACAGCCGTGGCCTACGACGCAGGCTCGTACGCGGCCAGTCGCCGCTCATGCGGGCATTGGCCTTCGCGTCGCGCGCCTCGCTGAAGGACCCGTGGGAGAACGACATCCCGAACCTGTGGTGGCCATGGTCGCCCCGGGCCAAGGCCATGGCCGGACTTCGCTTCGCAATCAGAGGAGTGGGGTCGGTGGCGCGGCTGGCCGCCCGACAGGTGCGACGCGTGCGGCGGCTGCGACCGGGGGCGAGCACCGCGCTGCTGTTGGTGGTGGCCGTGCTGGCGTTGGGCGGCTGCGTGCGCGACGTGGACCTGAAGGCCCACAGCCCGACGGTGCCGCCGCTGCCCACCGTCCCCGACTCGCTGCTGGGCTACCGCTTCGAGCCCAACCAGCACGGCGGCGACGCCTTCGAGTTCTACTACGACGTCTCGTTGGCCGCGACGGGCCGCTTCTACGCCATCCGGGACGGGGCGGGCGTGGTCCAAGGGACGCTGCAGACGGCCGTGATCAAGCCTGCGTTGAAGGGCCGCGACCGCGAGGTGCGCCAGGCCATCCTCCGCTCCGCGGGCGGGAAGTTCAAGCTCGAGCGCATCGGGGGCAGGCCGCTGTTCACGCTGCGGCTGGCCGAGCAGCGCATGCTGCTGGCCTTGGCGCCGGACGCCCAGTCGTACCAGCTCCTCGTCGCCACCCAGGGCTTCGGACAGGCCGAGGAGCTCTTCGTGAACCTGCTGGCCCATCAACAGGGCGAGGGCGCGGTCAGCCTGGCCGACTTCGGCGGCGGGCCGCCGCTCGATCCGAGAAGGGGGCCGTGATGAGAGTTCGCATGAGGCAGCAACGGGTGTCGGTCGCTTTGCTGCTGGCCATGGCCGTGGTCAGCGCCGCGTGCAGCGGTCCGTTGGCCAAGCTGGAGACGGGGTCGAAGGACGTGCCCGTCGACCTGGTCCTCGGGGCCAAGGTGAAGAAGGTCGCCGAGGCGCCCCTGCCTCCGCTGATGCTCACGGCGCCGACCGCGAGTGTGTTCCTGTCGCGCCCGCGAATCGAGGACGGGCCCGACGTGCCGTTCACACTGCCCAGGCTGCCCAAGCCGTCGAAGGAGTGCCCGGCCCGCAACCCGTTGGACCCGCCCAAGCGGGAGGCCAAGAACTTCATGGAGGGCCCGCCCGCGCCCGGCAGTTACCTGTTCCGGACGGAGGGGGTGCTCCAGGCAGGAACCATCATCCTCTTGGACGTGCCGCTGACCGGGAACTCGGTCGTGACGGTGAAGGACGTGGCCGCCGAGCCGACCGGGGGCTACGTGTTCTCCACCAGCGTCGCCCATCCGGCCGCGGGCACGACGACCACCACGTACCGCGTGCTGCCCACGCCGGTGGAGACGGTCGACCCGCCCGGCGCGGTGCCCAAGGACCTGCCCCGCCCGGCAGGCGCGGGACCCGCGCTCTACCTGGCCGCCATCATGCAGGAGGGCAGCAAGGTGCCGTTTCGCCCCGGGTATCCAGGCATCCCGATCGTGCGCCTCCCGTTCGAGATCGGCGCCACCTTCGACGCCGCGGGCACGGACGGGACGACGGCGCTGTCGTGGCGGTCCACTGTCGTGGACAAGGCCATCGTGGACGCGTGCGGTGCGCCGCTCGACTCGTATGCGGTCGAGCTGGTGGGACGGGTGGTGAGCGGGGACGACGGGTCCGACGTGATGTTCAAGTCGACGCTGCACATCGGGCCGCAATACGGCGGCCTCATCCTGGACATCGACACCACGGCTGATGGCACGGCGCCGCCCAACCTGCCCATCCACCGGGCCATCAAGATGACGGCCAACCAGGAGCCGAAGGCCCCGTGACCGGCGCCGCTCGCGAGCACGCATCGGGTGCCCGTCCGGAGGACGTGGCGGTCGTGGGCGATCAGCGTGTCCCACCTCATGCAACGGCAAGCCGCCGACGGGCCGTGACCGCGGCCGCGGCGTTGGCGGTAGGCGCGCTGTCGAGCGCGTGCACGATCCCCGGCCAGGAGCCGCCCAAGGCCGCCGCGGTGCGAGCCGACGTCCGACGCGGCGGCGTGCTCACGGTGGCGACGACCGCGCCGAACGGGCTCGACCCCGCGGCCGCGTCCGACACCGCGGGCAAGAGCATCTCTTCGCTTCTCTGCGACACGCTCGTGACCGTCGATCCCATCAGCGGCGAGCTGCGGCCCGGTCTGGCCGAGTCGTGGGTGGTCTCCGACGGCGGCAAGTCGATCCAGATCAAGCTCGGGCGCAAGCACGTGTTCAGCGACGGAAGCCGGGTGGAGTCGCGCGTGGTGGTGCGGTCATTGGCCCGGTTGGCCAACCCGGCCACGGCCAGCCACTCGGCCTCGCTGATGGCCCCGGTGCTGGGCTACGAGGCCTACCGGACGGCGGCCGAGAACGGCGACGACCGGCGGTCTCTCTTCGTCGGCGCGCGTGTCATCGAGCCTTACAGCTTGGAGATCCGCCTCGACCATGCCCAGCCCGAGTTCGTGCGGACGCTGGCCGACCCGGCCACTGCGCCGGTGCAGACGGCCGCCGCCGACCGTGACCCCCGCGCCTTCGCCCGGGCGCCCGTGTGCAGCGGGCCCTACGCACTGGCCACGCCGTATGAGCCGGGGGCACACGAGCTCAGGCTTCGGCGGTCGCCCCGGTACGCGGGCGGGGCCCAGGCCGTCACCGACGGCGGGCGGGGCTGGGCCGACGAGGTCGAGTTCCGGGTCATGCCCGACGCGCCGGCGGCCTACGCGGCGTGGCAGCGGGGCGAGGTCGACATCGCCGCCGTCCCGGACGAGCACGTGGCCGAGGTCCGGCAGAACGAGGCCGCGTCGTTGGTCAGCGGGGCCAACGGCCAGGTCGAGTACATCGGCCTGCCCGCGGGCGAAGAGTCGCCGTTGCGGGACACCGATCTGCGCCAGGTGTTGAGTGCCGCGCTGGACAGGAAGCGCATCGCCCACGAGGTCTACGGCGACAGCAGGCTGCCCGCCACCGGCTTCGTGCCCCCCGCGGCAGGCCGGGCCTATCGCGACTCGGCCTGCTCGTTCGCCGCGCCCCCGAACGCCTCGGGCGTGAAGCTGCCGACCACGCCGATCAAGCTGTACTTCAACGACGAGTTCCACCACCGCGCTCTCGCCGAGTCGGTGGCCGCCCAGTGGCGGGACAAGCTTGGACTGGCCGTCGAGCCCGTCGCCCTGAACTGGGACCAGTTCCTTCAGAAGGCCACCACCGGCACCGGATTCGATGGCGCCTTCCGCCTGTCGCTCACGCCGCCGCAGCCCGACCCGGTCGCCTATGTGCGGCCGGTGGCCCACTCGTCGGCCACGGCGTCGACCAACCTGAGCCGCTTCACCGACCTCGAGGTCGACGCCATGCTCGACGAGGACGTGGCCAAGGCCACCGACGAGGGCGACCGCATCATCCACGTCCGCCGGGTGGAGGACAAGCTCTGCAAGCTGCTGCCCCTCGTGCCCGTCGCCTTCGGCCAGAACCATGTGTTGGTGCGGGCGTCGCGGCTGGGCCCGGCCCGGGCCGACGGCAGGCTGATGAGCACCGACGGCCGCCTCCTGCTGCGCGACATGTTCATCCGCCCCTAACCCTCGGCCCTGCTGTTCGGGGCCGGCTTGGGGCTGGGGGCAGTCCTAGGAGGGGTCGACGTGGTCGTCCGCGCCGGACGCCAGCTCTTCCAACAGGCTGTCGACCCGGCGCGAGGCCCGGGTGAGGTCGGCCTTGGCCCGGTCGGCCAGTCGTTCGACCCGCGCCCGAAGCGCCACCTTCACCTCGTCGGACGCGGGCAGCGACCGGACGCGGTCCCGAGCCAGGTCCAGCCTGCGCAGCACGTCGTCATAGAGCGTGGCCGCGTCGGCCCTGTCGGCCGCACGGTCACTGGCGGCGGCATGGACACTGGCGGCCGCGTCGACCTCGTCGTCCGGCGTCACCGGCAGTTGGCCGGGTTCGGGTCGAACAGGCTCGTGGACACGTCGACCCAGTCTCGCTCGAACCGGGCGCCCTTGTGGACATAGCACCAGCCGCCTTGCCTGGTGACGCCTTGACTGCCGTAGGCCGGGGCCGAGTCGGCCCACCAGACCACGGCCGAGCCGCTCGACATCGTGTAGTCCCCCGGTCCGAAGCCCACGCGGGCCTGGTAGTACGGCCCCGTTCCGGCACCGGGGTTGGGAAAACGAGCCCTTTGCAGGCCTTGGGCGAACGTCTCCGGCGTGAGCTTGGGCCCCGCGAGCTGGATGCCCGAGGCCAGCAGGAGCAGGGCCCGGTACTCCTGGGTCCAGCCGAACGACATGGCCAGGTTCCTGCGGTCCGCGCTCGGGTCGGGCGCCGTGTCGTCGGGGTGGTCCTCGCGGTACGCCCACAAGGCAGGCACGTCGGCCGGGGCCAGCAGCTTGTTGGGCGTGAAGGCGCCGAACAGCCCGGCATGTTGGGCGCTCGGCATCACCAGGTTCCACTGGCCCTCCTGCTCGGGCACGGCCAGCCCGGACACGACCCACTCCGGCTGGAAGTCGCCCGGGAGCTTGCTCGCCCACTGGGTCACGTCGTCGGCGTTGGCGACGAGCAGCAGCGTGGTGATGCCCGCGTCCTTCATGCTGAGGTACGTCCGCAGCACGGCGTCACGGTCGTCTTTGAAGTGAATGTCGTAGACGGGCGGCGGCGCGATCCCGCAACGGCGGAGGGCGGCGTTGAGGCCGGACAGGTCGAGCGGATGGCTCGACGTGCTGCGCAGCACGCCGAAGCGGCGCCCCTTCACCCGCAGGTCGCCGCGGGCGAAGTCGGCGGTCTTGCCGTTGAGCGAGGTGCAGGCCAAGTCGCCCAGGTCGCGTTCCATCTCGTCGGCCGCCGGGGCGAACGACCACGCGTACGGCGCCAGCTCGCGATACCTGTCGCTGGTCGTCTGGTTGGCGTACGGGATCACGCTGATGATGTGCCGACGAGCGGCCGCGGCCTGGACCTCGCTGGCGTCGAGGTCGTTCAGGTAGAAGGTGAGGTAGGCGAAGGCGTGGGCTTCGGCCGCAGCGTCCACGGGCGCGCCCGTCGTGTTGGAGTCACCCGGCTGGCGAGGCATCTTGACGATGCGGAGCTTGCGGCCATACAGCTCGTACCGCTTGTTGAAGTGGTCGACGAAGTCCTCGAAGCTCGGGTTGTCGAGGTACTCGGGAACAGCGACCAAGATCTCGTCGCGGGTCACGCCCCTGGTGGTGGCGCCGCCGTTGTCGCCTTCGAAGTAGTTGACGCATGGGGGCGACTGCGGGTCCTCGGTCTGGCGGGGCGGGTCGCCCACGCACCGGCGGACCCTGGCCACGTCGATTTCCCTTTCGTTCTTGGGTCCCGTCGTCGTCGTGGTGACCCCAAGGCCCCCGCCACTTCCGTCCCCGCCCGCCGCGCACTCCTGCCCCGCGGCGCAGTCGCCTCCGTCGCCCGTGCCGAAACTGCTCGACTGGGCCTTGAGGGCCTCGTCGATGCGGTCCTCGGCTCGGGGCGCGAACTCGGCCAGCGCGGGCGGGCCTGGGGGCGACACCACCAGGGCCAAGGTGGCCACCGCGATGAGGATGGCCAGCGAGGCCAGGCCGTAGACGGCCGGCACCGAGCGCGGGCGGCGCTCCGACTTCGCCTTCATCGGCAGTTGCCGGGGTTGGGATCGAACAGCTCGGGCGACACGTCGACCCAGTCGCGCTCGAACCGGGTGCCGCGCCGGACGTAGCACCACCCGCCCTTGGTCCCCCCGCCTGAATAGGCGGGCGCAGTGTCCGACCACCAGACCACGGCCGACCCGCGCGACATCGTGTAGTCCCCCGGCCCGAATCCGACGCGGGCTTGGTAGTACGGCGCCGTGCCCGCCCCAGGATTGGGGAACCGGGCTCGCTGGAGCCCTTGCGCGAACGTCTCGGGCGTCAGCTTCGGGCCCGCGAGCTGGATGCCCGATGCCAACAGCAACAGGGCCCGGTAGGCCTGGTTCCACGTCGCCCCTTGGGCGTAGAGGTGGCGGTCCGTGGTCGGGTCGGACGAGTCCTCGGGATGGTTCTCGCGGTAGGCCCACCACGCAGGCGTGTCAGCGACAGGCAGGAACTTGTTGGGCGGGAACACGCCGAACAGGCCCGGCCGCTGGGCGTTGGGCATGACCACGTGCCATTGGGCCTCCGACTCGGGGATCGCGAGTCCGGAGATGACCCACTCCGGCTCAAAGTCGCTCGGCAACTTGCTCGCCCACTGGGTCACGTCGTCGGCGTGAGCCGTGAGCAGCAGCGTGGTGGTGCCTGCGTCCTTCATGGTCAGGTACGTCCGCAACACCGAGTCGCGGTCGTCGTTGAACTTGATGTCATAGACCGGCGGCGGGTCGATACCGCAACGGCCCAGGGCGGCGTTGAGGCCGGACATGTCGAGGGGGTGGTCAGACCTGCTCCGCAGGACCGCATAGCGCCGCGACTTGACGCGCAGGTCGCCACGCGCGAACTCGGCCAACTTGCCATTGAGGGACGTGCACGTGAAGTCGCCCAGATCGCGTTCGAGCTCGTCGGCCGCGGGCGGAAAGCTCCACGCATAGGGCGCCAGCTCGCGGTACGTGTCGGTCGTGGTCTGGTTGGAGTACGGGATCACGCTGATCATGTGATGCCGGGCCGCGGCGCGCTGCACCACTTCGGCGTTGAGGTTGTTGAGGTAGAAGGTGGAGTAGGCGAAGGCGTGCGCTTCGGCCGCTGCGTCCACCGGCGCAGCCTCCGTGTTCTCGTCCCTGCTGCTGCCAAAGGAGACCTTCACGATCCGCAGCTTGCGCCCGTACAGCTCGTATCGCTTGTTGAAGTGGTCGACGAAGTCGTCGAAGCTCGGATCGTCGAGGTAGTTCGGAACGGCCACGGTGATCGTGTCGCGAGTCACGCCCTCGCTGGTGGCACCGCCGTTGTCGCCCTCGAAGTAGTTGACGCACGGGGGCGACTGGGGGTCCTCGGTCTGGCGGGGCGGGTCGCCCACGCACCGCCGCACCCTGGCCACCTCGATGTCCTTGTCGTCGTTCTTGGGGCCGGTCGTCGTCGTGGTGACCCCGAGGCCGCCCTGGCCCGACCCGCCGTCGGCGCACTGCTGCCCGGCGGCGCAGTCGCCTCCGTCCCCCGTCCCGAAGCTGCTCGACTGGGCCTTCAGGGCCTCGTCGATCCGGTCCTCGGCTCGGGGCGCGAACTCGGCCAGCGCGGGCGGGCCTGGGGGCGACACCACCAGGGCCAAGGTCGCCACCGCGATGAGGATGGCCAGCGAGGCCAGGCCGTAGACGGTCGGCACCGAGCGCGGACGGCGCTCCGACTTCGGTGATCGGCTCAATGGGCCCCCAACGTCCCGCAGCGATCGATGCCAGTTGTGCTGCACTGGCTCATGTGGGATATCAGCCTGTCAGGCCACGGGTGCCGATGCAAGCACTTTCCGGGTGTTCCAGGCGTCGACGCCTGAGGCGGGAAGGACTCAGGAAATGCTGACGCCCCTCATTGATATCTCAATTTTGAACCTTTAGTATCGCAGGCTATGACCACGGACCCGGTGGCGCCATCCCGCCAGCGGGCCTTCCCCGTCGTGCAGGCCACGCTCGACAACGGACTGCCCGTCGTCGTCTCGCAGGACAGGGCGGCTCCGATCGTGGCCGTGAGCGTGTGGTACCGAGTCGGGTCGGCGGACGAGGAGCCGCACCGAACCGGGCTGGCCCACCTGTTCGAGCACTTGATGTTCGAGGGCTCGGCCCAGGTCGCGGCGGGCGAGCACTTCCAGCAGATCCACCAAGCGGGCGGCTTCAACAACGCAACCACGTCGTTCGACCGTACGAAGTACTACCAGTGCGTCCCCGTCGAATACCTCGACCTGGTGCTGTGGCTCGAGGCCGACCGGATGGGCGGCCTGCTCGAGGCCCTCACGCAGGAGTCGCTCGACAAGCAGCGCGGCATCGTCAAGAACGAGCGCCGCCAGCGCTACGAGACCACTCCGTACGGCGATTCGTGGGAGCGGCTGTATCGAGGCCTCTATCCCGACGGGCACCCGTACCACCACCTGCCGATCGGCTCCATGAAGGACCTCGACGCGGCGTCGCTCACGGATGTGCACGCCTTCTTCGAACGCCACTACGCGCCCAACAACGCGGTCGTCGCCATCGCAGGCGACGTCGACCCCGATGCCGCCATCGAGCGGGCCGCCCACTGGTTCGGCGGCATTCCCCCGAATGACGAGCTGCCGCCGCCGCCGAGAGCGAGCGCCGTGTCGCCGACGCCGGTCGGCCCGCCTGAAGTGGTGGAGGGCGCCGTTCCCGAGGACGCCATCTTTGCCGGGTTCGCCCTTCCGCCGAGTACCGACGCATGCATGCCTCCGTTGGAGGTCGGATTCAACGTCTTGTCATCGGGTCGGGGAAGCGCCTTCCACCGCCACGTCATCAGGCCAGAGCTGGCGGGCCAAAGCGCTGCCTCGCTGGAGCGCGGCCAGGTCGGGTCGCTCGGGGGCTTCGTGGTGCTGGGCAAAGACGGGGGCTCGGCCGACGCCGGATGGCAGGCCATGACCGACGAAGTGGCCCGGTTGGCGACCGACGGTCCCACGACGGATGAGGTGGAGCGGGCCCAAGCGCAATGGCGAAGGGGTTGGCTGGAGCGGGTGGCCGACGCTCATAGCCGGGCCGACGAACTGGCCGCCTGCGCCAGCCTCTACGGGGATCCCCAACACACCTTCGTGCGCTACGAGGAGCAGATGCGAGTGACGCCGGGTGCCGTCCGAGACGCGTTCGCCGCCGCCCTCCACGGCAGAGAGCCCACTGTTGTGCGCTATCTGCCCGAGAACAGTGGCGCCAGTGTTGGTGCCGACGCCAACGCCGACGCCGATGCCGCCGCCGCACCCGGGACCGGCCGGTGAAGGCTGCATTGCGGGCCCGCCCGGCGGTCGGCGCACCGCCCACATGGGCCTTCCCAACCTTTGTCCGGGGGCGACTGGGCAACGGCATGGACACAGTGCTGTGCCACCTGCCGGGCCGCGAGGTGGTCCACCTGCGCATGGTGCTGCCCGCGGGCGTCGGCGTCGAGGACATGGCCAGGGCAGGCGTGGCCGCCACCACGGCGGCCGCCCTGTACGAGGGCACTGGTGAGCGGTCGGCCGACGACTTGGCCATGGCCTTGGAGCAGTTCGGCGCAGGCTCCAGCGCGGGTGCCCATTGGCGGGGGATGCAGATCTCGGCCTCGGTGCCCGCCTTCGACCTGGGGCCGGTGCTGGCCTTGCTGACCGAACTCGTCGCTGAGCCCGCCTTCCGTCAGGACGAGCTCGAACGGCTTCAGCGCCTCCGCCTCGAACAGATCGCCATCCAACAGTTCCAGCCGCAGTACCGCAGCGGCAAAGCGTTCTCCGCGGCGGCCTTCCCCTCGTGGTCGCGGCTGGCCGTGCCCGGCGATGGAACGGCGGCGACGGTCACGGCCACAATGCCGGACGACATACGAGCGCACTGGGCCCAGGCCGCCTGTCCGGCCCGCGTCACCGTGATCGTGGCCGGCGATCTGTCGACGGTCGGCGCGGGCGCCGATGTGGACACGATTCTCGACACCACCCTCGGCACATGGAGGACCAATGTCTCGCCGCGGCAGGACGACACGGTCGAGCCCTGTCCCCTATCGGGACGGTCGATGGCCGTGGTCGACTTCCCTGGAGCAGTGCAGACCAACCTGCAACTGGGGGCAGTGACCGGTAAGCCGATCCTCGAGGACCGGGTCGCGTTGAGCGTGGCCGCGCACTACCTCGGCGGCTTCGTCGGGTCGAGGCTGAGCACGCGCATCCGCGAGCAGCTCGCCGCCTCCTACGGGGCCAGCGCGTCAGTCGAGTACCGGCTGGACAACACCGTGCTGCGAATGCAGTCGTCAGTCGAGACCGACGCCACCGCGGCGGCCGCCGCAGTGATGGACCAGGAGGTGGCCGCCTTGCGCGAGGGCGACATCGACGTGGACACGATGCGCGATGCCATCGACAACCTGGCCCGTGCGTCGGCCATGCGGTTCGCGCAGCCCAGCGCGGTGGCGGCCGAGATCGAGGGGCTGGTGGTCGAGGGCCTGCCCGACGACTACCACGAGCAGCGCCACCGACAACTCCTCGAGCTGACGCCCGAGAGGGTGGCCGAGGCCTTCCGCCGACACTCTGTGCCTGCCGGTCTCTGCGGCGCGGCGGCCGGGGCCGCGGCGTCGATCGCGGGGCCGCTCGCCAAGCTGGGCTTCGACCTCTCAGTCGAGCGCGGGGTCTAGCCGCCACTCGATTGCCGATCCTCGTCGTTCGTGAGAGGGTTCAATATGTCAACTGGGGATGACGGTATTGCAGTGTTGGCAGCCAGGAGCATCTGTTGACCGCGGCCGCGCCGGGGTCCAAGCGCGGGTCGAAGCGGGCCTCAGGCCGGGTGGCCGTGGTCCACGGCCTCGTCGCCCTGGTCACGATGCTGGCCGTGGCCATGCTCGCCTTGGTCGTCACGCCCCCGGGCCCGCCCGCGCTGGCCGAGTTCGCGCCCCGCGCCGAGGACCGCATCGATGAGGCGCTGAAGGCGCAGTCCAGCAACTTCGGCACGGGCGAAGGCGGCGACTGCGCGCCCGGGATGGTCTGCGCCGACGGGGGCGGTGGTTTGGGCGTCACGACCACTACCTCCGCGCCACCCGCCGCAGACCGAGACGGCGGCGGCCAAGTCGACACCGCCCGCGTGCGCCGCTGCATCGGGGATCCGCCGCGTCAAACCGAGGACCCGCAGTCCCCTCCGTGCATCAACTACTTCGAGGGCGACAACGGCGGGGCCACGAGCAAGGGAGTGACCCGCGACGAAGTGCGCATCGCCGTCACGAGCGGCCAGAACTACACCGCCCGCTTGCTGATCGATCATTTCAACCGGCGCTACGAGTTCTACGGTCGCAAGCTGCGGTTGGTGAACATTCCCTACGGCTCCGAGCCCCGCACGCAGGCGGTAGCGGCCGATGAGGAGGCCAAGGCCTTCGGGATGGTGGTCGACGACATCCACGGCGAAGAGATTCAGCCCGAGGCTTCGCGCCGCCACGTCATCACCGCGCTGGGGTCGGGCGGGTACGCGACCACTGAGCTGTACCGCAAGATGGCGCCGTTCGCATGGACCTACGCCCCCGCCATCGACGAGATCGAGACCAGCCTCGGGCGATTCACGTGCTCAACGTTGGGAGCGGGACTGGCCCAGTTCGCGGGCGCCGACCTGCGGACCAAGCCACGGCGCTACGCAGTGGTCACATCCAAAGAGGGCGGCAAGCGACCCGACCTCAGCGCGCTGCACGCCACGCTTGCAGGCTGCAACCTGCCCACGCCGGACACGGTGGAGCTCGATCAGAGCAGTGACGACGACCCGGCCTACGTGAGCAACACGTACGCCCGGTGGCAACAGGACGGGATCACCAGCATCCTCATCCTGGCCACGGCCGATGAGATCACCCAGTTCATGTCGAAGCTGCCGAAGACGTTCGAACCCGAGTGGGTGGTGTCGGGCGTCAACAGCCACGAGAACGAGGCCCAGTGGATGGTGGTGGCCCCGCCCAACCACCGCCGCAGCCTGTTTGGCACCTACGTCCTCAACAAGCTGCTGCCCAAGGCTGACACGCCGAGTTACTGGGCCTATCTCGACGGTCCCGGTCCGAACGAGAGCGAGACCGTCCCTCAGGACCCGGCGGGCGACGGCAACTTCACGCGCATCTACCACTCGCTCTTGGTGCTGGCGTCCGGAGTCCAGATGGCAGGGCCCAACCTGACGCCGGAGTCGTTCGCGGCCGGGCTGGCGAAGGCTCGATTCCCCAACCCGGGCGCGGCCGGCCCGCCCTACTACCAGGCCCACGTTGGCTTCGGACCCGGCGACTTCTCCATGGTCGACTCAGCGAGCGTGGTGTGGTGGAACGACACCGCGCCCTCCTATGGCGGCGGCGGCATCAGCAAGGAGGGCGGCTGGTGCTACGTCCGCAAGGGCGAGCGGTTCGGCCGCGACTGGACCAACCTCACCTCGGAGCTGTTCGACCCGGATCCCCGCGCCTGCCGCTGACCCTCTCGGACATCCCGACGCTGACGGTCATCGCTTTCACCGACATGCCCGCGGGTCGGGGCTGAACAGCTCGCCCGAGAGGTCGACCCAGTCCCGCGAGAACCGGGCCCCTCGTCGCACGTAGCACCATCCCCCGTTTTGATAGATGCCCCCGCCGGTGTACGACGGCGCCGAGTCGTTCCACCACACCACGGCCGAGCCGTAGGTCATGGTGAAGTCGCCTGGCCCGAATCGGATATGGCTCTGGTAGTACGGCGCCATTCCCGCCGCGGGGTTCGGGAATCGAGCCTTCTGGAGCCCGGCCGCGAAGGATTCTGGCGTCAGGCGCGGTCCGGCCATCTGGATGCCTGACGCCAACAGAAGCAGCGTCCGATACGCGATGTGGAAGTAGGTGAACTCGCCGTAGCCCACGTCGGCGCCATCGTCGTCGGGATGCGCCTCCTTGAACGCCCACCAGGACGGCGTGTCGGACGCGGGAAGGAGCTTGCTCACGCCGAAGGCGCCGAACACGCTCGACCTGAACTGGGCGGGCATGACCAGCCCCCACTGGGACTCCTGCTCCGGCCAGCCCAGGCCGGACATGATCCACTCCGGGTGGTATTGGCCCGACAGCTTCGAGGCCCACTGGCTGGTGTCGTTGGTGCTGGCGAAGACGAGCAGGCTCGTGATGTGGGCGTCTCGCAGACCAAGCTCGACGCGTGCGACCTCGTCTCGGCTGTCGTTGAACCTCACGTCGATCACCGGAGGCGGCTCGATCCCGCAACGTCGCAATGCGGCATTGAGGGCTGAGACGTCGAGCGGGTCGTCCGCTGACCGCTGGCGCAAGACGGCGAACCGTCGCTGACTGGTCCGCAGGTCCGGCCCGGCGAAGGCCGCCGTCTTCCCGACCAGCGACGTGCAGGCGAAGTCGCCCACCTCGGTCTCGGCTTCATCGGCCGCGGGGGCGTAGGACCAGAGGTAGGGCGAGCCCTTGCGGTACGTGTCGGACGTCGAATGGCGAAGAAGCCGATGACCGACAGCATCTTGCGGCGGGCCGCCTCACGCTGGATGGCGCCCACGTCCGGGAAGTTCTGGTGGGGCATCAAGAAGGCGAAGCCATCCACTATCTCGTCGGCCGCGGACACTGACGCGGCCGTGTCCCGGAAGTTGTAGGGCACCTTCTCCAAGCGGAGCTTGCGACCGTAGAACTCATACCGCCGGTTGAAGTGCTCCACCAACGGCTCGAAGTCGCTGGGGTAGCCCGGCCTCACGGCGGAGGGGGCCGGGCGCGAGGCGCTCGAGGAGACCGGTCTTGTCGTCCAAGCCACCGACCTGGTCGGGGTCTGGGACTCCCGGCTGTGCGAGTCCGGCTCGTCGCTGCAGTTGTACCACTTCGTCTTTCTGTGCCGACCAGTTGGCGACCGGCACGGCGGCCCGGCGACACCGGATGAGGTGCTGGAGCTCGACTGGTTCCCCGCTGAGCAACTGCCTTCGCTCTCCCCCGGTCACGCAGTCAGGATCGCTGGCGTCTTCACGTTCCTCACCGACCGGCGCACGTCGTTCGACATCACGCAGGTCCGATAGCGGGTCGCCCGCCGCACGATCGTCGTTGGTGCGGCCATCGGTCGTGCGGCCGTTGATGCCGCGCCGCGGGTCTGTGGTGCGGCGGCTACTCGCCGGTGGCCCCGTCCACAGACTCTCGAAGGAGGTCGGCGTGGCCGTTGTGCCGGGCATACTCCTCGATCAGATGGACGAGGATCCACCGGAGGCTGGGCGCGCTGCCGTCGGGCCAGGTGCGGCGGGCCAGTTGGTCCAGGCCGCCGTCGGCCAGGGCCTGGGCCACCAGGGAACGGGAGCGGTCCACGGCGTCGTGCCAAAGCGCTGCGAGCTGCTCGGGTGTGTCGGCGGCGGCGGAGTGCCAGTCCCAATCGCGGTCCGCGTCCCAGTCCACCGTGTCCCAAGGCGCGGCGCGATCGTTCCCGTGCAGGAATCGGGAGCACCACAGGTCCTCGACGAGGGCCAAGTGCTTGAGCAACCCGCCCAAGGTCATGGCCGACGCTCCGACCTTTGCTCCCAAGCCGGCCGCGTCGAGGCCTTCGCACTTCCGGGCCATCGTCGCCCGCTGGTAGTCGAGAAAGCCGAGGAGCGTGGCCGTCTCGTCGCCCGCCAGCGGAGGCTCGGGCCGCCCGTGCTCGTCGATCACAGCCATGGCCGGCGAATCTACCGGCGCGTTTGCCTTGCCGGGATCACGGACGGTGCCTCCGGTGACGGTGTTCGTTAGTCCGACGATCCCCAGTGGCGACAGAACGCGAGGATTGCCTCTGGGGAAGCAGGCTGCCCATGGAGCGCATGGAGCGCGTCGGGCAGGGCCGGCGCAGGCGCCCCCGACGCGTCCGACGCGTCGGGCCCGGGCGGCGTCCAGTCGTCCCATCGTGTGCTGCGTGGCCAATTGGCAATGAGCCGCTCGCCCTCGGCTCGGATCGCAGCCGCGTCTTCGAGGGTGAACCGGCCGACCTCCACACACCGGCTGCGAGCTCATCTTCATCTTTGAAGCGACACGTCCCGTCCGCGTCGAACCAAACATCGAGCACGTGGTCTCGAGTGTGGGTCGCCCGCGGGCTTCGCCAATGTGGCGCTTCGAGGTTGGCGTACCACCCCCGCATGCGGCCGTCGTCGTCCGTGAAGCGCCACAGCGAATGCGCGGCGCTGTGTGGTGACACCATGAGAATGCCGTTGCCAATCCACGCCCGGACGTCGAACTTGCGCTCGACCTGGAAACGCTCGCGGAGCGGGCGATCACGCAAGGGCCTGCCGTCAACGGGGACGTTCGACAACACGACCGTCTCCGAAGGCACCCCATCCCGCCCCTCGACGCGGGACCGCGGCCTCCCTACCGTCGGCCTTGCATCCGCGCGACGGCTACCACGGCCACCACCCGCCGCGGGATACCCGAACGCGATGAGCCCAAAGGGACTGGGGAATGGGACGAACTTCGACCTCTGCTGCACGCCGTCTACTGAACACACTCGTGGGCGTAGCGGCTCTCGCAGGGATCACAGCCGCCGTGCCCATTGCCCCGGCGGCGGCCGCAGCCCGCGGCCGTGCCGCCGACCTCAAACCCGTTCCCTCCCCGACGCCAGCACCGCCCCATCCATGCCATCGACGCCGGCGGGCGACTTCTCGCACGCTCCCGACGAGCACGGCCGCATCGCCTCACTCCCCGACGACGCCGTGTGGCCCGACGCCGTCGCGCCGGGGTCCCGCCGCGTCATCGACCGCCCGTGCCGCGGTGCCGAAGCTGGTCAAGACCCAGCAGGGTTGGGCATCGAGGTCGCCATCCCGTCAAAATGGGCGAGCGACCCGGCGCGCGTCTACCCCGTCTACATCGACCCTCAGTGGGCGTTCAACTCCGGCCCGGCCGGCGGCACCGACGAGAGCGTGGGCGACGGGTGCGGCAACTGCTACTACGACGGGCAGCCCAACACGGGCGCTGAGCAACGGGGCGGCGTCGAGGGGAACGCTTACGTCGACCGAATCGGCTGACAGAACTTCGACGACACCAACCCCTGCACGCCGGGCGCGCTGGCGTGCGGCTGGTGGGCGGACACCAACGGGGCTTTTACGCCGCAGCGAACTCCCCGCCGCCGCAATCGGAGCCGCTAATCGGCACTAACCGGTTGGACCGATGCATAGCGAAGGTGAACGGTGCCGGCCTTCAGTTCGTCGGCCAGAGCCGCCCGAATGGCAGAGTCCTTGACCCGCTGGCTGGGGTCGACCGTCACAGTCACAACGTGTCGATTCAGGTCGACTGCTGCTTCCCATGGCCATGCGCCAGACAGCAGGGCGGTTCCAGTGGGAGCCAGAAGCGCGTTTAGCCGGCTAGCGACCGTGTCCATCACGGCATCGAGGTGATCCGCTTCTACGGTACAGGGATCATCGTCCGCGCTGGCAGCGTCGGACGACTGGCACGTCTTAGTGCCAGTCGCCGCAGATGCCGATCCAGCCGCCACGGTCGTCCCGTGCGGGCGCATCAGCCCGAAGACCCCCACCCCCACCACGATGGCCACAACTACCCCCAAGCCGACCTTACGGCCGGTCAGGCGCAACACTGTTCGAGGCCTTGCCACGTACTGCATCCCAGCCATCCCTTCGGGTTGCGAAGACCACCCTTGGCACAGGTTGCAATCCTATAGCCAAAAACCATAATTGGTCAACGGCCGAACTCAGTTAAGAGATCCGCAGTTAATGCCGCAAACGCCGCGGCTCCGAGGAAACATCCATCATCGAGGCCGGAGGCCGTCAGCTCACCTTGCAGGTATATCTAATAGTTGACATTCGTACCGGATGCCCAGGCCGCGCTTCCATCCGGACGATACATGACGATATTGCGGTCGTCTTGCAGGGTAAGACGGGTCCCAGCGGCACAACAACCGCGTGCCCATTTAGCCGTGCCAGTCGGGCTATAGATCACCAAAATTCCATCGTTCTGCATGACGGCGCTGTAGCCCGACAGGTCACAACAGTGGGTGCCACTGGACCAGAATGACGTTGAACCGTACTCGCCCGTCTCGTAGGCGACCAGGTTGCCGTCACACTGCATGACGAGCGAATACCGGCCATTATTGGACCGCAGGTAGTCGCCGCAGTACATTCGCTGGCCCGATCCCAGAGTGGCACTAGCGGGCCCCAGTAGCACGTGATAGCCCGAGGCCTTCTCGACCTCGAGCACCCAGGTGAAGTACCGCTTAACATCACCAGTCGTGCAAGTGGCACCGTTGGCACCGGTGCCGCCCTTGTGGAAGCCATAGGCCCGATTGTTAGAAGCGTTAAAGACCGGCCCGCCGCTGTCGCCATGGCAAGTCTCGGCTGCACTCATCTTGCCATAACCGGGCTGGCCATTGAACGAAGCATTGTGGGTTTCCATCTTGCCGCACTGCTGGCCTCCAACTGCGCCAACACCGCAGACTTCGTTGCCCTTGGTGGCGCTGGGCTTAATAATCTCCTTGTCAATCCGGAGATTGTGGTCGCCGGGCCTGTAGAGGTAGTTTTCGGGCGTTTTGCTGGTGTCGTTGTTTGCTCGAAAGGCCTGGAAATCAATATTGCCACTATTCCTGATCCAAGTGGTATTGCCGATATCGCTGCCGTGATGCCGCCACGTTCCGCCACCACAGTGGCCAGCGGTACTCACGTGGCGGACGCCTAGGCCGTCGACCATGGTGAAGGCAGAAGTGCACAGCGCTGCGGCGTTACCCCCCACCGGGCGGACAATCGCCACCCCGGCCCGGACCGGACTCGTACAGTCATCCTGCGACAGGCAGCTCGTCGACTCGTCCACAGCAAGAGGTAGAACCGGTTGATAGGTAATGGGAGCAACGGTCCCGGCAGTCACCAGGTCCGCCAGGGAATTGCGGATGGCGCTGTCGTTGGGCGCCTGCGCCGGACCAATCGCCACTACCACCTTGTTCACATCGACGTCGACAGCGGCCTCCCACGGCCAGGCGTCGCCGGACCTGCCGGGGGCGATCCCGGGCGCCAACAGGGGGTTGAGACGGTTGGCGACCGTGTCCATAGCCGCATCGAGGGCGGAGATCGCAAACTGCACTTGCTGCACCCGGATCTTGGCATTGCTCTGCAGCGCTGCCGGCACGTCACCAGCCGTCAAGCGGAAGGTCACCAGTCCGCCCGTTTCCCAGCTAGCGCCGCCGAAGCGGTCCCCCACCGCCGCCGCCTGGTCCTGGATCAACTGCTCAAGTTGCGGGTCAAAGCTGGGGTCGTTGACCGTCGGCGTCTCTGGCAACAGAGGCTGGCTGCTGGCATTGCGCGGATCAGTCGCCAAGGTCAGGAGGTCGGCCAAGGGACACGTTGCCAGGTAGCTTTCGTCCAGAACGGCGTTGACCGTGCAACCGGTACCGGCCGTCTCCGCATTGGCCGTCCCCGCTACGTCGGTGGTATCACGCACGGTGAAGACGTAATCGCGAGATACTGGGTCGGGCAGGCAGGTAGTCGCCTTGGTGGAGCCAGAGGGGTCCGCGCACGTTTCGGTGCTGGCCGTCGTCATTGCCGGATCGAGGAAGATCTGGGTGTCGGTCCACACGGCTGGCACCTGCAGAGTGATGGGTCCACCCGGCAGGACGCCATCGAAGGCCGGCGCGGAAAGTGCCCGGTCGCCCTGGAAGGGCGACACCGCAAACCGCACCGGCTGCTTACGCGGCGCCGGTGCCGAGCTGAAAGCGTTCTGCGCCAGAGCGCGCTGCTGCAACGTCGTCACTCTGAGGGCACCGAGTGACACAACCTGGTCAAGAAAACCGGCACCTTCCTGTCGTGAGCCGCCCAACACGACACTGGAGGCGTCAAGATGGAGCGGCACGTTGGAGCAGGTGGCTGAGCGAGTAGTGGCACCAGGCGTCACCGGGCTCAGGGAGCAATCGGTCATGCTGATGCTGGCCTGAGTTGGCTGCGCGCTCTGGTGAGTGACCAGAAAACCCCCACCCTCCTCGGGAGCCTTCATGGCAGCCGTCGCGGTGTTGCCCGTCCGGTCAACGGCCGTAACCGAGGCCCGGTAGAGGTGGCCGTCAACCAACGCCTGAGCCGTGGTCTTGAGCCAGCCGTTGGCATAGCTGACGGCGCTCCCCGAAATCGTCCGCGACGTGCCGGCCGTGACGTCCTCCAGCACAAAGCTGGACTTCGTGGCGTCCACGCCCGATAGGGCATCCGCCACCTTGACCATAATCGGCTGCGAGACGTAAGCCGTCGCGCCACCGTCCGATGGCACCCATGTATCTTGACTAACCGTCGGCGAAGTATTGTCGACTGCGTAGTACCCCCGCTGAACGGGGACGGCCGACAACAGATCCGCCTGAGTGGCCGTACTGCACCGGCCGGCATAGCTTGCACGCGGCGCACAGACGTAGAAGCTGTAGAAACCCTCTGCCGCCTGAGTGGTTGACAGTGATCCCACCCACGGAGTCGTGCGGGAGTCACCCGCGGGCGGGGCCAAATTGATGAGGGACCCACCCGGCACCTCGGCGACAACCGTACCGGCCGGATCGTCGGTTGGCCGGGGTACAAGGCCGTAGGCGTTGAGGTTGATGCTTCCACCCGACCGTACGGCCTGACTCCAGGTCTGCGGACGCACCAGGTAGTAGGCAGTCAGCACGTTCGGCTTCGTCGGCAAGGGCGCCGGTGACGCCGCACCCATACCGGCGTAGAAGGTGTCCGAAGGGGACACTTCGATCTGCACGGTGTCCGTGGGCAGAAGGGCACGAGCAAAGATGATGTAATGGCCAGCGGCATCCGTCTGCGCTTGCGGTGTGTCTGCACCGGAATGGCAGTAGTCGTTGGCGCTGTGGACCTCCACATAGACGTTTGGGAGCGGCCGGTTGAAGAGATCGACAAGCGAACCGTCAATCTGACGGCAGTACGGATCATCGAGGCTCGCTCCGGCCGGGACGACCGGTAACGCCAGGAGCATCGTGAGGATGCCCAGGAATGCCGCTGCGAAGCGGCCAGTTCGGCGTGGGTGGGCACGCCTCCCCCGGAAGTTTCCGATATGCGTCAACAAACGACCTTTCAGGACGGAGCCTTCCGGCTTCCAGCATGTAAATACCGCACTACCTGTCTGCGGCCTAGACCGGGCAAGCAGTGACCCCCATTTCCCCAGCTTGACGAACGCCGGTCACTCGCGTTCATTCACCAGTACGAACGAGAGGACCCGAAGTCGCGGACTTTCTCGCTCGCGGCGACATGTTGTCCCCCTAAGGGTCAGTCGAGGTCACCGCAAGGAACAACCTCGCTGTTGAAGTGACACGCCCCTCGCAGTTGTGCGTATGTAGACGTGACTTCGCCGCATAGCGATCCAAACACGACCGTTTAAACGGGGCCCGATATGCGATCCTCCCCGGTCGGGGGGGGGGGGG